>NZ_JBHUYK010000001.1:0-656642 GCF_042668615.1 Nocardia sp. NPDC057272 | reverse complement strand
GAGATACGCCGAGAACGGCACCTTCGCGTCGACGACGATGTGCCTGCCGCCGGCCAGCCGCACCACCATGTCTGGCCGGACCACGCCCCGATCGTCGCCGCCGGGCCGGGATACCTGGGTATCGAAGTCGCAGTGCCGGGTCATGCCGGCCAGTTCGACCACGCGTTCCAGCTGGATCTCACCCCACCGACCGCGCACCTGCGGCGCCCGCAGCGCGGCGACCAGCTGGCCGGTCTGATCGGAGAGCCGATGCGAGGTGCGTTGCATGCCCGCGACCTGCTCGCGCAATCCCGAGTACGCGTCGATCCGATGGTGTTCGACCTGCCGGATCTGCTGTTCCAACGCGCCGACCGCGTCGCGCAGCGGATCGACCATCGCGCCGATCGCGGCCGAATGCCTGCGCGCCGCATCCTCGTTGGCCGAGTGCAGCGACTGCTGCAGCAACCGTTGATTGTCGCCCGCCGCGGCGAGCCGGGCCTCCGCGGCGGCGGCGCGTTGGCCACCCCGGGCGGAATGCCCCAGCCAGCCGAGACCGAAGCCTGCGGCGAAGACGAAGACGAGCGCGACGAGCATCGAAGCGGTCATGGGAGGCGATACTGCCCGAGGCCACCGACAAGTTCGCAATTCCCGGGCAAACCGGGCATGGCGGCGGCGGATCGCTCGGGACATCCCGGCGGTGTGCGCCGCTGCGCGCGCCACGCCGATGAATTACACGCGTGTGGTGCGTCGATTGAATTCTGTCGGGGGTGTGCCCTACGGTTCGCGACATGCGGATCCTGCACACCTCCGACTGGCACATCGGGCGCACCTTTCACGGTGTCGACCTGCTGGCCGATCAGGCACGGGTGCTGTCGGCCGTCGCGGAGCTGGTCGCGGCCGAATCGATCGATGTGGTGGTGGTGCCCGGCGACATCTACGACCGCTCCATCCCCAACGCCGATGCCATAGGGGTCTGCAATCGTGGATTCGAGGCGATCCGGGCGGCGGGCGCGACGATCGTCGCCACCTCGGGCAATCACGACTCGCCCGCCAGACTCGGTGCGGGCGCGAGCTTCGCCGCGGCCGGTGGCTTGCACCTGTGCACGCGGGTCGCCGACGCGCACCGCCCGATCGTGCTGTCCGATGACGACGGCGACGTGGCCTTCTACGGCATCCCGTATCTGGAACCGGAGATCACCCGGACCGAACTCGGTGTGCCCCAGGCGCACTCGCACGCGGAGATCCTCGATGCCGCGATGAGCCGGATTCGTGACGACATCGCCGCCAGGTCCGGCACCCGCACGGTGGTGCTGGCGCACGCGTTCGTGATCGGCGGCGAGGCGACGGGTTCGGAACGGTCCATTTCGGTGGGTGGCGTGGAGACGGTGTCGATGTCGGCCTTCGACGGCATCGACTATGTGGCGCTCGGGCACCTGCATTCGCCGCAGACGCTCTCGGAATCGGTGCGCTACAGCGGATCCCCGCTGCCGTATTCGTTCGGTGAGAGCTCCCATCGCAAGGCGGTCTGGATCGTCGACCTCGACGCGAAGGGTCTGGCGGCGGTGCACCGCCACGAGCTGCCGCTGGTGCGCGGGCTCAGCAGGCTCACCGGCACCATCGATTCCCTGCTCACCGGCGCCGAATACGCTGCGGCCGAAGAGCATTACGTGTCCGCCACGATCACCGACACCACCCGTCCGGTGGATCCGATGCGTAAGCTGCGCGAGCGGTTCCCGCACGCGGTGCACGTGGAATGGGCACGACCGGAAGGCAATCCGGAGTTGCACTACCGCGAGCGGGTGCACGGTCGTCGCGACACGGAGGTCGCGGCGAGCTTCCTGACCGACGTGCGTGGCACACCGAGCAAGGGGGAGATGGCATGGGTGGAGCGGGCGCTGGCCGCGGCGGTTCGCGAAACCGATTCGGGCCGAGGCGAATCCGCCCAGGAGTCCGTGGCATCGGAGCTGACTGCGTGAGCCCCCACGCCGGGTTCGCGGCGGCGCTCGTCGCCGGGGTCGTCGCGTGAGGCTGCACCGGCTCGAAATCACCGCGTTCGGACCGTTCGCCGAGACCACCGTCGTCGATTTCGACGCACTCGGCGCCGACGGGCTGTTCCTGCTCCACGGACATACGGGTGCGGGCAAGACGACCATCCTCGACGCCATCGCCTTCGCCCTGTACGGCAAGGTGCCGGGGGCGCGCGGCGAGAGCAAGCGTCTGCACTCCGACCACGCCGATCCGCAGACACCGCCGAGTGTCGTGCTCGAGGCCACGCTCGGCGGCCGCCTGCTGCGCCTGACCCGCTCGCCCGAATTCGAGCGCCCGAAGAAGAACGGCACCGGAACCCGGCTGCTGCAACCCCAGGCGACGCTCACCTGGCTCGACGGCAGCGGTGAGAACCTCTCGCGCATCACCGATATCGGCGACGAGGTGCTGCGTCTGCTCGGCATGAGCGCCGACCAGTTCTTCCAGGTGGTGCTGCTCCCACAGGGCGACTTCGCCAAATTCCTGCGAGCGGAGAACGAGGACCGCGAGAAACTGCTCGAGAAGCTCTTCGACACCCAACGTTTCGGTACTGCCGAGAAATGGTTGTCGGATCGGCGACGCGCGGCCGAAAGCGATCTCACCTCGCGCCAACAGGGCATCGACCGCCTGATCACCAAGGTCGGCATGGCGGCGGGTTACGGCGGCGCGGAATCGATCGGCATCAAGGATTCGGTGACGTGGTCTCAGGAACTGCTGGCCACCGCGCGTACCGCCCTCGCCGAGGCGACCACGAATGCCGAACTGCGCCAGAAAGAATCGGCTGAGGCCCGCACCGAAGCCGAAGAGCAACGCCGCGTCACCGAGCTGCGCACCCGGATGGCCGCGGCCCGCACCGAACTGGATGCCTACACCGCCTCCGCTCCTCGCCGCGCCGAACTCGAACGCGAACTCGACCGAGCTCGCCGGGCTGAACCCGTCGTCCAGGCCATCGACGAGGCTCGCTCCGGGGTCCGTGGCCTGCGTCGCTCGGAAGCCGCCACCCGCGGCGCCGCAGCTGATCTGGCCGACCGTCTGAATGCACCGGCGGCGGCCGATATCGCGGGTGTGGGCCTGCTGACCGTCGTGGCGGCCGAGCCGAACACCGATGGCGGCGTCGTGGACGTCCATGGTGATCTCGATGCGGCGATCAGCCAGTGGAACGCGCTGCTCGGTGTGCTCGGTGAGGTGCGCGCGGATGCGGTGATCGCACGCAGGCTCACCGACGATCTCGCCGCTCACGAGAGCGAATCCGCCCAGCTCACGCGGCGTGCGGCGGAGTTGGCGCAGCGGCGGGTCGAACTGCCGGCACTGATCGGTTCTGCTCAGGAACAGCTCCGCGAGGCCACCGACGCGGCCGCCGCGCTGCCCGGAATTCGCAACGAGCTGGCCAAGTGGCAGGACTCGGCGGCCGCCGCTGTCGAGATCGCCCGTCGCCGACCGGTTTTGGACGCAGCGCGCGGTGAACACGACACGGCCTGGCGCGCCCACCTCGACGCCAGGGAGCGTGTCCTCGACCTGCGCACCCGCCGCCTGGCCGGCATGGCCGCCGAACTCGCGGGCGCGCTCACCGAGGGCGCGCCGTGCACGGTCTGCGGGTCCGCCGATCACCCGGAGCCCGCGCAGCCCACCGACGGCGCGGTGTCCAAGGACGCCGAGGACGCCGCGCAGGCGGCCGAACAGGTCGCGGAGGCCGCGCGGGATCGCCTCGCCGAACGCATCAGCGCCATCGAACGCGAGATCGAGGCGCTGACCGTGCGTGGTGGCGACGCCGACCCTGTCGCCCTCGCCGACGCGGTCCGCACCGCCACCCACCGCTTCGACGACACGGCCGAAGCCGCCGAACGCGCCCCCGCTCTGACCGGTCGCCTCGAGGCCCTGCGCACCGAGGAAGCCGCCCTGCACGAGCAGTCCCGCGACTTGGACGCCCGCCTCGGCACCAGCACGGCCAACATCGCGGCCACCCGCACGCGCCTCGAAGAACTCACCACCCGCCTGCGTGCCGCCGCGGGCGCCGACACCACCGTCGACGCCCGCACCACCCGCCTCGAATCCCTCATCAGCGCCGCCACCACCCTCCGCACCGCCCGTACCGAGGAAGCCACCGCCCGCGACGCTGTCCGCACCATCGCCACCCGCGTGGAAAACCTCGCCCGCACAGCAGGTCTCGTCCCGGAGGGATACGAGGAGAGTGCGCAGCGAGAGGCACACGAATCGACGAGCCGTACCGCCGGCCGAACTGCGGTCGACGATGCCGATGCCGACGCCGAGACGGGCGTCATTCCCGAACCGGGCGTTGCCTCGGAGGCGGTTGTCGTCACCGAGACGGGCGTCGTTGCCGAGACCGGTGTTGGTGCGGATTCGAACGTGGATTCGGGTGTTGAGGCCCAGCCGGCCGCTGCAGGCGAGCGCGGCACCGAGGAGTCGGCGAGTACGGGCCGCGAAGAGGCGAGTGGAGGCCGAGCTCGGGCGATCCGTAGCGAGCCCGAAATGCCCAGCCTGTTCGATCTTTTCGATGACGAGCCCCTCGACGAGGAGCCAGTCGACGACGAGCCGGTCCATGATGTCCCGGTGGTCGAACCAGCACCGCCGCGCGACGACATCGCCCTGCTGACTGCCTACGCCCAGGTCGTCACTGCCGTCGCGCGGACGGCGCAGCAGCAGGCCGCGATCGAAGCCGAACTCACCGCCGCGGACCGGGCCCGCGCCCATGCCGAGACGGTGCTCGCCGAGCCTGGGATCCAGGCGGTCGCCGAGCAGACGCCGGGCGACCTGAACGCGCTCGAGCAGCGTTTCACCGAAGCGCAGAGTGCGCTCACCGCGGCGGTGGCGGACCGGTCGGCGGCCACCGAGCGGGTCGCCCAGCTCGAGCAGCTGGGGGCGCAGCTGTGGGGTGAGGTCGAGCGGATCGCGCCCGAGCAGCGTGTCTTCGACGAGCTGGCGGCCCTGGCGGAAGTGGTCGCGGGCCGGGGCGAGAACAACCGGCGAATGTCGTTGCGCTCCTATGTTCTCGCGGCGCGGCTCGAAGAGGTCGCGGTCGCTGGATCACTGCGTCTGCGGCGGATGTCGGGTGGCCGTTACGAATTCGTCCACTCGGACAAGGCGGGCCCACGGGGCAGGCGCGGCGGCCTCGGGCTCGATGTCCGCGACGACTACACCGGCGCGATCCGTTCGGCGAAAACGCTCTCCGGCGGCGAAACCTTCATGGCCTCACTGGCATTGGCGCTCGGTCTGGCCGATGTGGTCGCCGCCGAAACCGGCGGACTGGTCCTGGACACCCTGTTCATCGACGAAGGCTTCGGCAGCCTCGACGCCGACACCCTCGACGCCGTCATGGGTGTCCTCGACGAACTGCGGGCGAACGGCCGCGTGGTCGGCGTCGTCAGCCACGTAGACGAAATGCGCCAGCGCATCCCCAGTCGCCTCCACGTGGTGCGCGGCCGGGCAGGATCGCGACTTGAAGCCACCGTCGCCTAGTCCGCCCGGCGATGCCGTCACCGCGTCCGCTGTCAGCACGGCGCGGCGGGAGCCTGCGGACGCTCCACCGATGGTGCCGCTTCCTGACGGGCGAGCGGCGTGAATCCGGGAAGCTTGCCGTCGACGAACGGGATCATCAGCTGGACCAGCGGGCCGATTCCGAAGGCATAGACCAGCGTGCCGATTCCCACGCTGCCGCCGAGGAACCACCCGGTGGTCAGCACCGAGACCTCGATCCCGGTGCGAACCGACCACACCGGCCAGCCGGTCCGCGCGACCAGTCCAGTCATCAGTCCATCGCGCGGACCGGGACCCATCCCCGCACCGATGTAGAGCACTGTCGCCGCCGCGTTCACCACCACCGCGGCGACCATGGCCAGCACCCGCAGCCACACGCCGTCCACGGCGGGGATCATCCACAATCCGGCGTCGACCGCGATCGCGATCACCACCACGTTGCTGACGGTCCCCAGCCCCGGCCGCTGCCGCAGCGGAATCCACGCGAGCAGCACAGCGATCCCGGTCAGCGCGGTCACTACACCGAAACTCAACGGCACATGCGCGGCGACCCCTTGGTGGAACACGTCCCACGGGTCGAGCCCGAGTCCTGCTCGGATCATCACTGCCATCGAGGTGCCGTACAACCACAAACCGACGTACAGCGCGACCAATCGACGAGTGAGCATAGGTAACAGAATCCGGCCTACTGGACCTGGAAAAAAGAGCCAATCGGCGATCACTGGCCTGATCGTGTGCCGATGCTCAGCTTTCGTGCGCGAGCAACCAGGCCTTGGCTTGCAGCCCCCACCGGAATCCGCCGAGCGCTCCGCCGATCCGCAGCACACGATGGCACGGCACGAACAGCGCGGCGGAGTTGCGCGCGCAGGCGTTGGCCGCGGCCCGCGTGGCGGCCGGACGCCCGGAGAGTCCGGCGAACTCCGTGTAGGTGACCGGTTCACCGGCCGGTACCTTGCGCAGGACTTCCCAGGCATGGACGAGGAACTCACCGGACTGTTGACGCACCGCGATCGCGTCGATGGCGGTGAGATCACCCGCGTGATAATCGGTGACGGCCTTGGTCACCGCGCCGAGCGAATCCCGTTGCCGCAGTTCGGCCGGGCGCAGTGTCGTGTGGATCAGGCCGGTCAGCGTGGTCGGGTCGCCGGTCCAGCCCGAGGCCAGCACGGCACCGTCGGCATCGACGATGGTGGTGAACGGGCCGATCGGCGTGCTGACGGTCGCGACATCGGCGAGACGAAGAGCAGTGTCAGTCATGGGTTTTCGCTTCCTGAGGAGAGGGTTCACGGACAAGCGCGCCACGATGTTCGAGCGCGATCTTCCACAAGTGCATCGACAGATAGGAGCGCCACGGCGCCCAGCGGGTGGTGTCGCCGAGGTCGATCCCGGCTCGCGCGGCTCCTTGGCGCACGACGAGGTCGGTGTCGAGCAGGATGTCGGGATCGGCCAGCGATCGCATGGTGACGTAGTCGGCGGTCCACGGCCCGACCCCATCGAGTGCGAGCAGGTCGCGCCGCAGATCATCGGCGGTACGGCCGGAGTGCAGGACCAGTTCGCCGTCGGCGAGCGCCCGCGCCGCGGACACGATCGCGGCCACCCTGCGCGCGGGCCCGGTCAGCACCTCGGCACCGTGTTCGGCGACCGCCTCGGCCGTCGGGAACAGTCGGGGCACCGGTCCTTCGATCGGCTCGCCGAGTGCGTCCACCAGCCGCGCGACATGCGTCCCCGCTGCCCGCACCGAGATCTGTTGCCCGATCATCGTGCACAGCAACAACTCTGATCCATCAAGGCACCCGGGCACTCGAATCCCCGGCGTGAAGTCGGCTCCGGCCGTTGCGTCGATGCCGAGTGCCGCGTCGATCCCCAGCGGATCCGCGTCCAGATCGAGCAGACGCCGTACCCGGGCGACAGTCGGAGCGAGATCACGCATATCCCGCAATGCCAACTCCGCCCGCACATGACCGGGCTGAAAAGACAGCCGAACAGTCGCGTGCCCGTGCGGAGTACGCAGGCTGCGCGTGTAGACCCCGTCCTCCCACTGTTCCGTCCCGGCCACCGCGTGCGCCGAGAGGAACCAGGTCAGCCACCCGGTATCGAGCGGCTCGCGGTACGGCAGCCGCAAGGTCAGCAATCCGGGGGTGCCGGGCGCGACCACATCGGCGCGCGGCGACCGGCGTAATTCGGTCCGCATCGTCGTCGGGCTCACCGCGAAGACCTCGCGCACGGTGTCGTTGAACTGCCGAATGCTGGCGAACCCCGCCGCGAACGCGATGTCCGACATCGGCATCTCGGTGGTCTGGATCAGCAGCCGCGCGGTGTGCGCACGATGCGCCCTGGCCAGCGCGAGCGGCCCGGCCCCGAGTTCGGTGGTGAGCACCCGGGTGAGCTGGCGCTGCGAATAGCCGAGGGTGGCGGCCAGCCCGGGTACCCCGCCACGCTCGATCACCCCGTCGCCGATCAGCCGCATGGCGCGCGCGGCCAGGTCGGCTCGCACATTCCACAGGGGTGACCCCGGCGCGGCATCGGGCAGGCACCGGCGGCAGGCGCGATAACCGGCTTGCTGCGCCGCCGCCGCGGTGGGCAGAAACGACACATTGGCCCGCTTGGGTGTGATCGCCGGGCACGAGGGCCTGCAATAGATGCCGGTCGTGCGTACCGCGGTGAAGAACTGCCCGTCGAAGCGGGAGTCGCGGGTGGAGACCGCCCGGTAGCAGCCCTCGAAGTCCAAAGCAGTGATGGTCACGAGTTCCACAATGGCACCCGCCGGGACAAGGTGCTAGCGGAAATCGGCCACCGATCCCGCGTGCCTCGAACCGCGATCAGCAGCAGCGATTGGTGGGATTCCGGTCGGCTTCGGCATAGCGTTCGCGCCAGTAGTCGCGCACGGACGGCACCGGGGCACCCGGGTGCGTGCGACGCATGTGGTCGACATAGCGCTGGTAGTCCTGGCCGCCGTTGATCGCGCTGTACCAGCGCGCGACACCGCGCATCGCCGCCCAGACTCGCCGGACGATCTCGCGAGGTCCGATGGCAGCGGTGACGGCAGGGGCGCGGACGGCCGATCCACTGAACCGGCCGTCCGCATCCCTGGTCACACTCAAGAGACGTGCGCCGATCCGGGCGCGCTCACCTTGCCCTCGGCGATCAGCACGTCCCACTCCTTCTGCACGTCCTTCTCGGCGGAGGTGGCGACGAAACCGCTCGGGGCGAAGATCTTCGACGGCTGTTCCTCGGACTCGGTGCTGGTCACCGTGCCTGTGCGAATCGCCTTCGCGCACACCAGCACACCGACGACGGTGACGATCAGCACCAGCACCGCGAACACGATCGACAACGTGCCCTGGATGAAGGTGTTGCGGATCGCGATGTCGACCTGCTCGGGCGTCTTGGCCGTCAGGCAGGCCTTGCCCGCGTCCTTGGCCGCCTGACACAGGCTGTGCTGCTTCCAGTAACCGAGCTTGGGATCGTCGGAGAAGATCTTCTGCCAGGACGCGGTCATCGTGACCAGCAGATCCCAGGCCAGCGGCACACCGGGAATCCACGCCCACTTCCACTGCCCACGCTTGACGATGATCGTGAGCACCACGGTGAGCGCGATCGCGGCGAGCAGCTGGTTGGCGATGCCGAACAGCGGATACAGCGCGTTGATGCCACCGAACGGGTCGTTGACGCCCATCAGCAGCACCCCGCCCCAGCCCGCGACCACGATCAGCGAGCACAGCCAGGCGCCGATCCGCCACGACGGATCACGGAACTTCTTGAATCCGCCGCCGAAGTTGCCGAGCGCGTCCGACACCAGGAACCGCGCGACGCGGGTGCCGGCGTCGATGGTGGTGAGGATGAACAACGCCTCGAACATGATCGCGAAGTGGTACCAGAACGCCTTCATCGTCGAGCCGCCGAGGAATTGGGAGAAGACCTCGGAGATGCCGACCGCCAGGGTCGGGGCGCCACCGGTGCGCGAGACGATCGACTTCTCGCCCACATCGGCGGCCGCGTCGCTGAACAGTTCCGGCGTCGCGGGCGGACCCGACAGCCCGAGCGAATTCGTGAACTTGGCAGCGCCTTCGGCCGTGCCACCGGTGAGTCCGGCCGAGGCGTTCATGCCGAAGTACAGGTGCTGGTCGATGATCGAGGCGGTGATGATCGCCATCACCGCGACGAACGACTCCATCAGCATGCCGCCGTAGCCGATCATCCTGGCGTTGGATTCCTTGGCCAGCAGTTTCGGCGTCGTGCCCGAGGAGACCAGCGCGTGGAAACCCGAGAGCGCACCGCACGCGATGGTGATGAACAGGAACGGGAACAGGCTGCCCGCGAACGCGGGACCCGCACCGGTGTGGGCGAATTCGGAGACGGCGGGCGCCTTCAGCACCGGCATCGTGATCAGGATGCCGACCGCGAGCAGCACGATCGTGCCGACCTTCATGAACGTCGACAGGTAGTCACGCGGCGCGAGCAGCAGCCACACCGGCAAGACCGAGGCGATGAAGCCGTAGGCGATCAGGCACCACGCGATGGTGGTGCGCGAGAGGGTGAACCAGTCCGCGCCCCACTCGGTTTCGGAGACCCAGCCGCCGCCGATGATCGCGGCCAGCAGCAACACGATGCCGATGGCCGACACCTCGCCGACCGCACCCGGCCGCAGATACCGCAGGTACACGCCCATGAACAGCGCGATCGGGACGGTCATCGCGATGGAGAACACGCCCCACGGGCTCTCGCCGAGCGCGTTCACCACGACCAGCGCGAGCACCGCGAGCAGGATCGTCATGATCACCAGAATCGCCACGATCGCCGCGACGCCACCGACGAGGCCGAGCTCGTCGCGCGCCATCTGACCGAGGCTGCGGCCGCGCCGACGGGTGGAGGCCCACAGCACCAGGTAGTCCTGCACCGCACCGGCGAAGACCACACCGACGATGATCCAGATGGTGCCGGGCAGATAACCCATCTGCGCGGCCAGCACCGGACCGACCAGCGGACCGGCGCCCGCGATGGCGGCGAAGTGGTGCCCGTAGAGCACCCGCCGGTCCATCGGCATGAAATCCTTGCCGTTGTCATAGATTTCGGCGGGCGTGGCCACGTCGTCGCGCGGCTTGGTGATCTTCCACTCGATGAACCGCGCGTAGAAGCGGTAGGCGATGATGTAGGTACAGACCGCCGCGATCACGATCCACACCGCGTTCACGGACTCGCCGCGCACGAACGCGATGATCGCCCACGCGATGGCGCCGAGAACGGCGATCCCCGCGAACACGGCCTTCTTGGCGGGCGTGATCGGCGTGCGATCGACGACACCGACCGGAGGCAAGTCCGGGTCGGTCCGCAGATGTTCGATGGTCGCCATTGACTCAACTCTCCTGTATAACGCGCAGAGCCTCGGGTGAAGCAATCGACAACGTAGCCGATCGCCGAACTGCGACGGAGAGGTTCGCACACGATCGTGCGCAGAATGAAATTTTGTTCAGCAGGTCATTCGCCTCGGTACGTTCCGAAGCTCCAGAGGTTGCCTTCCGGGTCGGCGGCGCTGAAGCCGCGGGAGCCGTAGTCCTCGTCGCGCAGGTCGCGGATGATCGTCGCGCCCGCGGCCTTCGCCCTGCCGTAGAGCGCGTCGGGGTCGTCGGTGACCAGGTAGAGATTGGCGACGCCCGGTGGCCGGGTGCCGAACGGGGTGTTGTCGCGGCCGGTGGAGCCGAACATGATGCCGCCGCCGCCCGGCCAACGCAGTTCACCGTGTTCGACGACCGCGTCGTCGTTTTCCCTGGCGTAGACCGCGGTCGCTTCGAAACCGAAGGCGGTGGTGAGGAACTCGATCATGGCGCGGGCGTCGTCGAAGGCGAGGCAGGGCCAGATGGTGGTCCGGTTGTCAGCTGTGGTGTCCATGTGTTCAGCCTCGCGCTTATGGGCCGTTCGGGTCTTGGACGGATGGAATCTCCTCGGCGAGCCAGGCGGTGGGGGCCACGCCCGCCAGCTCGGCGAAGTCGCGGTTCAGGTGCGCCTGGTCGTAGTAGCCACAGGTAGTCGCGATCTGGGCGATGGAGACATAGGAGGGGGTGCCTGCCAGCATGCGCTTGGCTCGCTCGAATCGGATGATCCGCGCGGCCAGCTTGGGGCTCGCGCCGAATTCGGCGGTGAACTTGCGGGTCAGGTGCTGGCGGGTCCAGCCGATCCGATCGGCGAGCGGGGTGATAGAGCAGGTGCCGCCGGTTTTCACGAGAGCGTGCCAGGCCCACGTCAATTCGGGTCCGGCCAGCGTGTCGGTGCGTGCCGCGGCGGTCAAGGCACGATCGCACGCGGCGAACCGGCTCGGCCAATCCTGTTGCGACTGCACGGCATCGGCGAGTTGATCGCCCAGAGTTCTTTGTGCTTGGGAGCATTCGATCGACATGTCCCACAGTTCGCTCGCGGGCATGCCGAACAGCACCCGGCAACCCAGCGGGGTCAGCTCGATCGCGACACCTTCCTGAAAGCCGGTGTGCGCGATCATCGCCGGGCTCGCCTGCAGGCCGCTCAAGACACAGCGGTAGCTGCCGGGGGCCTGGTGCGGGTCGGTCTGCTCGACGACGTCGATGGTCGGGCCGATGGCGACGATGAACGTCATGTGCCGTGAGGGGAGGCCGCGATGCAAGCCCGGCTCGAAACCCGCGAGTCGATAGCCCACGTACCGGTCGATGAACGCTGCCAGCACCGGCGCGGGGGCCGCGGTCACCACCTCCGTGGTCGCCTCCATACGGCAACGCTACGCCGGGCGTGTGGGATTGCCCACGCGTCTCGAGCATCGCCGCGGGGTAACCGGACCGTGAAGGTGCTCTCCGCAGCGCGGCGGAGGCGGTGAGATTTCGCACTCACGGGCTCATGGTCTGTGGAAACGCGAGGTCAGCCGGTTAATCTTGCGCCTTCGCTCAATTTACGTAGGAGGTGTCATGCGGCGGGTTCAATACGAGCGCGGCAGTGGTTCGGAGGCGCTCGAAGTCGTCGCGGCCGAGGTGCCGGTGCCCGGTGCCGGTGAGCTGCTGGTGCGGGTCGAGGCGATCGGGGTCACCCTGTCGGCGATTCGGCGGATCAGTGGCGACGCGGAGCAGGTCCGCGCCGAGGTGGCCGGTGAGGTCGTCGCGGTCGGTGACGGCGTCGACGGCTACAGCGCCGGATACCGCGTGGTCGGCCTGTGCACCGCTGACGCGTACGCCGAGTACGTCGTCCTCGCGATCGACCAGGTCTCGGCTATCCCGGACGGCGCGTCCGCCGTCGACGCCGTCGCCCTGATGCGCAGCGGTCTCGTCGCTCTCGGCGCACTGGACACCGCCGTACCGCGCGAAGGAGAAACCGCGCTGGTCACCGCCGCCGCGGGCGGTGTCGGCCACCTCGCGGTGCAGCTGGCCCGCGTGCGTGGCGCGAGCTGGGTGGTCGGCGCGGTCTCCGACGAGTCGAAGGTCGACTTCGTCCGTGAACTCGGCGCCGACGAGGTATTCACCTACGACCAGCTGCACTGCGGCAAGCAGGCCGATTACGCCCTCGACGGTGTCGGTGGCACCGGCCTCGGCGGCACCCTGGCCGGTCTCGCCGAAGGCGGTCGCGCGGTTACCTACGGCACCGGCGGCGGTCTCATCGACACCGAAGACCTCCTCGCGGGCGGCAAATCCCTCACCGGTTTCCGGATCGGCCGTCTCGCCCAGCGCGACCCGGCTCGCTACGAGGACCTGCGCCAGGAGGTGTGGCAGTACTACGCCTCCGGCCTGCTGCATCCGGTCGTGCACGCCGAGTTCGCCCTCGACGACGCCGCTGCCGCCCACGCGGTCATCGAGCAGCGCGCCAACCTGGGCAAGGTCGTCCTCGTTCCCTGACCGATCCGTCGGGAGGCCGTTCGCGGTCCGGCTCGCTGGTCAGCTACCCGACCAGCGGGCCACAAGGGGGCCGCGAACCCGCCGCGCCGCAGGTGCGGCAAGATAAACCCAGTGAGCCTCACCCTCGGAATCGTCGGCCTGCCCAATGTCGGAAAGTCGACGCTGTTCAACGCGCTGACCAAGAACGACGTGCTGGCCGCGAACTACCCGTTCGCGACCATCGAGCCCAACGTCGGCGTGGTCCCGCTGCCCGACCCGCGCCTGAACAAGCTCGCCGAGATCTTCGGTTCCGAGAAGATCGTCCCCGCCGTGGTGTCGTTCGTCGACATCGCCGGCATCGTGAAGGGCGCCTCCGAAGGTGCCGGCCTGGGCAACAAGTTCCTCGCCAATATCCGTGAGGCCGACGCGATCTGCCAGGTCGTGCGCGTGTTCGCCGACGACGACGTGATCCACGTCGACGGCCGGGTCGACGCCGCCGCCGACATCGAGGTCATCGAAACCGAGCTCATCCTCGCCGACCTGCAAACCCTGGAGAAGGCCATCCCGCGCCTCGAGAAGGAAGCCAGGGTCAAGAAGGACCGCAAGCCCCTGCTCGACGCCGCCAAGGTCGCCGAGGGTTTCCTCAACGAGGGCACCACGCTGTTCGCCGCGGGCAAGAAGATCGACGCCGACCTGCTGCGTGAGCTCTCCCTGCTCACCATCAAGCCGTTCCTCTACGTCTTCAACGCCGACGAGTCCGTCCTCACCGACGAGGCCAAGGTCGCCGAGCTGAAGGCCTCCGTCGCCCCCGCCGACGCTGTCTTCCTCGACGCCAAGGTCGAAGCCGAACTCCTCGAACTCGACGACGAATCCGCCCTCGAACTCCTGGAATCCATCGGCCAGACCGAACCCGGCCTGCACGCCCTCGCCCGCGCCGGTTTCCACACCCTCGGTCTGCAGACCTACCTCACCGCAGGCCCCAAGGAATCCCGAGCCTGGACCATCCACCAGGGCGACACCGCCCCCAAGGCCGCCGGCGTCATCCACACCGACTTCGAACGCGGCTTCATCAAGGTCGAACTCGTCGCCTTCGACGACCTGGTCGAAGCGGGATCGATGGCCGCCGCCAAGGCCGCGGGCAAGGTCCGCATGGAGGGCAAGGAATACGTCATGCAAGACGGCGACGTCTGCGACTTCCGCTTCAACGTGTAATCCCTTGCGCCTGGGGCGATCGGCGAAGCCTCAGGCGCACGATCTGCCTCCCCATGCTCTCGAGATCCCCTTCCTGCGGTCCCGCGCGCCCTGTGATGTTAGTTATAGCCGTGTGCTATTCGTTGCAACCACAGGATGCGCCGGTTCGAACGACGGAGGGCTGGATGAAACCGCATTACATGTATCGGTGGGTCAACAATCACGGGCTGGTACTGCTGTTCAAGAAGATTCTGATCCGGCGTGGCAATCCGTTCGCTCGCTTGATCGGCGGTGCGGAGGGTATCGAGAATCCGTACGCGCTGATCGAGGAGATGCGCGGGGAGGGTGGGTTGATCCGTGCCCTTCCGGTATGGATCACCTTCGATCACGATATGGTCCGGGAAATATTGCGCGACAACCGTTTCGGTGTCGGTATACCGACTGTGTTCGGGATTCCGGGGCCGGTGATGCGCGCGCTGGAGCGTCGGCCCCTCCCGCCGAATCTGATGGATCCGCCGTCGATGCTGGTGGTCGACGAGCCCGAGCACAACCGGATGCGTAAACCGGTCTCCGCGGCGTTCACCCCGCGTGCCATCGCCCGGCTGCGCGACCGGATCGAGACGGTCACCGCCGAACTGCTGGCGGCACTCCCCGACGACGGGCCCACCGACCTGGTGACGCGGTACGCGGCGCAGGTGCCCATCGCCATCATCTCCGAGATGCTCGGCTTCCCGGACGCCGACCGCGAGATGTTCCTGCACTGGGGCGACGAGATCAGTCCGTTGCTCGACCTCGGAATCTCTTGGCAGACGCACCAGCGGGCGATGGAATCCTCGGAGCGACTGCACCGGTATCTCGTCGAGCACCTCGAGCGGCTCCGCGCCGAGCCCGGCGACGACATCCTCAGCAGCCTGGTCACCTCGGGGGATCTGTCCACCTACGAACTGTGCGCGTCGGCGACCCTGCTGATGGCCGCGGGTTTCGAGACCACGGTCAACCTGATCGGCAAGGGCATCGTCTGGTTGCTCCAGCACCCCGAGCAGCTGGACCGGTTGCGTGCCGAGCCGGATCTCTGGCCCAACGCGGTGGAGGAGATCCTCCGGATCGATCCGCCGGTGCAGTCCACCGCTCGCACCACCAGGACAGCGCTGGAGATCGGTGGTGTGCGGTTGCGCGAAGGGTCGACGGTGGTGCTGTCGCTGGCCGGCGCGAACCGCGACCCCGCCGTGTTCACCGACCCGGCCCGGTTCGACGTGACCAGGGGCAACGCCAAGAATCATCTGTCCTTCAGCAGCGGTAGTCATGTATGCCTCGGCGCCGGTCTGGCCCGGATGGAAGCGGCGCATGCCCTGCGCGCGCTGTTCGAGACATATCCGGATCTGCGATTGACCCATCCGCCCACCCGTCGGCCGCTGTTCACCCTGCACGGTTATCAGCACCTGCCCGCCCACACCGGTCCACGCGTCCGCAGCCAGGTCCCCATCGGCTGACCCGCTCAGCACACCCTCCGCCGGGCGAGCTCGAACGAGCGACACCTAGGTGGTGTTCTGCGCACCCTCGGAGGAGCGGTCCAAGCACTCGGGGACCTGCTGGTGAATCCCGTTTCGGTGGAGAGTTGAACCTGTCACCACACGCGAAACCGGAGGCTCCGATGTCGATCATCAGCACAATCGCCCACTCGGCGGAGCGTCGTGTCTCGGTGTCGACCGGTGACGGGGTGGAGCTCGCGGTTCGGGAATACGGGGCGCGGAACGCGGACATGACGGTTGTTCTCATTCACGGGCATTGCCTGCGGACCGAGTCGTGGACGGATGTGCGGGACGCGCTGCTGCGCGAGCACTCCGGTGCCAAGGTCGTCTGCTACGACCATCGCGGGCACGGCGACTCCGCGACCGCGTCGAGGAAGACCTACAACATCGAACAGCTCGGTCATGATCTGCACGACGTGCTCGACGTTGTCGCGCCGACCGGCCCGGTCGTGCTGGTCGGGCATTCGATGGGTGGCATGACCGTGCTGACCTACGTCGACCAGTACCGGCACGAGGTCGGGACGCGCATCGTCGGTGCCGGGCTCGTCGCCACCGCCGCGAGCGGGCTCGCCGACGCGGGCTTCGGCCGACTGCTGCACAACCCGATCGTTCCTGTCTTCCAGGCCGCGGTGCGGCGCGCACCGCGGCTGATGCAGCACGCGAAAGTGCTGGCCTGCAAGGTCTTCGCTCCGGTCGTGCGCGCCGCCGAGTTCGGTGATCGCAAGGTCAGCCGGCGCGTGCTGGCACTGGCCGAGGCGATGCACAACGCGACGTCGATCGTGACCATGGCCACCTTCCTGAGCGCCTTCAAGACCTTCGACCGCACTGCCGCCCTGGCCACCCTCTCGACCATCCCCACCATGATCCTGTGCGGTTCCGCCGACCTGATGACGCCGCCGTCGCATTCGGTCGCCATGGCCGCCGCCGTCGACTACGCCGACTTCGTTCAGATCGACGGCGCGGGTCACTCGGTCATCCTCGAACAGCCCGCCCAGGTCGCCCAGGCCATCGCCCGCCTGGTCGCCCGCGCGGACCGCGCCGGTCGGCCGACACGCGCCCAGCTGGCCCTCGCGGCCTGAGCCGGCCGGCCACCGCTGGACGGATCGGCCGGTGCCGTCGGCGAAATAGCTGCTACGGTCCGATTCTGTGATCGTTTGGCTCAACGGGACCCATGGCGCGGGCAAGACGACGACCAGTGGGCTCGTGCAACAGCTGATTCCGGATTCGCGGGTGTTCGATGCCGAGAAGGTCGGTGAGACGCTCATGGACGTCACACCGGGGCTGCCCGCGACGAACAACTTCCAGCATTGGCCACCGTGGCGACCCCTGGTGGTCGAGACCGCCCGGCACATTCTCGACTACACCGGCGGCACGCTGGTGATGCCGATGACCGTGCTGGTCGAGCAGTACTGGCGCGAGATCAGCACCGGGCTCGCGCGGCACGCGATCCCGGTCCGGCACTTCGTCCTCCACGCGGACCAGCAGACCCTGCGCGGGCGCATCGAGGGCGATACCGCCCTCGGCCCTTCGGCATTCCGTCTCGCGTATCTCGAGCCCTACGCGGAGGCTGCCCGTACGTGGCTGCACAGCGAGGCCGAGGTCGTGGACACCACGCTTCTCACCCCTGATGAGGCTGCCCAGCAGATCGCGGACGCCGTGAACAAGTGACAGGGTTCACGACTTGACGACCGCCAGCGCGGAGTGGGGCCGGACGTCCCCCACTGCGGGGTGGTGGAGGCGATCGACCTCGGTGAATCCGGCTTCGCGCAGGATTTCGGAGAGCTGGTCGGTGGGGTAGCGGTAGGCGGTGGTGACTTTGTGGGGGAAGGGTTCGACGGTGTCGGTGGACTCGAAGAAGCCGATCACCAGGCGGCCGTCCGGGGTGAGCACCCGGTGGAATTCCGCCAGCACGGTGGGGAGTTCCGCGGGGGTCATGTGGATGAGCGAGAACCAGGCGAGGATGCCCGGGACGGACGCGGTGGGGGCGTCGAGGGCGCGGATCGAGCCGAGCTCGAACGGGATGTCCGGGTAGGCCGTCCGCGCGTAGGCGATGAATTCGGGGACCAGGTCTATGCCGGTGGCGGGGACACCCGCGTCGGTGAGCAATTTCGTGAAGTTTCCGGGGCCGCAGCCGAGATCGAGGACGGGGCCAGGGGTCAGGTGGGTGAGGGCGAAGGCCGCGTCGTCGGGGGCGAGGTCGGAAGGGGAGCCGAAGAGATCGATGTAGAGGGTGTGGATGGCGGTGTAGGCGGCTTGGACGGTGTTGTCGGGCACCCGGTCGACGCTAGTCACTGAACAGGGCATGCCCGGTTCCGTCCACCGTTTGTGATGAGAAGACCCGGGTAGTCGAATGTAGGGAGCCGTTTTCCCAGTCGTAGACACGAAGGGATCGACGATGCCGATCAAGCCTGTTCGACGCATTGCTCGCGCACTGCTGGGGACCACATTCGTGGCCGCCGGAGTGAACGGGTTGATGAATCAGAAGCCCCGCGCCGCCGCCGCCAACGCGCTGGCCGAGAAGGGCAGGACCGGCCTGCCCGACGCACTGGCGGCACGGGTGCCCGACGATCCGAGTCAATTCGTGCGCGTGAACTCCGCGGTGCAGGTGGTGGGTGGGTTGTTGCTGGCCAGCGGCCGCGCGCCGCGGCCCGCGGCTCTTGTGCTCGCCGCGACCGTGGTGCCGGGAACCGTCACCGAGCAGGACTTCTGGGCCGAGAACGACCCGGACCGCAGGGCGGTCAAGCGGGTGGGGTTCTTGAAGGACCTCGGGTTGCTCGGCGGGCTGATGATCGCGGCGGCCGACACCGAGGGCAAGCCGTCGCTGGGCTGGCGGGCCCGGCGCGCGTTCTCGCGTGAGGAGCCCCGCATCGCGGCCGAAGGCGCTGCCATCGCCGCGGCGGCCAAGGTTCGTGGCGCGCATCTCGCCGATGTCGCCCACGAGCAGGGCGCGCATCTGGCGGAGGTCGCGAACGAGCGGGGCACCGCGCTGGCCGAGATCGCCCGCGAACGTGGGCCGCAGCTGGCCGACGCGGTGCGCAGCCGCAGTGCCCATCTGGTCGAGGTGGCCAAGGATCGTGGTCCCGAGGTGGCCGAGGCGGTGCGCAGCCGTGGCGCTCACCTGGTCGAGGTGGCCAAGGACCGCGGTCCCGAGGTGGCCGAGGCCGCGCGCACTCGCGGTGCCCAGATTGCCGACGTCGCCAAGGAGAAGGGCCCCGAGCTGGCCGAAGCCGCGCGCGAACGCGGCACGTATCTGGTCGATACGGCCCGCGAACGCGGTTCGGAATTGGCCGCGGCGGCGCGGGAGCGTGAGGAGATCGCTGCTCCCACCCGCCGGTGGTCGAGGCGATAGCACCCGAAGCTCGGAGGCAGGCCGGATCCACGATGACGTGGCCGATCCGACCGGTCTGTCCGTGATGCCCCGATAATCGTGGTCTGGCGCTCCTACCTACTGTGGCGCACCATAAATCCGGGGTCGGGCATACCGACGAACTCACCGCGCGAACCTGACATCGGGGCAATCCCGGCGAATTAGGTTTGGCGGTGAGTTCTGGTGTGAATACTGGGCATTCGCAATGCTTTTCGACAGAGTGGGATCCATCTGATGTTGTCCGGTCGTGAAACGTCCAAGCCGTATGCCGTTCGAGTCGCAGTGGTGGGAGCGGCGGTGCTGATCGGGCTGCTCGGTTCGGCGGGAACCGCCGCGGCGCTTCCGGGTTCGGGCTCGGCATCCGGTTCGGCCAGCGGTTCCGCGGACTTGGCCTCGGGTTCGGCGTCCGGGTCGGGTGCGGTCGATCCGGCGGTCGCTTCCTATCTCACCTGGCAGTCGACGCAGTTCATCCACAACACCCTGCGCATGCTGCTCTCGGTCCCGCTGCGCAACAGCTAGTTCCAGGTTTTTTCCCAGCGCTCCGCTGCCCAGTCGCGCACCTCGCCGCTGAGCAGAATCGCGGGCAGCAGCAGCGCGAAGCCGATCAGCAGGATCGCCAGGCGCACCCACACGCTGAGTTCGCCGAGGGCGCGCAGCAGCGCGGGCAGGACGCAGAGCACGGCGAGCGCGACGAGGACGATCGCCGCGAGATTGTGTCCCGGCCCGGCGATCAGCGCGGCGCAGATGCCGAAGCACAGGCCGAGGACCAGGCCGCCGACGCCGACGAAGTAGTTGTCCCAGGAAAGCCAGCTCGGGCGGGTAGACCGGTGAGTGACCACGCCGCGCAGCCTAGCGCGCTCAGCTGTCGCTGTGCGGCGGTCTGGGCCACGGGTTTTCCTCCAGCTGTTCGACCGACCGGTTGAACTTGCGCATCAGCCTGCTGAGCTCGGTGACATCGTCGGCGTCCCAGCCGGCGACGACCTTGCCGATATCGCTGCTGCGGTGCCGTCGGTCGGCTTCGAGCGCGGCCTTGCCGTCGGCCGTCATCTTGATCTTGCGGGCGACACCGCCGTCGGGATCGGGAACCCGTTGCACCAGCTCCTGCTTCAGCATCGCGCCGACCTGGCGGTTGATGGTGGAGATGTCGAGCTGGAAGGCCTCCGACAATTCGCGCAGGCTCAGCGGTTCGCCGAGATCGAGCCGGGTCAGGATGAGGAACGCCGATCGGTCCAGCAGGAAACCGGGGCGTCTGCGGGTGGTGGTGGGGAAGTGCCGCGAGATCAGGTTCAGCTCGAACACCAGGCGGGTGAACGGGGTGTCGTCGGCGGGGCCGGAATCGGACATGTGCCAACTATGTCGTGTGGGTCACCGCGGCACCAAATTGTGTACTATGCACATGCTGTGTACTGTGCAATTTTGTGTCTGTAACCGCCGAGGCCGCACCGGCCGTCCCCGAAACCCGACGTCCGGCCCCGGCCGTGCTGATCGCGGTGCTCAGCACGGTCGGCATCGTCGTCTCGCTCATGCAGACGCTGGTCATCCCGATCATTCCGTCGCTGCCGACCCTGCTGAACACGTCGGCGTCCAATGCCTCCTGGGTGGTCACCGCCACCCTGCTGGCCGGCGCGGTGTCGACGCCGATCGCCGGGCGACTCGGCGACATGTTCGGTAAGCGCCGCATTCTCGTCACCAATCTCGGGTTCATGATCGTCGGCTCGGTGGTCTGCGCGACCGCGAGCTCGCTGCTGCCCGAGGTGATCGGCCGGTCCCTGCAGGGCATCGCGGTGGGCGCGATCCCGCTGGGGATCAGCATCATGCGCGACGAACTCGCGCCCGAGAAGGTCGGCGGCGCGATGGCCGTGATGAGTGCGACCCTCGGTGTGGGCGGTGCCGTCGGCATGCCGTTCTCGGCGCTGATCGCGCAGAACGCGAACTGGCACATGCTGTTCTGGACCGCGGCCGGACTCGGTGTGGTGTGCGCGGTGCTGGTTTTCGTGTTCGTGCCGGAATCGCCGGTACGCACGCCCTCACGCTTCGACTTCGGCGGCGCGATCGGGCTGTCGATCGCCCTGCTCACGTTGCTGATCGGCATCACCAAGGGCGCCGACTGGGGCTGGGCCAGCGGCTCGATCCTCGCGCTGTTCGGTCTGTCGCTGGTGAGTTTCCTGGGCTGGGGCGCCTATGAACTGCGCCGCACCGCGCCGCTCGTCGACCTGCGGGTATCGGCCCGCCCACGGGTGCTGTTCACCAATATGGCCTCGATCGCGGTCGGCTTCTCGCTCTACGGCATGTCACTGACGTTCCCGCAGCTGCTGATGGCTCCCGAGCAGACCGGCTACGGTTTCGGTCTGTCGATGGTGGTCGCGGGCCTGGCGATGGCGCCGACCGGTCTGGTGATGATGCTGCTCTCACCGGTCTCGGCGCGGCTGTCGGCGAAGAAGGGCCCGAAGTTCACGCTGGCACTCGGCTCGGCCGTGATCGGTATCGGCTACCTGTGCGCGGTCGTGATGATGGACGCCGTGTGGCAGATCATGCTGTCGGCGGTCATCGTCGCGGGCGGCGTCGGCCTGGCCTACGCGGCCATGCCCGCGCTGATCATGGGTGCGGTGCCGCTGAACGAGACCGGCGCCGCCAACGGCCTCAACTCGCTGATGCGTTCCATCGGCACCTCGACCTCGGCGGCGGTGATGGGTGTCGTGCTCGCTCACATGACCATGCAGCTGGGCCCGCACATGGTGCCGACCCGGTCGGCGTTCCACACCGCGTTCTTCATCGCGATGGCGGGTGCGGTCGCGGCGATCGCCCTGACCATGTGCATCCCGATGGGCAAGAAGAAGGCCGACTGAGTCAGACCGCGATCGGCGAGTACACCACCAGCGACCAGTCCCGGCGCGGCACCAGGGCCGCGCCGAGGGAGTGCACCGCCATCGACATCGGCGCGCCGGTGCGCGGATCGCGCAGCTGCACCACCGGGCCGTCGGGTCCGAGCGCGACCGGGGGCTCGGTGGTCCAGAACTTCTCCCATTCGGGAGCCTGCGCGCACGTGTCGACGATCTCGGCGATCCGTGCCCGCGCCGCCAGTCCCGGCCCCATCACGCGAAACCCGTAGACGCACATGTGTACTTGCTGCTCCCAGTCGACCATGGCCGTCCTGGCGCGCGGATCGAGGAGCATCCACTCGAGCATCGACGCGCCCGTTTCCAGGCCGGGAAAGACGAGCCGCCACGCGGCATTGGTGGCCAGGACCTCGTAGACCGGATGCAGTTGCAGGCTGGCCGGGTGGGTGATCCCGTCGATCAGCACCTGGTCGGCCGGGCGGACCAGCGACGGTGGCGAGTCGTAGCGATGTGCCACCGACAGCGAGACCAGGTGGTCGCGAAACACCTCGGGCACGTCGAGTGCGTCGAACAGCGCGGTGAGCGCCTCCAATGTCGGTGTGCGGGTACCCTGTTCGATCTTCTGGATGAGAGCGGGCGAGATGCCCGCCGCCTCGCCGAGCGCCGCCCTGGTCAGGCCCGACGATTCGCGGCGTTCGCGCAGGTACCGCGATATCGACGCGTTCGGGTCTTCCACAATGCACTCCTGTTTCGGTCGCCGGTACAAATTGGGACAGTCGTCTAGCTTGACCGAGGGTAAAGGTTTCGAAAAACTCATGTCAGCCGAGTGGGAGACCGCCTGGCTGCCCGGTCGCCGCGCCCAGGACGATTTTCGGCCTTTGTGCTGGTCGGGCCAGTGTGTTCCGGAGCGGAAGTGTTCGACACCACCCCTGCGCGGACGATTGTCGCCGGAGGGGACGGCGCGCGCGCTCCTGGTGCGCGCCGAGAGCGATTGCCGGGCTGATACCCGGGTGGCGCAGGGGTCCATCCGGTGGTCGCCCGTCCGCTTCGGAAAACACACGTGAGCGGGAACCGAAAGCGCTCGTGATTCGTCCAATAGGTCAGAAGGACGAACGAGAGCGGGGGGCGATGACGCAGATTCGAACCGAACGACCTGGACGGCGCACATCCTGGATCGTCGGCATCTCCGGGATGCTGGCGGCGGCGACGGTCGTCGCTGTCGGACTGGTGTGGTGGCAGCACGATTGGGGTGATCAGTTCCCCGCGCTCGACAGCGAACGTCTCGACGAGCAGCAGATCGTGCTCGTGGATGTGTTGCGCCGCGAATACGAGCAGCCCGGCGACGGCCCGAAGTACGCCGAGGGCGTCCAGGAGGCCTGGTGCGCCGACTTCGTGAGCTGGACGATGCGCGAGGCGGGCAGGCCGCTGGCGAACCCGAACTCCGGTTCCTGGCGCATCCCCGGCGTGTACACGCTGCAGGAGTACTACCAGCAGGTCGGCCGATTCACCCGCCCCGACGTCGGCTATCGCCCGCGCACCGGCGACGTGGTGCTCTACGGTCCCGACAGCCCGCTCGGTCAGCACACCAACATCGTGCTGAAGGCGGAGGGGGACACGATCACCACCATCGGTGGCAACGAGCTGGGCGGGGTTCGGGTACGCACCATCACCCCGGCCGAAACCGCCGATCTGGTCGGTTACGGGCGATTCTGAAATCGATTGGCGCTCAAGACAACTGCGATGATCCTGGACGGCGGTACCACGCTGATACCCGTACCATGGAACTCGCGGCGCCCGGCAGCGCCGTTGCCGGCTCCTCCGTCCTGCTTCCCCCTCATCGGCAGGACGGGGGAGTTGTGCCACCAGCAGCGGGTTCGCCGACGTCACGTACCGTGTTCGATGTGCGTGTGAAGGTGGACGGAGAGCCACGTCGTGACCCGATGTGGATCGAGTACGCCGATTTCGGCGAACGGTTCGTCACCTACGCGGTGACCGAGGAGCGCATCGCCGCCGCCGTGTCGGGAATGACCGGGCGTGGCGTGAAGATCGGACCGTTCTCGCTCGGGCCCGCGGGATTGGCCGGTTTCGTCGCCGAGGGCACGCTGGGCACTCCCGTGGTCACCCGCACGCCCGGTGACGCGCTGAGCTTCGGCGTGCGGATCCCGCTGACTCTGGCCGTGAACCTGGTTCTCGGCGGACGCAAACTGCGCTTGGCCGCCGTGGTGGAGATCGGGCTCACGCTGCACGCCCGCACCGCCGCTCCGCTGCTGGTCTTGATCGATGTCGCCCCGGTGACGGCCAAGGATGTCAGCTTCACGTTGCGCGCCGAGGCCATCGACGGTGCGTGGGAGATGCTGCTCGACCCGATCGCGGGCCTGGTGCAGCGCGAGGTCGCCAACCGGGTCAACGCCATCGTGGGCGATCCGAAGGTCCGTTCGGAGCGCGTGTTCGACATCGAGGCGATCCTGGACGGCTACCGCTCACCGCATCGCAACGACACCGTCTTCGACTGGATCGACTACCGCGAGTTCGGTCTGCGCTTCTTCACCACCATCGTCACCAGGGATCGCGTGCACGGCGTGGTCGGCCAGATGGCGGGCAGCGAGATCGAGGTGGGACCGCTGTCCGAGGGTCCGCGCGGCGCGGCCACGGTGACCGTGCGCGGGGCGATCGAGCAGCCACGGGTGATCGACCGTGGCCTCGGTGAGCCGGGTGACCTGCGAGTCTTCGATATGACGCTGCCGGTGGGGCTCGACATCACCGTCGACGTGCTCAAGGCCAACCACTACCGTGCCGACCTGGAGATTCCGCTCGTCCTCACGGCAAGGGCCGCCGAGCCGCTCCAGATCGTGATCGAGGTGCCGCCGCCCGCGCTCGAGGACATCTCGATGGAATTCACCGCGAAGGGCCTGCGGGCGGCCACCCTCGGCCGACTGGCCGGGATCAAGAAGCAGGTCATGGCGCAGGTCGTCGCGGTGGTCAGCACCGAGCTGGCCGATCCGACCGGACGCACCATCGATGTGGGCGCGGCGATCGACGGCGCGACCTGACTCGTGTGACTCGTGGGGCGAATGTTGCCCTTGGTTCTGGCGGTTCCCCTGGGGTTGTGGTGCAATGAGTCGCACGTTCTAGACCTCCCGGCGCGCGAGATTCGGGGAAGGCGCGCCGGGTTCGCTTACCGGTTGAAGGTCGGGTTGCGCGAAGGAGTCCTGCGATGCGTTCTGTTCCGGTGACCCGGCGGAAGTTCTTCGGGTTGGCCGCCGCCGCGGCCACGATCGGTGCCGGCCTCGCCGCCGCACCTGCCCGCGCCCAATCCTTCGGCACCATGGTCGACTACGCCGCGGGGGTTCCTTCTGCCGCGTCGATCGCGGCCGAAGGACATATCGGCGTCATCCGCTACGTCTCCGAGCGCAGGCCCGGCGCGGAGTGGATGGAAGGGAAACCGCTGCTCGCCGCCGAGGTCGAGGATCTGTGGACGCACGGCCTGTCGATCGTGTCGAATTACCAGTTCGGCAAGGGCCCGACGGCCGACTGGCGCGGTGGCCTCGAAGCGGGCAAGGAACACGCCGAACGCGGCTGGGCCATCCACACCGCCGCGGGCGGACCCGACACCGCGCCGATCTACGCCTCCATCGATGACAACCCCTCCGACGAGGAGTTCGAGGAGATGATCGCGCCCTATATCGAGGGCTGGCAGTCGGTCCTCGGACCAGAACTCGTCGGCATCTACGCCAACGCGCCGACCATCGACCGCGCACTCGACGCGGGCCTGGGTTCCTGGTTCTGGCAGCACAATTGGGGCACCGAGCGCGGATTCGTGCACGACTCCGCGCACCTGCACCAATTCGAGATCGACAAGCGCGCGATCGACGGCATCGGTGTCGACCTGAACCGGGTGCTGGCCGAGGACTACGGCCAGTGGTGAGTTAAGTCTGGCAGTGGCACGTCGACCCGTGACGCAGGTCGGGCTCATCGTCGGGCATCACGCACAGCGGCGCCCTGGTGTCGGGTGCGGAATGGTTCCCGAGCCACGACATCAGCGACCACCGCGACAGACCCGACAGCGCCGACCCGACGCTGGCGAACGACAGCGAGGAGATCGCGGACCCGAACGACCCGATCGAGCCGATCGACAGCACCGATCCGACACTACCGATCGACAACACCGAATAGGCCGATCCGATCGACAGGATCGACCCCTCGGATCGATACGAGAGAATCGAGCGGCTGCTCCGGCTCGACCGAACATTCCGGGAAGAACCATGCGTGGTCGCCATCGTCTCGGTCTACCACACCGCTCATCCAGCGGGAACCCTGCGCGAGCACAGAGCAACGTAAGCACATGGGTAACTCACGAGACTCACTCGCCGAATCTGGAAGATCCTCTTGACAATGCTCTGAAAGCCCAGGTCAGGGCGGCTTCTGTAGAAGTAGATGGCTTTCGCGAGTACATGGGTCTCACATGCCGATAGCTTGCGATTTGTTCGACCTCAACCAGCATTGTCGGGGAATGTTGATACTCTGACCTGCACATATTGAAACCCCAGGTCGCTGCGCGACCGTTTCTCTTCCGTTGGTGCCTGCGACGTCGGCGATTAAATGGTTTGGTTGATGGCACCTGCGCGCCCAGACCTGAAAAAGTCCGCATGGTCTCGGTTTGCGCGAGGTGACACCTGGTGATGTCACAGACCAATCTGTCAGCAGTAGAGCTCCTGAACGAGTGCAGGGCATGGGTGGCTTCGGCAGGCACGGAGTGTCTTACGAACCCCCGAGAGGTTGACATTGCCGTGTACACGGCAACCTTTACGCAATCGGCCTGCGGGAACAGAGTGTCTCGCGAACGATCGTTTCGATCCACCTCGGGGTGTAGTTCGGGGTACCGGTAGAACTCGCCGAATTTTGGGGCGGATTTGAAGGTTCCGCGCGAACCTAACCAGCGTCGACCGTGGCCGCGCTTCACTCGGCAGTGGTACATCAGAGGGGTATCACGTACCAGAAATACGCCTTCCGTCGATACTGCGGGAACCTGGAGTTTCCAGAGAAGAGGATTCTTGTGCGCACACATTCTCGAACTTGTTCGTCATGAGGGAGGAGCCGAAGGTGCCCTTCCGGATGCCGGTCGAGGACGTCTTCGAGGTCAACCGGTGCATCGTCATCGGCGGTCGCGTCGAACAGGGTACGGTCTGCGGCGGCGATGTCATCGAGATCTCGGGCGACGACGGCACGGTCACCGCAACCGTTGCGCGCGTGGAATTTCTCTGCTGGCGGGGAGTCGGTGAGCCCACCGGATGGCCGGGCGACAACGTGGGACTGAGGCTTCGGAAAGTCTCCCCGGGGCAAATCCGCGTCGGCTGGATCGCGATCGCGGTGCAGCACTCTTGATCGCAGCCGATATCGCTCGCCCGCGCGATCAGGTGGCCGGGTGCACGCGCACGGTGCGTTCGGTCTCATCAGCGCCACTTGATGGTGCGAGAACACCGCCATCTACCGCTGCGAGTCACAGCGAACCCGTCCTCGGTGCCCGCCCGGCGAGTGGGTGTTCGATAAACGTTTCCCGAACATCGGTTGGCGGCCCCGATGCAGGTGGACTCATATCCAAACAAGCGTTCTTGCATGGTTTTTCGTGTTCGGTCGTGGTGGGTGCAGGATGTGAAGGGATGTAGCGGTGGCGCTACCGACAGCGATAAGGGTGGTCATGGAGATCGAGTTGGCGGACGCCGTCGCGGCGTTGCGTGATGAGTTGTTGACCGCCGCGGCGCGGGGTACCGGGGCGGCGTTGAATTTCGAGGTCGGGCCGATCGAGTTGTCGTTCGAGGTCGAGTTGCGTCGTGATGCCAAGGCCAAGGCCGGGTTCAAGGCGTGGGTCGTGACCGGTGACGCCGAGGTCGGTGCCGGGCACGCGCGCAAGCAGCGAGTCACCCTGACCTTGACCCCGAAGAACCCCTCTGGTGGAGACGTTTTGGTGGGTAGCGACCAGCAGCACAGCGTTCCCGACACCGACACCGACACTGGCGAGGAGCGCTTCGAGCGGTAACCGCCAGCTGGGCTGAACGTTCGCCGAGGAATAGTGGAAGTCGAGGTTGCGGTCGGGTGCGGTGGAACCAGTTGGTCGGTGTGACCGGCGCGGGCGGGTCGGGGTCGGGGTATCTGATCGCACCCGGCCTGGCCTTGACCTCGGCTCACGTCGTCGGACAGCGGACGACCGAGGTGACGGTGATCCGGCCTGGCCACCCCGGCACCTATACGGCGGCCGTGGCCTGGTGCGGGCGCGCGGGTGGGATCAGTGACGCCGCGCTGGTCGAGATCGGTGACCCGGCGTGGATGCCGCAGCCGGTCCGGCAGGTGGTGTGGGGCCGATGCGTGACTCATCAGCCGGGGATCGCGTGCCGGACCTGGGGAATGCCGGATTTCGCCCAGCGCACCGGGAAGCCTTCGGAGACCGAGCAGCCGACCGGCACCATCAACCCCGGCGACGGCTACGTCGACAACCGGCACATCCTGCACCTGGCCGAACATCCACCCAACGCGTCGGGGGACTCACCGTGGAAGGGGATCTCCGGCGCAGCGGTCTACTGCGGCGGCCTGCTGACCGGTGTGGTGGCCACCGATCTCGACGGTCGCGGACACGCCGGCCTCGGCGTGGTCCCTGCCCACATCCTGTTGCAGGTACCGGAATTCCGAGAGGTGGTCGAACGTCACTGCGGGCCTACCGGGTTGGCGTTGGCGGCGGTGGAGTTGCAGGATCTGGCCGATCATCAGTCCCCGACTCGCGCCGCGGCGGAGGGTACTCCGGCGACGTTGCTGACTGCGCGACGCGCGGTGGTCGAGTTCCGTGGTCGCGACGATGCGCTCGCCGACCTGCGCGTCTGGGCGTCCGAGCCCGGGGTGGGGATGTGGTTGGTGCACGGTGCGGGTGGGCAGGGCAAGACCCGGCTCGCGCACCAGCTCGGTACCGAACTCGCCGCGCGCCGCTGGTCGGTGCTGTGGCTCGACCCGGCCGTCGACACCGCCGAAAGACTGCGGGTGCTCGGACAGGTCGTGACAGGGTTGCTGGTGGTGATCGATTACGCCGAAACACGAGTACCGCAAGTGGGGGTGTTGCTGACCGAGCTGGCCGCTCATGTCGGGGACCGGCCGGTCAAGGTAGTGCTGCTGGCCCGCACGGTCGGGGAATGGTGGACCCAGCTGGGCGCGACAAGCGACGCGGTCGGTGACATCACCACCCGCGCCCGCCATACCACCCTGGGCCCCCTCGACAACGACGCCGAATCCCGGCAGGCCACCTACCGCGACACGGTGGATGCCTTCGCGCGCGAGCTTCCCCGGCTCGCCGAACTCGGCGAAGCCGAATGGTCACGGGCCGCCACCAGCGTGCTGGCCCGCCCGTATCGGGATCCCGGCAACGACACGACAGTGCTCGGGGTGCAGATGGGGGCCCTGGCCGACCTGCTCGACACCCACCACCCCACCACAACGCCCCCGGCGGGTCAGCACAGCCTCGAAGACCGGATCCTCGACCACGAAAACCGCTACTGGACCGCCACCGCCACCCATCACAACCTCGACGAACTGGGAATCGCCACACTCAAGGACGTCCTGGCCGCCACAATCGTGCTCGGCGCCACCACCAGCAAAGAACTCGGGCAGATACTCACGCGGATACCGGATCTCAGCGACCAGCCGCGCTTGATCCACACCAGGATCCGGGACTGGCTGATGAGCCTCTACCCAGGCCAGGGCGCCGGCGGCTACGCCGGACTGGGACCCGACCGGCTCGCCGAACAACTCGTGGGCAGGCTGATGCTGCACCCGACCCGCGACTGCATCATCGAAACCCTCGCCGAAACCACCGGCGACCAAGGCGAAGCCGAGCAGCTGCTGACCGTCTGCACCCGCGCCGCCACACACCCCACCCTCACCGCCACCACCGATATCCTCACCACCTGGTGCGTGCGGCACCCCACCCTGCACGTGGCCGCGGTCCGAGTCGCCACCCGCGTCGAAAACCCCGAACCCCTGATCACCGCACTCGACCAGATCGCCGCCACCCCCGGCACCCCATCCGACACCCTCACCACCCTCCACGACGCCATCCCACACCAGACCCGCGTACTCGCCGCTACCGCCGCAACCCTCACTCACGCCCTCGCCGAGCACTACCGCCACACCGACAACCAACCTCTCCTCGCGACCAGCTTGAACAACGTCTCGGTCCGGTTGGGGGCGCTGGGGCGCCGCGAGGACGGCCTCGCCGCGAGCGAGGAAGCCGTGAGGATCTACCGGGTGCTGGCCGAACACCACCCCGACGCCTACCTCCCCGCCCTCGCGACCAGCTTGAACAACGTCTCGGTCGATTTGGGGAAGCTGGGCCGCCGCGAGGACGGCCTCGCCGCGAGCGCGGAAGCAGTGAAGATCCGACGGGTGCTGGCCGAACGTCACCCTGACGCCTACCTCCCTGAACTTGCGATGAGTTTGAACAACATCTCGGTCCGGTTGGGGGCGCTGGGCCGCCGCGAAGACGGCCTCGCCGCGATCGCGGAAGCAGTGAAGATCCGACGGGTGCTGGCCGAACGTCACCCCGACGCCTACCTCCCCGACCTCGCGGGCAGCTTGAACAACATCTCGGTCGATTTGGGGGAGCTGGGCCGCCGCGAAGACGGCCTCGCCGCGAGCGAGGAAGCCGTGGGGATCTACCGGGTGCTAGCCGAACGTCACCCCGACGGCTACCTCCCCGACCTCGCGGGCAGCCTGAACAACATCTCGACCCGGTTGGGGGCGCTGGGCCGCTACGAAGACGGCCTCGCCGCGAGCGAGGAAGCCGTGGGGATCTACCGGGTGCTGGCCGAGCGTCACCCCGACGCCTACCTCCCTGAACTTGCGATGAGTTTGAACAATGTCTCGGTCCGGTTGGGGGAGCTGGGCCGCCGCGAAGACGGCCTCGCCGCGAGCGAGGAAGCCGTGGGGATCTACCGGGTGCTGGCCGAGCGTCACCCCGACGCCTACCTCCCCAACCTCGCGACCAGCCTGAACAACATCTCGGTCGATTTGGGGGAGCTGGGCAGCCGCGGAGACGGCCTCGCCGCGGCCGAGGAAGCCGTGGGGATCTACCGGGTGCTGGCCGAGCGTCACCCCGACGCCTACCTCCCCGACCTCGCGATGAGTTTGACCAACATCTCGGTCGATTTGGGGGAGCTGGGCAGCCGCGAAGAAGCCCTCGCCGCGGCCGAGGAAGCCGTGGGGATCTACCGGATGACAGCTGAGCGTCATCCGGCGGTGTATGGCGTCGACGTCGAACGAGTGCAAGAAGTGCTCGAGTGGTTGCGGTCCACCCCGTCAGGAAACGAACCCGACTGACCGGCCTTCCACTGGGCACCGCAGAACGGGGTGTCGTGTGCACCACAGGGCAGACTGCCACAACCGCCGACAGCCGGGGATTTATCTCGAAGTCTCTACGTATCCTCGCCCGCGATGAGAAACGCGAGTGTTCGGAAAACGAACTTGGTCTCAACCGGTCAATGCATCACCGCTGGTGGATGATGTCCGGTTGTGGAGGTGATCGTGCGCATGGTGGGTAGTGAACGGTTCGGGGAATCGATCCTTGTCAGTGGGGTAAGCAAGAACGATGTTCTCCCGGTTTTCCGGAGTTGGTTTGCTTGAAGTAGTACGCCGCTGCTCGGCTAGCGCTGGTGGCGCAGACAGGAGCAAGGGGTGGTACCGCGCATGTACGCGGTGCCACCCATTCGCGGTGTGGGGAACCAACCACCTCACCGACGGCTGACTGCGACATGACTCGCCAGCCTCAGATGGCTACTGGTGGTCATCCACTGCCGACCGCTCCTGTGCTGCCTGATCGACTGCGAGCGAGCAGGCGATCACTGTCGCATCGGAAAACGTGCACGTCAGCCGAATTTATGACAACTAGATGGTAATCGGACACGGATCGACCGGTACCGTCGGCGCTATGATCAGCGGTGATCGCTTCAGCGAGCACATTGGTAACTCACGAGACTCACTCGCCGAATCTGGAAGTTTCCCGACAATGCCCTAAAAGACCAGTTCAGGGTGGTCTTCTGGAGAAGTAGATGGGCTTTCGCGAGTACATGTTCTCACCATGTACTCACGTGGGGCTAGCGTGCGGCGGCTGTCGTTATCAACGTTGGCAGCGTCGGGCGTCGTTGGTTTAGTAGTCCGCTGAACAGTGGATACACCGGAAATATGGACAGTTGCCGCTGTGACATCGGCTACTTGCGTTGGGGCATGTGAGTGGCGTTGGTTGACGTCAGCATTAAATGGCGGGTTTGATGACAAGCCACCGCGGTTGGCCAGCGACCAAGCCGCACACGAGTGATTGGGTGGTGTGCGGTTGCTGGCGTCCTGGAATGCCCGGCGGAGCGGCACGCTCGGCGCGATAGAAACACGACGACGCGATCAATGATCACGTCGCAGCAGGTTCGCGCCTTCGGCGCGGCACATCGAAGACCTCCGATGCTTCCAAGTGTCAAGCTGTGACTGGTTCTGGGAGGGGCTGCTGCAGGATCGGATGACAGGGTCACCTACCCCTGCAGCAGCCCCCTGCGATGGCGGTGTTGCTGCTCTCGAGCAGCAGCTTCGATGGGGACAGAGCAGCCTCGTGCCGGTGATCAGAAGTTCGACGCTCGGACCGACCGCACCTGCGATCGGGGTCGACCCGAGCGCCCGATGATTGCCAAAGGACAGCTACACCAGTTCTGGGCAAGTCTCTTCACGTCTGGAGCCATTCGAGATTCATCAGATCTTCGCGTAGCCAGAGCAGTGCAAGGTCGGTGGCGGGCGACTCGCTGCGGGTGTCGAAGCGACCATGATGGGTGGAGAAAGAGGGTTGGAAAGGGCTTAGTGCTGGTAGGGCGTCGAAGTATTTGACGTAGACGTGGTCGAGGATATCGCGGTCATCGCGGATTTCCTCGGATCGGTCGTTGTCGTTGAGGGTGATCGATACGCTGTTGTCGCCGCGTCGGCGACCGTCACGAGTTGGTGTGCCGACGGGTTTGAGGAACCAGGAAAACCCCGGTTCAACAGGCCCTGGGTATTCGAAAGGGCCCTTCTTCTGATCAGGGTGGTAGCCGATGTTTCCGTAGAACTGGACAGGCATCAATGCCAGGTGGCCGAGGGTGTCCCCGAATCGCGGGGCTAGGAGTTCACACAGTTCTCGATAGCAACGCAGCCCTGCTTCAATGACCTGTTGAACACGTTGTTGCATCATCGCTGGGCTGTAGCTATCCCAAGGATTTGAGTAGTCGGCGGCTATGTCCGGCGGCGGGTACAGCGGCACGACTGACTCTGCAGGTGAGGCATCTGGCAGATTCCAGGCAGCGCGCCGTTGCCGCTGTGCTTCGTTATACTCCTTCCGTACGATGCTCTCGACCTGTAAGGCCAGTTGCCTCGCGGTCGAGTCGAGGTAGTCGTCGATGTCGCCGGCGAGGTGACGTTGCATCACCGCCCACACCCAATTCACCCCGGTGGTAGGTCTTTCGGTGCGCATCTGAATGGTGCGGTCCGTGAAATCCAACGGGAATGAAGTCACGGACTCCAGTGGGTCGTCAGGAACTTCGTTGCTGATCAGCCAAGCCAGAGTCAGCCGGTTCCCACTGGGGTCTACAGCGAGGGTGATGCCACTCAGATCGGGGTCACCTCCGATCCGAACAGGGTAGGTCGCCTGTGCCAGGGGGCCGAGTCCCTCGATCATGGCAATCGCAGTGTCACGAAGCCGTCGGCCGATCCTTTCCCAGTCGTCGGGCCCGAAGTCGGGCCGGTGACGGGCGAGTCCTCCCGCGCGGCTTTCGCGGATCAACCAAGCCAAAGCACCAGGGTTCCAGCGGGCTACAGCCGCGATGATGGGATCAGCACGTTCGGGTTCACCTGCCGCCAGCACGATGGCGAGCACATATTTCCAGCGGTCGAATGCTTGCAAGGAGACCAGCAGTTCTTCAATGGACGCGGTGCCCTGTAGCAGAGCTTTGGCCGCGAACCACTGTTCGAAGGTAGCCAGCGAAAACGCGCAGTCGCGCCCACTGACAGTCAGCATCGGTGAGGTGCGTACCCGGGCTGCGACATCCGCAGTAGTGAACCGCTCCGGGTTGACCGGGCGGCCACCCTTGATGGTCTCCACAGCCAGTCGCTGCAACTGCTCGTAGGAGTCGTAGCCGACCTTCGTGATGACGTCGTCGATGACGAGATCGATCAATTCTGGAATGCCGGTTACTCCCGAAGCCGCTGAAACATGGCGCGCGACCAGCAGTGCGAACAAGGGCCGTTTCACGGCCGCGGCCAATGCATCGTTGAGCGGACCTACAGGCCTACCGGCCACTGCTCGCATCAGCCGCTCGGCCGCGTAGCCCGACAGCGGCAACACTTCGATCCGGTTCCGCTCCGGAATCCCATCCTGGGACCGTGAGGTCAGCAGCACCCGAGATCTCGGCCAGTCGGACACGAATTGCGCCGCTTGCCCGATGATCTCGGAGGCAGTCTCGGTTCGCTCGTCCAGCCCGTCGATCACTACATCCACGCCCACCGATTCCAGTTCGGCACGATCGCGCAACTGAGCAACGACGAGATCCTCGACAGAGGTCGTGAAAACGCGAGCAGATATCCAGACAGGTACCGGAGCCCGCTCATCTACCTCTGCACGATCGATCGAGACGATATGCCACTGCTCAGCGATGTCGGACTTACCGGATCCCAGCGGCCCGATCAGCGCCCGCATATGCCCTGAAGGAGGTCCCGTAACCAACTCATTCGGCAATTCGACCAGCACGTTCTGAGATCGGTTCACCTGTTCGGTGGTCAAGCCGGCGCCGGTACGGCGGATCTCACGCCGCGAGCGCGCAGCCATCCGCCGCCGCTGCAGAAATTCCCCTCGCTCCAGCGAGACTGTAGGCCGACCAGAATCCGCCGCAGTGTAATAAACAGCCCCGCCCGCCACGATCGTCGTGTTGCTCTCCCCCTGTACCAGAACCCGTTGCTCGGGCACGGCAGGTTCGGGTTCGGGATCGGGCTGTCCGGACCCCGGCGGTGTGGTCACGCCGTAGTGAGAGAGCTGTGAAGGTCCCCGTCAGCGATGCCTATCACCGACGTCAACGGCGTATCACCGGCAATCACGATCATGTTCGCAAACCTCACCTTCAGCCCAGGCCAACAGGCGATCAATCCTAGCCATACTCAGCCAGACGACGAACGACATCTCGACTACTTGACCGACTGATCGGAGTCGCGGTGTCCACCGTCAGGTGTGAGCCTACGATGGCCTCTGATAGGCGGCGGTGAGTCGCCAAGGAATCCGAGGAGGGGTAGATGGATCCGATCACGATGGCCGTGGGAACCGCAGTAGTGTCTGCGATGGCCACTGACGGCTGGGCAAAGGCCCGAGACGTTGTAGTGGGTTGGTGGCAGAAGATCCGCCCGAGTGATGCTGAACAGGTCAGCACCGAACTCGACCAGCTACGCAGCGATGCTGTCGCTGCCCTCAACAGCGGCGATACCGCAACCACAGAAGCTCTGGCTGGGGTATGGCGGTTGCGGCTACAGCGGCTGCTCACCGAAGATCCCGGCCTGCATGGAGACCTCGAACGGTTGCTGCGTGACGACCTCACCCCGCTGTTGAGTGCAGGGGATCAGAGCACCGTCGCCGCGATCACCCAGACCGCCAATGTCAAAGGCAAGGGCAACCTCACGGTGCAGGCTGGCGGCAACGCCACCGTCGCGCCGCCCGTATGACTGAAAACCCAACCACCTCAGGGCAGCCGGAAATAGGCCGCCCTGAGGTGACCGCACAGAAAGTGGCGGTCACCGGAGTTGACAACACCACCGTCGTCGTCGGCGGTGGTGCTCACGTCGCTGTCGTAAAAAATCAGTACGTCAACGCGGTCCCGGCGGCGCCGCTGGCATTGATCGATCTGGTCGAGGTGCGCGGTGTCGGCGATGAGTTGCCGTTTGTCACTGAGTTGGACCCGTACCGGTTGAAGGCCACTCCTTCGGTGTTCGGTGACAGCAACACCTACGGAACCGACGACCCGTATGTGCCACGTACCTACGCCGGGGTCGATGAAAAAGTCCGGGCGGCATTGGCCGGCGAACGGTTGGTGTTGCTGATCGGGCCGTCTAAAGCGGGCAAGACCCGAACTCTGTTTGAAGCTGTCCGCGATGAACTGCCGCAGGCTCAAGTTGTGGTTCCCGACCAGGTGAGCCTGACCGAACTGGCTGGATGCGGCCAGTATCGGGAACTGGCTGAGCCGGTGGTGGTGTGGTTGGAGAATTTGGACGAATTCCTCACCGCTGAACGCGCTCTGACACCGAGAGTGCTCGCGGCTCTCACTGCGCGGCAGGCCCGCACGATTGTGGTGGCGACGCTGCGCCGTGAAAAGTACGACGAGCTCAACATCGAGGGGGAGATGGCCAGCGGCATCCGTACTGTATTCGAGCAGGCCTGCCGAATTGAGTTGGAGTCGACCAGTTCCAGCCGACACGAGCAGCAAGCGGCGAAACGGTTGTATCCGGAACTGGACCTGACCCGGTACGGGGTCGGCGAAATGCTCGTCGGGGCTCCGTCGCTGCTGGCGTACTACCGTCGCGGACGCACCCCGGGGCAGGTCTCGACAAAGGCCGCAGCATTCACTGCGGTAGTCCAGGTCGTGATCGACTGGGCCCGGATCGGGCGTCCCGACCGGATTCCGGAGGACCGGGTCCTCGATTTGGCCCGCGAGGTGGTTGACACCGACTACAGCGGCTACGACATCACCGACTCCGAACTCGCCGACGCGATCGACCAGGCACGGCGGCCTTTCAACGATGCCGGCTTGACCACCGCGATCGACCCAGCATGGCTCATCGATCCCCGGATCCGCGCCTATCGCCCTTTCGACTACCTCCTCGCCGCCGACGACGGGCAACAGCACGAACCGCGGCCGATCCCCGACACATTCTGGATGCGCGCCACAGACGGTGCCTCCCCTGAAATTCTGTTCAGTGTTGCGAACAGTGCTTTTTTCCGGGGAAGCCACCTCATCGCGTACGGCCTCTGGCAACAGGCCGCTGGCGGCGGCAACCGCGACGCCATGTTTAACCTCGGTGTGCTGCTGGCACAGCGTGATGACTGTGGTGACCTCGCCGAGGCTTGGTACGAGAAAGCCGCGGAGGCTGGGCACTCCCAAGCAATGGTCAACCTCGGCGTGCTGCTCAAGCGACGTAATGAACTCGCCGAAGCCGAGACCTGGTACCGCAAAGCCATCGACGTCGGCGATAGCGGCGCTATGCACAACCTCGGGCTCCTGCTAAAGCAGCGTGGTGACCTCGCCGAAGCAGAAGACTGGTGGCGCAACGCCGCAGAAACCCGCCACCCCGACGCCATGGTCAACCTCGGAAACCTGGCCGCAGAGCGCGGGGACCTCGCCGAAGCAGAAGACTGGTGGCGCTACGCCGCAGAAACCGGCCACCCCGACGCCATGGTCAACCTCGGGATTCTGGCCGCAGAGCGCGGGGACCTCGCCGAAGCAGAAGACTGGTGGCGCTACGCCGCAGAAACCGGCCACCCCGACGCAATAGAGTATCTCGGAAACCTGCTCGCCCAGCGTGATGACCTCGCCGACGACGAAGCTGGTACCGGCGCTGGGGATACGAATGACTTGGAGTCGTGACGGCGACTATGACCCGGGGACTGGTCAGCGGCCCCAAATCCATGACGGTTCACCACTGAGCCGATCCATTGGAGGTGTTGAGCGTCGCGCGGTTCCTGGCCGGGCAGTTCATGGGAGACCACGGATAGAGGGGACCCCTCTCCGGAGTTTGGAACTAGTTCCTTAGTCCACCTCGTGAGGAACAGCTCGTCCGGGCGTCACCCGCTATCGTCCTATCGTCGTCGGTCCACGGGACGAACCCGCAGATCTCACCGGACCGCTGACGACGCTGCGACATCCGCTGCTCACCGGAGCGGGACCCATGGGACGATGCCACCCCATCAGGCACCATCGATGCACGTCGGGCGGATTTATGACAATTAGAGGGCAAGTGGCCACCGCCCACGCAGTAGTCTCGGCACCGTGACCAGCGGCGACAGTTTTGGTGAGCACATTGGTAACTCACCGGGTACGGGCTCACCGAGCCACAACCATGGTCTGGCCGCCAACGCAAACCTCCCCGCACCTCAGGTCTGGCCTGAAGTCGCGGGGAGGCGGGGGGAGCCTAGACGGTGAAGAAGCCAAGGGTGGGCATGAACGTGCAGGTGCGCGGTGCGGCGCCCTCGGCGGCGGTGGTGAGCGAACCCGAGATCACCGCGACCACGCGGCCGTGGCCGGTGTTCGCGATCGCCGACAGGGTGGCCGGACCGCCGGGGTTGATCTTGGCCTCGTCGGTCAGCGTCTGGATCGCGGACTGACGGGTGTCGAGGTTGAGCCACTGCACCGTCATCGGCGGGTTCTGCTCGCCGGTCGGGGCCTTGGTGCCGAGCGCGGTGAACACGAAACCGGCCTGTCCGGCGGCGGGGCCGGGCGGGGGCAGCTGCGCCGGACCGGCGACCGCGAGCGCGGTGCCGACCGAATCGGCGCCGTCACCGATGCAGCCCTTGCCGATCGTCGGGTACAGGAACTGCGCGATGGCCGGGCCGTCCTGCGGGAGCTCGGGACCGCCGCCGCCGCTGCCGTCGAGGAAGGTGATGATCCGCTCGAGGGTGGCCTTGATGGCGGGCGGCAGGTTCAGCGTGGCTAGCAGTACGCGCGCCTGATCGAGCAGGGCGGTCTGCGGGCTGGCGACGTCGGCGGGGCCTGCGACCAGGCCCGCCACGGCGGGGGCGAAGGCGGCTAGCGCGTCGACAGGGACGCCTTCCGGCACCATCGGGACGCTGATCGGCGCCGCCTGTGGGGCTGGCGCGGGCGCGGCGATAGATGCAGGCGCGGCGAGCATGGCGCCTGCCGCGATGGCGAGAGCGGTCGTTGCGATCCGCGATCCTCGGCTACGAAGCACTTGTCTAGCCGTCCTTACCTCGGTTTTGCGATGGGCGAGGGTTGTCGACCCCAACATGTCGGGGGTCACTCTAAGGACAACGCTGCCGTGTTGTACAGCCGCCGGGCCCTGAGCGGATCACCGGCCGAAACCATGTTCATCGACGCTAGCCCTGACCGGTGTTACACCTGGGGATGTTGATGCAAATGTTATCCATGGTGTCGGGGTGGCCGGTGGCCGCCGGTGACTCGCGGCCGCCTGGTTAAAGTAGCGGAGCACCGCGAAATGGCGCGCGACGCCACCCATCCGACCGAAAGCCTGGCCTTGAACCGACACCTCCGATGGGCTCTCGCGCTGCTCGGACTGTCCGTGCTCGCCAGGCTGGCCTGGATGCTCTTCGCCCCGAACGGGCTCAATGTCGTCGATCTGCACGTGTACGTCGACGGCTCGGCCTCGCTGCTCACCGATCGGCTCTACGACTTCACCTACTCCGAGGTGACGCCGGACTTCCCGCTGCCGTTCACCTATCCACCGTTCGCGGCGCTGGTGTTCTTCCCGCTGCACTATCTGCCGTTCACGCTGGTGGCGGTCGGCTGGATGCTGGCCACGGTGGCCGCGCTCTACGGCGTGATCCGGATCAGCTTCGAACTGCTCCTCGGCGCGGCGAAGGCGAAGCAGACGCCGTGGATCACCGCGGCCGTCGGCTGGACCGCGCTCGGCGTCTGGCTGGAGCCGGTGCGGACCACGATCGACTACGGCCAGGTCAATGTGTTCCTGGTGCTCGGCGCGATGCTGGCCGTGCGCAGTGCGCGGTGGTGGATCTCGGGCACCCTCGTCGGCGTGATCGCCGGCATCAAGCTGACCCCGGCCATCACCGGTCTGTACTTCGTGGCGCGGCGGCGCTGGGCGACGGTGCTGTGGTCGGCGGGGGCCTTCGGGCTGACCGTCGCTGTGAGCTTTCTCATCAATGCCCACGAGGCGAAGCGTTATTTCGGCACCCTGCTCGGCGACGCGGACCGGATCGGCCCCGTGGGTTCGGTGTGGAACCAGTCGCTGCGCGGCGCGCTGAGCCGCATCTTGGGCTACGACGTGCAGTCCGGTCCGTGGTGGCTGGCCGCGGTCGCGGTCACGGCGGTGCTGGCGTTCTGCGCGTGGCGCACCCTCGGTCCCGACGACCGGCTCGGCACCCTGGTACTGGTGCAGCTGTTCGGGCTGATGATCTCGCCGATCTCCTGGTCGCACCACTGGGTCTGGCTGATCCCGACCGCGCTGTGGCTGTTCTACGGTCCGCTGCGAGACGAGCGGGTGGCGCGGATCATCGCCGGGTTCTGGGTGCTGACGATGTTGGTGGGCGTGCCCTGGGTGCTCTCGTTCGCGCAGCCGACGATCTGGACCATCCCGCGCCCGTGGCCGCTGGCCTGGCTCGGCGCGGTCGACGTGATCGGCGTGTTCGTACTGCTCGGCTGGCTGATCTGGCGCGGTCGCGCGACCTTGCGCGCTCAACTCCCCGGCCGTCGCACGGCCGAGGTGCCCGCGAGCTGACGCTCAGCCGACGAGGTCGTCGATGGTGTGCGCCATCGCCGTATCGAGCGCGGTGAGCCCACCCGCCGAATGCGTACTCAGCGTGAAACGCAGTGTGCGCCAACGGATCTCGATATCGGGATGATGATCGGCAGCCTCGGCCGCGGTGGCGACCTTGCGGACGGTCTCGATGCCGGCGAGGAAACTCGGTGCCTGCACGGTGCGGGTGATCGCGTCACCGTCGCGTGACCACTCCGGAAGAGTGGCCAGCGCGATGGTGAGTTCGGGGGCGGAGAGCAACGGAGTACCCATACTTCGGTTGTACCCCTCCGCCTACTTGGCGCGCGCCAGCTTCAACGCCTTTTTGAGATCTTTACCGCACGTTCCGGCGGCCTCGGCCTTCTTCATCCGCATGATGACGACGGGGCATTTGAAGCAGCGCGTCTTCTTCCTGCAGCACTTTTTCTTCGGCTTCAGGCTCGAGACCTTCTTCGCCTTCACCTTGCCCATGGGAGTTAGCGTAACCTAAGTACAAAGCCTGACACGAGGTCGCGGCGAAGGTACCGGTAGGGTGTAACAGGCCGCGATGCCAGATGAATGCGCGCCAAATACATCAACAGCAGGAGGATTGAGGCGTGTCGTCTTCACGCGATTTTCGCAACGTCGCCATCGTGGCCCACGTCGACCACGGCAAGACGACGCTGGTGGACGCCATGCTTCGTCAGTCGGGCGCGTTCGCTGAGCGAGCCGAACTGGTCGACCGAGTCATGGACTCCGGTGATCTCGAGCGCGAGAAGGGCATCACCATTCTCGCGAAGAACACCGCCGTCCATCGCCATAACCCCGACGGTTCTCTCACCGTCATCAACGTGATCGACACCCCCGGCCACGCCGACTTCGGTGGCGAGGTCGAGCGCGGCCTGTCCATGGTCGACGGCGTCGTGCTGCTCGTCGACGCGTCCGAGGGCCCGCTGCCCCAGACCCGTTTCGTGCTGCGCAAGGCGCTGGCGGCGAAGCTGCCGGTGATCCTGGTCGTCAACAAGACCGACCGCCCGGACGCCCGCATCGCCGAGGTCGTCTCCGAGTCGCACGACTTGCTGCTCGACCTGGCCTCCGACCTCGACGACGAGGCCGCCGAGGCCGCCGAGCTCGCGCTGGATCTGCCGGTGCTCTACGCCTCCGGCCGTGAGGGCAAGGCGTCGAAGGTCGAGCCGGAAAACGGTTCCGCACCCGACGCCGAGAACCTCGACGCCCTGTTCGAGGTGCTGATGGACTACATCCCGGCGCCGAAGAGCAACAAGGACGCGCCGCTGCAGGCCCACGTCACCAACCTCGACGCGTCGGCGTTCCTCGGCCGTCTGGCCCTGGTCCGCATCTACGCGGGCGAGCTGCGCAAGGGTCAGAACGTCACCTGGATCAACGCCGACGGCGCCAAGACGGTCAAGATCACCGAGCTGCTCCAGACGATCGGTGTCGAGCGTCAGCCCGGCGAGGTCGCCGAGGCCGGTGACATCGTCGCCATCGCCGGTATCCCCGACATCATGATCGGCGACACCCTCGCCGATCCGGAGAACCCGGTCGCGCTGCCGCGCATCACCGTCGACGAGCCCGCCATCTCGGTGGTCATCGGCACCAACACCTCGCCGCTGGTCGGCCGGGTGCAGGGCCACAAGCTCACCGCCCGCATGCTCAAGTCGCGCCTGGATTCCGAGCTCATCGGTAACGTCTCGCTGCGCGTGCTCGACATCGGCCGTCCCGACGCCTGGGAGGTGCAGGGCCGTGGTGAGCTGGCGCTGGCCATCCTGGTCGAGCAGATGCGCCGTGAGGGCTTCGAGCTCACCGTCGGTAAGCCGCAGGTGGTCACCAAGCAGGTCGACGGCAAGACCCACGAGCCGTTCGAAGAGCTGACCATCGACTGCCCCGACGAGTACCTGGGCGCGATCACCCAGCTGCTGGCCGCCCGCAAGGGCAAGATGGTGCAGATGAGCAACCACGCCGCCGGCTGGGTGCGCATGGAGTTCATCGTCCCCTCGCGTGGCCTGATCGGCTTCCGCACCGTATTCCTCACCGAGACCCGCGGCACCGGCATCGCCAACGCCGTCGCCCACGGTTACGCCCCGTGGGCCGGTGAGATCCGCGCTCGCCACACCGGTTCGCTGGTGTCGGACCGCGCGGGCACCGTCACCCCGTTCGCGATGATCCAGCTGGCCGACCGTGGTCAGTTCTTCGTCGAGCCGGGCGCCGACACCTACGAGGGCATGGTCGTGGGCATCAACCCGCGTGCCGAGGATCTCGATATCAACGTGACCCGCGAGAAGAAGCTGACCAACATGCGCAGCGCCAACGCGGACACCTTCGAGACCATGGCCAAGCCGTTGCAGCTCGACCTCGAGCTGGCGATGGAGTTCTGCACCGAGGACGAGTGCGTGGAGGTCACCCCCGAGGTGGTCCGCGTGCGCAAGCTGGTGCTGGGCGCCAACGAGCGGGCCCGCGACCTGTCGCGTCGCAAGGCTCGCGACAAGGCCGCCGCGAACTAGTCGGCAGCAGTGTCGAACGGCGTCGGCCGGGTACCGGAAACGGACCCGGCCGACGCCTTTTCGTTGGCCTGATATCGGCCGGACGGCAGTGGATGGAGGGGTTGGGTAGAGTGCGCAAGGTGAGTCTGGGGCGGCGCGCAGGGTGGCGTGCGATGGTGCTGGCGATGATTGCCTCGACGGCGGTCGTGGCCGGTTGCACGGCGAATCCGCCACCGCCGATCGAGTCCTCCGACTCTCCCAAGACCACCCAGGCCAAGCCGGGCAAGAACACCGTCGTCGTCGCGATCGACGACATCGGGATCGGGTTCAACCCGCATCTGCGCTCGGATCAGTCGCCGGTGACCAGCGCGGTGAGTTCGATGGTGCTGCCGAGCCCGTTCCGTGCCGCGCCGAGCCCCGTGCATCCCGGTCTGGTCGACTGGGTGCCCGACACCTCGCTGATCGTGTCGGCCGATGTGACGGCCCAGGAGCCGTTCACCATCACCTACACCCTGCGTAATCAGGCCAATTGGTCCGATGGCGCTCCGATCGCCGCCGAGGACTTCCGGTTCCTCTGGCAGCAGATGATCAGCCAGCCCGGCGTGGTGGACCCGGCCGGCTACCGGCTCATCTCCGATGTGGCGTCCTCGGGGGGCGGCAAGACGGTGACGGTCACCATGACCCAGCCCTATCCGGCCTGGCGTGAACTGTTCTCGAATCTGCTGCCCTCGCACCTGGTGAAGGACTCGCCGGGTGGGTTCACCAGCGGGCTGGTCGACAAGATCCCGGTCTCGGGCGGCAATTTCACCATCAAATCGGTCGATCGCGGACGCGACGAGATCCTGCTCGAACGCAACGACCGCTTCTGGGGCACCCCGGCCTCCCCGGATCAGATCCAGTTCCGTCGCGGCGGCACACCCTCGCAGTTGGCCGAATCGTTGCGCACCGGCGACGCGCAGATGGCGCTCGTGCACGGCGGCGTGGCGACCCAGGCGCAACTGGCCGCGATCCCGTCGGTGCGGACCACGATCATGCCGCAGGCCCGCGAACTGCAACTCGCGCTCAACGGCCGTTCCGGCGATCTCGCCGATGTGCGGGTCCGCAAGGCGGTGCTCGCGCTGCTCGACCCCGCCCTGCTGGCGACCGTCGGCGCGCAGACCGGTGGGTGGGTAGAACCCGCACGCGCACAGGTACTTTCGCCGTCGAGTCCCGGCTATGTGCCCACCGCGCCGCCGCGGATGACCGCCGATGAAGCGTTCGCACTGCTGGCCGAGGCGGGCTTCGGCCGCGCACCGGAGGCGCAGCAGACCGGTTCGCCCACCTCGCCCGCGCCGCGCCCGCGCTCGGTGGCGCGCAACGGCAAGGGGCTGTCGGTGCGGATCGGCGCCGTCACCGAAGACGCGTCGGCGCTGGCCGTCGCCAACACCGCCGCCGACCAATTGCGCAGTGCCGGTATCGATGCCACCGTTCGCGGCCTGGCCGCCGATGAGCTGTACGGCAAGGACCTCACCGAATCCTCGATCGACGCCATCGTCGGCTGGGAGCTCGCGGGCGGCGACCCCGCCACCGCGCTCGCCTCACGCTACGGCTGTCCGCCCGTCGAGCCGGCCGGCGCCGAAGGTCCCGCGTTGGCCGCGGCCGAGGCGTATCGCAAGGCGCCCAGCAATATCGGCGGTGTGTGCGATCCGACCCTGCAACCCTCGATCGACGAAGCGCTGCGGGGGTTCGAGGTGCCGCGGATCCTGGCCGAATCCGAGCCACGGTTGTGGGAACTGGCGACCGTGTTGCCGATCGTGCAGGACAACGTCGTCGCGGCGGCCGGTCCGCGCGTCGACGGTGTGTCGCTGTCGGGCGCCATCCAGGTCGGCATCTTCGGTGATACAGCACAGTGGCGGAGGATCCCATGACCGAGACCGGCGGCCTGCTCCTGGTCCACGCCCACCCCGATGACGAAACCCTCACCACGGGCGGCACTATCGCGCACTACCGCCGCCGTGGTGTCCCGGTGACCGTGGTGACCTGCACGCTCGGTGAGGAGGGTGAGGTCATCGATGAACGGTGGTCGCGCCTGATCGCCGCCGACGCCGACCAGCTCGGCGGATACCGCATCGGCGAACTCACCGCCGCGCTGTCGGCCCTCGACGCGGGCGAGCCGTGGTTCCTCGGCGGTCCCGGCCGGTGGCGCGATTCCGGCATGGCGGGCACGCCGTCGGCGGCGAACCCACGGGCCTTCGTGAATTCCGGTGACGCCGCCGTCGACGCGCTCGTGGCGGTGATCCTCGAACTGCGGCCCCGGGTCGTCGTCACCTACGACCCGCGCGGCGGCTACGGCCATCCCGACCACATCCGCGCGCACGAGATCACCACCGCGGCGGTCGCGGCCGCTGCCGATCAGGGCTGGGACGTCCCCAAGTTCTACTGGACCGTCACCGACGGCGACCTGCTGCGCCAGCACACCGCCGCGCTGGCTCGCCGCACCGTCGATGAACTGCCCGGCGCGCTGCCCGCGGGCTGGCGTCTGCCGGTCGAGGCGGAACTGGCCGCCATGTCGACGAGCGGAGTGACCACCGTGGTCGACGTCTCCGACGCGGTCTCGGCCAAGCGTGCCGCCATGCGCGCGCACGCCACCCAGGTCACCGTCGCGCCGAGTGGCCGGGAATTCGCTCTGTCGAACAACATCGCGCTGCCGGTGCTGCCGGAGGAACATTTCAGGCTGGTGCGCGGCACTCGCGGCCAGGTGGGCGCCGACGGATTCGAGCACGACCTGTTCGCCGGTCTCGATTGAGTCGCTAGCCACAGGGTTGCCATCGCGGATCGGCGCGCGTGCCGGTACCGTTCCGGTGTCCGCGTTCTCGGGTGTTCTCACACGATGGGTGGCGTGTCATGACCGCTGTGGGTGATCGACCGGATCTCGACGCCGAGGACGCCGGGTATCACAAGTCCCTCGGCAGACGTCAGCTGATGATGATCGCGATCGGCGGGGCGATCGGCACCGGCCTGTTCCTGAGTTCGGGTGGCAGGCTGGCCAGTGCGGGGCCCATGCTGTGGGTCGTCTACGCGGTCTGCGGCGTGTTCGTGTTCTTCATCCTGCGCGCACTGGGCGAGCTGGTGCTGCACCGGCCCACATCCGGTTCGTTCGTCTCCTACGCGCGCGAATTCCTCGGGGAGAAAGCCGCTTTCGTCGCGGGCTGGATGTATTTCCTGAACTGGTCGATGACCGGCATCGCCGACTCCACCGCCATCGCGCTGTACTTCCACTACTGGCAGCCGATGACCTCGGTGCCGCAATGGGTGCTGGCGCTGATCGCCTTGGTGATCGTGCTGATCGTGAACCTGGTGAGCGTCAAGGCATTCGGTGAGCTGGAGTTCTGGGCCGCGCTGGTGAAGGTGACCGCGCTGTGTGCCTTCCTGGTGATCGGCACGGTGTTCCTGCTGGGGCGCTTCACCATTCGTGGCGAACAGACCGGGCCGCCGATGATCTCCGAGCACGGTGGCATGTTCCCGACCGGCATCCTGCCGCTGGTGCTCGTCACCTCGGGGGTGATCTTCGCCTATGCCGCTGTCGAATTGGTCGGTACGGCGGCGGGGGAGACCAAGGATCCCGAGAAGCTGATGCCGCGGGCGATCAACTCGGTGATCCTGCGGATCGCGGTGTTCTACGTCGGATCGCTGCTGTTGCTCGGACTCCTGCTGCCGTACACGTCCTATCACGCGGGGGAGAGCCCGTTCGTCACGTTCTTCGCCGCGCTCGGCGTGCCCGGCATCGGATCGCTGATGAACATCGTCGTGCTCACCGCGGCGTTCTCCAGTCTCAACGCGGGTCTGTATTCGACCGGGCGCATCCTGCGTTCGATGTCGATGCGCGGTAGCGCCCCTCGGTTCACCTCGGTGATGAGCAGCCATGGCGTGCCCTACGGCGGGATCCTGCTCACCTTCGGCATCGCGCTGCTCGGAGTGGTGCTCAACGGGTTCGTTCCGGATCAGGCCTTCGAGATCGTCTTGAATGTCGCCTCGCTGGGCATCCTGGCGTCGTGGGCCACCATCGTGCTCTGTCAGTTGCGGATGTGGCACCTGTGGAAGCGGGGGCAGCTCGAGCGGCCCGCGTTCCGGATGATGGGCGCGCCGTACACCGGCTGGGCCACGCTGGCCTTCCTGTGCACGGTGCTGGTCCTGATGGCGATCGACCGCCCGGTCGGCACATGGACGGTGGCGAGCCTGCTGCTGATCGTGCCCGCGCTGCTGATCGGCTGGCGGTTCTCCCGGGCGCGCGCGGCACAGCAGACCGCTTCGGCCGAATAGACTCACGCGCATGGTGACCGATCGCGATCAGCCCACCGCCGTGCTGCGGTCCGCACGCATCTCCGGCGTGGCGGATCCGCTGATCTCGGGTCTCATCGTCGTGCTGCTGCTGGTCGACGCGCTGATCACCCTGGCCGTCGAAGTGCTGTTCCTGCCCCTGTACATCGGCTCGCTGGCGTTTCCGGTGGTGGCGCTGTTCGCCGCACCCATCAACATCGCGCTGGTCTACGGCATGGAATCGGTGACCGACCGGATCGGCTTCACCTTCGCCCCGATCGTGGTGTGGGTCTTCGGGTTCCTGGTCTGCGCCTCGCGCGGCCCCGGCGGTGACATCATGCTCGGCAGTGACGGCCGCACCCTGTTGTTGTTCGCCTGCGGTGTGCTCGCGCCCGCGGGGTACATGTACTACCGGTCGAACGTCAGCCGGTAGCTTTCGTCTTCTGCCAGGGCCAGCGCCCGGTCAGTTCGAGTTCGAGCGAGTAGCTCAGGAACGTCCGCACCAGCACGATCAAGGCCAGCACACCCACACTGGTGAACGTCGGTGCGATGGCGACCGTGCGGATGATGTCGGCCGCGACCAGGAATTCCAGTCCGAGCAGGATCGCCCGGCCGAGCCCGCGCCGATAGGTGCTGTAGGCGAGCTCGAACTCCTCGTGCCCGGCCAACTGTCGCAGGAAGCGGACCGTGCCCACGAACGCGCCGATGACGATGGCCGCGACGCCCGCGGCGTCCAGCACCTTGCCCGCGTTCTCGATAACCTCGGTGAAATGCACGAATCACCCCTAGCGTCAGCGGCACGGCGATCGAATCGAACGCTACGCCGCGTCGCTGGCGTCCGCGCCGCTATCGGGCTCGGCGGGTCTTGCGGACCTTGTCAGCGTTTGCCGAGTCCGCCCGGGGTCACTTCTTCGATCAGGGCCGCGGCCTGATCGATCGGGATGTCGACCACCCGGTAGGCCTTCTTGCCCGCGGCGGTGGCCGCGACGACGGTGGCGAGTCCGCCCCGGCGCTGCCAGTAGGTCTGTCGCACAGTCCATCCGATGATGCCCGGCGCTTCGAGACAGTCCCGATTGCGGTCGAGGCTGCCGCGACGGGTGATCAGCCAGGTCGGGCCGGTGGTGCCGGGGAGCACGCGGTGGCCGAGGCCGCGGTAGCGGTCCTCGGCGAGCAGGGCCATGACGACGGCGAAGACCACCGGGAAGGTCCAGGCCCACGGTGCCGGCTGACCCCCCGTGAGCACGACGGCGAGCATGGCGACGACAACGATTCCGACGGGCCACGCGGCGCGGGTGTAGCGGCGACGGCGGGCGGCGGGTCCGTGCCTGCGCAGCTCGACGGTGCCAAGGGCGGAACCGGTGATCGGTTGTGGCGCGGCCGAATCGGCCGATGCCCCGGCCCGCGGGCCCCGGCGGCTGCGCAGTAGTTCGTCGAGGGTGCGTTCGACGGCGACGCGGGGCGCCTGGGGAAGGATCTTCTGGCGCGGGTTCTCGCCGGTCATGATCATTTCCAGCTGGGCCGCCCGGGCGGCGCGCAGCAGGAGCGGTTCGTTGAGGGTGGCGCCACGGAAGCGGGCCAGGTCGAGGGTGATCTGACGGGTGGTGAACAGTCCGTGGCGCAGGTGCAAGGTGGTGCCGTTGTCGAGCACGCGCAGGCCGAACCAGGTGGCGAGGTACTGGCCGCACGCGGCGAGGCTCACCAGCGCCAACGTCAGCACGGTCAACCCCGCGATGGTGATCGTGACGATCGCCGCGGTGTCGTCGTCGAGGTGCTGCACGACAGCGCTTTCCGACAGCACGTCGATCACCCCGTACTGCGCGCCGAGCCCGGCGATGGGTGCCACGACAGCCAGTCCGGTCAGCGACAGCGGCGCGTAGCGCACCCAGGCCGCCCGCCAGTGCCCGATCTCCACCCCGGACTCGGCGAGCGCGTCAGGGCGCGAAACATGGGGCGCTGCGGCCGCGTCGACGTGGTCGGGCGCGTGTTGGCCGGTGTGGGAGAGCAATTCGGCCCGCAGCGCCGGGATCTGACTCGTATCGAGCGCGTCGAGCTTGAACTCCTCGCCCTTGTCGGTCTGCTTGCCGGTACCGATCGCCAGCACCGCCAGCCCCAGCACCCGGTGCAGCAGGTCGGCTTCCACATCCACCGACCGGATGCGCGGCCTCGGCACCGACAGGGTCCGGCGCGCCACGATTCCACTGCGCAGCTGCACGTGATCGGCGTCGATCCGATACGACGTCGTGAACCAGCGCGCGACACCGAACGCCGCGACCAGCACCACCGGGATGAGACTCCACAGCGGGTTGCCGCTGGTCGTGCCGACGATGATCGAACCGAGCAGCACCGGAATGTATTTCATGATCTCGTTGACCGGATACACCAGCAGCATGCGCGGGTCGAGGCGCTGCCATTCGACGGGCTGGATCACGTCGCGTCCCCGCGGTGCTGCGCGGCGATCGCGGTCAGCCGCAGCACCGTCTCCTCGGCCACCGGCAGGTCGAGCGCACTGATCTTCACCGCCCCGGCCGACGACGCGGTGGTCACGGTGACCGTCGCCAGCCCCAGGATCCGTTCCAGCGGCCCACGCTCGGTGTCCACGGTCTGCACCCGCGAGATCGGCGCGACCCGTGACTCCTGATCCAGCCACCCCACCCGCGTGTACACGGCCTCATCGGTCACCTCCCACCGATGCACCGCGTACCGCCACAGCGGGATCACCACGACGGCGACCACCGCGAGCACCACGAGCGCCAGCCCGGCGAGCACCTGCCAGCCGCGGCGGTCCACGTCGAGCACCGCCCACACCCCGAGCGCGACGACCGACACCACCACGCCGATCGCGTTCTCCAACGCCCACAGCAGCTTGGCCTTCGAACTCGGACGCCAGGCCGGTTCGGCCAGGATGGTGGAACGCGGCAGTGACATGCTGCCCATGGTTCCATGCGCGTGCGACGGTTTCACCCCGTCGGGAATACGCGTGGTCACGGTGGAGGTTGTCGTCGGACAAGGACGACCACGCCGCGCCCGCCACGGGCCCGTGACCAGCCGACCACACGTCCGGGGAAGAAGTAGCGCATGATCGACGGGGTGACTGACCTTCCGAAGCCGAGCGTTCCGATGTCGCCGCCGAGTCCCGCCGCGATGCGACGGGCCCTGCGCCGAGCCCGCGACGGCGTCACGTTGAACGTCGACGAGGCCACCGTCCTGCTGCATGCCACCGGCGACGACCTCGCCGACCTGTGCGCCAGCGCCGCCAGAGTCCGCGACGCGGGCCTGGAATCGGCGGGCCGCCCACGCACGATCAGCTATTCGCGCAATGTGTTCATCCCGCTCACCAAGCTGTGCCGCGACAAGTGCCATTACTGCACGTTCGTCACCGTGCCCGGCAAGCTGCGCGCCGAGGGCAAGGGCATGTTCCTCGAACCCGACGAGGTGCTCGAGATCGCCCGCCAGGGCGCCGCCCTGGGGTGCAAGGAAGCGCTGTTCACCCTCGGTGACCGGCCGGAGGACCGCTGGCCAGAGGCCGCGCAGTGGCTCGACGAGCGCGGCTACGACTCCACCCTCGACTATCTGCGCGCCGTCTCCATTCTCGTGCTGGAGGAGACCGGCCTGCTGCCGCATCTGAACCCCGGCGTGATGAGCTGGAACGAGATCTCGCGCCTCAAGCCCGTCGCCCAGTCCATGGGCATGATGCTCGAAACCACCGCCACCAGGCTGTTCACCGACAAGGGCGAATGCCACTACGGCAGCCCCGACAAGGATCCCGCGGTCCGGCTGCGCTCGATCACCGACGCGGGCAGGCTCTCGGTGCCCTACACCACCGGCATCCTGGTGGGCATCGGCGAGAATCTCACCGAGCGCGCCGAGTCGATCATGGCGATCCGCAAGCAGCACAGGGAGTTCGGGCACATCCAGGAAGTGATCGTGCAGAACTTCCGCGCCAAGGACGACACCGCCATGCGCGATGTTCCCGATGCGGGCGTCGCGGAGTTCCTGGCGACCGTCGCGGTGACGCGGTTGCTGCTCGGCCCCGATGTTCCGGTGCAAGCCCCGCCGAACCTGGTGTCGCACAGTGATTGCCGGGCGCTGATCGACGCCGGCATCGACGATTGGGGTGGGGTGTCGCCGGTGACGGTCGACCACGTCAACCCCGAACGCCCGTGGCCGAATCTGGACACCCTGCGCGAGATCACCGAGGCGGCCGGGTTCACCCTCGTCGAGCGCACCTCCGCGCATCCGAAATACGTTCGCGCGGGCCATCCCTGGATCGATCCCCGGATCGGCGCGCACGTCGACGCGCTCACCGACCCCGCGACGGGCCTGGCCAGGCCCGAGGCCGTGCCGGTCGGCCTGCCGTGGCAGGAACCCGACGAGTCGTGGGATTCGGTCGGCCGTGTCGACCTGAACACCGCCATCGACACCGAGGGACGAAACACCGACAGCCGCAGCGATTCCGGGCTCGGTCAGGAAGTCGTCGGCGCGTTCGGCGACTGGGAGACGATTCGCGAACACGCCCGCGACCTGGCCGTCGTCGCGCCCGAGCGTCTCGATTCCGAGGTGCTCGACGCCCTGCGCGCCGCGGAGAAGGACCCGGCGGGTCTGACCGACGATCAGTACCTGGCCCTGGCCACCGCCGACGGCGCGAACATGGAAGCCGTTGCCGCACTGGCCGACTCGTTGCGACGCGAGGTCTCCGGCGACGAGGTCACCTATGTGGTGAACCGCAATATCAACTTCACCAATATCTGCTACACCGGCTGCCGCTTCTGCGCCTTCGCCCAGCGCAAGGGCGACGCGGACGCCTTCACCCTCAGCACCGACGAGGTCGCCGACCGCGCGTGGGAGGCCCACGTCGACGGCGCCACCGAGATCTGCATGCAGGGCGGCATCGATCCCGAGCTCCCCGTCACCGGCTACGCCGACCTGGTCCGCGCCATCAAGGCGCGGGTGCCGTCGATGCACGTCCACGCGTTCAGCCCGATGGAGATCGTCAACGGCGCCTCGCGCGGGGGCCAGAGCATCCACGACTGGCTGTCGGCGCTGAAGGAGGCCGGATTGGGCTCGATCCCCGGAACGGCCGCCGAGATCCTCGACGACGAGGTCCGCTGGGTGCTCACCAAGGGCAAACTCCCCACCTCGGCCTGGATCGAGGTCATCACCACCGCGCACAAGCTGGGCATCCCGTCGAGCTCGACGATGATGTACGGACATGTGGACAACCCGAAGCACTGGGTGGGCCACCTGCGGGTGCTGCGCGGCATCCAGGACGAGACGGGCGGCTTCACCGAGTTCGTCCCGCTCCCGTTCGTCCACCAGAGCGCACCGCTCTACCTCGCCGGCGCGGCCCGGCCGGGCCCCACCAACCGCGACAACCGCGCGGTCCACGCGCTGGCCCGGATCATGCTGCACGGCCGCATCCACAACATCCAGACCAGCTGGGTGAAACTGGGTACCCTCGGTACCCAGGCCATGCTCACCGGCGGCGCCAACGATCTGGGTGGCACGCTGATGGAGGAGACCATCTCCCGGATGGCCGGTTCCCAGCACGGTTCGGCGAAAACCGTCGCCGAGCTCACCGAGATCGCGGCGGGCATCGACCGTCCGGTCCGCGAACGCACCACCACCTACGGAGTGGTGGAAGCCAAACCGGCACCGTTGCCATTGGCTATCGGATGATTGTCAGTGTGAGTTAGGGCAGGCTGACCTGGGAGTAATGTGGGCGGTCGGGATAGTGTTTCGTGGGCGGAGTAACCCCGCAGGTGAGGACAGACTAGGAGAACGGCAGTGCCGTACATCATCGCTGAACCGTGCGTTGACGTGAAGGACAAGGCGTGCATCGAGGAATGCCCCGTGGATTGCATCTACGAGGGCGGTCGCATGCTCTACATCCAACCCGACGAGTGCGTGGACTGTGGTGCGTGTGAGCCGGTCTGCCCCGTGGAGGCGATCTTCTACGAGGACGACACTCCGGATCAGTGGAGCGGTTACATCAACGCCAACGTCGACTTCTTCAACGAGCTGGGATCCCCCGGCGGCGCGACCAAGGTCGGTGTGGTCGATTTCGACCCCGCCTTCATCAAGGCGCTGCCCCCGATGGCCGAAGAGTGAGCGCAGGGGTGCCCACCCAGAGCCGGAAGGGCCGGGTGAGCGGCCTGCTGCCCGATTTTCCCTGGGACACCATCGCGGCGGTCAAACAGAAGGCGGCCACCCACCCCGGTGGCCTCGTCGACCTGTCCGTGGGTACACCGGTGGACCCGGTCGATCCGCTGATCCGGGCGGCCTTGGGTTCGGTGGCGGCTGTTCCCGGCTATCCGACCACGCACGGCACCCCTGAGCTGCGCTCCGCCGCCGTCGCCGCGTTGGCGCGCCGGTTCGGCGTCACCGGCGTCGACCCGGTGGCGGTGCTGCCGGTGCTCGGCACGAAAGAGCTCATCGCCGGGCTGCCGCGACTGCTCGGTGTCGGCGCCGACGATCTGGTGGTGATCCCCGAGATCGCCTATCCGACCTATGAGGTCGGCGCGCTGCTGGCGGGCGCGAAGCCTTGGCGCGCAGACGGTCTCACTCAGGTCGGCCCGCAGAATCCGGCGCTGATCTTCGTGAACTCGCCCTCGAACCCCACCGGCAAGGTGCTGCCCGTCGAGCACCTGCGCAAGGTGGTGGCGTTCGCGCGTGAGCGCGGCGCGATCGTCGCGTCCGACGAGTGCTACCTGGGCCTGACCTGGGAGGGCGAGGCCGTGTCGATCCTCGACCCCCGCGTCTGCGACGGTGACCACACCGGCCTGCTGGCCATCCACTCCCTGTCGAAGACCTCGAACCTGGCCAGCTACCGTGCCGGTTTCCTCGCCGGTGACCCGGAACTCGTGGCCGAGCTGCTCGAGGTGCGCAAGCACTCCGGCATGATCATGCCGTTCCCGATCCAGGCCGCGATGACCGCCGCGCTCAGCGACGACGTGCACGAGGCCGAGCAGCGCGAGCGTTACCGTGCCCGTCGCGAGATCCTGCGAAAAGCTTTGACGCAGGCGGGTTTCCGCATCGACTTCTCCGAAGCCGGTCTGTACCTGTGGGTTACCCGCGGCGAGCCCTGCCGCCTCACTCTGGACTGGCTCGCCGAACGCGGAATCCTCGCCGCCCCCGGCGATTTCTACGGTCCCCGTTCGCCCGAGCACGTGCGTATCGCCCTCACCGCCACCGACGAACGCATCGCCGAAGCGGCCGCACGCCTGTCCTGAACGCCGTCTCCGCACGAACCGCTGGGTAGATCGCGCCCAGCGGTTCGCGCTGTCCGCGGCGGCCGATATCGTGTGGACACAGGGGCGGTAGCTGTCCTGCACAAGATCGAGAGGCACAGCGGAATGCACGGGGTGGAGTTCAGTGCGGGCACGGTCTTCGCGGGGTACCGGATCGACCGGCTGCTCGGCCGGGGCGGCATGGGCACCGTGTACCTCGCGGCGCATCCGCGCCTGCCTCGGCAGGTGGCGCTGAAACTGCTCAATCGCGAACTGTATTCCGACGACGAGGTCCGCGGGCGGTTCGAGCGTGAGGCGGACGTGTCCGCCCATCTCGATCATCCCGGCATCGTCTCGGTGCTCGACCGCGGCGTCGAAGACGGCCTGATGTGGATCTCCATGCAGTACGTCGACGGCCGCGACGCCTCGGTGTTCCGTGGCGAGCCGCTGGATCCGGCGCGGGCGGTCGGGATCATCGCGCAGACCGCCGAGGCACTGGATTACGCCCATGATCGTGGCGTGCTGCACCGAGATGTGAAGCCCGCCAACATCTTGCTGGCCCCCAGCCGCTCCGGCGACCGTGTCCTGCTCACCGATTTCGGTATCGCCCGGCTGCGCGGCGACGCCCGCCAGCTCACCCGCACCGGAGCCTTTCTCGCCACCCTCGCCTACGCGTCACCCGAACAACTCTCGGGCGCCGCTGTCGACCACCGCTGCGACCAGTACTCGCTCGGCTGCACGCTGTTCACCCTGCTCACCGGCCGAAGCCCCTTTCCCGCGGACAATCCCGGGGCGGTGGTCGCCGCCCACCTCACCAAGCCGGTACCTCGCGCGTCCGCGATGATCGAGGACCTGCCGCCCGGAATCGACGCGGTCATCGCGCGGGTCATGGCGAAGGAACCTGCCGAAAGATTCGACAGCTGTGTGGAATTCGCGCAGGCGGCGACGGCGGCGCTGGTTCGCGCCGATCTCGTGTCGCCGGGTGTCGGCGGTTTCGGGCCACCGCGTGCTCGGGAAGTCGGCAGCGCGGCAAGCGATTCCGGTACAGCGCCGCGCCCTTCCGGTCGGGAAGCGTGGTCGGCGGATCCTGCGGCGAATTCGCTGAACCCGACGCTGGTGAGCTCACCCTCCGTGCCGCGGCAGGCCGTGCATCGCGGTGCGGTGCCGGTCGGCCGTGCGCGGCCGCGGGCGGTTTCCTCGCGGTGGCGGGTACTCGCGGTGAGTCTGCTCGTGCTGGCGATGGTCGCCGGGGCCGGTGTGATCGGCGTCGGTGCGGTCTACTGGAAGTTCGTGCGCCCCAATCGAGTTCCGCCGCCGCCCACCTGGGGTGCGCACGCGTCGGTGGCCTCGGGATTCACCGACTTGATCCCGTCGGGACCCGCCGGGCGCGGCTGGCGGGAGGCGCACTGTTCGGCGACTCCGTCGCTGGTCGTGCTGCCGGGCGACCCGGCGCCGCTCCAGCAGATCACCTGCACGGACGCCGACGGTCTCCTCGCGTGGTACACCGAGTACCCCTCCGCCGCCGACGCCGATGCCTACCTTCTGCGGCACACCACCGAGGACCTCACGCGCGAACTGCACCACACCAGCCTCGCCGCCTACCGGCCACGCGACCCCGCCGCGCCGTTCACTCTCGCGGCCAGGGAACGCGGCAATGTGTTCAGTGCGAACTCGGTAGTCGAGGTGTCATGGCCTGGCCACACCTTCGAGGAGACCCGCGACAACTGGTGGCAGCAAGCGCCCTTCTGACCCGGCCAGACGAAGGATCAGTGCGGGCAGGGCGTCGAGCACATCGGTGGACTGGTCGGCCGGGGTGCCGTAGGTGTGCGCGGCGACCGAGAAGCTGGGCCCGAAGGATGCGGAAGCCACTTCGGGGGCGCCCACATCCGACCAGCCCCACTTGCTGCCCTGTACACCGGGCAGCTGGGCGGTGCCCCAGTTCTGGGGAGTGCCGTCGGCGGCGGTGTTGCTCGCACCCGCCATCCACTCGAAGATCGGCGAACCCGGGTCGGTGCGCTGCTTGGCGGCCAGGAAGTCGGTGATATCGGCGGTGCTGGTGCTCGACCGGCCCCAGTCGGAGCTGCCGTGCGTCGCGCGCAATCCGTACTCGCCTGCGGTCGCTTCGATCGCCTGCGGATATTTGCCGGCGAGTTGGGTGGCGGCCCCGTCGTCGGAGTCGCGGATCATCCGTTCCGACAGCGCGCGGTCCTCCGGCGAACCGTCGCCATGGCGCAGCGCGTAATCGGCGATGTAGAGCTTGGACATCGACAGCGCCGCCCGCGATTCGTGCTCGTTGGCGGTGCCCCAGGTGAATCCGCCTGGCATCCGCAGCGACATGGCGGTTCGCGGCGGCACCGTCGCCGGGTCCTCGTCGGCGTGAGCGGCGGGCGCAGCCGCCATGAGGCCGACGGCGACCGCCGCCGCGCACCATGTCACTGTTCGAATGCTCACGAGCGTCCTCCGATTTCGCGCGACAGCGTTGCGATCGTGGGAATGAAACCCGAACGGCGCAGGTCGGCGTGGGAGGCGCGCGGCAATGCCGATCAGATCAGCGGCTTGCCGAGCCGGCTGCGGCGGCGCATGTCGACGAGGGTGACATTGAAGGGGAAGTTGCGCAGGGGTCGTGGCAGGCGGCCCGTCACCGCGCCGGTGGTGCGCATCAGGCGGTTGAGTTTGCGCTCGTCGGCGGGGCTCCACGACAGGCCGAGTTCGTCTCGGAGGTGTTGGGGGAGTAAGCCGGTGGTGAACCAGCGGTGGAAGCGGGCGAAGGGCAGGCGCAAGGGCGGGCTGACCATCTTCAGGTCGAGCAGGTCGTCGAAGTAGGCCTTGATCGTGGCGTCGACGCTGGTGAGCCGCAGATGCTCGGACCAGTAGGCATCGAACGCGGCGCGATCGGCGGGCCACATCTCGCGGGGCACCTGGAGGGTGGTGCCGAGGTAGTGGGCGTAGTCGTAGAAGGTGTCGGCGACGGCGTCGTCGACGGGGCCGTAGAGGCGATGCATCACGTCGACCGAGCCCCAGTACAGGCACGCGGCCACCCACAGCTGCAGGTTCCTGTCGAAGGCGTTGTACTGCACGGGGCTGTTGGCGGTGGAGTGGACGTGGCGGTGCGCGCCGTTGACTGCGGTGCGGAAGGCCTGGCGGTCCGCGTCGGTGCCCATCAGCGCCACCGACAGGTAGGTGAGTGTGGTTCGGGTGCGCTTCACCGGGTGCTTCATGATGCTGCCGCTGTGCACCGTCGATTCGGCGACGCCGTAGCCGACGGGGGCCAGGCTGAGCTGCATGATCACATTGGCGGTCGCGCCGTAGAAGGCCGCGGAACCGTCGACGTAGTCGCGGATGTCGAAGGGTGCCGGTTCGGACCGCTGCGAACGCGAGCGCGACAGGATGGTCATCGTTGACCCCGTTTTCGTCGAAGAGAGCGTGAGAGACTTACACGTTTAATGTCTCACCGCGGTGTCGGAGTGTCAACGACGGCGGCGGCGGAACCCGCCGAATCGCGTCGCGTTAGCGTTGACGAATGCCCTATGGTCCGCCGCTGCTGCTCGCCTCGCTGAATCCGGCCGCCGTCGCCGCCGGGGATGACATTCCCGACGCCGTCACCATCGATGATGCCACCGTCTCGCGCAGCGATCTGCTGGGTTCGGCAACCTCGGTGGCGGAACGCATCGCGCGCGCCGACCGGGTCGCGGTGCTGGCCGAACCCACCTTGCGCACCGTGATCGCCGTGGTCGGCTGCCTGATCGCGGGGGTGACCGTGGTTCCGGTGCCGCCGGACTCGGGCGCCGGCGAACGCGAGCACATCCTGCGCGATTCGGGCGCGCAGGCCTGGCTCGGCCCGGCGCCGGAGGGCACGGACCTGCCGGTGGTACCGGTGCGGCTGCACGCGCGGTCGTGGCACACCTATCCCGAACCCGATCCGGCCGCGATCGCCTTCATCCTCTACACCTCGGGAACCACCGGGGCGCCCAAGGGCGTGATGCTCAGCCGCGGCGCCATCGCCGCCGGGCTCGACGCGCTGGCCGAGGCGTGGGCGTGGACGTGGAAAGACACACTGGTGCACGGGCTTCCGCTGTTCCACGTGCACGGGCTGATCCTCGGTCTGCTCGGGCCGCTGCGGGTCGGCAGCCCGGTGATCCACACCGGCAAGCCGACGCCGGAGGCCTACGCGGCGGCGGGCGGCAGTCTGTATTTCGGGGTGCCGACGGTGTGGTCACGCGTGGTCGAGAAGCCCGAACTGGCCAAGGAGCTGAGTAAGGCGCGGCTGCTCGTCTCGGGTAGTGCGCCGCTGCCGGTGCCGGTGTTCGAGAAGCTGGCCGAGCTCACCGGGCAGGCGCCGGTCGAGCGGTACGGGATGAGCGAAACCATGATCACGCTGTCCACCCGGGCCGACGGCGAGCGTAGGCCCGGCTGGGTCGGCACGCCGGTGCGCGGGGTGGAGACCAGGCTGCGCGACGAAGCGGGCGAGCCCGTTCCGCACGACGGCGCGAGCATCGGCGGCCTGCAGGTGCGCGGACCGATGCTGTTCGGCGGGTATCTGAACCGGCCGGAGGCCACCGCGCGGGACTGGACCGAGGACGGGTGGTTCCGCACCGGCGATGTGGCCGTCATCGATGCCGGCGGGTTCCATCGCATCGTCGGGCGCGAGTCGATCGACCTCATCAAGTCCGGCGGTTACCGCATCGGCGCGGGGGAGATCGAGGCCGCGCTGCTGGGGCATCCGGCGGTCGGCGAGGTCGCCGTCGTCGGGCTGCCCGACGACGATCTCGGACAGCGGATCGTGGCCTTCGTCGTCGCGCGCGACGGGAGTTCCGACGCGCTCGGTGTCGAGCTCACCGCCTATGTGGGCGAACAGCTTTCGGCCCACAAGCGCCCGCGGGAGGTTCGCTTCGTCGAGGCGCTCCCGCGCAACGCGATGGGCAAGGTGCAGAAGAAGCTGCTCGACTGAGGTTGTCCGGCACCGGGATTCACGCAGTTCGTTCGGTACTGCCGCGCGCGCTCATCCGGCGGATCGGCCCGATCAGCGCGTGGTAGATCGGCCGGACCACCCGGCCGGGCAGGTAGCGATGGCGCTCTTCCTCCCACACACGCGCCCTGCGGTGCCCCGCGAGCGGTGACCACTTGTCCGGGTCGACGGGCTGCGCGGTATGGAATTCGATGCGACACAGGTGTTTCGTGTTGACGAACCCGTACTGACCGGGACTCACCAGCCGGATCGGCGCGCCGTGGTCGCTGGTGAGTGGCTGTCCGTCGAGTCGGTCGGCGATGAGCACATCCTCGGCCATGGCGTCGGCGAGTAGCGCGACCGATCGATATCCGTCGAGCCCTTCGAAGACGACATGGCTGATCGAGCTACCCGGCGCGAGCAGCGATTCGACGCGCGTGCGATAGAGCGTGGCGAACGGGACGCCCTCCCACCGCAGGTCGGTGGCGGACCAGCCGGCCACGCAGTGGAAGTCGGCCTTCACCTCCACGCGCGGTAGCTCGGCGAGGTCCGCCATGGTGAGCGTGAGTGGTTCCGTCACCGCCCCGCCGATCTCGATCACCGGATTCGCGGGAATCGGCGGCGGTGGGTGATGGAGGTGTGTGCCGAAACGGGGGAAGCCGTCGATCGCGCGTTGACCAGGGGGAAGTGTCATGCCGAACCTCCAGTTATACGGTTCCGTATATTCGCCAGCTTAGCGCGCGGACCGTGCGAGGTCGAGGGGCTGGCCGGGGTCGAGTCCTACATCGTTGATCAGCCCGACGCGCTCATCCGGATCCACCCCGACCGGGTCATCGCCTTCGGTCTCATTCCGGAACCCGCACAGCACTGAGCTTTTCGGGGTTGCGCATGGAGTAGATCGCGGTGACGCGACCGTTGGTGACCTCGATGGACGTCACCTGGTCGAGCACGCCGTCGATGGTCGCCAGGATCGTGGGCATCGCGTTGTAGATGCCGAGGTGCGCGCCCAGGACGCCGAGTCGCTGCCCCTTGGCGAGCAAGCCGATCACCAGCCTGGCCACCTTGTCCTGGCCGTGTACCGGCCTGCGCACCGTGTTCACCACACCACCGCCGTCGCCGAGGAACACCACCTCGGGGGCGAGCACGTCCATCAGTGCTTGCACATTGCCGGTGGCGGCCGCGATCGAGAACTTCTCGACCACCGACTGGGCCTGCGCGGGAGTGGCGACGGCGGTGTGGCGCGCGGCGTGCACTCGGTTGCGGGCGCGCTGATTCAGCTGCCGCACAGCGGCTTCGGATTTTTCCACCGCCGCCGCGATCTCCGGATAATCGAACGCGAACACCTCGCGCAGCACGAACACCGCCCGCTGCACCGGCGTGAGCGTTTCCAGCACGAGCAGCATCGCGGTGGTCACCGCCTCGCCGGTGAGCACATGCTCGACCCCGCCGTCGGCCTCGGTCGCCAGTGGTTCCGGCAGCCACGGCCCGATGTAGTCCTCGCGCCTGCGCGCGGTGGACCGCAGCACCCCGAGCGCCTGCCGCGTGACAATCTGCGCGAGATAGGCGCGCGGGTTCTCGATCAGCGCGAGGTCGACCTCGCGCCAGCGCAGGTAGCTGTCGTGCAGGACGTCCTCGGTGTCGACGACCGAGCCGAGAATCTCGTAGGCGATCGAGAACAGCAGCCGCCGGTTCTCGGTGAAGGTGTCGACGTGTGCCTGGATCACCGTTTCGGGCCGCTGATCCACACGCTGTTGCCGGTGCGGGAGGCGTAGGCGGCGTAGCGGCTGATGCGTTCCTTGGTGAACGCCGCGACGGGTCCGCCGAGGAACAGCCGCCGGGCGACGTCGTTGCGGTCGGTCGCCTGCACCAGACCGCCGTGCCTGCCCAGGCTCATCCCCTGGCCGCTGTAGCCCAGCGAAAACGGCCGCGGCTCCCGTCCTTTGCTCATCCTGGCCAGCGTATCGGCCGCGTGCGCGCCCTGAGGAGCGGCAGTGGCGCAGGCCATGCGCATGCCGGGGACGGCCGCACAGTCGCCGACGACGAAGACACGAGAATCGGTGACGCTGCGCAGGTTGGCGTCGACCAGGGCGCGACCGTCGATGTCCACCGCGAGTCCGCTGCGCGCGGCCAGGTCGGGTACCGCGGAGATGATGGCCCAGAGGGTGAGATCGGAATCGAGTTCGGTGCCCGAGCCCGTTCGCAGTGTCGTCCCGTCGATCCCGGCGACCCGGTCGGCCACGATCTCCACGTTCAATCGGGCCAGCGTCTTACGAATATGGCGTTGCGCACCGGTCGAGAGCGCGCCGGCGACCGTCTCGCTCACCAGTCGTACGCGCAGGTCGGGACGGGCTTCGGCGACCTCGGTCGTGGTCTCGATCCCGGTCAGCCCGCCACCGATCACCGTGACGATCCCGTCGGCGGGCAGCGCCGCGAGCGCGATGCGCGCCTGTTCGGCGCCCTCCCACGTACCGACCGCGATCGCACCGGGCAGCGGATTCGCGATGCTGCCCGCCGCGAGGATCGCGTGGTCGAAGTTCAGGCTCCGACCGTCGTCGAGGGAGACCGTGCCGTCGCCGATCTTGTCGACACTCGCGGTCTCGATCGTGATCGAGTCCCTGAGCATCTCGGTGAGCGGTCGAGCCGCGGCACCGCTGCCCGCGATCTGCTCGTGCAAGCGCACCCGTTCGATGAAGTCGCCCCGTGGATTGACCACAGTGATCCGGGCGTCGGGAACTTTCTTGTTCAGCCGATTCGCCGCGACAGTCCCTGCGTAGCCCGCTCCGATAACCACGATGTTCATCTGTGCCTCCTGCCATGGGAACTGATGTGTTCGACCATGGGATGCGCGCGGGCGCCTGTTTGTGACAGTGATCCCCCTCACAGCGGAAAGGCCCCGTACTCCGCAGAAGTACGAGGCCTTTCCTTATCGCGAGGTCAGATCAGGGCTGACCGGTCGCGAACGCGATCACGGCATCCAGGAATTCCTGTCCACCCATCACGTAGCCGCCGATGACCATGCCCGCCGGGATGGTGAACAGCCACAGGAACGGGAAGAACGCGCCGATGACGCCGCCGATGACGACGCCGGGCAGGTTCTTGTTGACCTGCTCCATGAGCCGGTCGTAGGAGCTGATGTCCTTCAATTCCGCGATGTTGCTCAGCTTCGCGGAATCCTCGGGCGCCATGGTCGAGGTCAGCTTGACGGTGCGCCCGTCCTCGCTGATCTGCTGGTTCACGGCGATCGGCAGGCCCGCGACCTCGGAGCGCAGCGGCGCCTGGTCGACGATCGCGCCGTCGGTGGCCTTCAGCAGCACCGAGGCGCCGTCGGCGGCGAGCTCGAACTTGCCGCTGTCGACCGCCCAGGTGACGGTCTTGTCAGCGGGCGAGACCGTGGTCTGGTAGTTGATTCCGTGCGTCACGCCAGAAGTCACGCCCCCCGAAGCCACTACAGCGGGCTGCTCGGTGGCCACCGCGGGCGCACCGTGAGCAGTGGCCGCGGTAATCCCCACCGCAGCGACTGCCATGAAAACAGCAGTAGTGATCTTTCCGAACTTCATTCTTCAATCCCTCCGCTTTTTCGCTGTCCTGATCGGACCAGCGAAACGAAGGTTAGCGTGCGAAATTGCTTGTCGCACATTCGGGTTCATCGTCATGAAACCGCAATATTTGCTGAATTGTTTCTGGTGCCGGGAATTGCCGGGCCGCGCGGCCCGGCAATTCGAGGAGATCAATCGTTGGCGTGCAATGCGGCGTTCAGTTCGACGCCGGTGCCCTTACGCGGCACGACCTCGACGGCGCCGGTGGTGGAATTGCGACGGAACAGCAGATTGTCCTGACCCGACAGGCTCGCGGCCTTGACGACGGTGCCGTCGGGTCCGGTGACCTTGGTGCCGGCGGTGACGTAGAGGCCCGCCTCGATCACGCAATCGTTGCCGAGGGAGATGCCGACGCCCGCGTTGGCGCCGAGCAGCGAACGCTCGCCGACCGAGATGACCTGGGTGCCGCCGCCGGACAGGGTGCCCATGATGGAGGCGCCGCCACCCACATCGGAGCCGTCGCCGACCACGACGCCCGCCGAGATGCGGCCCTCGACCATCGAGTTGCCGAGGGTGCCCGCGTTGAAGTTGACGAAGCCCTCGTGCATGACGGTGGTACCCGCGGCGAGGTGCGCGCCGAGCCGAACCCGGTCGGCGTCGCCGATGCGTACACCGGAGGGGACCACGTAGTCGACCAGGCGGGGGAACTTGTCGACGCTGAGCACCGTCACCGGGCCGCGGGCGCGCAGCTTCAGGCGGGTCTGCTCGAAGCCGTCGACCGCGCACGGGCCGTGGTTGGTCCACACCACATTGCTGAGCAGGCCGAACTGGCCGTCGAGGTTCAGGCCGTGCGGTCGCACGAGGCGGTGCGAGAGCAGGTGCAGGCGCAGGTAGACGTCGTGCGCGTCGGCCGGGGCGGCCGACAGGTCCGCGATCGTGGTGCGCACCGCGATCACCTCGACCCCACGCGCCGCGTCCACGCCGAGGAGTTCGGCGAACTCGGGCACGTCGGCGGCGTCGAGGCGCTGGGAGCCGGTCTCGGTGAATTCGCCCAGCGCGGGGCTGGGGTACCAGGTATCGAGGACGGTCCCGTCCGAGGTCACATTGGCGATACCGACTGCAGTTGCTCCCTGAATACTCACGGATGCCATTTTGCCCGTTGCGGCCGTTGCGGTGTGCCGCGGGCCCTGTGCGTTCGACCACGCGGTCTGCTTCGCCCGGATCTCCGGGATCGGAGCGCACCCGTACTACTGTCGAAGATGTGACTCTCGATTTGCGTGCCGACCCCATCAAGTTGACCGCCGCCCTCGTCGACGTGCCGAGTGTGTCGCGTGACGAGGCCAAGATCGCGGATCTGGTCGAGCAGGCGTTACGGGAGCAGACCACCGGGTTCGAGATTCTGCGGCACGGAAACGTGGTGCTGGCGCGCACGCGGCGCGGGCTGCCGACGCGGGTGATCCTGGCGGGCCATCTGGATACCGTGCCGATCGCGGACAATGTGCCGAGCCGACCGGACGAGGTCGACGGCGAAGCGGTGCTGTTCGGTTGTGGCACAGTCGATATGAAGTCCGGCGATGCGGTATTCCTGCACCTGGCCGCCACGATCGCCGATCCGGCCCATGATCTGACGCTGATCTTCTACGACGGCGAGGAGATCGCCGCGGAGTTCAACGGCCTCGGGCACATCGAGCGGGAATTGCCGGAATGGCTCGAAGGCGATGTGGCGATTCTCGGTGAGCCTTCGGCGGGTTGGATCGAGGCAGGCTGCCAGGGCACGTTGCGGGTGCGCTTGACCACCGCGGGTGTGCGCGCGCATTCGGCGCGAGCGTGGCTGGGGGAGAATGCGATTCATGGTCTGGCTCCCGTGCTGGCGCGGTTGTCGGCCTACGAGGCGCGCGAAGTCGATATCGATGGTTGCGTGTACCGCGAGGGGCTGTCGGCCGTGCGGGTCTCGGGTGGGGTCGCGGGCAATGTGGTGCCCGATGTCGCCGAGGTGGATGTGAACTTCCGTTTCGCCCCCGATCGCAGCGTCGAGCAGGCCGTCGCGCACGTCCGCGAGGTCTTCGACGGACTCGATGTCGCCTTCGAGGTCACCGATTCCTCGCCCGGCGCCCTCCCCGGCCTGACCTCCCCGGCCGCTCGCACGCTCATCGACTCCGTCAACGCCCACGGCGGTGGGGGCGTGCGCGCCAAGTACGGCTGGACCGACGTCTCCCGCTTCGCCGCCCGCGGCATTCCCGCCGTCAACTTCGGCCCCGGTGATCCCAACCTGGCCCACAAACGCGACGAGCACGTCCCGCTCAGCCAGATCACCGCCGTCACCGCGATGCTGCGGACCTACCTGTCGAAGCCCTAGCCGCTCACCAACCGCCGGCGAACAGGGCCGCCAGGCCGGGGACCGGGTCGGACGCGTTGGTGGTGTTCGCGACGGCGACGACGACCATGATCAGCGCGAGGACTGCCGAGACGGTGCCGAACACGGCGAGGACGCGGCGGGATCGCCGGTCGGCGGACCAGACGGCGGCACGCCACAGGAAGGCGCACACCCCGACGAGGGAAACGGCGGTGACAGCGGCGAGCACGGCCATCGCGACGTGATAGCGAGCGAACTCGTCGATCATCACATCCAGCGGGGGTGTCCGGGTGCCGTCGGCCAGGCGCCGGCCGACCTGGACCGCGACCGTGGTGGGATCGTCGCCCGTCAGCAGGGGCAACAGTGAGGCGAAGGGCGTCACCGCGCCCTGCACGTTCGCGAGCACCAGCACCAGCGAGCACAGCGCCAGCACCGCGGCGGCGCCACCCGACACCGCCAGCGTCACCCGCCGACCGAGTCCGGCCGCACCCGCCGCCAGGAACGCCCGCCAGAGCAGCACCGCCAGCGCGACGAGCACGGCCAGCAGCATCGCCGCGAGCACCGCTTTGGCGAGGTGATAGCGGAACCAGTAGTCGACCACCGTCGCCAGCTCGGCGGGCAAGTCCCGGGTCCCGGTCAGCCAGTACTCGGCGAAGGCCGTGCGGAACGCTCGCCGCAGATCGCTCTCGTCACGGAAGCCGGCGCCCGAACCGTTCGCCAGCAGGCGCGGCGCGACGACGAACGCGGCGATCAACGCACCGGCCAGGGCGACCAGCACCGCGAGAACGCGATTGGAACGCGCCGGAACTGCAAGCGACACAGACAATCCTTCGGCTCGATCGAGTGCGCGGGGTGGCCGTGGCCCGGCCGATCCGCCAAGTACGCGCCCGTGCCCGGAATCCAACACAGTAGGTTGGATTCATGTCTACCGATTCCGCTGATGAACAGGTTGGGAAGGCCAAGCCGAAGTTCCGTGGGCCGGTGATGTTCCGCCGGGAGCGCAAGCCCGGCGTGCGGACCGCAGACCGGAACCTGCTCGATACGCGGCAGGACAGCGAGTGGGTGCACACCGATCCGTGGCGGGTGCTGCGGATCCAGGCCGAGTTCGTCGAGGGTTTCGGTGCGCTCGCGGAGATTCCGCGCGCGGTGACGGTGTTCGGCTCGGCGCGCACGGGTCCCGATCATCCCGAGTACGTGGCGGGCAAGGCGATCGGCACCGCGCTCAGCGAAGCCGGTTTCGCGGTGATCACCGGTGGCGGGCCCGGCGCGATGGAAGCGGCCAACCGTGGCTGCTCGGAGGCGGGCGGCTACTCGATCGGGCTCGGCATCGAGCTGCCGTTCGAGCAGGGCCTCAACAACTGGGTGGATCTGGGGATCAACTTCCGGTACTTCTTCGTCCGCAAGACGATGTTCGTGAAGTACTCCCAGGCCTTCGTCTGCCTGCCCGGTGGGTTCGGCACCCTCGACGAATTGTTCGAGGCGCTCACCCTGGTGCAGACCCGTAAGATCACCCGGTTCCCGATCATCCTGTTCGGGGTCGACTACTGGTCGGGCCTGGTCGACTGGTTGCGCAGCTCGCTGGCGGGCTCGGGCAAGATCTCGCCCGAGGATCTCGATCTGATCCAGCTCACCGACAGCGTCGACGAGGTCGTGCGGATCATCCAGGGCGAGACCGGCGACCACGCGAACATCGAACGTCTCGGCACCGAGGATCAATGGTGAGCTATTCCGTCTGTGTCTACTGCTCCGCCAGCACCACCGATCCCGAGCTGATCAGCCTCGCCGCGCGAGTCGGCACCGAAATCGCCCGGCGCGGGTGGCAATTGGTCTCCGGCGGTGGTCACGTGTCGATGATGGGCGCGGTCGCGACCGCGGCGAGGGCCGGTGGTGCGCACACCATCGGCGTGATCCCGAAACACCTGGTGCACAAGGAAGTCGCCGATGTCGACGCCGACGAACTGCTCGTCACCGACACCATGCGCCAGCGCAAACAGCTGATGGAAGCGCGCGCCGACGCGTTCCTCACCCTGCCGGGCGGCATCGGGACACTCGAGGAGCTGTTCGAGACCTGGACCGGCGGCTACCTCGGCGAACACGCCAAACCTGTAGTCCTGCTGAACGCGAACGGCTTCTACGACGGCCTGTTCCGCTGGATCGACGAACTGTCCGAACGCACAATTGTGCCCAGGCAGGCGCGTGAGCGCCTCGTCGTGGCCACCGACCTGCCCACCGCGTTCGCCGCGCTCGAACCGGCCGCCCAGTAGGAGAGATCGACGTGAGCACAGACGCCCGCGACACGGTAAGCGTGTTCGACCTGGCCAAAGCCCTGCCCGGCATGGCACTCGACGCCCCCGGCATGCTGCGCAACGCGCGCGGGATGCTGGTGGGGCCCAAGGACAAAGCCTCCATCGGCCTGTACTTCCAGCGGGTCGCGCACCGCAGACCCGATCGCGTGTTCCTGCGTTTCGAGGGCCGCTCCTACACCTACCGCGCCGCCAACGGTGAGGTGAACCGTTACGCCGCGGTGCTGTCCGCGCGCGGGGTTTCCCGTGGCGATGTGGTCGGTGTGCTGATGACCAACCGGCCCGAGACCTTGTTCACGGTCCTGGCCGTGCTCAAACTCGGCGCCACGGTCGGTCTGCTCAATTACAACCAGCGTGATCAGGTCCTCGCCCACAGCATCGGGCTGCTCGGCAGCGTGCTCAACATCGTCGGCGAGGAGTGCGCCGAGGCGCTGGAATCGCTGCCCGAGCCCGCGGCGAACGTGCTCCCCGCCGAGGAACTGGCCGAATCCGCCCGCACCGCGGCCGATTCCGATCCTGCCGTGTGCGAGCGGGTGCGGGCAGGGGAGCGGGCGTTCCTGATCTTCACCTCCGGCACCACCGGCCTGCCCAAGGCCAGCGTGATGACCCACCAGCGCTGGACCAAGAGCATGTCCGGGCTCGGCGGGCTCGGCGTCCGGTTGCGCGCCGACGACGCCCTGTACTGCTGCCTGCCGCTTTATCACAACAACGCGCTCACGGTCGCGCTGTCGGCGGTGCTCGCGGGCGAATCGACCTATGTGCTCAGCCGCAAGTTCTCGGCGTCGGGGTTCTGGGACGAGATCGCGCGCGAACGGGCCACCGCGTTCATCTACATCGGTGAGCTGTGCCGGTACCTGATCAACCAGCCGGTGCGGCCCGCCGAGAAGGGCAACCGGGTCCGGCTGGCCGTCGGCAACGGGCTGCGGCCCGAACTCTGGGACGAGTTCCGTCGCCGGTTCGGGATCAGCCGGGTGGTCGAGTTCTACGGGTCCAGCGAGGCGCCGCTGGCGTTCGTCAACGCGTTCGGCGTCGACCGGACCGCCGGGCTGTGCCCGCTGCCGTACGCGGTGGTGGAGTACGACGACGAGACCGGCCGTGCCCGGCGCGGCCGGGACGGGAAGCTGCGCCGGGTGCGGTCCGGCGGGGTGGGGCTGTTGCTGGCGAAGGTGAACAATCGTCAGCCGTTCGACGGGTACACCGACAAGAAGGCGTCGGAGTCCAAGCTGGTGCGCGACGGCTTCAAGAAGGGCGACTGCTGGTTCGACACCGGCGACCTCGTCCGCGATCAGCACTTCTGGCACATCGCGTTCGTCGACCGGCTCGGCGACACCTTCCGGTGGAAGGGCGAGAACGTGGCGACCACGGAGGTCGAGGGCGCGCTCGGGCACAACGAGAGCATCGAACAGGCTGTCGTCTACGGGGTCGACATCCCCGGCACCGACGGCAAAGCGGGCATGGCCGCGATCACCCTCGCCGCCGATGCCTCGTTCGACGGGAAGGCACTGGCCGCCACCGCTTACGGGCGCCTGCCGCTGTACGCGGTCCCGCTGTACGTGCGAGTCGTCGAGGAGCTGGAACAGACCTCGACGTTCAAGAGCCGGAAGGTGGAACTGCGCAAGCAGGGCTACGCACCCGATCCGGGCAGTCAGCTGTACGTGCTGTCCGGCCCGACCGATGGCTACATCCCCGCTTACGACGAATACGCGGCTGACGTTGCCGTCGGCAAAGCCCCGAGGTAGCAAGGTAACGTCTGATTTCGCATGAACATCGGTAACTCGTCGGGTACGCCCGGACCCCGACCAGAGAACGAACCGCCTGCCCGGAGCACCAGCAGTCGCGGTCCCGAGTTGTCGCCAGAAGTCTCGGGGAGCCGGAACGGGCGCACTCTGTGCGGGCGCGAGGTGGCGACGGATCGCGCGTTGGTGATGGCGATCGTGAATCGCACGCCGGACTCCTTCTACGACCGCGGGGCCACGTTCAGTGACGAGGCCGCGATGGAACGGGTCTCGCGCGCGGTCGACGAGGGCGCCGATCTGGTCGATATCGGCGGGGTGAAGGCCGGGCCGGGCGTCACCGTCGACGCGGCCGAGGAAACGCAGCGGGTGGTGCCGTTCGTCGCGGCGATCCGGGCGAAGTACCCGGACCTGTTGATCAGTGTGGATACCTGGCGTGGTGACGTCGCGCGGGCGGCCGTCGCCGTGGGTGCCGACCTGATCAACGACACCTGGGCCGGCGCCGACCCCGATCTCGTGCACGTCGCCGCCGATACCGGCGCGGGCATCGTCTGTAGTCACACCGGTGGCGCCGTGCCGCGCACCCGGCCGCACCGTGTCCGGTACGCCGATGTGGTGGCCGAGGTGACCGCGACTGTGGTGGCCGCGGCCGAGAACGCCGCGGCCGCGGGGGTGCGAGCCGATGGCATCGTGATCGATCCCACCCATGATTTCGGGAAAAACACCTATCACGGGCTCGAGTTGTTGCGCGGAATCGACGGTCTTGTAAAAACCGGATGGCCAGTCCTGATGGCACTGAGCAACAAGGATTTTATCGGGGAGACTCTAGGAGTAGGTCTTACCGAAAGGGTCGAGGGCACACTGGCGGCAACCGCATGGTCGGCCGCCGCGGGCGCTCGGATCTTCCGGGTTCACGAAGTCGCCGAAACCCGGCGGGTCGTGGACATGATCGCCGCGATCCAGGGCATCCGGCCCCCCGCACGAACTCTGCGAGGTCTGGCATGAAAATCCAACACCGCGAGCCCGCCTGGGCCACTACCCACACATGGGACACCCCTGATTGGACGGTCGGCGAACTCGTCGCCGCCAAGGAGGGCCGCACCGTTTCGGTGGTGCTGCCCGCGCTGAACGAACAGGACACCGTCGCCGATGTCGTGGCCAGCATCCGGCCGCTGCTCGGCACGCTGGTCGACGAACTGATCGTGCTGGACTCCGGGTCCACCGACGCCACCGCCGAACGCGCACGCGCGGCGGGCGCCGAGGTGATCTCGCGCGAGGAGGCCGTTCCCGAACTCGACCCGGTCCCCGGCAAGGGGGAGGTGCTGTGGCGGTCGCTGGCGGCCACCACCGGCGACCTGATCGCCTTCGTCGACTCCGACCTGATCGATCCCGACCCAGCCTTCGTGCCCAAGCTCCTCGGCCCGCTGCTGATGATGCAGGGCACCCACCTGTCCAAGGCCTACTACCGCCGCCCGTTACGCCAGGGCGAGTCGGTGGACGCCAACGGCGGCGGCCGCGTCACCGAACTCGTCGCCCGACCCCTGCTGGCCGCCCTTCGCCCCGAACTGGCGCAGGTCCTCCAGCCGCTGGGCGGCGAATACGCGGGTACCCGGGAACTCCTCACCTCGGTGCCCTTCGCCCCCGGCTACGGCGTCGAGATCGGTCTGCTCCTCGACACCTACGACGCGATGGGTCTCGACGCCATCACCCAGGTGAACCTCGGCGTCCGCACCCATCGCAACCGCCCCCTCGCCGACCTGGGCGTCATGAGCCGCCAGATCCTCGGCACCGCCCTGCGCCGCAGCGGCGTCCCCGACTCCGGCGCCCCCCTCACCCAGTTCCCGTTGATCGAGGGTGAATTCATCGCCCACACCACCACGGTCTCCCTCGAAGACCGCCCCCCGATGAAAACCCTTCGCCCCGAACAAGTCGCGGCGTAGTCGTTCACCTCGGGCGTCGCCTCGGTCGGTAGACCGGGTGCGGCGCCCGAGGTGTGTCAGTCCCGATGACGCGCGCTGAGTGTGACGGCGACGGCCAGCAGTGCCAGCAGGATCACCGCCAGCAACACCTGCGGGTGCAGGCCGATGATCGTGGTGGCGGCGAACTCCGGATCGTGAACGGCGGTGCCGGGAAACAGTATTGCCGCCAGCAGGCCGAGCCACGGCGTGGCCAGGATCGCGCAGGCCGTCCACAAGCGCGTCCGGGTGGCACCGTCGCGCCGGAGCAGCAGGGTCAACGCGAGCCCGCCGAGCAGGATCGACATGGCGATGTACTGGGCATCGTGGAATTTCGCGTGCGGCGGCCACGCGTCGTTGCGCAGGTGCTGTGCGGCTCCCGCCGGAATGATGAAATCGGCCAGCAGAGCACCGAATACGGTGATGACCGCGACGAGCACGACGAGAACACGCGGGGCGGAGAGGTTTCTGGAGACGACGGTCGTCATGTCACGAGCTTCCTTGCTGACGTGGGTGTTTCGAGGAGTGGGTGCGCAGGAAGTCGTCGAGGACATCGCGCACATAGTCGAGGTCGAAAGTCCGGTTGGCGACCAGGCGACGGAAGAACAGCGGACCGTGCAGCTGATCGAGCGCGAGGTCGACATCGAGGTCGGCAGGCAGGTCCCCGCGGGCGACGGCCTCGGTCAAGGTCGTGCGCGCCGCCCGGGTTCCCGACCGGTACAGCGCCTCCTTGACCTCCGCGAATCTCGGGTCGACAGCGGCCCTTTCGATCATCACGCGCATGCCCTGCTCGGTGGCCGGTTCGTGCAGCATCGCGTGAGTGGCCGTCAGTTCGGTCAGCAGATCGGCGCGCAGATCCCCGGTCGGCTCCGGCTGCGCGAGGGTGATGTGCCGGGTGAGGGTGGCGCGAACCAGATCGGTCGGCTCCGGCCAGAGCCGGTACAGGGTGGCCCGGCTGATCCCGCTGCGCGCCGCGACGGCGCCGTGCGTGAGCCCGGCCAATCCCTGCTCGATCAACAGTTCGCGAGCCGAGGCGAGCGCGGCATCACGACTGCGCACCGTTCGTGGATCGGGTGGTCGCACCGCACTCCTTCCCGGACAATCTGTTTCAGAACTTCGATACAAACTGTATCGAAATTGTCCGCGGATGAACAGGTGCCGGGTTGTTCGTATTGTCGAGGCGCCTCTAGTCCGGCCGGCGGTGGATGGGGCCGTCGAGGTTCGCCAGGGGTTGGGCCGTGGCGTTTCCCCGGTCGGCGAGGACTTGGGCGAGGATGGAGACGGCGGTTTCTTCGGGCGTGTCGGCGGCCAGGTCGAGGCCGAGCGGGCTGCGGATGCGGGCGGTTTCGGCGGCGGTGAGGCCGGTATCGCGCAGGCGGACAGTGCGTTCGGCGTGTGCCCGGCGGGAGCCGAGTGCGCCGATGAATCCGACGTCCGGCAGGCGCAGGGCCGAAGCCAGCAGGGGAACATCGAATTTCGGGTCGTGGGTGAGAACACAGACGACCGTGCGGTCGTCGATGCGGCCCGCCTCCTGTTCCGCTTCGAGGTAGCGATGCGGCCAGTCGACGATCACCTCGTCGGCTGCCGGGAAACGGGTGGGGGTGGTGAAGGTCTCGCGGGCATCGACGACCGTGACGTGGTAACCGAGGTTCGTCGCGGCGACGGTCAGTGCTCGGGTGTAGTCGTTGGCGCCGGCCAGGATCATCCGGGCGGGCGAGCGGAAGACCTGCACGAAGGTGCGGGGGCGGTCGGCTTGGGCCGGGGTGCAGTCCTGGGCGCCGACGAGGCCGTTGTGACCCGCGGTGAGGAGGGCAGCGGCGTCGTGATCGAGGCCGCGCCATGGCGGGGAATCGCCGGGGTACAGGAGTTTTCGATCGGGGGCCGACTCGAGGGTCGTGGCGTACGCGACCGGGCGGTGCGCGTCGAGCGCGGCGTGGAGCGCGCGCAGGGTGGGCAGATCGGTGCGATCGAGGCGCTCGACGAAGACTTCGATCTCGCCACCGCACGGCAGGCCGACGGTGAGTTCGTCGGCGGCGGCGAAACGCTCGAGGGTGGCGTGGCCGTCGAGGAGAACCTGGTTGGCAGCGGTGAGTACCGCCGATTCGACGCAGCCGCCGGACAGCGAGCCGAGGACCCGTCCGTCTGCGGTGACCACCATCGCGGCCCCGGTTTCGCGCGGTCCGGCACCGGTCCGGTCGACGATCCTGGCCAGCGCGAGGGCCTGATCGGGGAGCAATTCGAGCACCTGCCCGAGCAGATCACGCATCGCGCACCGGCCTCTCCACGATCACCGTCCGGGCGTTGTGACCGTGCTGACCAGCCTAGCTATCTCGGGGCATGCTCGCGCGGCGAGCGGCCGGGAGTCGTCAGTCGAGGATCTCGCGCTGCTGGAGCCCGGCCGGCACGGCACCGGTGTGGAAGAAGTCGCGGAAGATCTCCACCGCGTTGTCGGCGGTGAACACCTCTTCCGGGTAGACGTAGGTGTCCTCGTCGCCGTGCGGGAGGTAAACGGTCGGCAGGCCGAGCCGTCCGCCGGGTAGGCCGAGGGTGAAGCGCCGGGTGACGTGATCGACCGTACTGCGCAGCTGCAGCGTCATCGCGTCCGCCGAGCCGGCGCAACCGAGCGCGAGATCGCCGCGCGCCGAACTCACCGAGGTGGTGACCTCGGTGGCGGGCACCGGTTCGGGCAGCACGGTCAGATCGAGCGCGTAACGCTGATGGCCGTCCATCCGGCGCAGTGGGCGCAAAAAGCTGTCCACGTCCTCGTGCGGGCCGATGAAGACCTTCAGGCGGTCGCTGTAGGTGACGCGATGGGTGGTGACGATGACGTCGCCGCTGGCCGGCTCCGCGTCGAAGGGCGGAACGGGCCTTGGGTGACCACTCGCGTGCACGGGCAGAACCCGGCATGCGCTGGCCTCAGGAGACGAGAACATCTGATGCTCACCTACTCACACTCGGTTACTCGCTAGCAATCTAACCATCGCGGGCGACTTGTGATCCATAACAGTACAGTGATGCAGATCACCAAGCACGGCGAGTTTAGATCAGCCTACGGACGAACCCGGGTCGTAGCCAACTTTGGGTCTGTTTCATGGCGGTATACCGGGGTGAGGAGATCTGCATCGACTGGTTCGCCGGTCGCGCGGTCGTACCGGACTGCGATGAGAACCGAGAACAGATGGCTGCTCGCGCGCTCGTGCAGGGTCGCCAACCGGGTTGCCAGCAATCGGATCGCACCCAGCGAGCCGGGCGGATGCAGCCCGTCGATCAGCATGATGCTGCCGCGGCGGTCGGGCCGGGGTAGCCGGGCGAGGTAGGCGATGTCGTGGGGTTCGGTGCCGCCCGGCCGGTACACGCGGCGCGCGGCCCTGTCCTCGATGCCACGCCGGGTATCGCCCGCGCGGGTGACGGTGCGGCGCAGGCGTGGATCGGCTACCACCAGCTGACGCAGGCTCGGCGAGAGCTCGGGCCCGCCGAGAATCACCAGCCCGTCGCGATTGAGGTCGAGCGGCCTGCCCGGCATGAACGTCTCGACGTTCGCGGCGAAGCCGAGCTGCCGCAGGAGCTCGGCCAGGCGTTGGGCGGCCTGTGGGTCGGGTGCGCCGAGCAGCCTGCCGGAGCGGACCTCGGGGGCGAGCACGGTCAGCGTGCCGTGCCCGAAGAACAGTCCCTCGGGCACGGGGCCCTGGGTGCTCACCTGGTGGATGCGCGCACGCGACAATCCGGCGGCGGCACCGATCCGCGCGAACGTCCAGCCGTCGGCATGGAGTTCCCGGATCACGGCTCGCCGGATCCTCGTTAGTTCGTTGATGGTCTGCTGGGCAGCCGCCACCCCGTCGGTGGCTGCTTTGAGTCTCTCGACCTTGTCTTCGATCGCGAAAACTCGTGCCACGTCATCGGCCGACATGTGCGAAGTCTAGACAGCTCGACAGCGTTGTGTGTCTATAACGGTTGACATCGAACTGTCTTGCGAGACAACGGTCTCGGGCGCGGATTGTCGGCAAATCACAGACGGGCGAGGTCGCCGCCGCAGTGTTCGGCCGGCGCGACCTCGTAGCAAATGCCGACCGTGCGGTGTGTTTGCTGGTCCGGAGCGTGCTAGGTCGCGTCGTAGTCGACCGGGGGGCGCTCGTTGCGCTCCAGCGACTTCGGCGGCTCGGGCTTCGCCGGGGTGCCGGGCATGCCGCTGCTGGTGCCGAACAGTTGCTGCTTGTCGGGCACCGCGCTCTCCAGATCGCGCAGCACCGAGTCGTCACCGCCCAGCAGGTGCTTGGTGACCACGGCCCGCGGACTCATCCCGCGCAACTCGTTCAGCTCCGCCAGCGGCTTGCGCAGGTCGTCGAACTCCGGCCCGAGTTCCTGCTTCAACTGAGAAGTGGCGCCGCTGGCGTAGTCGCGCGCCTGGCGCAGCGCGCCCGTGGTCCAGCGGACGGCACCGGGCAGTCGCTCCGGGCCGAGGATCACGAGGGCGGCGACGAGCAGAATCATCATCTCGCTCCACCCGATGTTGCTGAACACGGATCTCAGACTACCGGTTGCCGGACGGCGGTACCGGAATGAGGTGATTGCGCCTGGACGAACAACAAATGCCAGGCGGCCTATCGGCCCCCTGGCATTCGGGCGAAAACAATTCTAGGTGGGATACACCACGATCTTGCCGTTGTGCGGTCCGCCGTAGCAGTACTCCTGGCCGTCTGTCGCCACCGCGGCCTTACCTCCGGTTTGCTGGCAGACGAACCAGTCGACGTACTGGTCGTTGGTATTCGCCGCCGCGGGCGCCGACAGCGCCCCGGCGAGCGCGACCATCAGTAGCGAAGATCCGATTGACAATTTGACGAGACGAAGCATCGTCACCCTCCCCAGGTAATTCCGAATCGAACGCCTCGAGTCTATGTCGGACGACTGCTGTTGCGCCAGAACGAAATTCGGCAGGATTAATCGGACTCTAGGGTTACCGGCACATCCACTTTGCGTCCGTCGCGAATGAGCTGGACGATCACCGTCTGATTGATCTGATGCGACTGCTCGGCCACGGTGAACTCATCCGCGCTCGTGACCTCACGGTCTCCGACTCGGACGATCACGTCGCCCTCTCCGATTCCCGCCCGTCCGGCGGGGCCATCGGGGGCAACGTCGGCGACTTGGGCGCCGCTGGTGACCTCGTTTGCGACAGTTTTCGTGCGGACCGCGAGGCGCATGGTCGGGTGGTGCATCTGGCCGTCGTGGATCAGGGTTTGGGTAACGGTGGTCATCACGTCGACGGGGATGGCGAAGCCGAGGCCCACAGAACCGCCGGTCTCGCTGCGGATGGCGGTGTTGATTCCGACCACGCGACCTTGCATATCGACCAGTGCGCCACCGGAGTTGCCCGGGTTGATCGCAGCGTCGGTCTGGACGGCGTCGATCACCGCGTTGGTGTCGCTGCCTTCGCCCGCGAGCTTCACAGGACGGTGGAGGGCGCTGACGATTCCGGAAGTGACGGTCTTGCTCAGGCCGAGCGGCGAACCGACCGCCAGCACGTCGTCGCCGACCTGCACGTCGGCGGACTTGCCTAGATTGGCCACGGTCAGGTTCTTGGCCTCGACCTTGAGCACGGCGAGGTCGGTCTTCGGGTCGCGCCCGACGATCTGCGCGGGCACCCGGGTGCCATCGGAGAACTGCACCTGGATGGCGGCCCGGTTGGACTTGTCGGTCGCGGCCATCGAGATCACGTGATTGTTCGTGACGACGTAACCGCCGCCGTCGATCACCACGCCGGAACCGGTCGCGCCGTTGTCGCCGACGGTAACCCGGATCGAGACCACCGAGGGCAGGACGGCATTGGCAACGGCGGCGATCTGACTGTGCGGTGTCTCCACGCCCGCGCTCTGATCCAGGGTTACCTCACGTGAGGTGAGGGTGGACGCGGTCTCGGCTGTGATCCGACCGACCAAGCCGCCCACGACGGCGATGCCGAGTGCAAGTGCGGACAGAATCGCCAACGCCTTGGGCGCCACCCGCGAACCGAACAGCACCTCGCGCGCGCTCAGCTTGTCCGCGACAGGCAGCCGGGCGGGCGGGGGAGTGTCGACGGCGGGCGAACCGAGCCTGGCCGCCGCGTCGGGGTCACGCCACGGATCCACCGGACCCGCGATGACGGTCTTCGGCTCGTCGGCGCCGGGCTCGCGCTGCAGCAGCTCCGAGGAGCCCTCGGGCCGGGCGAACGCCTCGGCGAGCACGCCGTCCGGCGGGCGCTGGACGAGTCCGTCGTCGGCGCCCTTGCCGGCCGCGCGCTGGGGGTCGTGCGGTGCGAACGAACCGGCTTGGCCGTTCGGGCGGCGGAACGCGCGCGCGGTGTGGCTGTCGATGTGCGGCCGGTAGACCGGGCGGGGGCCGAGGCTCGGCGCGTCGGAAGGGCGCAGGGTGCCCCGCGCGTCCTTGCGTGCGTCCGTCCTGGGTGATTCAGCCCCCGAATCCGAGTGGTCGGCCGATCCGGAATTCGTCGATTCGCCTGTCACGTCGCAGACTCTACTTGCGCCGCCACGTTGTCCACCGGGTCGCGGTGAAGGAATCTGTGATGAATCCGAGAAATGCCTCGTTACGGCGTTGCGGTTCGGGTGCGTTGCCGGGGAGGTCGGCCAGCGGGATGCGCGAGAGGCTGTCGTGCAGGCTGCGCGGAATCGCCACCTCGGCGGCGCGGCGCAGCGCGATCCGCGCCTGCTGCTGGGCATCGACCTCGGCCGCGCATTCGGTGCAGACCGAAAGATGCTGGGCGGCGCGCAGATACGCGTTCATCCGTAGTTCGCCGTCGACGAAGGCCGCGACAGCCTCACTGGCCAAGTGCTCGGTGGGCTGAAAGCGCGGTGGGCGACCTGCGGCACTGGGGTCCACACTCATGCGGATTTCTTCCTTCCGACCGACATCACCTGAGCCACCGGGTGACGTCGGAACACCCGTCACACCGATGGGGCTTCAGCGGAGTACCGCTGCTCACTTCCATTATGCGCAAGGTACTCGCGCAGTGCCTGACGCCCGCGATGGATCCGGCTGCGCACGGTTCCGAGCTTCACCCCGAGCGTGGCGCCGATCTCCTCGTAGGACAGACCCTCGATGTCACACAGGACCACGGCGGCACGGAACTCCGGCGCCAGCGAATCGAGTGCTTTCTGCAGGTCCGGGTCGAGACGGGAGTCGTGGTAGGCGTCCTCGGGGGTCGGCCCTTCGGCGGGCACCCGGTCGTAGTCCTCGGGCAGCGCTTCCATCCGGATGCGGTTGCGGCGGCGGACCATGTCGAGGAACAGGTTGGTGGTGATGCGGTGCAGCCAGCCCTCGAACGTGCCGGGCTGGTAGTTCTGCAGCGAGCGGAACACTCGGATGAAGGTGTCCTGCGTGAGGTCCTCGGCGTCCTGGGCATCGCCGGAGAGGCGGTAGGCCAGGCGGTAGACCCGGTCGGCGTGTTCGCGGACGAGTTCGTCCCAGGACGGCATGGCGGCGCGATCGCCGGTCGCGTCGAAAGCGGCGGTGCCGGTGAGTTCGGCGTCGAGTTCTTCGGCTTCTGCCGCGATGAGATCAGCGGGCAGAGTCTGGTCGGTGGCGTCTTGACGCGCCGTGTCTACCATCGGGATGGGACACCTCCTACTCGGGACCGCTGGCACGAAACCTCGCTGGTCCGGGTCAGCGAACCTTGCTTACCGACAATCAACCAGCAACTGTGTGCGGTTGTTCCCGAGCCTCGTGCCCGCCGCGATCGGCTGGCCTTGCGTAGGGCAACTATTTCCTGCCCTGATATGGGTCAGGTGTGGAGATCCTGAGTGTGACCTGAGAATTCTGGTCGGACTCGAGCCTAGTCCCGCCGGCAACGGAGAACCGGCAGTTCGGGGACTGTTGTGACCGATCCGCAAACCTTCGGCAATTGTTCGGGTCCGGTGCGACACAGTGCCGGATCCGTCCCTTTGCTGAATACACATACCCCTCCGGTGGCTTAGCCTCATAGCTGTGGCATCGAACGTGGAGCGGAACCTGGCCTATGTGGAGGAGTCCGTCGTCGAGGACGAGGTCCTTCTCGAAGCGCGTGAGCGGGCCACCGAATTGGGTGCCGCGCCGGTGCCCGCGGCGGTCGGCGCGCTGCTGAGCATGTACGCGCAGATGCTGGGCGCGCGCTCGGTGGTAGAGGTCGGTACCGGGGCGGGCGTCAGCGGGCTGTGGCTGCTCGACGGGATGCGGGAGGACGGGACCCTGACGACGATCGACTCCGAGCCCGAGCATCAGCGCGCGGCCAAGGAGGCGTTCCGGACCGCCGAGATCACCCCGTCGCGCACGCGCCTGATCAACGGGCGCGCGCTGGACGTGCTGCCCCGGCTGGCCGACGGCTCCTACGACCTGGTCTTCATCGACGCGGCGCCGATGGAACACCCCCACTACGTCGAACAGGGCGTGCGGCTGCTGCGTGCGGGTGGCGCGTTCATCCTCAACAACGCGCTACTCGGCGGGCGGGTGCCCGATCAGGAACAGCGCGACCCGGCGACACAGGCCGTGCGCGCGGCCACCAGGGCGATCGCCGAGAACCCCGAGCTCACCAGCGTGCTGATCCCGATCGGTGACGGTCTGCTCTGCGCCTCGCGGGGCTAACCGACCCAGATCCCCTTGCCGACGGTGACCACACCGCCGTTGCTGACGGCGAAACGCTCGCGGTCGCGGTCGAGATCGAGGCCGATGATCTCGCCCTCGCCGACCACCACGTTCTTGTCCAGGATCGCGTGGCGCACCACCGCGCCACGCCCGATCCGCACTCCGGGCATCAACACACTGCCCTCGACCGTCGCGCCGTCCTCGATCACCACGTTCGAGCTCAGCACCGAATTGCGGACCGTGGCCGCCGACAGGATCGAGCCTGCCCCGACGATCGATTCCTGGGCGAGCCCGCCCTGTGCGAACTTCGCCGGCGGCAGGTTCTCCGCCGCGCCGCGAATCGGCCAGTGCTTGTTGTAGAGGTTGAAGACGGGGTGCACCGAGACCAGGTCCATGTGCGCCTCGTAGAAGGCGTCGATGGTGCCGACGTCGCGCCAGTAGCCGCGGTCGCGTTCGGTGGCGCCGGGGACGTCGTTGTCGGCGAAGTCGTAGACGGCGGCCTTGCCGTCGGCGACCAGCTTCGGGATGATGTCGCCGCCCATATCGTGGTCGGAATCGGAGTTCGCGGCGTCGGCGCGGATGGCGTCGACCAGCACGCGGGTGGTGAACACGTAGTTGCCCATCGAGGCGAACGTCACGTTCGGGTCGTCGGGGGTACCCGGCGGGTGCGCGGGCTTCTCCAGGAACTGGGTGATCTTGCCGGACTCGTCGGAGTCGATGCAGCCGAACGCGCTGGCCTCGGCCCTCGGCACCCGGATCCCCGCGACGGTGACACCGGCGCCCGAGGCGATATGGCTGGCCACCATCTGTTCCGGATCCATCCGGTACACGTGGTCGGCGCCGAACACCACGATGTAGTCGGGATCCTCGTCGTAGATCAGGTTGAGCGACTGCATGATCGCGTCGGCGCTGCCGGTGTACCAGCGCGGCCCGAGACGCTGCTGGGCGGGCACCGGGGTGATGTACTCGCCGGTGAAGCCGGACAGTCGCCAGGTCTGGGAGATGTGGCGATCGAGCGAGTGCGACTTGTACTGGGTGAGCACGCACAGACGCAGGTATCCCGCGTTCACGAGGTTGCTCAACACGAAGTCGATGAGCCGGTAGGCGCCACCGAACGGAACCGCAGGCTTGGCGCGGTCGGCCGTGAGTGGAAACAGTCGTTTGCCCTCGCCACCGGCGAGCACGATCCCGAGTACGTGCGGCTGGCTCCTCACCCTGCTCAAAGTACAGGGCCAGCGAGGTTACGGTGGCCCATGTCGACCCGAGGGTCTAATTTGGACCGGTGAGTGATGGCACCGACAGCGAGCAGACTCCAGCGCAACCGCTGCGGGTGGCGATGCTGACCCGGGAATATCCCCCCGAGGTGTACGGCGGTGCGGGAGTACATGTCACCGAACTCACTTCCCGATTGCGTGAGCTCTGTGACGTCACCGTGCACTGCATGGGCGCGCCGCGCGCCGGTGCGGTGGTGCATCGCCCCGACCCCGAGCTGTACGCCGCCAACGCCGCGTTGCAGATGATGTCGGCGCAGCTGCGGATGGCCGACGCGGCGGGCGGCGTGGACGTGGTGCATTCGCACACCTGGTACGCGGGCCTGGCCGGTCATCTCGCCGCCATGCTGTACGGGATCCCCCATGTGCTCACCGCGCATTCGCTGGAACCGCGCAGGCCGTGGAAGGCCGAGCAGCTCGGTGGCGGGTACCGGCTGTCGTCGTGGTCGGAACGCAACGCGATGGAGAACGCCGACGCGGTGATCGCGGTCAGCGAAGGCATGCGCCACGATGTGCTCGACGCCTATCCCGCGATCGACCCCGATCGAGTTCATGTGGTGCACAACGGTATCGACGCGAGCGTGTGGCACCCCGGCCCGCCCGCCGCCGACGAGGCGCCGGTGCTCGAGCGGCTCGGCGTGCGCGCCGACCTGCCGATCGTGTCCTTCGTCGGGCGGATCACCCGGCAGAAGGGCGTCGGGCACCTGCTCGCCGCGGCCGCCTCGTTCGCCCCGGACATCCAGGTGGTGCTGTGCGCGGGTGCGGCCGATACCAAGGAACTCGAGGTGGAGGTCGCCGCCGCCGTCGACGGATTGCAGCGGCAGCGCGGCAACGTCTTCTGGGTGAAGGAGATGCTCCCCGCCGAGCAGGTCCGCCAGATCCTGTCCGCCTCGTCGGTCTTCGTGTGCCCGTCGGTGTACGAACCGCTGGGCATCGTGAATCTGGAGGCGATGGCGTGCGCGACCGCCGTCGTGGCCTCGGACGTCGGCGGGATTCCGGAGGTGGTCGACGACGGGGTCACCGGGCGCCTGGTGCACTACGACCCCGAGGAGACCGGGGAGTACGAGCGCGGGCTCGCCGCCGCGGTGAACGAGGTCGCGGGGGATCCGGCGTTGGCCGTGCGCTACGGCGAGGCCGGGCGGGCGAGGGCGATCGCGGAGTTCGACTGGGCGCGGATCGCCGAGCACACGCTCGACGTGTACCGGAGTGTGTTGCGTTAGGTCAGCGGTTCGGCAGATAGGTCGACACGGTGACCGACGCCGTCACCTCGGTGATGTCCGGCAGTGCCGCGATGCGTGGATCGTCGGCGGATGTGCGGTGGAAGGCCGACGGGCCCATCGCGACGACATGGGTGACATCGGTGCGAGACAGCTTCATCGGGAACTCGACGAGGGTGTGCTCGGCACGGGCGAACGCGCCCGCGAGCGAGTCGGCCAGGCGCCGGTCCTTGTCCGGGTCGACGCCCACCATGCCGAGGGGGCCGATCAGCTCGCCCAGATGACGCGTCGTGGGAGCGACGACGACGAAGCGTCCGCCGGGCGCGAGGACGCGGGCGACCTCGGCGGGGTTGCGCGGGGCGAACACCGACAGCACGCCGGTGACGGCATCGTCGCGCAGTGGCAGGCCGCGCCAGGCGTCAGCGAGTACGGAGGCCGCGCGAAGGTGCGCGCGGGCGGCTCGACGGGCGGCGGGCTTGGCCACATCCAAGGCGATGCCGAAAGCATCGGAGTGCGCGTCGAGCACGTCGGCGAGGTAGTAGCCCGTGCCCGCCCCGATTTCGAGCACCGTCGCGACGGTGCCGAAGGCACGAGCGATCGCCGCGGCGATCGGGGCGAAATGACCCGCACCCTGGAAAGCGGCGCGGGCGTCGAGCATGTCGGCGGTGTCGCCGGTCATTTTCGTCGATGCGCCGGTCAGCAGTCCGACATAGCCCTGGCGGGCGATGTCGAAGCTGTGACCGGTGCCGCATCGCAGCGCACGATCGTGCGGTTGCAGCTCGTCGCCGCACTCCGGGCAGGCCAGAAGTGCGGCGACCTCGGTCAGCGCATTCAGCTGGTGACGCTCTTCAGTTCGTCACCGAGCGCCGCAGCCTCGTCCGGTGTGAGTTCGACGACCAGACGCCCGCCACCCTCGAGTGGAACCCGCATGACGATTCCACGACCTTCCTTGGTTGCTTCGAGGGGACCGTCCCCGGTACGGGGCTTCATGGCCGCCATCCTCTGCTCCCTCCAGATCTGCGCGGTGGTTCTGCGCACTGTTTTCTCGTCTGCCGGTTGTCGCCAACCAGCGGGCTCGCCGGGTGTTCGGCGGGCCACACCGGTCCTATTCTTCCCTATTGCCGTCGCGGGCGGACACCTGAGTGCGAAATGTGACTGCGGAGTCGGTTCCGTTCGGTACCGCTGCCACCCAGCAAACATCCAGGTGATCGTCCACCATGCCGGTTGCCTGCATGAGGGCATACGCCGTCGTCGGGCCGACGAAAGCGAACCCTCGGCGCTTCAATTCCTTTGCCAGAGCAATGGATTCGGGTGTGGTGGCGGGCACATTCTCGATCGAGGTCGGCCGTGGGCGTGGCGCGGGTGCGAACGACCACAGCAGCTCGTCCAGGCTCACCGGCAGGTCGCGAGCAACCCGGGCGTTGTTGATCACCGCGTCGATCTTGGCGCGGTTGCGCACGATGCCCGCGTCGGCCAGCAGCCGCGCGCGGTCGTGATCGTCGAATTCGGCGACCTTCGCGATCTCGAAACCGGCGAACGCACTGCGGAAGGCGGGCCGTTTACGCAGGACGGTGATCCAGGCCAGGCCGGACTGGAAGGCCTCGAGGCAGAGCCGTTCGAACATGGCGTCGTCACCGTGCAGGGGCTGACCCCATTCGGTGTCGTGGTAATCGCGGTACAGCTGCGAGCCGGTCGACCAGTCGCAGCGCACGAGGCCGTCGTCGGCGAGCTCGCTCACCCGCGATCCTGGCCCGCCGCCACCTGCGCCTGCCACTGCCGAGCCTGCGCCAGCTCGAACTCGAGTTCGTCGATCCGCTCGGCCAGCCTGCCCAGCGCCCAGTCGACCTCGCCGGCCTTGTACCCGCGCACCACCTGCTGGAATCGCAACGCCCGCACATCGGCCCCCGTGACGCCGTCGGCGGGCAGCACGGTAGCGGTGGTCCCCTCGGGTAAGGGCCCGAGCTCCTCGGACCGCCCGAATACCGCACTGGCGACGAGGAACAGCATCGCCGCGACCAACCCGACGATGAGCACGTAAAGCAGCAGCGTCAGCATGAAGCTCCTCCGCCTCTCCGCGTATTCGAGCCGGACTCGTGTGCGGACTTGCGCGCCGTTGGCGACCGACGGTTCTCGAGGTCGTCAGGTTTGCGCGTACCCGGTGAGTTACCCATGTTCTACAGGTGTCGAGTGGTATCGATGCCGAGGGACATGCCCGCGAGGCCACGCTTGCGGACGGCGAGTTTGTCGGCGATACCGAGCAGGGCGACGGCGGCGGGGTTCGCCGGGTCGGCGAGCACGATCGGGTTGCCGTCGTCGCCGCCTTCGCGCAGGGCCTGCTCGATCGGGACCTGGCCGAGCAGCGGCACATTCGAGCCGACGGCGCGGGTGAGGCGGTCGGCGACGACCTGGCCGCCGCCGGAGCCGTAGAGCTCCATGCGTGAACCATCCGGCAGGTCGAGCCAGGACATGTTCTCCACGACCCCGGCGATGCGCTGGCGGGTCTGCAGGGCGATCGCACCCGCACGCTCGGCCACCTCGGCGGCGGCGATCTGCGGGGTGGTGACGACCAGGATCTCGGCGCTCGGGATGAGCTGGGCGAGGGAGATCGCGACGTCGCCGGTGCCGGGCGGCAGGTCGAGCAGCAGCACGTCCAGGTCGCCCCAGAACACGTCGGCGAGGAACTGCTGCAGCGCGCGGTGCAGCATCGGACCGCGCCACACCACGGGGGTGTTGCCCTGGGTGAACTGCGCGATCGAGATCATCTTCACGTCGTGCGCCACCGGCGGCATGATCATCCGCTCGACCTGGGTGGGCTTGGCGTCGGAGCCGAGCATGCGCGGGATGGAGTGGCCGTAGATATCGGCGTCGAGCACACCGACCGACAGTCCACGCTGGGCCAGCGCGACGGCGAGGTTGGCGGTGACGCTGGACTTGCCGACGCCACCCTTACCGGAAGCCACCGCGTAGACGCGGGTCAGTGAACCGGGCTGGGCGAACGGAATGACGGGCTCGGCCGAATCGCCGCGCAGCGACTTGCGCAGCTCGGTGCGCTGCTCATCGCTCATCACATCGAGATCGACGGTCACCGCCCCCGCGCCGTTGACGTCTGCGACGGCCTTGGTGACCCGCTGGATGATCTCGGTGCGCAACGGGCACCCGGAGGTGGTCAGGTAGATCTCGATGTGCACATCACCGCTGTCGGCGATGGCGATGGACTTGACCATCCCCAACTCGGTGATCGGTTTGCGGATCTCCGGGTCGTCGACCTTCGCGAGCGCCGCCCGCACATCCGCTTCCGTAATCACTGACATACCCCCGATGTTATGCGCCCCCGGATCGGTCGACGATCCGGGGACGACAGTCGCCGGCCGGTAGGCCGCTTCCTAGTGGATTCGGGGGAGGTCCTGGGGCTTGGGGGCGAGGCCGCTGGAGTAGGAACCCGACCAGGCCATCACGTTGGCGACGTAGGCCATCGAGTTGTTGTAGCGCAGGATCGCCTTCGACTGCTGGGAGAGGTCGCGCATGTTCAGGCCACCGTCGCACAGGTAGCGGCCCGCGGTGAGGGCCGCGTCGAAGAGGTTCTGGGGGTCGGCGATGCCGTCGGCGTTGCCGTCGGCGGCGTAGCGGTGCCAGGTCTCGGGCAGGAACTGCATCGGGCCGATGGCGCGGTCGTAGCCGCCGAGGCCGTCGAGCTCGCCGCCGTCGGTGTCGTGGATGACATTGTTGCCGGAGAGGCTGCCGTCGAGGACGGGCCCGTAGACCGCCTTGATCGGGTTGCCCTGCGCGTCGGCCTTGCCGTAGGCGTGGGTGGATTCGACGCGGCCGATGCCCGCCAGCAGCGACCAGGACATTCCGCAGTTCGGATTCTCCACGGCCAGTTGCTGTTCGGCGGTCTGATAAGCGGCGACGGCGATGCCAGGAATACCGAGCGGGCCCGCGGGCATATCGGCGGACGCGCGATCGTCCGGCAGTGCAACGGTTTTCACGACCGGCGCGGCCGAGGGCGACTGGCGCGCTTCCGCGTGGACGACCTCGGCGATGTCGGCCTGAGGCGACGAGACCAGATCGGCCGTGGCCTCCGGCTCGGCGCCGGGCAGCAGGTCGTGCTCGACAGCTGCGTTGGTTGCCGGGGTCGCCTCGGTGGCGGCCGCGGTCACGGCTACCAATCCAGCGGGGACCAATCCGGTCAGTGCGATGAGCGAGCTACGGCGAACTGTCGTAGCAGGCTGTTTCCGATGACGACCCACTGTGTGGTGCCCTCCTCAACCGTGTTGGATGAGAAGAGATTACCGCACCCGAGACCTTTTTGTTACCCCTCCGTGATCTGTATTTCGGTTTGATTTCTACGGGGCCGGTGCAGGGGCGGGCGGCAGCGGGATGACGATGCCGAACGGCAGCGTGATGCCGGGCTGCTGGGTGGGCGCCACCGGCGCGGGCTCGGCGGGTGCGGGCTCCTCGGCCGGGGCGACACCCGGTTCCGGTGTCTTCTCCGGTGTGGTGGGTGCGGGGGTCTCCGTGGGGGCGACCGCCGCCGGGGTGCACGCGGCGGGCTCGACCACCGGCTGCTCGGGTGCGGCCGGATCCTTCGGCGCCGCAGCGCCGTAGGTCTGCTCGGCGGGCTTGTCGGCGGGCTGCTGCTCGGGTGCGAGCGGGTTCGGCATCTCCGCGGGCAGCGGCTCGCTCACACACGTCTCGGGCGGCGCGACCGGCGCCGGGCAGAAGATCCCGCAGGGGATCGGCGGCAGGCCGGGCAGCGTGATCATCACCTGCGTCGGCGTGGTGACCTTCGGCGTCGCCGGGGTGGGCGTGGTGGTGGACGTGGGGGTGTTGGTCGAGGCCGCCAGCACATTGGGCGCCACCAGCGGACCGCTACCCGGCGGGATGATCTCCGGCGAGATGGCCACCTGACTCGGCGCGCCGCCGGTCCGGTACGCCGCCGACCAGCTCAGCACGTTGGCCGCATAGGACATCGAGTTGTTGTAGCGCAGAACCGCCCGCAGCTCCTGGGCCGCCTCGCGCAGGTTCATGCCACCCGAGCAGAGGTACTTGCCCGCGGCCAGCGCCGCGTCGAAGACATTGTGCGGGTCCGAGGCGCCGTCGCCGTTGCCGTCGGCGGCGTAGTGCGCCCAGGTGCTCGGCAGGAACTGCATGGGGCCGAGGGCTCGCACGAAACCGCCGTCGGCTTCCTTGATCACCTCGTTGCCGGGCAGGGTGCCGTCGAGGGCGGGGCCGAAGATCGGCGTCGTCGTCGTACCGGCGGGGTCGGTGCGGCCACTGCTGGCGTGCCCGGATTCGATCCGGCCGATGCCCGCGAGCAGGTTCCAGGTGAGCCCGCAGCCCGGCTGCGCGGATTCCATGGCCAGCTCGGCGTTGCGGTAGGCGGCGAGCACGATCTCCGGGATGCCGAGCGCGCCGCTGCCCGTGGGCAGCGAAATGCTTTGCAGCGGAACTGTTCCCGCGAAGGGTGCGGCGGTGTTGGCGTTGAGTGCGCGCAACCGGCGCGGCGCCTCCTGCGCGACCGGCAGCAGGCCGACGATCTCGGACGGATCGGTTTCGGGGGTGTCCTCGGCGGTGCTCGCCGTGGCCGCCAGCAGGGCCTCCGGTGCGGTCGGCGCGGTGCTCGGGTCGCTGGTGTGCACCCCGGACCCGGAGGCGACAAGACCTGCGACTACAAGGGCCGACATCGTTATCGGAGCAGAAATTCGCACGGCCACACCCTTTTCGTCGAAAAGCGGCAGGCCGCAGAGTCCCCCTCCGGCCCACCCGGAACAACGTGATCCAGGTTACCTACCGGTCAGGAAGTTGTTGAGCATTTCCGGTCATGCATCTGGAGCACCAGGCGAAATCGGGGCGGAAGAGGCCGTTTGACCGGAGGTTTTCTTGCGGACTGCTTTTCGCTTTTTGTCCGGCTTCGGCGCGCCGTCGGGCGTGGTGACCGCATCGATGCGGTCGAGCACGTCCTTGATCTCCTCCAGTTCACGCCGCAGGTAGTCGCGGGTGGCGACCTCGCCCACCGCCAGACGCAGTGAGGCGAGTTCGCGGGCGAGGAACTCGGTATCGGCCTTGGTCTGCGCGGCCCGGGTCCGGTCCTCTTCGAGCGAGACCTTGTCCCTGTTGTCCTGACGGTTCTGCGCCAGCAGGATCAGCGGCGCCGCGTAGGCGGCCTGAGTGGAGAAGGCCAGGTTGAGCAAGATGAACGGGTACGGATCCCAGCGCAGCGCCACCGCGAACACATTGATCAGGATCCACACGATCACGATCACCGTCTGGATCGCGAGATAGCGCCCGGTGCCGAGGAACCGGGCGACGCGCTCACTGGCCTGTGCGAAGGCGTCCGAATCCCAGTCGAAGCGGAAGCGCGACCCGACCGGCGTCTCCAAGCGTTGCCGCGCCGGATTCTTCTCACTCATGCCGTACTCCCGCTCGCCTCGACCTGCTGCAGCGCCGGGGGCTCTTCTTCTCGCCAATCCTCGGGCAGCAGATGATCGAGGACGTCGTCGACGGTCACCGCGCCGAGCAGGTGGTTCTCCGCGTCGACCACCGGCCCGCACACCAGGTTGTAGGTGGCGAAATAGCGGGTCACCGCCGAGAGCGGCAGGTCGGGTGACAGCGGCGCCAGGTCACTGTCGACGATCCCGCCCACCAGGTGCGCGGGCGGTTCCCGCAGCAGCTGCTGAATGTGTACACAGCCCAGGTAGCGGCCGGTCGGTGTGGCCGTGGGTGGTCGCACGACGAAGGCCATCGAGGCCAGCGCGGGCGTGAGGTCGGGGTCGCGGACCCGGGCCAGCGCTTCGGCGACGGTCGTCGCGGGCCCGAGGACGATCGGTTTCGGCGTCATCAGACCGCCCGCCGTGTCGGGGGAGTGCGCGAGCAGTCGGCGCACCGGCTCGGATTCCTCGGGATCCATCAGGGCCAACAGTGATTCGGCTTCGCTCTCGGGCAGTTCGCCGAGCAGGTCGGCGGCGTCGTCGGGGTCCATCGCCTCGAGCACGTCGGCGGCGCGGCGCACCTCGAGATGGCTGAGCAAGTCGACCTGGTCGTCATCGGGCAGTTCCTGGACCACGTCGGCGAGTCGTTCGTCGTTGAGGGCGATCGCCACCTCGATGCGCCGCTTCTCCGGCAGCTCACGCAATCGATGCGCGACATCGGCCGCGCGCAGTCCCTCGAACTGGGTGAGCAGGGTGGTCACGTCCTGGCCGGGCCGGTCCACTTCGGCGGGGGTGAGCCCGTCGACCTGTGACCACTCCACGACATGCACCGCGCGCCTGCGCCCGATCCGCCGATGTCCGCGCACCGCGACCCGGCTGACGATCCAATCTCTGGTCCTGGTCTGTTCGATACCCAGATCGGCGACCAGCACGTCGACGTCGGCCAGATCCGGCAGGTCCGGGTCGTTCACCCGCACCTGCGAGTCCACGATCTGTGCCATGGCCAGGAGCTCGCCGGCTCGCGGTGCGAAACGGCGCAGGCTCACGGTCCCGGTGTTGAGCGTCACCATGCCGGGTTCGATCGCGGTCACCCGCAGTATCGGTACGAAAATTCGCCGCCGGGTGAGCAATTCGACGACGAGCCCGTGCACCCGCGGCGGCTGGCGTGCGTTGCGGACGGCGACGACCACGTCGCGGACCCGGCCGATAGACTCCCCGTCCGGACCCAGCACCGTCAGGCCGGCGAGCCGGGCGACATACACCCTGGTGGTTGCCATGACCATCAGGCTATCGGTCGAGTACGGCCGCTCGAACCAGGAGGCGCTCCTCATGAAGCCACGTCGTTCGGTGCTCGCGGTGCCGGGTAGCAACCCGAAGATGATCGCGAAGGCGAAAACTCTGCCGGTCGACGAGGTGTTCCTCGATCTGGAGGACGCGGTCGCCCCCGGCGCCAAGGCGGCCGCGCGGGCGAATATCGTCGCCGCCCTGAACGAACCGGGCTGGGGTTCGCAGTTGCGGGTGGTGCGGGTCAACGACTGGTCGACCGAATGGACCTTCGCCGATGTGATCAGCGTGGTCGAGGGCGCGGGCAGCTGGCTCGACGCGATCCTGTTGCCCAAGGTCACCGACGCGGGTCAGGTGCGGGCGCTCGATCTGCTGCTCACCCAGGTGGAGAAGGCCAGCGGTCTCGAGGTCGGCCGGATCGGCATCGAACCGCAGATCGAGAACGCGCTGGGCCTGCGCAATATCGACGCCATCGCCACCGCCAGCCCGCGCGTGCAGACGCTGGTGTTCGGGCCCGCCGATTTCATGGCCAGTATCAATATGCGCACGCTGGTGGTGGGCGAGCAGCCGGAAGGCTACGACGTCGGCGACGCCTACCACCACATCCTGATGACCATCCTGCTCGCCGCTCGCGCACACGGGTTGCAGGCGATCGACGGTCCCTACCTGCAAATTCGCGATGTCGACGGTTTCCGCCGGGCCGCTGCCCGCACGGCCGCCCTGGGTTTCGACGGCAAGTGGGTGCTGCATCCCGGCCAGGTGGACGCGGCCAACGAGATCTTCAGTCCACGTCAGGCCGACTACGACCGCGCCGAGTTGATCTTGGAGACCTACGCCTTCCACACCTCCGAGGCCGGTGGCGCGCGTGGCGCTGTCATGTTGGGGGATGAGATGATCGACGAAGCGAGCGCCAAGATGGCTCAGGTTGTCGCCGACAAGGGGCGCGCCGCGGGGATGACGAGAACCGGCGCTTGATCCCCGCGGGGGTGAATGGCGCGTTTCACTGCGGCACAGTCGGTCGACGAATAGCAGAATAGGACTATGACGAATCCCTTGGGCAACTCGAATCGCGGGCGGCAGGCGTTGCCGACGCCGCCGTCGGGCTGGCCGGTCGGCTCGTATCCGACCTACGCGGAGGCGCAGCGCGCGGTCGACTACCTGGCCGACGGGCAGTTCCCGGTGCAGGACGTGACCATCGTCGGTGTCGATCTGATGCAGGTGGAGCGGGTGCTCTACCGGCTCACGTGGGGCAAGGTCATCGGCGGCGGCGTGGTGTCGGGTGCCTGGCTCGGCCTGTTCCTCGGTCTGCTGCTGAGCCTGTTCACGACCACCGGCGGTGCGCTCGGTCCGCTCGTCGTCGGCCTGCTCGGCGGCATCGTCTTCGGCGTCATCACCACGTCGATCCCGTACGCGGCCACCAAGGGCCAGCGCGACTTCGCCTCGACCATGCAGCTGGTCGCGGGCCGTTACGACGTGCTGTGCGATCCGAAGTCCGCCGAACAGGCCCGCGACATGCTTGCCAGATTGGCCCTGTAGCGCGATGGATGTGGAGAACACGGTCCGTGCCGCGGTGCTGGACCACTTCGATGTCGAACGCGCCCAGGTCGATTCGGCGTCGCTGACCTTCCTCGGGCTGGAACCCGTCGAGATCCTGCGTATTCCGGGCGACGGCGCGGTCCACTACGCGACGCTGGGCGGTTCCCGTCATCCGATGGGCGATCCGACCGATCTGCTCGCCGACCCGGTGCGCGGACCGCGCGCGGAACTGGTCCTGACGCTGTTGATGAGCGCCGACCCGCAGGTCGGGGTGGCCAAATCCCTCGGTGTGCTGGTCGCCTCGCCCGCCGTGGAAGGCGTTGTGCTGCAGGCCGACGCGCTACTCGATCTCGGAGAACCGCTGTGGCGCAACGCGAAGTTCACCGCGGTCGTGCTCGGTGAGAGCGATATTCCCGCGATCCCGCTGCCGGACCCTGCCGACCCGGTGCGCTACCTCAGCGTCACCCCGGTGACCGCGACCGAGGCCGCCTGGGTGCGTGTGCGCGGCGCCCAAGCGTTGCGCGACGCGTGGGCCGAAGCCGGGATCGACGTGCGTGATCCCGAGCGCGGCGCGGTGAATCTCTAGAGCCAGCCGTTTCGGCGGAAGCTGCGGAACAGCACCGCGCACAGCACTGCCATCACGATCAGCACCACGGGGTAGCCCCACACCTGGTGCAGCTCCCACATGTGGTCGAAGTTCATGCCGTACACGCCGGCGATCATCGTCGGTACCGCCGCCATCGCGGCATAGGCCGAGATCTTGCGCATGTCGGTGTTCTGCTGAACGCTGATCTTGGCCAGCGCGGCGTTGACCAACCCGCTGAGCGCTTCGTCGAAATAACTGATGTGATCGGAGACGCTGGCCTGGTGATCGGCCACGTCGCGCAGATAGCGACGGATCTCGGTCGGCACCGGTAAGTCGGTGTTGTTCACCAGCCGCTCCAGCGGAACCGCCAGCGGCGCGACCGCCCTTCGCAATTCCACCACTTCGCGTTTGAGCTGGTAGATCGAGCCGATGCCGATCTTCGAGGCGGGCGTGAACACCGCCTCTTCCATTTCGTCGATGTCGACGCCGACGGACTCGGTGACATCGACGTAGGTGTCCACGATGTGGTCGGCGACGGCGTGCAACACCGCGGTCGGCCCGTATTTCAGCTGCTCGGGCTGCTTTTCGAGCTCGTGGCGCACCGTGGACAGGTGGGTGTGTTCGCCGTGGCGCACCGTCACGGCGAAGCGCGGCCCGGTGAAGACCATGATGTCGCCGGTCTCCACGATCTCGCTGGTGGAGTCGATGTCGTGTTCGACGTAGCAGACCGTGCTCATCACCAGGAACAGGGTGTCGGCGTAGCGCTCGAGCTTGGGGCGTTGCCTGCCCTGCACCGCGTCCTCCACCGCCAGCGGGTGCAGGTCGAAGATCGAGGCGATGTCGTTCATCTGCCGCTCGTCCGGGTCGTGCAGGCCGATCCAGACGAATCCCGCATCGGTCCGCTCCGCCGCTGCCAGCGCCTGTTGCGGTGTGAAATGTCCCGGCTGCCGCTCGCCGTCGACGTAGACCCCGCAGTCGACGATCGCTCGCGCCGTCGGGACGGGGACCTGAGGTCGCGGTGTTTTCGTCGCGCGATTCGGCCCGTGAAACGACGGCATCGGCGGAAATGAGGGCACCGAGTGGATCCTACGGGCACGGTTCTCGCGTACCCGGGAACGCGCGGGACCCGACACCGCACTGTAAGACTGAGGTGTGCGCATCGACCTGCATACCCATTCCACCGCTTCCGACGGCACCGACACCCCCGCCGAACTGGTGCGGCATGCCGCGGCGGCCGGCCTCGACGTCGTCGCGATCACCGACCACGACACCACCGGTGGCTGGGCGGAGGCCGAGGCTGCCCGCCCCTCGGGACTCACCCTGGTGCGTGGCATGGAGATGTCGTGCACGGGCATGGGGGAAGACGGCTACCCGGTGCCGGTGCACCTGCTGGCGTATCTGTTCGACCCCACCGACCGCGGTTTCGCCGAGGAGCGCGAGCGGTTGCGCGGTGAGCGGGTGGCCAGAGTTCGGGCGATGGCCGAGAAGATGGCGGCCGACGGACTGCCGATCGATCCCGTCGATGTGATGGCGACCGCGGGTCCGGCGGTGGGCAGGCCGCATCTGGCGCAGGCACTGGTCGCGGCGGGCGTGGTCGAGAGCGTGAATGCCGCGTTCGTCGATCTGCTCGCTCCGCACGGGCCGTACTACGCCGAGAAGGCCGACACCCCGCTGCCGAGGGCCGTGCGGCTGATCGCGGCCGCGGGCGGGGTCAGCGTGATCGCCCATGCTCGCGCACGGAAGCGGGGCAGGCTGCTGGCGCTCGACGACATCAGGGAGCTGGCCGGGCTCGGCCTCGGCGGGCTCGAGATCGACCACCCGGATCACAGCGAAGCCGATCGCCTTGTGCTGACCGGGCTTTCGCGAGAACTGGGTCTGGTGCGCACCGGCTCGTCGGACTATCACGGCAGCAACAAGACCATCGAGATCGGCGCGTGTGGCACCGATCCCGATCAGTACGAAGCACTCATCGACAAGGCGAGCGGGACGCCGGTGATCGCCCCGTGACGCTGCTTCGTGCGGTCAGCGGCGTTGTCGCGGGTGGGGTTGTCGTGCTCTTGTGCGTGGTCGTCGGCGCGGCGGTGATCGGCTCGCGCCGCGACTTTCCCGGGCCGGGCGCGGAATCGCTGGCGTGGCATTTCGTGGCCGCGGTCGTGGTGGTCGTCGCGCAGGTCTTCGCCGACCGGCGCCGCGGCATGTCCACCCTGTTCGGGTCCGCGGCGGTCTTGGTCACGGCCGGTGTATTGCTTTGGACACAATGGTGGGGTTGACGGCCGCGTAATGGTTGCGGACGGGTGAACTGTGCCCGAATATTTCTCTTTGTGACCAGCATCGAAACGGATGTCTTGATCCTCGGCGGTGGACCCGCGGGGCTCTGGGCTGCCGTCTCGGCCGCGGCGACGGGCGCGCGGGTGGTGCTGGTCGACAAGAGCCGCTGTGGTTCCAGCGGTCCCACCGTGTACGGCACGACCGTGCTCTGGGATATCCCGCCCGGTCCTGGCCGCGCCGAGGCGGTCGAGAAGATGTTCGTTTCCGGCGGCGGGCTCGGTGATCGGGCCTGGCTACACCGCGTGGTCGACGAGACCCACCGGCGATTGCAGACCTGGTCGGGGACCCGCCATCGCGTGCCCGATCCGAACGGCGACCCGGCCCACGTGCACTTCGACGGCGCGAGCTACTTGCGCCGGCTGCGGCGCGGCGCGCTCGAGGCGGGCGTGCGCATCCTCGATCATCATCCGGCGCTGCAATTGCTGGTCGATCCGGCGGGCACCGTGGTCGGTGCGGCGGGGGTCCAGCGTCACAACAAGTTTCGGCCGTGGGCCATCCGGGCAGGTGCGGTCGTGGTCGCCACCGGTGGTTGCGCGTTCCTGTCCGGCGGTGCGGGCACCGAGGTGAGTACCGGCGAGGGCCTGCTGATGGCGGCAGAGGCAGGCGCCGAACTGTGCGGGATGGAGTTCTCCAGTGCCTACGGACTGGCGCCGGTGCTGTCGCGAGTACATCCGCATCCGGCGGTCGCGCCCGGGCTGTCGGTGCATTTCGCGGCCCTCTACGACGAAGCGGGCGTCGAACTGCCCGATCAGTACCCGGCGGCGCTCACCGCCATCGCGGACGGCCGGCGGGTGTTCGCGGCGCTGAGCGAGGTGCCCGACACCGTCCGGCACTGGCTGAGCAGGCACGGCGCGGTCGACGGCGCGGGCCGGGTACCCGTGCGAGCGGTTTTGGCGGGAACCATCCGTGGCGCGGGCGGGCTGGCCCTCGCCGATACCGATTGCTCGACGACGATCCGCGGCCTGTTCGGTGCCGGCGATGTGACCGGCCGGCAGCTCGTCACCGGGGCGGCGAGCGCCCGCGGCGGCCTCAACGGCGCCTGGGCGCTGGCCTCGGGCACCTGGGCGGGGCAGGGCGCCGCCGCGTTCGCGGTCGCCAACGAAAGGGCGAGCAGTGCGCGTCCGGTGCCGGGCGCGGGCCTCGGGCCGCACGCCCACATCGACCCACGGTCGGTGATCGGCCTGGTGCAGGAGCACACGTTGCCGCTGCGCCGCAGCTACCGGCGCAGCGCGGGCAGCCTCGGCGACAGCATCGCCGAACTGGACGCGATGTGGCCCGGCGCCCAGTTCGAATTGGGCGGCCTCGGGGTGGGGCAGCTGCGGGCACGCCAGGCGGCCGCGCTGCTCGCCGTCGCCCGGTGGGCGGGCTACAGCGCGCTCGTGCGTACCGAGAGTCGTGGTATCCACCGTCGCATCGACCACCCCGCCGCGCACTCGGACTGGCTGGTCCGGCTGCGCTGCGGTGGGCTCGACGATGTGTGGGTGCGCCGGGAGGAATGGCCGGAGCCGCTCGGTGGCGAGCTCACCGCGGCCACCCCCGCCACGGTGTGAAAGTTCACCGGATGTTCCCGCTGCGCTGCGAGTTTTCGCTTACGCCACGGCAATTCGACACGGCTACGCTCGACACATGACGCGGTTTGGCAATCAACGCATCGTGCTGGCAGAATGTTGCGGATTCCCTTCCCTTGCCACCGCCGGGTTCGGGGAAACATGGTGACCTTCCGCCGTGCGACGCACCGTCGCAGCGTTGGTCGACCCGTTTTGCTCGCCCGGACACACCCGTCCGGTTCCGCTCGGCGGATCAGTGCCGCGCCACGTGTACCGGTTGCCACCGCGAAACGCGTGCGGACGCGCACCCGATGAGCGTGATAGCGATCCAGCGTCGTAGCGATCCGGCGTCCCAGAAATTAGTAGTTCCGATATACCCGGCGGTAACCGTCCCCCGGTTGAGCCCGACTCGAGCAGGAGTGAAATCGTGTCACCTGTGACTGACGCACCGAATGCCACCGCGGCGCCCAAGGCCGATGACGCAGCGAGCCTCGCTGCGATCACCCAGGAGGAGATCTTCGCGGGTCACCTCGGTGGAAAGCTGTCTGTCGAGCTCAGCGCCCCCCTCGAGACCCAGCGCGACCTGTCCATCGCCTACACCCCCGGTGTCGCCCAGGTCAGCCGCGCCATCGCCGAGGACCCCGCGCTCACCAAGACCTACACCTGGACCGACCGGCTCGTGGTCGTGGTCAGCGACGGCACCGCCGTGCTCGGCCTCGGCGACATCGGCCCGCGCGCCTCGCTGCCCGTGATGGAGGGCAAGGCCGCGCTGTTCAAGAAGTTCGCCGGCCTGAACTCGATCCCGCTGGTGCTCGACACCACCGATCCCGACGAGATCGTCCAGACGCTGATCCACCTGCGTCCGAGCTTCGGCGCGGTGAACCTGGAAGACATCTCCGCCCCGCGCTGCTTCGAGATCGAGCGTCGCGTCATCGAGGCGCTGGACTGCCCGGTCATGCACGACGACCAGCACGGCACCGCCATCGTGGTGCTGGCCGCCCTCAAGGGTGCGGCCGCGGTGCAGGGCCGTGACATGTCCGGGCTGAAGGTTGTCGTCTCCGGCGCCGGTGCGGCCGGTGTGGCATGCGCGAACATCCTGATCGCCGCCGGCGTCCCCGATGTGGTCGTGCTCGACTCGAAGGGCATCGTCAGCACCGGTCGCGACGGCCTCAACGGTGTGAAGGCCGACCTGGCCGCCCGCTCCAACCCGCGCGGCCTGACCGGCGGCCCGGCCGACGCGCTCGCCGGCGCCGATGTGTTCCTCGGCCTGTCCGCGGGCACCATCCCCGAAGAGCTCATCGCCTCGATGGCGCCGGAGGCGATCGTGTTCGCCATGTCCAACCCGGACCCGGAGATCCACCCCGACGTGGCCGCCAAGTACGTGGCGATCGTGGCGACGGGCCGCAGCGACTTCCCGAACCAGATCAACAATGTGCTCGCCTTCCCCGGCGTGTTCAAGGGTGCGCTCGACGCCGGTGCCCGCCGGATCACCGAGGGCATGAAGGTCGCCGCCGCGAACGCCATCTTCGGCGTCGTCGCCGACGAGCTCGCCGTCGACAAGATCATCCCGAGCCCGCTCGATCCGCGCGTGGCTCCGGCAGTGGCCGAGGCCGTCGCCGAAGCAGCGCGCGCCGAGGGCGTCGCCTAGTTTCTCCCGGACAGGCGCCCCCGTTCCCACCGGAACGGGGGCGCTGTCGCGTTGTCTGGGATCATCGAACGATGACCACCATCACCGTGCAGCTTCCCGACGAGGTCGCCGAACAGCTCGCGGAGGCCGCGGCGGCCGCGGGCGTCTCGGTGAATGTGGCGATGGTGCAGGCAGCGCAGGAGTGGATTCACGCCAACGCTCAGCGCGCCCGGGAACGTGCCAGGATGCAGCAGGTGCTGGCCGACGACCCGCACCTGCGGGCGCTACTCGGCGACGACTGAGATCCGGGGGTCGGCCCCCGCGCGGGTGAGCCTGCCGGTGCCCGGGGTGCTCGCCCACACCGCCACCGCGAGCAGCCCGTCGAGCACCAGTGCCAGCACCGCGACCAGCAGCGCGCCCACCAGTACGAGGTCGTATCGGTAGAGCCCGATGCCGTCGAAGATGTAGCGGCCGAGCCCGCCCAGGTTGACATAGGCCGCGATGGTCGCGGTGGCGACGACTTGCAGAGTGGCGCCGCGCAACCCGCCGAGCAGCACCGGCATCGCGTTGGGCACCTCGACCCGGAACAGGATCTGGCGCTCGGTCATCCCCATCGCCCGCGAGGCGTCGACCACGTCGGCGGGCACATTCGCGATTCCCGCGTAGGCCCCCGCCAGCAGCGGTGGGATGCCGACGGTGATCAGCGCCAGCAGCGGCGGGATCAGCCCGAGCCCGAGTCCGAGCACCAGAAAGGTGAGCAGCCCCAGCGTCGGCAGCGCCCGCATGGCATTGGCGAAGCCGACCATCACGGCACTGCCGCGGCGCGTGTGCCCGATGATCGACCCGAGCGGCACCGCGATCACCGCCGACAGCGCCACCGCGAGGAAGCTGTACCACAGGTGTTGCAGCAGGCGATGTTCGATGCCGGTGGGTCCGCCCCAGTTAGCGCTGTCGCTCAGATAGTTCCAGGCTTCGACGAAGAGGTTCACGAGCGTGCCCCTGTCACGCGCGCGTCCGCCCTGGTCCACGGGGTTGCGAGGGTGCCGAGCAGGAACACCAGCCGATCGAAGATCAGCGCGAGCACCAGGGTCACGATGATGCCCGCGACGATCTGGTCGGGGTAATCGCGCTGGTAGCCCTGGGTGAACAGCTTCCCGAGCCCGCCGACTCCGATCAGCGCGCCGACCGACACCATCGCGATATTGGTGACCACGACTACGCGCAGAGAAGCGGTGAAAACCGGTAGCGCCAACGGCATGTCGACGGTGACGGTGCGCCGCAGCCGGCCGAACCCGATCGCGTCGGCGGCATCGATCACGCTGCCGGGCACCGTATCCAGTGCCATCGGCACCGCGATCAGCAGCAGCGCGGTCGAATACACGGTGAGCGCGATGATCACGTTGAGCGGGTCGATCATCGAGATGCCGACCAGCGGCGGAATGATCACGAACAGCGCGAGCGACGGGATGGTGTAGGCCAGGCTCGACGTCGTGGTGGTGATCCGCCGGGCCCAGCGGCTTCCGTGCACCAGCGCGCCGACCGGGACCGCGATCACCAGACCGAGCAGCAGGGGGACAAGTGCCAGTACCAGGTGGGTGCGGGTAATCGCCATGATGTCGGCGAAGTTGTCGATCAGGTATCTCACGAGGTGCCCTGGGTGAAGAACTCCTGATTGCGTTCGGAGTCTTCGGCTACCCGCTGTTCGGCGAGCTGGGTCAGCACATCGGTGGCGAGCAGCCCGCCGCGCACGGCGCCCGACTCGTCGACGGCGACGCCGATGCCCGAAGGCGAGGAGATCGCCGCGTCCAGGGCTTGCCGGAGGTCGCCGGTCGGGGTGAACAGGGAACCGCCCGCGGAAACACTGGAGGCCAAAGGTTTTCCGGCCCGCACCCGCTCTACGCCGGTGACGTCGATCCAGCCGCCCGGCTTGCCGAGCTCGTCGACGACGAGTGCCCATTCGCCCTGGGCGAGCCGCAATCCGGCGATGCCGTCCGGCTCGATCATCCGAATCGGCGCCAGCGCAACAGCTTCGGCGCTGCGAAACGACAGTCCGCGATACCCGCGATCCCTGCCGACGAACCCGGCGACGAAATCCGTGGCGGGCTGGGCCAAGACACGTTCCGGCGTGTCGTACTGCTGGAGCACCCCGCCGAGCCCGAACACCGCGATCTTGTCGCCGAGCGTGATCGCCTCGTCGATGTCGTGGGTGACGAACACGATCGTCTTGTGCAATTCGGACTGCAGCCGCCGCATCTCCGATTGCAGTTCCGCGCGCACCACCGGGTCGACCGCGCTGAACGGCTCGTCCATCAACAGCACCGGCGGGTCGGCGGCCAGCGCTCGCGCCACCCCGACTCGCTGCTGCTGGCCGCCGGACAGTTGCGCCGGATACCGTTCGGCCAGATCGCGATCCAGCCCGACCCGATCCATCACCTCCAGTGCGGCCGCGCGGGCAGCCTTGCGTGACTGCCCGAGCAGCATCGGCACGGTCGCCACGTTGTCGATCACCCTGCGGTTGGGCAGCAGCCCGCCGCTCTGGATCACATAGCCGATACCGAGGCGCAGTTTCACCGGATCGACCGTCGCGATGTCGCGTCCGTCGACGGTGATGGTGCCCGCGCTGGGGTCGACCATGCGATTGATCATGCGCATCGAGGTGGTCTTGCCGCAGCCGGACGGCCCGACGAACACGGTGAACGATCCCGAGTCGATGTGCAGGTTCAGATCGCGGACCGCGTGTGTGCCGTTCGGATAGGTCTTGTCGATACCGCGGAATTCGATGTCGGACAATGAGATTCTCCTCGAGGCGCGGGTTCGCCTAGCCGATGGGGGAGTTCAGCCCCTGGGCGGTGATCCAGGCGAGCGCGGCGGCCTTCGGTTCGATCTTGCTGTCGCCGGAGACGGCCGTGTTCAGCGAGATCAGTTCGGTGGTGGTGAGCTTGGCCGAGACCGCGTCGAGCACGGCGACGGCCTTGTCGGACTTCTTCGCGGCGTTGAACAGCGGGACCACGTTCTGCGCGGCGAAATTGTGCTTCGGATCGGCCAGCACGACCAGGTCGTTCTGCGCGATCGCCGGCGATGTGGTGAAGATGTCGGCCGCGGTGACCTGGCCCTCGACCAGCGCGCGCACCGTCGCGGGGCCGCCGCCGTCGGCGATCGGCACGAAGTTGGCGTCGGTGATGTCGAGGCCGTAGTTCTTCTTCAAGCCCGGCAGTCCGCCCGGGCGCTGGGCGAATTCGGCCATCCCGCCGAACTTCACCTCGGCCGAGTGCGGCGCGAGGTCGGCGATGGACTTCAAGTTCCACTTGTCGGCGGTGGCGCGGGTGACGACCACCGCGTCGGAGTCCTCGCCGGGGGCGGGCGTCGCGATGGCGAGGTCGTCGCCGAGTGCGGTGGTGAGCGCGGCGTTCACCTCGGGCGCGGCGGTGGCCGTGGCGTCTTTATCGAGGTATTGCAGCAGGTTGCCGGTGTATTCGGGGATGAGCGAGATCGCGCACTGGCGCAGCGCGGGGATGTAGGCCTCGCGCGAGCCGATGTCGAACTTGGTGTCGACCTTGAAGCCGTTGATCCGCAGCACCTCGGTGTAGATGTTGGCGACGGTCTCGGACTCGGGGAAGTTGGCCGACCCGATGATCAACGCGTCGCTTGTGCAATCACCCTTGGCGGCAAGGGGATCGTTGTTGCCGCAGGCGGAGGCGATCATGGCGGCGGCCAGCGCCACCGCGGCAACCAGTACCCGGCCCGCTCGCATCGCGAGGCGGCGTGCCGGTCGACGTTGTCCTGGCGATGAGGAGGCGAAGTCGGTTTTCACTGGTGTCCTTCCGGCAAAGGCGGGCAGTGCGCTGTGCGTGCGACCCGGGGGCCACAGGTACATTCTGGTAGTTCATACTGCCCGCCGTCGGGCCGAATTGCGCGGGTTGACGGCAAATACGGAAAGTTGGTGTCGCCGGATGTACTCGGTCGCTGTGCGTCGAACCGCCGCCGCGATCCTGGCCGCAGCCTGCGCTTTCACCACGATTTCCTGCGCCTCCGACGCCGCCGCCCCGGTGGTTGTGGTGGGTGGGAATTCGACGACGGAATCGGTTCTGCTCGCCGAGATCTATTCCCAAGCACTGGACCGCGCGGGCGCCGATTCCACCGTCATGACCGGATCGAGCACCCCCCTCGCCGATCTCGACGCGGGCCGCATCGCCGTCCTCCCCGCCCGCAACGGTGCCCTCGTGGATCTCTGGAACCCGGCCTCGCCCGCCCGCACGCCCGACGAGGTGGTCGCCGCGGTCAACTCGGCTCTGCCCCAGGGTATTTCGGTCTCCGACGCCGCGGACGGCACCGACCTGCGTCCCCGCGCGCAGCGCGGAGCGCCCGAGGGCGCCGCCCGCACCCAGAGCATCGTCGCCCTCTACCGCAGCGGCATCTTCGACCGCCAACAGCTGAAGAAGCTCAACTACGTGGCAGGCGAACTGACCACCGATGAGCTGGTCGATCTGATCCACGACATCGAAACCGGCACCCGCCCCGCCGACGCCGCCCGCTCCTGGCTCGACGCCCACGGCCTCTAGCGCCACTGCGCCTTATCGTCAGGCACCCCCAACAACCTTCCGAACTCTGTCATCACGGCAGGCAGTGTCGGTGGCTCTGTCGCGCGCTTGCCAGGCTATGTTCCGCTCCGTATATTCCTACTGGAATATTTGGTGTGGACTATAGTGCTGAGTGGAGGTGGCGGGGTGGGGCAGCCCGGGCGGAATGTGATGACGCCGTTGGCTATCGCGGTGCTCGGGTTGCTCGACGAGCGGCCGATGCATCCGTACGAGATGTATCAACTGCTGATCGCTCGGCGGGAGGATCTGCTGGTCAAGGTGCGGCCCGGGTCGCTGTATCACGTGGTGGCCCGGCTGGCCGACGACGAGATGGTGGCGGCGGAGGGGATCGGTCGGGCCGGGAACCGGCCAGAGCGGACCACCTATCGGATCACCGATTCCGGGCGGACCGCGCTGCGGGGGCGGATCGCTGACCTGCTGCGGACACCGGTGCAGGAATACCCGATCTTCCGGGTGGCGTTGGCCGAAGCACACACCCTTCCGCAAGAACAGGTCGTCGCCTTGCTCGACGAGCGCGTGGAGTACCTGACCCAGTCGCGGGCCGACATGGACGTGCTGCTCGACTGGACGCGCAGCCGTGCCATCCCGCGCCGCTATTTCGTTGTCCTGGAATACATTCGCGCCACCATCCACGCCGAGCTCGTGTGGATCGAAGATTTCGCCGCCGAACTCGGCAGCGGTGCCGTGCCGTGGGAGCAGTACGACCCCGGCACCGGCGAACGGATCACCGACGATCACATCCACGAATGGCCGAGTGGGGATTCCCCCGACGCCGCGCCCCGGCCCCGCTGGGCCGCCCGAAGCTGAATCCCTCTCCTCGATTGGAACGAATTCGATGACCACCCAACGCAATCCGTGGCTAGCGCTCTTCGCGCTGGTGGTCGGGTTCTTCATGATCCTGCTGGACATGACGATCGTCGCGGTCGCCAATCCGGCCATCATGACCGACCTCAGCACCGACATCTCCAACGTCATCTGGGTCACCAGTGCCTACCTGCTCACCTACGCGGTGCCGCTGCTGGTCACCGGTCGGCTCGGTGACAAGTTCGGGCCGAAGAACATCTACCTGATCGGCCTCGCGATCTTCACCGGTGCCTCGCTGTGGTGCGGCCTGTCCGGCAGCATCGGCATGCTGATCGCCGCCCGCGCCGCCCAGGGCATCGGCGCCGCGCTGATGACGCCGCAGACGATGGCCGTGATCACCCGCACCTTCGCGCCGGACAAGCGCGGCGCCGCGATGGGCCTGTGGGGTGGCGTCGCGGGGCTGGCGACGCTGATCGGCCCCATCCTCGGTGGCGTGCTGGTCGACAACCTCGGCTGGGAATGGATCTTCTTCGTCAACGTGCCGGTCGGCATCATCGCGTTCGGCCTGGCCGTGTGGCTGGTGCCCGCGCTGCCGACCAGCGACCACAAGTTCGACATCGTCGGTGTGATTCTCAGCGGAGTCGGCATGCTCGCCCTGGTTTTCGGTATCCAGGAGGGCAATTCGCAGGACTGGTCGCTGCGGATCTGGCTGCTGATCGGCTTCGGCGTGGTGATGCTGGTGGTGTTCGTGATCAACCAGGCGCGCAACAAGGGCGAACCGCTGGTGCCGCTGAGCCTGTTCCGGGACCGCAATTTCGCGCTGTCGAACCTGGCGATCGCCGCGATGGGCGCCGCGATCACCTCGATGATGGTGCCCTCGTACTTCTACCTGCAGGCGGTGCGCGAGATGTCGCCGACCATGTCGGCGCTGGTCTTCGCGCCGATGGCGATCATCACCGGTGTCACCGCGCCGTTCATCGGCAAGGTGTCGGACAAGCTGCCGCCCCGGCTGCTGCCGACGATCGGGTTCGTGCTGTTCGCCGGTTCGGTGGCGTCGTTCGGAGCGCTCATGAGCCCGGATTCGTCGCTCGTCTGGTTCCTGCTCGCCGCGGCCGTCGCGGGCTTGGCCAACGCCTGCATCTGGGCTCCGCTCGCCACGACCGCCACCCACAACCTGCCGGTCACCCAGGCGGGTGCGGGCGCCGGCATCTACAACACCACCCGCCAGGTCGGCTCGGTGCTCGGTAGCGCGGCGATCAGCGCCCTGATCGCCGCCCGCCTGACCGCCAACGGCCTCGGCGGTGGCGGCCCGGTCGGCGAGGGCGCGGCCACCGGTCCCCTCCCGCCGCAGATCATCGACGAATTCAGCACCGCGCTGGCCCAGTCGATGATCCTGCCCGCCGCCATCCTGCTGATCGGCGTCGTCGCCTCGGCGCTGTTCGTGGGCCACGGCAAGTCCGCCGGAAACGCTCCCGCGCGGGAGAAAGCCGACGCTTCGGCCTGATCGCGAGTGCCGAGTCGCCTGCCCGTCACGTGCGAACGTGGCGGGCAGGTTCAGTTCACCTGGATGGTGAGGGTGGGGTAGCCGGTGGCGCCGTCGGGGACGACGTCTTGTTCGACGGCGGTCTGTGGCTGACCTGTGGTGTCGGTAGTGCGGGCGCGCAGGGTGTGCTGGCCGGGGGTGGCTTCCCAGTCGTAGGTCCACTGACGCCAGGTGTCGACGGTGACCTCGGTGGACAGGCGGGCGGGGCGCCAGTCGCCGTTGTCGACCTGCACCTCGACGCCGGTGACACCGCGATGCTGGGCCCACGCGACACCGGCGATCACGGTGCGGCCCTGCGGGATTCGGCCGCGCCCGCGTGGGGTGTCGATGCGGGTGCCGGTTTTGATCGGGCCCTGCGCCGACCAGCCGCGCCGGGTCCAGTAGGCGGTCGCCCGGTCGAAGCGGGTGACCTCGAGTTCGGTGACCCACTTGGTGGCGGAGACGTACCCGTAGAGGCCGGGGACGACGAGGCGAGCGGGGTAGCCGTGCTGGACCGGGAGGGGTTCGCCGTTCATGCCGATGGCGAGGAGGGCGTTGCGGCCGTCCATGAGGACCGAGAGGGGTGAACCCGCGGTCCAGCCGTCCTTGCTGTGCGACAGCACCATGTCGGCGTCGGGGTGCGGTCGTGCTTCGGCGAGGAGTTCGTCGAGGCGATAGCCGAGCCAGCGGGCGTTGCCGATCAGGTCGCCGTTGATCGGGTTGGAGACACACGCCAGGGTGACCAGGCGCTCCACCGGGGTGCGGCGAAGGAGGTCGTCCCAGGTGAGAGTGATTTCCTGGTCGACCATCCCGTGGATGCGCAGGGACCAGGAGTCTGTGGACACCTGGGGAACGATCAGCGCGGTGTCGATCCGGTAGAAGTCGCTGTTCGGGGTGATGTACGAGGTGAGTCCGGGCACCCGGAGATCGGCATCCGGTGGTAGATCGGGCAACGGTGCTGTCGCCCTGGGCAATTCGACGGTCTCGCGCTCGGCCGTCACATCGTGGCGCGCGCCGCTGAGCAGCCGGCCCGCCAGGCCGGCTCCGAGAGCGAGCACCCCGGTCGCCGCGATGCCACCGAGTACGCGCCGTCGCCCGGCACCTGCGATCGACGCGCTGGTACGGATCAGGCTTTCCTCGCCGCCTACGTCCGGCGCCGCGGTGGCCTCGCCGAGTGGTGGCGCAGCGGGTTCCGTCGCCGGTCGCAGCGAATCGGATGCGTCATCGATCCGCCGCGTCAGTCCTCGCAACGCGAGAATTCCAGCGGCGGTACCGATCAGCGCGGGCAGCGCACCGGCGAACCCGCCGACTCTCCCGGCGCCGACGACAGCGGCGACCACGCCGAAAATCGCGAACACTACCGATCCGATCGGTCGAGCCGCTCGCTCGAGATATCCGGCGATCGCCGCGACCACCACCGCGACAATGCCCATGCACGCGAATAGCACGGCCTTGTCGCTGGTTCCGAACGTCGCGATCGCCCATTCCCTGACCCCGTCGGGGGTGCGGTCGACCACCGTCGCGCCGAGTGCGTACGCGGGTGCGCTCCCGGACCCGGTGAACACCGCGACCAACTCCGCCACACCGAGTACCAGTGCCGCGGCCACGATCCCGGCCATCGCCCGCAAGAACGCCATGCACAGAGCGTACGTCGCGGCCGGATCGCCCCGGTGACCGATTTGTGACGGCCGAACACCTCCCGCGGATCGGCCATCAAAACTACACTGTGTAGTAGAAACGATCCCGCTCGGCAGGAGACATGATGACCGAGACAGCACCGGACTCGACACTGCGCGCCACGACGGCGGTCTTCGCCGTCGCCCTCCTGGTCCACGGCGCCGACCACTTACGCCGCGGCATGGACGCCACCTCATCGCTGGTGAACGCCCTCGGCACCCTGCAAATCCTCTTCGCCCTGTTCACGGTGTTCCTGGTGTTCCGCAGGCACCCGGCATCCCCACGCGCCGCGGTGTTCATCGGCTTCGCGAGCGCGATCGGTTTCACGATCGTGCACCTGCTCCCGGACTGGTTCGGTCCGCTCAGTGACAGCTTCATCAACGCGCCTGCCGCCTCCGGCGTCACCGGATTCTCCTGGTTCGCCGCACTATTCGAGATTTCGGCCGATCTGGCGATCGGCATCGCGGGTCTGCGGGTGCTGCGGTCCAGGGAGTTGAGTGTGGCCTGAACGTCGGGGCCGTCGCTCACCCGGCGGCGAATCCGGCCGAGTCGAGGCGATGGTGAACGGTCGCGGTCGGTAGTCTGCGCGGAATGACAGCACGTTCCTTCTCGCGATTCGTGTCTGCAGTCTTCTTGGCAGCCGCGATTCCCCTGGTATCGCCCACCCATTCCGCTACCGCCGAGCCCTGTTCCGATGTCGAGGTGGTGTTCGCTCGCGGAACCGCCGAGCAGGGTGGCGAACTCGGCCTGACCGGTATTTCCTTCGTCGAAGCGCTGCGCGCGAACGCGGGCGGACGCTCGGTCGGCTCCTACGGCGTCGACTACCCGGCCAGCAGCGACTTCGCCGACCGGCCGGCCTTCGCGCGCACCGTCGTGCAGGGCATCGGTGATGCTCAGCGACGGGTCGAATACCTCGCGGCGAACTGCCCGGGCGCTCGCATCGTCCTCGGCGGTTACTCCCAAGGCGCGGCGCTGGCCGGTTTCGCGACCGGTGTCGGCGTGCCGGAGGGGGTGCTGCCGGAGTACGAGATGTATCTGCCGGAGCCGATGGCGCCCGAGGTGGCAGAGCACGTCGCGGCGGTCGCGCTGTTCGGCAAACCGTCGGATCGGTTCATGGCCGACGCGGACGCACCGGCGGTCTCGGTCGGCGCGCTCTACCAGAACAAGACCATCGAGCTGTGTATCCCCTCGGACAACATCTGCGACGGTTCCCCGCTCGCCCAGCCCAACGTCTCGCACACCCTCTACGGCATCAACGGAATGACCGTCACCGCGGCACAATTCGCGGCGCAACGGTTCTGAACAGCCGAAAGGCCGGTTGCGCGAACGCAACCGGCCTTTCGTACGCGTGGGATCAGGAGTAGATCTTGTCTACTTCGCCCGCGTACTGCTTCATGACGACGGCGCGCTTGAGCGACATCTTCGGGGTGAGCTCGCCACCCTCCTGGGTCCAGTCGACCGGCAGGATACGGATCTTCTTGATCGCCTCGGCCTTGGAGACCTTCTTGTTGGTCTCGTCGATCGCGGCCTGCACCTCGGCGACCAGCGCCGGGTTCTCGATCAGGGTCTCGATCGCGGTGTCGGCGGCGACGCCGTTGCGATCCTTCCAGCCCGGCAGGGCCTCCGGGTCGAGCGTGATCAGCGCGCCGATGAAGGGCTGGCCGTCACCGACGACCATGACCTGGCTGATCAGCGGGTGCGCGCGCAGGGAGTCCTCGAGGATCGCGGGGGAGACGTTCTTGCCGCCCGCGGTGACCAGGATTTCCTTCTTGCGGCCGGTGATGGTGACGAAGCCGTCGGCGTCGATGGCGCCCAGGTCGCCGGTCTTGAACCAGCCGTCCTCGAACGCCTCCTCGGTGGCCTCGGCGTTGCCCCAGTAACCGTCGAACACGACCGAGCCCTTGAGCAGCAGCTCGCCGTCCTCGGCGATCTTGGCCGCGTGGCCCTGGATCGGGCGACCCACCGAGCCGACCCGGATGAACGCGGGCGTGTTCACGGTGAACGCGGCGGTGGTCTCGGTCAGGCCGTAGCCCTCGTAGATCGTCACGCCGGCACCGCGGAAGAAGTGGCCGAGGCGCGCGCCCAGCGGGCCGCCACCGGAGACGGCGGCCAGGCACTGGCCACCGAGGGCCGCGCGCAGCTTGCTGTAGACCAGCTTGTCGAAGACGAAGTGCTTGAGCTTGAGCAGCAGGTCGGGGCCGCCCTTGGTCTCGAGCGCCGTGCTGTAGGCGATGGCGGTCTCCGCGGCGGCGTCGAAGATCTTGCCCTTGCCGCCGTCGTGCGCCTTCTGCTTGGCGGAGTTGAAGACCTTCTCGAACACGCGCGGCACCGAGAGGATGAAGTCGGGCTTGAAGTCGCCGAACTGCTCGACCAGGGTGGTCCAGTCCGAGCTGTGGCGGATGGTCACCTTGGAATCGAAGGCGATCAGCGCGACGGCGCGGGCGAACACGTGCGCCAGCGGCAGGAACAGCAGGGTCTTCTGGCCCTCGGAGACGAACGCGCTGAGCTCGATGCCACCCGAACGCGATTCCGCCCACAGGTTCGCGTGGGTCAGCTGCACGCCCTTGGGGCGGCCGGTGGTGCCCGAGGTGTAGATCAGGGTCGCGGGGGAGGCCGCGCCGACCTGCTTGCGACGCTCGTGCACGACGGAGTCGTCCAGCTCGGCACCGCGCTCGGTGAGCGTGTCGATGACGCCCTTGTCGATCTGCAGGGTCTCGGCCAGCGCGGGCAGCGAACCGGCTTCGATCTCGTCGATCGTGGCGCGGTGCTTGTCGTTCTCGACGACCAGCAGCTTGGTCTCGGAATCCTGCAGGATCCACTTGGCCTGCTCGGCGGCCGAGCTGTCGTAGATCGCGACGGTCACGCCACCGGCGGCCCAGATCGCGAAGTCGAGCAGCGTCCACTCGTAGCGGGTGGCCGCCATGATCGCGACGCGGTCGCCCAGCTCGATGCCGGCGGCGATCAGGCCCTTGGCCACGCCGAGGACGGCCTTCTCGAACTGTGCCGCCGTGACGTCATTCCAGCCGCCGCTGCCGTTCGGGACGTTGAACAAGACCGTGTTCGGCGTCTCCTGCGCGAAGCGGAAGACGTTGTCGGAATTGTTCGCATCGTCCGGGATGGTGTAGGAAGCCGGAACTTCGAACTCTCGCATCTGTGCCCTTCCAGTGGGTTCTACTCGCCAGTAATCTACGACACGTTCGGGCGGGTCGCGATATCGCCGCCCGAATTGCCCGTCACCAGGCTTTATCGTAAATCGTCTATCGATACCGGCTGAATTGCTTCTCGCAGGAATTCCGCGAGTTCGCTGAGAGCCAGCGCTGCCTCGGTGACCAGCGCGGCTTGCAGTTGCGCGACGTGCCAGAGGCCGCGGGTTTCGGTGAAGCGGACGTGCACGCCCGCTCCACGCAGGGCTGAGACGAGCTTGCGACACTGGTTGTGCAGGAGTTCGCTCACATCGACCTGCACGTAGGTGGGCGGCAGGCCGATCAGGTTGCCCGACAGCGGGGCGTATCCCGCTTCGGTCGCGGCGGCGTCGCCGAGATAGTGGGCGGCGCACGCACGCGACCACGTTCGGTTGATCACCAGGTCGCGATCCTTGCTCGGCACCTCGGTGGGGTCCACCCACGGCGCGATGAGGCCGAGTGCGGCGGGGGTCATCTGATGCTTTTCGATCAGCCGCTGGGCCAGTGCCATCGCCAGGCCGCCGCCTGCCGAGTCGCCGGCCACACAGATCTGTTCGGGTCGGTAGCCGACGTTGCCGACCAGGTCGAGGAACGCGGCCTCGGCGTCGTCGAGTCCGGCCGGGAACGGGTGCTCCGGCGCCAGTCGGTAGTCCAGCGAGTACACCGCGCACGCTGTCTCGCGGGCGAGTCCGGCCACCAGCGAACGGTGTGTGGCGATGGAACCGACCACGTAGCCGCCGCCGTGCAGGTACAAGATCGCGCCCGCGGCACGTTCGGGCGGTACCGCCCGGGTACGCGAACCCGGAATGGCGGTTTCGGCGATCACGCGTTCGGCGGGGCGCCCACCCAGCTGCAGGTGCTGCACGACCGAACCGTCGGGCACCAACTGCAGCCGGGAGACCGCGTCGAGCAGAACGCGCTGCACCGCGACCGGTAGCCGCGCGTTGAGGGTCACCCGGAACACCGGGTCGAGCAACGCACGGGCGATCGGCAGCGGAATCTTGAACTCGCGCATGGAGTTTCCTCGGATCTAGCGGAGCGTCAGTGTGGCATGAAGCGGCCGTTGACCACGGCCGAGATCCGGCTGTAGCCGGAGGCGAGGAAGCGCACGCTCACGTCGAGCACCTTGGCCTCCCAGCCGATCAGCACGCGGGCCTGCCCCTTGCGCACGCCCTCGGTGATGGTCTGCGCGGCCATCTCCGGGCTGTGAATCGCCAGGTACTTGTCGAACAGGGTGGCGGCGTTGGCGCCGTCCATGCCCTCGGCGTAGGTGGCGTTGCGGGCGACCGCGGTCTTGATGCCACCGGGATGCACGCAGGTGACCTTGACCGGCGCCTTGGCGACCTTCATCTCCTGGAACAGCGCCTCGGTGAAGCCGCGCACCGCGAACTTGGCCGAGTTGTAGGCCGCCTGGCCGGGCACGGCGACCAGGCCGAAGAGGCTGGACACGTTGATCACGTGGCCGTCGCCGGACTCGATCAGCATCGGCAGGAACGCCTTGGTGCCGTTGACGACGCCCCAGAAGTCCACATCCATGATGCGTTCGATGTCTTTGAACTCGGTCTTGATCACGTCGCCGTGGTAGGCGATGCCCGCGTTGTTGTAGATCTGGTGCACGACGCCGAAGTGTGCCTTCACCTGATCGGCGTAGAGCAGGAACGCCTCGCGCTCGGCCACGTTGAGCCGGTCGGACTTCACCTGCGCGCCCAGCTTCTCGCAGGACGCGACGGTCTGGGCCAGGCCCTCGGCGTCGATGTCGGACAGCGCGAGTTTGGCGCCACGCGCGGCCAGGTTCTCGGCCAGCGCGCGACCGATGCCGGAGCCCGCTCCGGTGATCACGCATACCTTGTTCGTGAAGTAAGCATCTTTGCTCACTGTGCTGCCACCACTTCCCTGTCGGCGTCTGCGGTTGTCGTAGTGTAGGCGGCGGCATCGAAATGCCGTGTGAGCCTACGGAATTCGAACGTGAAGTCCGGCCACAACGTGGTGTTGTTGCCGTGCTTGTCCAGGTACCAGCTGGCGCACCCGCCAGTGTTCCAGACAGTCTTGCCCAACTTTTCCTGCAGGTCGGCGTTGTAGGCCTGCTGCACGTCTTCGCGAACCTCGACCGTGCGCAGACCCTGGGAGTCGATCGTCGCCAGCGCGTCACTGACGTAGTTGATCTGCGATTCGATCATGAACACCATCGAGGTGTGGCCGAGGCCGACATTCGGGCCGACCAGGAAGAACATATTGGGGAAGTTCGCGATGGCCGAGCCCTTGTAGGCCTGCTGGCCGATCTCGTCGAACACCTCGGCCAGCGTGCGCCCGTCGCGTCCGACCATCGAGTTGTAGGTCGGGGAGTCGGTGACGTGGAAGCCGGTGGCCACGATGAGCGCATCGATCTCGCGCTCGGTGCCGTCCTTGGTGACGATCGAGCCCGGCTTCACCTCGGCGATGCCGTCGGTGATCACGTCGACATTGTCGCGATCCAGCGCGGGGTAGTAGTCGTTGGAGATCAGCATGCGCTTGCAGCCGATCCGGTAGTTCGGGGTGACCTTCTTGCGCAGTTCGGGATCGCGGATCTCGATCTGCAGCTTGGCGCGCGAGAGGGCCTCGAAGGCCTTCATCAGCACGGGGAAGCGGGTCAGGCCGACGACCTGGGTCTCACGCGCGGCGTAGATGGCCGCGCGCGAGAGGCGCTGCACGGCGGGGATGTGCTTGAACGCCAGCCGCTCGGGCAGCAGATACGGGCGGTCCATCCGCGGCAGCAGCCACGGCGCGGTGCGCTGGTAGACGTCGAGCGTGGCGACCTCGCTCGCGATGGCGGGCACGATCTGGATCGAGGAGGCGCCGGTGCCGATCACCGCGACACGCTTGCCGGTGAGGTCGGCGTCGTGGTTCCAGCGGGCGGAGTGGAAGATCTCGCCCTCGAAGCTGTTGATGCCCTTGATATCCGGCAGCGACGGCTCACACAGCGCGCCGACCGCGGAGACCACGGTGTCGGCGGTGAACTCGCCCTGGGTGGAGCTGATCTCCCACTGCGCGGCCGCTTCGTTCCAGCGGATGCTCTGCACATCGCAGTCGAAGACATGGCGGTCGAGCACGTTGTAGCGCTCGGCGACGCTCTTGATGTAAGCCTGGATCTCGCCCTGCTTGGAGAACGAGCGGGTCCAGTTCGGGTTCGGGGCGAACGAGTACGAGTACAGGTGCGAAGGCACGTCGCAGGCAGCACCCGGGTAGGTGTTGTCGCGCCAGGTGCCGCCGACTTCGCTGCCGCGCTCGAGCACGAGGAAATCGTCGCGACCCTCCTGGCGCAGGCGGATGGCCAGGCCGAGGCCGGCGAACCCGCTGCCGACGATGATCGTCTTCACATGGCGGGTTTCAGCGACCCGGGGCTCGACAACGTTGTCTGTAACCTTACGACTCATGTATTGCAGAATACGGTCTTATTGAGCCGGAGTCAACAGCTATTGAGCCGGGTTCAGTAGTGGCTAGGATGGCCGGTGTGAGTACCAGGAGTGTGGGAGAGACGAAGCGTGTGCGGCTCAGTCCCGAGGAGCGTCGGCTGCAGCTGATCACCCTCGGCGCCGAAATGCTGGTCGACCGGTCGCTCGAGGACATCTCGGTCGACGACATCGCCAAGCAGGCGGGCATCTCGCGGGGCTTGCTGTTCCACTACTTCGCCTCGAAGCAGGAATTCCACGAGGCGATCGCCCGGCACGTGAGTACCGAGTTCTTCGTCGCGATCATGCCCAACCGCGAGTTGTCGCTGTTCGACATGCTGCGCGACTCGATCGAACGATTCGTCGACTACGCCACCGAGCACTCCGCGTCGTATCGCTCGGTGCTGCGCGGGCCCGCCAGCGTCACTCCCGACATGGCCGACTACGTCAACGAAACCCGCGGCGCCATCGCCGATCTCATCGTGAGCGAACTGCCGCTGCCGCCCGAGGATCCCGATCTGGCCCGGCTCACCCTGGCCATTCGCGGCTGGATCGCCTTCGTCGAGGAGACCATCCTCACCTGGATGATCGACAAGCCGATCAGTCGCGAGTCGCTGGTCGATCTGCTGGTGGAGTCGCTGCCCGCGCTGGCGCTGAGTCCGGCGTTGATCGCCGCGCTCCAGGGCTGAATTTCTCCGGATCGCTGTTAACGCCCCGACGGGAGTGTCGCGAACAACTGATGGGTTCGCGCTGCCCTCCGCTGCTGCATGCCCACAATTCTGGTGACCCTGAATCTGTTGTGGCACAACATATTTGGTTGCCGAATCGATACCATTGCACTGGCTAACGGTGAGACTGTTCGGCACGACGAAGTGGGTATGACTCTCACGAACAGCACAATTCGCAAATTCTCGGCCGTGGTCGTTTCCGCGGGCGCCGTCCTCGTCGGGCTCGGTGCGCCCGCCGGCGCGCTGCCGTCGGATCCGATCGCGGTGTTCACGCCGACGCTCAGCCGGACTCCCGGCGCCAACTGCGCGGCGATCATCAACGCCCAGACCGTGCCGCAGCCGCAATCGGGCACCTTCGGTGTACGGGTGGCGATCACCCAGACCGGAGACTTCTGCCAGCGCTATCAGGTGGCCGTGCGCTTCCGCAATCTCGATACCGGCTACAGCGACGGCCAGTCGCACCCCGTGGAGAACGGTCAGATCCTGCACGCGCCGGGCAATGTGATCGTCGGGTTCGGGACCGCGCCCGGCAAGGGCCGGGTGGAGGCCTGGATCGTGACCACCGACGAATCCCTGCCCCAGCACCAGGAATTGGAGCACATCGCGGGACGCGCGAGCTTCACGCTCGGCTGATTCTCGCTGTTTCCGCCGGGGCGAGCGCACAGGTGAGTGTGCTCGCCCCCCGTCGTGCCTGCCTAGTCGGATTTGGGGCGGGCGCGCAGGTGCGCGCGCTCGCCCTGCTTGCCGAACAGGCTGATGAATTCGACGGATTGCTCGTCGGCCGCGCCGAACCAGTGCGGGATATGGGTGTCGAACTCCGCGGCTTCGCCGGGGGTGAGAATCAGATCGTTGTCGCCGAGGATCAGGCGCAGGCGACCGTTGAGCACATACAGCCACTCGTAGCCCTCGTGCACCTGCGGTGTCTGGGGGCGATTGCGGGCGCCGGGGGCGATGATCATCTTGAACGCCTGGATGCCGCCCGCGCGCTTGGTGAGCGGGAGCATGGTCATGCCGTGGCGGGTGACCGGGCGCAGGTGGATGCGCGGGTCGCCGGTGGGTGGAGCGTCGACGAGCTCGTCGAGGGTGACGCCGTGTGCCTTGGCCAGGGGGAGCAGCAGCTCCAGGGTGGGTTTGCGGTCGCCGGATTCCAGACGCGACAGGGTGCTCACCGAGATGCCGGTCTCCTGGGCCAGGTCGGCGAGGGTGGTCTGGCGCTGTTTGCGCAGGGTACGCAGCCGAGGGCCGACCGAGTCGAGGGTTTGATCGAGGTCCTCCATGCTCCCCACTTTGCCATATCGGCAAATAAGGTTGCCAGTATTTGTCGCTGGGATGCACGGTGGATGCTCGAAGGAGGTCGAGATGACACAACTGGACGATTCGTACGACGTGGTGGTGCTCGGCGGTGGAGCCGCCGGACTGAACGCGGCGCTGATGCTGGCGCGTTCGCGGCGCTCAGTGGCCGTGATCGACGCGGGGGCGCCGCGCAACGCGCCTGCTCAGGGGGTCCACGGACTGCTCGGGCGTGAGGGGATGTCGCCGCTGGAGCTGCTCGAGCTCGGGCGAGCCGAGGTGCGCGGGTATGGCGGCCACGTCGTGTCGGGCCGGGTTGTCTCGGTGTGGCGTGCGGCAGACGTCGACGGCTCGGAATTCCTGGTGACCCTCGCCGACGAGCGCACCGTGTCGGCCCGGCGCGTTCTCGTCGCCACCGGACTCGCCGACGAGCTCCCCGATGTTCCCGGGCTGCGCGAACACTGGGGCCACGATGTCCTGCACTGCCCGTACTGCCACGGTTGGGAAGTGCGCGATCAGCGCCTCGCGGTTCTGGCGAGCAGCCCGATGTCGGTGCACCAGGCGCTGCTGTTCAGCCAGCTCAGCGACGACATCATCTTTCTGTCGCACACGGCCGACCCGGTGAGTGCCGACGACGCGGAAAAGCTGGTGGCACGCGGTATCCGGATCGTCGACGGCAAGGTGGTCGAGGTGCTCGGCGCCGACCGGCTGACGGGCGTCCAGCTCGCCGACGGCACCGTCATCGAACGTGATGCGCTGGTCGTGGCACCCCGGATGAACACCCGCGCCACGTTCCTCACCGACCTCGGCCTGATTCCCGAACCGCACCCCTCCGGCATGGGCGACCACATCCCCGCCGATCCCGTCGGCCGCACCTCGGTGCCCGGCGTCTGGATCGCGGGCAATGCCACCGATCCGTCCGCCCAGGTCGGCGCTGCCGCGGCAGCCGGGGCCATGGCCGGTGCGCAGATCAACGCGGAACTCGTGATGGCCGAAACCGCGGCCGCGGTGGCGGCACACCGAGCCGATAGCGTCGAATCTGCGTCCGTGTAGGCCCGATCGATCCTCGGTACGACACGAAGGACCCCGTCTGAGGTGATGACGGGGTCCTTCGCTGTCGGCTCAGTTATCGGTGGCCGGGCACACGGTGCTGCTGAACGGGCACGGCTTGAACAGCTCCTCGATGAGCATTACCAACGTGGCGCTCCCGCTGGTCGCGTCGGCGCTGCCGGTGCCCGCCTCGGCGACCGGCACCGTCGGCGCGGCCGCCGCGGTAGCGGGCACCACCGCGCCGAGCGCCACCATCGCCGCGCCCGCCATCACGAATTTCCCGATCGACACGCTAACTCCCCATTTCGACAAGTGTTGTCACAGTTGACGACATGGATGCTGCCCTCTGAACCGACCGACCGGTAGCCCTGAAAACCGGGGTTGTGGCTGTCGATTCGGGTCTCCGGGCGACGATCCGCGCCGTCGGCCACGCAATGAGCAGGTGAACCGCCGGGATGTCCACAGCACCGCGGTGTCCGACCTACGGGTGACGGCCCTGACCGAGCTGTCTGACCCTCGATGTCCCGGTCACGCCGTTTCGGGAAGGGGAGCGTCTTCCGGGAAGCGGCGCACGACCTCGATCCTGCCGACGATGTTGCGGTTGAATTCGTCGAGATCCGCTGCGGGGATCCAGTATTCGAGGATGTCGCGGCCGCCGGCCTGTTGCACGTCGTAGTTGTCGAGGTAGTCGGTTCGGACTGCGAAGCGGGTGACGTATCCCGCGCCGGAGGCGGGCACATTCCAATCGCGGGCGATCAGCACCGCGTAGGCCTCGTTGAGGACCGGGTAGAAGATCGGCTGGTCGGAAAGGCGTGGTGGCCAGGTGCGCCAACCGGAATCGGCGACAAGCGCCAGCTCCTCGGGGCCGGTCGGCCGCCAGAGGATGATGGTGCGTGGTGCGGTGGTCATCGTTACTCCTTCGCGAGTAACGCACCGTATCCGAGCAGCCCTGTGGTGGCCATCGGTTATTCGGTGGGCGGTGTCGCGAAGGATTCGAGGCCGGTTACGCGGAGGAGGTCGAGGGCGGTCGCGGTGTGGGTGTGGGGGGCGGCGGAGTAGATGATGATGGTTTGGTCGGTGTCGGGGACGTGCATGGCGTCGCAGTCGAGAGTGAGGGCGCCGAGGTGGGGGTGGGCGATGGTTTTGGTGAGGCTGTGCATGGCGCTGGAACGGCCCGCCTGCCAGAGTGACTCGAATTCTGTGCTGCCGGTGCGTAGTTCGGTGAGCAGGCGGGTCAGGCCGGGGTCGTCGGGGTAGGTCGCTTTGACCGCGCGCAGGCAGCCCACGCAGGCGGCCGCGTTGCTGTCGGCCTCCTCGGGTGTCATCACGACCCGGCCCATGCCGGTGCCGAGGAAGCGCTGCCACATGATGTTGCGCTGGGCCACCGGGATAGCGGAGAAATCACCGAGCAGCGCCGCCGACAAGGGATTCCAGGCAAGAACATCGGATTTGGCCGAGAGCACGAGTACCGGCAGATCGGCCAGGCGATCCAGCAGCCGCAGCACGCTGGGGCGGATCACCATCGGAATCCGCCCGGCCTGCGGCGGTTCCGACCCGGCGAGCCGGAAGACGAGATCGCGGTCGACATCGGTGAGCCGCAGCGCCCTGGTCAGCGCGCCGAGCACCTGCTCCGACGGTTTCGGTCCGCGACCCTGCTCCAACCGCACGATGTAGTCGACGCTCACCCCGGCCAGGCTCGCCACTTCCTCGCGCCGCAATCCGGGGACCTGCCTGCGTGACCCGCCCGGCAGGCCCGCGTCGGCGGGGGTCAGCCGGGAACGCGCGGTGCGCAATACCGTCGCCAATTCCGCTCTGTCCACCCCTCCCATGGTGCCGCAGGACAGCGGATCAGGGGTGGTACCGCTGGTCCTATGCCGAGGCAGCACTGGAGACCGGGCCGCATCGGCGTGACTCTGAAGCCATGACGACAACGATCGCCCTGGTCACCGGGGCCAACAGGGGACTCGGCCGGGAAACGGTGCGCCGGCTGGCCGAAGCCGGCTGGCAGGTGTTCCTCGCCGCCCGCGACACCGCACTCGGCGAGGCCGCCGCCGCCGACTTCACCGCGGCCGGTTTCGACGTTCGATTCGTCCCGCTCGATGTGACCTCCGACGAGTCCGTCGCCGCGGCCGCCGACATCGTGAAGGCCACCGCGGGTCGCCTCGACGTGCTCATCAACAACGCGGGCATCGGAGGTCCGCGCAGCGCACCCTCCGAGACCGGGCCCGACGATCTGCGAGCAGTGTTCGAGACCAACGTCTTCGGCCCGGTCCGGGTGACGAACGCGTTCGTGGGGCTGCTGCGGTTGTCCGACCATCCCCGCATCGTGATGGTCTCCAGCGGTGTCGGCTCGATCGCGACGGTCACCGACCCGAAGTGGCAGGGCCTGCTGCCGCCCGCCCTCGGCTACCCGAGTACCAAGGCGGCGCTGAACATGCTCACCGTCATGTACGCGAGCGAACTCGGCGAGATGAAGGTCAACGCGATCGATCCCGGCTACACCGCCACCGACCTCAACGGGCACAGTGGTTTCCAGACCGTCACCGAGGGCACCGACGCCGTCGTCGCCGTGGCGACGGCCGACCTGGACGGCCCGACCGGCGGATTCTTCGACCGAACGGGCCCCACGTCGTGGTGAGAGCGGGCGCCCTGCTCGTGGCGGTGCTCGCCGGCCTCGGCATCACCACCTATCTGATGAGAACGGAGAGCCCAGTGGCACAATCGAAGACGAGCACGGTGCTGTCGATCGGTCTGCACCCCAGCGCCGTCGACTACACGCGCTACCCGCAGATCGACGAAGCCACCCTGACCGCGCGCATCGCCGCAGGCGAAACCGCGTTGCGCGAAGCAGGTTTCGACATCGTCTCCTGCCAGGTCCCGGCCGACCCCGACGCGGCCGAAGCGGTCCTGCGCGAATGCGCGGCGGGCGGGGAGTTCCGGGTCGCGATGATCGGTGCGGGCGTACGGATGGCGCCCGAACACACTCTGCTGTTCGAGCGCTTGATCAATGTCGCGTCCGACCTCGCGCCCGGAATCCGCTTCTGTTTCAACACGTCTCCGGAATCCACGATCGACGCCCTGCGCCGCTGGGTCCAGCCCGGCTGAGAGGTATTCGCTTACTTGTGGCCGCCGCCGTGGTCGTGGCCGCAAGTGTCGGTGCGCCGGCCGTCGGCGCTCGCCTGGCCCGCACCATGACCTTCGAGCGCCGCGAACGGACCGCACTGATGCGGGGCGATCCAGACGTGCACCATCGGATTGCCTGCGCCGGGGTTGATGGAGTTGGGCGGGCAATTGCCCTGGGCGTCGAGGACACCGGCGACCACGGGGCCGTTGTCGCCCGCCTTCCAGCAGAGATTGTCGTGGACGTGCCACTGCATCAGGGAACCGCCGAAGTCCACCAGGCCCGGGTCGTCGATCTTCTTGCCGTTGGCGATGTACATCGCCGACACGAGGGTGCGGTTGGTTCCGTCGACCCGATAGACCAGCGACTCCGGGTGGGCGGGGTCGAGGAAGTTGTTGTCACGGATGTAGCTCATGTTGATGTAGTGCTCGTACCCGGTGGCCGCGTCGCCGATCGAGCGGAAGCCCAGGGCGCCAACGGTGTTCACATCCGAGAAAGCGGGCAGGCCGTCGAGCGTGCTGCGCACCAGGTTGGTCGCGCGCGACTGCTGGTCGGAGGTCACACCGGCGACACCCGACAGGTCGATCGGTTTCGTGGGATCCCACGGGCGCGGCCAGTTCGCCTCGGTGCCGTGGTCGTCGCCCGCGCCGTGTGCGTGGTCGCCCCCGGCATGCGCGTGATCGCCGGTGTCGCCGTGACTGTGGACGTGCCCGACACCGTTGAGCATCGCCGCCAGCGCCAGCACCCCCACGGCCGCGGCCGCGATCCCGGACCGCATCGGCGGCAGGGTGGCGGTGGGCCGGAGCAGGCCGATGCCCGCGGCGACGGCGGCCAGCGCACCCAACACCGCGCACACGGTGTCGGCCACCTGCGGTGACTCCGCGGTCAACCCGGCGATCCACCCCACATCGGCGAACCGGGTGAACGCCCACACCGCGGCGGCGAAGGCATTCACCGCGAGCATCGAACTCACAACCACCTTGCGCTCGCTCAGCAAGACCGCCAGCCCGGTCGCGCACTGGATCGCGGCGAGCACCACCATCAACCGCGCCAGCGTGGCGTGTTCGGTGTGCATGCCCGCCGCCATGAAATGCACGGCGCCCGCTCCCACCGACGCGATCCCGCCCAACAGCAGGTATCCGTTACGTCCGTTCGCCATGCCACGCTCCTGTGTTTTCTCAGCGCTGGTGCGCTCGAGCGGGGCCCTTCGGGCCCCTGATCTTCCCTCCCTCCGGGCACTCCTTCGTCGCACCCTCCACTCAGTCCAGATCAGGGCGGGCCCCTTGGGGTAGTTCGCGCCGGACATTACCGGGGCACACTGTGGCACCGTTGCCACCCAGATAAGAGAACTCTGTGACCGATGTCTCGCCGCAGTGTCCGGAAACGGCGAACGCCGGGCGGATCGCGATGATCCACCCGGCGTTCGCCGTTGTGCGAGAAGAACTTACGTGGTCGGCTCGAAAGCCTCGCCGATGATCTCGGCCTGCTCCACGGCGTGCACCTTCGACGAACCCGAGGACGGGGCCGACATGGCACGACGCGAGATGCGGCGCAGACGGCCCAGGCGCTCGGGCAGCACCTCAGGGAGGTTGAGGCCGAAGAAGGGCCATGCGCCCTGGTTGGCCGGCTCTTCCTGGACCCAGGCGATGTCGGTCGCGTTCGGGTACTTGGCCAGCGCCTCGTTGAGGCGGTACGTCGGGATCGGGTAGAGCTGTTCGATCCGGACGATCGCCACGTCTTCGCGCTTGTGCTTGGCCTTCTCCGCGGCCAGCTCGTAGTAGAGCTTGCCCGAGGTCAGCAGGATGCGCTTGACCTTGGCGGTGTCGCCGATGCCCTGTTCGTAGGTGGGCTCGTCGAACACCGAACGGAACTTCGACTCGGTGAAGTCCTTGACGTCGGACACCACGGCCTTGTTGCGCAGCATCGACTTCGGCGTGAAGACGATCAGCGGACGACGGATCCCGTCGAGCGCGTGCCTGCGCAGCAGGTGGAAGTAGTTCGCCGGGGTGGACGGCACCGCCACGGTCATCGAGCCCTCAGCGCACAGCTGCAGGAACCGCTCGATGCGACCGGAGGTGTGGTCGGGACCCTGACCCTCGTGGCCGTGCGGCAGCAGCAGCACCACGTCGGAGAGCTGGCCCCACTTGGCCTCACCGGAGGAGATGAACTCGTCGATGATCGACTGCGCGCCGTTGACGAAGTCACCGAACTGCGCCTCCCACAACACGAGTGCGTTGGGGTTGCCCAGGGAGTAGCCGTATTCGAAACCGACGGCGGCGTACTCGCTCAGCGCCGAGTCGTGCACCGCGAACCAACCCGGCTTCTCCGAACCGATGTTGTGCAGCGGGGTGTACTCGACGGCGTTGATCCGGTCGATGATCACCGAGTGACGCTGGGTGAACGTGCCGCGCCGCGAATCCTGACCGGTCAGGCGCACATCGTGGCCCTGGTCGATCAGCGAACCGAAGGCGAGCAGCTCGGCGAAAGCCCAGTCCACCTTGCCCTCGTAGGCCATCTCGCGACGCTTCTCCAGCACCGGCTTCACGCGCGGGTGCACGTTGAAACCGTCGGGAGTGTTCAGGAACGCGTCACCGATGCGCTGCAGCACCGACTTGTCGACCGCGGTGACCACGGTGGCGGGCACCTTCTGGTCGTCCTCGACGGACTCCGACGGCTCCGGAACGTACTTCTCCAGCTCGCGGACCTCGTTGAACACACGCTCCAGCTGACCCTGGTAGTCGCGCAGCGCGTCCTCGGCCTCTTTCATGGAGATGTCGCCACGGCCGATCAGCGATTCGGTGTACGCCTTACGCACCGAACGCTTGGTGTCGATGATGTCGTACATCTCCGGCTGGGTCATCGAGGGATCGTCACCCTCGTTGTGCCCGCGACGGCGGTAGCAGACGAGGTCGATGACGACGTCCTTGCGGAACTTCTGCCGGAAGTCGACCGCGAGGCGTGCGACCCAGTCGCAAGCCTCCGGGTCGTCACCGTTGACGTGGAAGATCGGCGCGCCGATGAACTTCGCGATGTCGGTGGAGTATTCGGTGGAGCGGCTGTTCTCCGGCGCCGTGGTGAAGCCGATCTGGTTGTTCACCACGATGTGGATGGTGCCGCCCACGCGGTAACCACGCAGACCCGACAGGTTCAGCGTCTCGGCGACCACGCCCTGACCGGCGAACGCGGCGTCGCCGTGCAGCATCAGCGGCATCACCGAGAAGCCGTCGGGGCCGTCGCCCTTGTCGAGCAGGTCCTGCTTGGCGCGCACCAGGCCCTCGAGGACGGGGTCGACCGCCTCCAGGTGCGAGGGGTTCGCGGTGAGCGAGACCTCGATCTCGTTGTCGCCGAACATCTGCAGGTACTGGCCGTGCGCACCGAGGTGGTACTTCACGTCGCCGGAGCCGTGGGTGGCCGCCGGGTTCATGTTGCCCTCGAACTCGGTGAAGATCTTCGAGTACGGCTTGCCGACGATGTTGGCGAGCACGTTGAGGCGACCGCGGTGCGGCATGCCGATGATGACCTCGTCCATGCCGTATTCGGCGCACTGGTCGATGGTGGCGTCCATCATCGGGATGACGGCTTCGGCGCCTTCGAGCGAGAAACGCTTCTGGCCGACGTACTTGGTCTGCAGGAAGGTCTCGAACGCCTCTGCGGCGTTGAGCCGGTTCAGGATGTACTTCTGCTGCGCGACAGTCGGTTTGACGTGCTTCTGCTCGACCCGCTCCTGCATCCACTTGAGCTGATCGGTCTCGAGGATGTGGGTGTACTCCACACCGACGTGGCGGCAGTACGCGTCACGCAGGATCGACAGCACGTCGCGCAGCTTCATCCGCTCCTGGCCGTGGAATCCGCCCACGTCGAAGGTGCGGTCCAGGTCCCACAGGGTGAGGCCGTGCTCGGTGACGTCGAGGTCGGGGTGGCTGCGGAACTTGTCCTTGACCAGGCGCAGCGGATCGGTGTCGGCCATCAGGTGGCCGCGGTTGCGGTAGGCCGCGATCATCTCGAGCACCCGCGCGCTCTTGTCGACGCCGCGCGCGCTGATGTCCTTGCGCCAGCGGATCGGCTCGTACGGCACGCCGAGGCCGTGGAAGATCTCGTCGTAGAACTCGTCGGAGATCAGCAGGTTGTGGATGGTGCGCAGGAAGTCGCCCGACTCGGCGCCCTGGATGATGCGGTGGTCGTAGGTCGAGGTCAGCGTCATCAGCTTGCCGACGCCGATGTCGGCGATCCGCTCGTCGCTCATGCCCTGGAACTCGGCGGGGTACTCCATCGCACCGGCACCGATGATCGCGCCCTGGCCCGGCATGAGGCGCGGCACCGAGTGGACGGTGCCGATGGTGCCGGGGTTGGTCAGCGAGATGGTGACGCCGGAGAAGTCGTCGTTACCGAGCTTGCCCTCGCGTGCCCGGCGCACGACGTCCTCGTAGGCCGCGTGGAACTGACCGAAGCTCATGTCTTCGGTTTCCTTGATGGCGGCCACGGCCAGCGATCGGTTGCCGTCCTTGCCCTGGAGGTCGATCGCCAGGCCCAGGTTGGTGTGGGCCGGGGTGACCGAGTTCGGCTTGCCGTCGATCTCGGCGAAGTGGCGGTTCAGGTTCGGGAACGTCTTGATCGCCTGCACGATCGCGTAACCCAGCAGGTGGGTGAACGAGATCTTGCCGCCGCGGGTGCGGGCGAGGTGGTTGTTGATCACCAGGCGGTTGTCGATCATCAGCTTGGCCGGGATCGCGCGCACCGACGTCGCGGTGGGGATCGTCAGCGAGGCCGACATGTTCTTGGCGATCGCGGCGGCGGGGCCGCGCAGCACCTTGTTCTCCGGACCGGCGGCGGCAGCCTTGGGCGCGGTGGTGGCCGCTGCGTTCGACACCGGTGCAGGTGTGGTCTGCGGTGCGCGCACGGTCTTGGCGGCCGGAGCCGGAGCCGGAGCGGCGGCCGGAGCCGGAGCGGCGGCCGGAGCCGGAGCGGCGGCCGGAGCCGGAGCGGCGGCCGGAGCCGCGGGGGGCTTGGGCGGTGCCGTCGCTACCACGGCTTTGGGAGCCGGGGTCTGCGCAGCGGCCGCCTTGGGGGCTGCGGCTGCTGAGGGAGCGGAGGAGGCGACCGGTGCCTGGCTGTTAGCGGATTCGGTGGCTTCCGGCGTGTAATCCGCGAGAAACTCGTGCCAACTCGCGTCGACCGAGGACGGGTCCTGTTTGAACTTCTGATACATCTCGTCGACTAGCCACTGGTTCTGTCCGAACTGGGAAGTTGAGCTGCTCACAGCTGGTGTTCGCCTCATTTCGTTCTTCGCGCTGCGACGTTTGTGACGTGCCCGGCAGGGGAATCAGCGGATGGCTGCCGATGCGCCCTCACCGAGCATATGCCCAGCGGTTGACAGGCGTCGCTACCGGTCTTGGGTCGACACTATGCCCTCTGCCTCCAGCCCCGCCGCCCAGAGTCGGGAGTACCGGCCGTTACTGGCGAGTAGGTCTGACGGTGCGCCGAATTCCACGATACGGCCGTGTTCGACCACCGCAACCAGATCGGCGCGCGCCGCGGTCGCGAGTCGATGCGCGACCACCACGGTGGTCCGCCCCCGTGTCAGCGATCGGCTCGCTACCAGCACCGATGCCTCGGTCTCCGGGTCGAGGGTGGAGGTGGCCTCGTCGAGGAGCAGCAGGTCGGGATCGACCAGTTCGGCCCTGGCCAAGGCGATCAGCTGGCGCTGTCCGGCGGATAGCCCGCGGCCGCGTTCACCGACCGGATGACGCATTTTCCGAGGTAAACCATTGATCATTTCCGAAGCCCCGACGGTGTCGGCCGCGATCGCGATGTCCACCGATGTGGCAAATGTTTGCCCGAATGCAATGTTGCTCGCCACGTCGCCGGTGAACAAGTGAACTTCCTGGGGCACAATTCCCAGCCGCGTCCGGTACTCGGTGAGGACATATTTACGAAGATCCACACCGTCGACCCGGATCGCGCCCGCCGCCGGGTCGGGCGGGAGGTCGTAGAGACGGGCCAGCAGCTTCACGATCGTCGACTTGCCCGCGCCGGTCGGGCCCACCAGCGCCAGCGTCGCGCCGGGCGCGACGGTGAAGGTGACGCCGTCGAGAGCGGGGGCGCTCGCACCGGGGTAGCGGAAGTGAACGTCGTCGAAGGTGATCTCACCGCGCAGGCGATCGACGGATATCGCATCGGGTGGGTCGGCGGCGATCGACGACGTGGTGCGCAGCAGGTCGCCGATGCGCCGAAGTCCGACCCTGGCCTGCTGGTAGCCGTCGAAGACCTGGGACAGATCCTGGATGGGACTGAACAGCAGACCGAGGTAGAGCACGAACGCGACGAGCGTTCCGGTGGACGTGCGCCCGTCGGCGACAGCGTTGGCGCCCAGGTAGACCACCACGGCCAAGGCCACGTCGGCCCAGGCCAGGCCGAAGGAGAAATAGGCCGCGATCGCGCGCTGGGCGCGGATCCTGGCATCGCGATAGCGGTGGGAGTATTCGGCGAAACGCCGCGCGGCGGCAGGCTCGTAGCGGGCGGCCTGCACGGCGCGCAGGCCCGCGATGTTCTCCTGGAATCCGGCGTTGACCACCGAGACCCGTTCACGCGAGACGGTGTAGGCGACCGAGGACACCCGCCGGAAGGCGAGGGTGGCCAGCAGCATCGGCGCGACGGCGATCAGGACCACCACGGCCAGCCCGGCATCGATGAAGAACAGCCCGAGGGCGACGCCGATCAGGGTGATCAGCGCGACCAGCCCGGTGGCGACCCCGGTCTGCAGGAACGTCGACAGCGCGTCGACGTCGGTGGTCATCCTGGTCATGATGCGGCCGGACAGTTCGCGCTCGTAGAAGTCGAGGCCGAGCCGCTGCAACTGAGCGTAACTGCGCACCCGCAGACCGAACAGTACGCGCTCGCCCGTGCGCGCGGTGAGAACGGTGACCACGGCGCCGACCACCAGGCCGGTCAGCACCAGACCGATCCCGATCACCGCCGAGACGAGCAGCGCGGTGTCGTCGCCCGCGGTGACACCGGTGTCGATGGCATAGCGGACCAGCGGCGGGAAGGCGATCCCGACCAGCGCGTCGACGACGAGCAGCAACACGACCACACACACCAGGCCGCGAACCGGGCGCAGCAGCGCGCCCAGGCCGAAATCGGGTTGGGGTGCGCGCAGGTCGCCGGGCAGGGCGGGGTCTTCGGTGGCCGGTGGCAGTGCGTCGACCGCGGCGCGCAGCTCCGGCGTTTCACTGAGGTCGGTCGACGCCGACGACAGGGATCGAGGTTTGCCCGCGTCGTCGCGAGGGGTGGTCGGGTCGGCGGCCGTCGGCACCACCGAACCGGTGGGTGCGGGCAGCCGGATGACACGGTCGGCCTGGGCCAGCGTCGATTCGCGGTGCGCCAGGATCAGCGTGGTCCGCCCGCCCGGATCGGGCAGCCGGCGGAAGATCTCGGCTTCGGTGACGGCGTCCACCGCGGAGGTGGCATCGTCGAGCACCAGCACGCGGGGACGGGTGAGCAGCACCCTGGCCAGGGCGATGCGCTGGCGTTGACCGCCCGAGAGCGTCAGCCCGCGTTCGCCGATGACGGTGTCGTAGCCCTCCGGCAGTGCGGCGATGAATTCGTCCGCGGCGGCGGCCCTCGCGGCGGCCACGATCTCCGCGTCGGTGGCGTCGGGCCTGCCGAGCGCGATGTTGGCGGCGATGGTGTCGGAGAACAGGAACGGATCGTCGAAGACGACACCGACCGCGCCGCGCAGCTCGTCGGCGCGCAGCTCGGCCAGGTCGACGCGGGTGCCGTCGGCGCCGACGAGGTTGATCCGGCCCGTATCGGGTGCGTAGAAGCGGGGGAGCAGCAGCGAGAGTGTGGACTTGCCCGAGCCCGCCGGGCCGATCACCGCCACCGTCTCGCCGGGGCGCACGGTGAGATCGAGTTCCTGCAACACCGGTTGATCCGGTTCGAAACCGAAGCTCACAGCATCGAATTCGATCCCGAGTGGTCCCGGCGGCAGCTCGGTGGGGTCCTCTGGATCGACGAGTATCGGCGCCGCGTCGATCACCCCGAAGACCCGGTCGACGGCGGCCTTGGTGAGCTGACCCATGATCACCACCGAGGTGATCGTGCGGGCCGAGGAGGTCATGGTGGCGAGGTAGGCGGTGAACGCGAGGAAGGTGCCGATGCCGATCGCGCCGCGCGAGGCGAGCACCCCGCCCACGATGATCACCGCGACCAGCCCGGCCTGCGGCAGCGCCGACACCACCGGCGCGAACCTGGCGTTGATCCGCGCGGCGCGCATCCGCTCGGCGAACAGCAGCCGGCCGTGGTCTTCGAGGATGTCGACCATCCGGGATTCCTGCCCGAATCCCTTCACCACCCGGACTCCGGTCACCGTCTGCTCGACGTGTTCGGCGAGGTCGGCCGCGCGCTGCTGGGCCGACCAGGTCGCCGCGTAGAGCCGGGGCCGCATCCGCAACACGATCAGCGCCATCGCGGGCGCGACCAGCAGCGCGGCCAGCGCCAGCGGCGGACTCAGCCACACCATCACCACCGCCGACAGCACGAACTGCAACACGGCCAGTCCCGACCACGGCACCATCGCCAGCAGTCCCTGCACCAGTTGCAGATCGGTGATGGACCGCGACACCACCTGTCCGGTGCGGATCGCGTCCTGACCCGCGCCGTCGAGCCGCTGGAGGGCGGCGAGCAGCGAAATCCGCAGGCTGTGTTGCACTTCCAGCGACAGTTTGCCCGCCCAGAGCCTGCGCGCGAACGTGACGACGAACCGGGTCACGGCCAACCCGGCGAGCAGGGCGGCGGCAGTACCGATCACCGCGGTGTCGCCCACCTGCGCGGCGTCGACCGCGCGTTTGGTGGCCAGCGGTGCGGCGATCGCCACGGCCGCACCCGCCAGCACCGAGACCACGATGCCCGCCAGCAGCCGGGGATGTTCCAGGCACAGGCGCCAGAGCCTGCGGATCCAGCCCGGCGAACCCGCGGTCGCGGGCACTACAGGTCTCGGTTGCGCAGGTCCCACCACCCCGCGGCGCCGACCGCTGCGGTCCACAGCAGCAGTACCACCAGGGCCGCCGGTGTCGGTGCGAAGACCTCGGCCTCGTCGAACGAGCCCGCGCTCACTCCGGCCACCGTGGCCGAGACGGGCAGCAGCGCGGCCAACCAGCCCGCGCCGAAACCCTTGGCCACCACCCAGATCAGCGGTTCGAGCGCGAACGCCCAGCCGAGCACCAGCCACACCGCGCCGCTGAAGGTGCGCAGCAGCAGCCCGATTCCGGCGCCCAGCACCGCCCAGCACATGGCGACCAGCAGCCCGGCGGCGAGCACCTCGATCAATTGCCAGCCCAGTTCGAACTTGCCGCGCGCCGCGACGAGCAGGACGAGGAAGCTCACCAGTTCGGCGGCCAGCGCGACAGCGAAGGCGAACGCGGCGGTGGCGAGATACTTCACGGTGACCAGCCGGTCGCGATCGGGCGCGAACAGCACGCTCAGCGCCATGGTCTTGTGCCGGTACTCACCTCCGGTGGAGGCGATGCCGAGCAGTGCGGCGACCACGAAGACCGCGATCATCCCGAGGTAGAGCCCGACCGTGGCGGCGCCGGTCGCGGGCTGACCCTTCGGATCGGCGGGCCCGGACATGATCGCGGTGATCAACGTCGCGACCAGCGCCAGCGCGATCGGCGCGGCCAGCAGCAACCGGGTCTGCCGCAGCGCGACGACCTTGCGCGCCTCGGTGTCGATACCGGGAACGAGATCGGCGGGCAGCACGGAGGTGGTCATCGGGGCATCCCATACGAGGTCGGCGCCGGGGCGTACGCGGCGGGATTCGGCGTGGGCACGGTGTGCCGGTGACGGCGGGGTTTGGTGAGCGAGGCGAGCACCCGGTCGGGGTGGATGGGATCGGCCACGATGCTGCCGATCCGGACCTGCGCGAGCTCCGCGACGGCACGGATGGTGGCCTCGTCCGCCTCCGCCACGGCCAGCCGGCCGTCGGGGCGCATCACCGCGTCGGTGAAGCCCCGGCCCGCCAGTGCGGTCGCGAGTGCGATGGACGGGGACGCGGCGACGACGAGCCGGTCGGGGTGGCCGCGGCGCAGCTTGGCCGGTGCGCCCTGCCAGACGACCGTGCCTTCGCTGAGCACCACGAGTTGATCGGCGCTCGCCACCACATCGGCCAGTGCGTCCGAACTCACCAGCACGGTGCCGCCGCGGTTCACGTGGCGGCGCAGCAGCTCGTGCAGCCAGCCGCGTTCGATGCCGTTCGCACCCGCGAACAGATCGTCGAACACCAGCAGCGGGGGATCGGCCAGCAACGCCATGGCCAGGGCCAGACGCGTCTGCTGACCCGGATGCAGTTGCGCCACAGCGGTTTCGCCGACGGCGGTGAGCCCGGTCTCGTCGAGCACCGCGGCGACCCGACGACGGGAAGCGCCCGCGACCGGCGCGTAGCACCGCAGCTGCTCGCGCACGGTGCGTGCCGGATGCAGCCCACGGGGGCTCAGTACCGCCCCGACCGCGGCGGGACCATGGCCGGGGCCTTCGATAGTGCCGGTCGTCGGCTGCTGGAGTCCCAGCACCATCCGCAGCACCGTCGACTTGCCAGCCCCCGCGGGACCGACGAGCGCGGTGACCGACCCCGCCGGGACGGCGAAGTCGATCTCGTGGACCGCGCTCACCGGACCGAACTGTTTGCCGACGCCACGCACCAGCACAGCGTCACCGCCGCGGCTCCTGCTCACTTCTTGTTCACCTTGCCGGTGTCGATCGCGGGCAGCGGATCGGCATCGATCACGTTGTGCAGCGGGGTGGGCCACATCGTCGGCGCGGGACCGAAAGCCTTGTGCGCGTTCTCGATGGTGACCTTGCCCAGCGCCCGGTTGCCCGCACCACCGATGGCGGCGCCGATGCCCGCCGGCAGCACTTTGCCCGCCATCAGCGCGACGCGCTTGGTGATGAACCGCTTCATGAACTGTTGCAGCAGTTTGCTGTTGATCCCGCCGAGGCCGGGAACCTTGCCTGCCAGCGCGCCCGCCCAGTTCTTCGACTGGGTGCTCAGCCCCTTCTGCACGATCGCTATTCCGGCGTCGCCGAGCACGACCGCGAGCACCAGCGCGCGCCGGGCTTCCTTGTTCTCGGGCTCGATGCCGTGCACCGCGGCCTGGGCCAGGGTGAACAGCGCCGACGCCTCCATGAAGAACACGGTCTCGGCGCTCACGGCCCCGAGCGCGGCGATCGTGCCGACCCCGGGCACCGCCGCGGTGGCGCCGACCGCGGCGCCACTGCCGGTGACGGCGAGCAGATACTGCTTCTCGAGCCGTGTCACGATCTGGGCCGGACTCTCCCCGGGATGACGCTCACGCAGGAACTCGACATAGCGGCGTACGGCCGGCGCCTGCAGCTTTGACCCGGTGTCGAGCACATCGACCACGGCTTTTTCGATCGCGTTCTTGAACACGGCGTCGTCCTCCTCTTCGCCCCAACGAGTCGAACTGTAGGGCACTTGCGTACCCCAGAGCTCATCTTGCCAACGACCACCGACAGCCCGCGGTTCCGTGACGTGCGCGACCGATTCCGGTCGGCCGGTCCGACTAGCTCTGTCGGCCGCGGGCCCGGGTTCTACGCTGACCCGATGAGTGAAAACCAGCCAACCCGACTCATCCGCGATTTCACCGAGGCCGGTGCCGAGTTCGCGACGATCACCCTCGACCACCCGCCGCTGAACCTGTTCGATCGCACACTCATCGCGTCGCTGATCGCCGATATCGCCGCGGTGCGCCGGCTGCCGCCGCGGGCGTTGCTGATCAGGGCCGAAGGCAAGGTTGTCTCGGGCGGGGTCGACGTGAACATCTTCGACGGCCGAACCGTCGAGGAGGGCGCGCAGCTGTGGCGTGAGCTGTTCGAGCAGATCATCCACCCCCTGGAAGCGCTGCCGTGTCCGGTGGTGTTCGCCGCGCACGGGCTGACCCTGACCGCCGCCTTCGAGATCTCGCTGGCCTGCGACATCATCCTGGCCGCGCCGAAGGCGAAGTTCGGTCTGGTGGAGACCGTGGTGGGACTCACGCCGTCGATGGGCGGGCCGCAGCGGCTCGCCGAGCGGGCGGGTTCGGGCCGCGCCCGCGAGTTCGTGATGACCGGCGACCTCTACCCCGCCGCGACGATGGCCGAGTGGGGCGTGGTCAACGCGGTCCACGAGGACCTGGAGACCGAGGCTCGCGCGCTGGTCACCCGTCTCGCCGACGGCCCGACGCGCGCGCACGCGGCGACCAAGCAGATCATCGAGGCGTGGCGTTCCGGCGGTGTCGCACACGCTGATTCGGTGACGCCGGAGGTCTCGGGCGAGCTGTTCGGCACCGCGGACCTGCGCGGCGCGGTCCGCAGCTTCCTTGATATCGGACCGGGTAAGGCGACCTATCGCGGCGAATGAGCGCGCCGAGTGCCTGACAGCGATGTGATCCACGTCATATAGTCACAGGTGCGGCTGTATCGACGTACGGAGGTCCGGATGGGTCATGGCGAGCACGAACCGGGCGCGGCCGTCTTCGAGTTCCCCGCCACCAGTGCGGCAACGCAGCTGCGGCGGGGCTCCGACGGCGTGCTGCGCTACGGCGACCTCAGCCCGGCCCTCACCGAACTGCTGGACCTGCGCGTGCACTCGTTCACGAATCGGGAAGCGGTCGTCGAGGTCGGTGGGCCACGGCTGACCTACCGCGAACTCTGGCACAGCGCCTCGCGGATCGCGGGCGGCCTGCAGGCCCACGGCATCGGCTACGGCGATCGGGTCGCGGTGCACATGCCGACCAGTGCGCGCTGGGTGCAGGCGTTTCTCGGTGCGTTGCTCTCGGGTGCGGTGCCGGTGCTGGTGCCCGACGCCCTGCCCGCCGCGATCGCCGACCGCGTGATCGCCGACAGCAGAGCAGATTTCGTCCTCGGTCCCGACGGACCGCTGCCCGACAGCACCGCCTACATCGACGACGGTGCGGCCCTGGATGATCCGGCGCTGCTCTGCTACACCGGGACTCGTCGGTCCATGCCCGCGGGTGTGGAGCTGTCCAACGAGAACCTGCTGTCGGCGGTGTCGTCGGTGGTCGGCGCGCTCGGGCTGCCCGCCGACGGGTTGCGCAACCTGGTGTTGCTGCCGCTGGCCCATGCCAGTGGGTGCGTGGATCAGCTGCTGCCCACCTTCGCGGTGGGTGGCACGGTCGTGCTCGCGCCGGGTGCGCGCAGTCTCGCCGATGTGCTGGTGCGGGAGCGGATCGACACCGTCTCGGGGACGCCGCGGATCCTCGCCGGGCTGGTACCCGAACTCGTCGCCCGCCGTACCGGCGCCGGTGTACGCCGGATCAGCAAGGCCTGTCACCGCTCCGAACGCGCCGCCGCGGCGGCCCCCGCCACCCTCACCGCCACGCTGCGCGGGCTGTTCCCCGCGGCCAAGCAGTGGTCGGTCTGGGGGGCCACCGAGACCAGTGGAATCGGTCTGGTGGTCGACGACACCGAGCGCGCCGACGCCGGATCTGCCCTCGGATTCGCCTTCGGCGGAACCGAATTGGCCCTGGCCGGGCCGCAGGCCGACACCGGCCACGGCGAATTGCTGTGTCGCGGACCGAATGTCAGCCGCCGCTACTGGAACAACCCCGACGCGTCGGCCGCCCGCTTCAGCGGAGGCTGGTTCCACACCGGCGATTTCGTGAGCATCGATGCTGACGGCCTGGTTCGGGTGGACCCGACCCGTCGCGTCAGCGGGCTCTGATCCGGGCTGTCAGAGCAGGCGCGCCCGCAGAGCATCGCGTAGGTCGCCGGTGAGGCCGACCGTGGTGAGGTAGGTCTCGATGTCGCCGTGGGTCTCGCGGACGCTGGCGTCGGCGGTGCGCAGGTATTCCTCGCGGACGCCGAGCAGGTCGTCCGAGAGCGCGTCGCCGTTGCCGATCTTCGGCTCCAGCAGCCTGCGCAGCGGTTCGACCGCCGCGTTGCTGGCCAGGAAGTCGGTGTACACGTCCTCCTCGGTGACGCCGACCGCGCGCAGCAGAGTGGCCACGGCCCAGCCGGTGCGGTCCTTGCCCGCCGCGCAGTGCACCAGCACCGCGCCGTCGCCGCGCACGACCGAACCGGCCAGTTCGGCGATCGCGGTGTGCGCCTCGGGCAGCGTCGGGAAGGCGCGGTAGACCTCGATCATGTGCGCGAAGGCCGAGACGGTCTTCGCCTCGTGCGGCGGCGCCTCTTCCATTCGCGAATCGAACGGCGTCACGTGTAGCCGTACGTCGGCGGGCAGGGTGTCGTGGCCGATGTGGTCGATCTCCACGATGCCGCGCAGATCGTGCACATCGGTGACCCGCAATTCACGCAGGGTGTCGTGCCCCTTGTCGTCGAGACCGCTCAGCTGGGCCGACCGCAGCAGGACGCCGGGGCGAACTGTGGTGCCGTCGGCGGTGCGAAGGCCGCCCACATCGCGGAAATTGAAGGTGCCGCTGAGGGCGAACTGGTCGGCAGGAGGCGAGAGAGTCACCTGACCAGGTTATCGGCGACTCCGCCGCCGCCGCGCCGAGTTCGCGGATCGGTCACCGGATGTGTTGCGTCCGTTCCGGTGGGTGCCACTGTGCCGTCGCACACACCTCCGCAGCGTCGTCGCTCACACCCACGGAGCTGACCAGCGCCTACTTGTACAATCGACCAGGTGCGCGGATTCCGGCGCGGGGGTGTCGGATATCCAGGAATGCGACAAATTGAGGCCGTATGGTCGGTTTTACAAAAGGTCGCATTCGGATAACAAAACAATCTTTCAGTCTGAAAAGGATGGCTGAACCAGTTCGTGAATCCTGAAAACCTTCTAAGATCGAGCTCGGTGACCACCAAGCTCGCATCGCCGCGGGCAGCGATATTTGTTGCCGAGGAGTCGTCGTTGAGCGCCAGCCGTGAACTAACTGAAATTTCGCTACGGCCCGCCGTATGTGATGCCGTCGAACAAGCCGCCGCCAGTTCGGACGCTACCGGCGTTCGGGCGCTGCGGGTGTTCTTACATGCCGGGCTCAGCACCTACTGGCCGTTGGTGAAAGCCGCGCCTGCCCGGCGAATAGCCGCCTATGAAGCCGCGTTGCAGACCTTGCGTCTGCGGTGGGCGCCCACCGGTGACACCATCGGCGACCCGACCGCCGTCGCGATGTTCCGCGAGATGGACGACGAGGCCGCCGACTTCCTCGGGATGTGCGCGCGCCTGTCCGGCACGCAGTGGCTGGAGCCGGTCGACTCGGTGGCGGGCTACCTCGTCTCGGTGTTCCACGGCGCGGTGCTGCGCTGGCTGGCCGACGGCAACGACGAGACGATCCTCGTGGTGATCGACGACCTGGTCGGCTGCCTGACGCTGAAGGCGGTCGAAAGCTGAGCCGCAATGCTGGACGACTGACCAAATAGGTGGTTCAGTAGTCGTGTGACACCGACGACATCGCTGCACCACCTGCACGCGGCGACCGCGGAGCTCGACCCGCCGCTGGCCGCCGTCGACCTGATCGCGCTCGACCGCAACGCCGCCGACCTGGTCCGGCGCGCGAACGGCATCGCGGTGCGGGTGGCGAGCAAGTCCGTGCGCTGCCGGGCGGTGCTCGAGCGCGTGCTCGGCGACGGGCTGACCGCCCGCGACGGCTTCGCCGGGATCATGGCGTACTCGTTGCGTGAGGCCATCTGGCTGGTCCGCCTCGGCGCCCGCGACGTGCTGCTCGGGTACCCGGTTCTCGACCGGGCAGCGCTGGCCGAACTGGCCGCCGCCCCGGCCCTGCGCGAGGCGATCACGCTGATGATCGACGATGTCGCCCAGCTCGAACTCACCCGGGCCGCGCTCGGCACCGACCTGGTCCACCCCCGTGTCTGCCTCGACGTCGACGCGGCCTTGCGGATCGGCCCGCTGCACCTGGGCGCCCGGCGATCGCCCGTGCGCAGCCCCGAGGACGCCGCCGAGCTGGCCGCCGAAGCGCTGCGACGCGGGTTCGATGTGGTCGGTGTGATGACCTACGAGTCGCAGATCGCCGGACTGCCCGACAGCAACCCCGCGGTGCGCGTGGTGAAACGTCTGTCCGCATTCGAAATCGGGCGCCGGCGTACCCGGGTGGTCGACGCTGTCCGTGCGGTGACGGGCCCGCTGGAGATCATCAACAGCGGTGGCACCGGTTCGATCGAGGTCTCGATCACCGATCCCGATGTCACCGAGGTGACCGCCGGTTCCGGCCTCTACGTGCCGACCCTGTTCGACCACTACCGCTCGTTCACGCCCCGCCCCGCGCTGTTCTTCGCCACCCCGGTCCTGCGCAAACCCGCACCGACCATCGCGACCGTCTTCGCGGGCGGCTACATCGCGTCGGGCCCCGCGGGTCCGAGCCGCGTCCCGGTCCCCGTGTGGCCCGCGGGGCTGAAGCTGCTCGGCTCCGAAGGCGCGGGCGAGGTCCAGACGCCCCTGGCCGGTGGCGCCGAACTCGAGATCGGTGATCGCGTCTGGTTCCGCCATGCCAAGGCGGGCGAACTGTGCGAACGCTTCGCCGAGCTCCATCTGGTCGACGAGGCGGGCACCCGCACGACGGTTCCCACCTATCGCGGCGAAGGTCAGTGCTTCGGCTGAGGCCGACACGCGCCTCAGCGCAGGAGCGCGACGACTTCGTCGTCGTCGAGCTGGTGAAAGTCGCTGTACGCCATGCCGACTCCGCCCAGGTCGGCGGGCGTCCACAGGCAGACGAGCTCATCACATTCGCGCTCGACCCGCCGCGCGGCCTCGGGTGCGGACACCGGCACGGCCACCACCAGCAGGTCCGGCCGCTGCGCTCGCGCCACCCGGCACGCGGCCACCATCGTGGCCCCGGTCGCGATCCCGTCGTCGACGAGCACCACCGTGCGCCGCGCCAGGGGAATCGGGTCGCCGACCCGCAGGATCGCCTGCCGGCGGCGCAGTTCGGCCCGCTCGGCCAGTTCCACCTCGTCGAATGCCTCGGCGCTCACCCGGCTGTGGTCGACGACGTCACGATTGAGGACCAGCAGTCCGCTCTCCCCGAGCGCCCCCATCGCCAGCTCCGGCTGCGATGGCAGCCCCAGCTTGCGGACCAGCAGTACATCGAGTTCCCCGCCGATCGCCACGCTCACCGCCGCCGCCACCGGCACACCCCCGCGTGGCAACCCGAGCACCAGCGGACGGGTGGTCCGCAGGTGTTCGAGGGCCGTGCCGAGGGCGCGGCCCGCCGCTGCCCGATCCGGGTACACCATCGCCTCGAACGCTACTCCGCTCCGGACGCCTCGGAAATGGTGAACCGTCGCAGCGACAGGCTGGGATTGGCGGTGCGCACCCTGGCCAGATGCGCCGTGTCGACCGTTGCCGAGGCCACGCCCGGTTCATCGCCCAGCTCGGCCAGCACCGTGCCCGCCGGGTCGATGATCATCGACGAACCCGCGCCGCGTGGCGCGCACTGATCGGCCGCGGCCACGTACACCGTGTTCTCGATGGCGCGTGCCCGCAGCAGCGTCGTCCACTGGTCGACTTTCGCCGGTCCCGGAATCCACTGCGCGGGCAGCAGCAACACGTGTGCGCCCGCCGCCGCGACACGCCGACACCCCTCCGGAAATCGCAGATCGAAACAGGTCTGCATGCCGAATACCACACCGTCGACAGCGAAAGTCGCAGGCGCGACGAGCGGACCCGCTTCCACCACATCCGATTCCAGATGACCGAACGCGTCGTAGAGATGCACCTTGCGATACACCGCGACGCGCGCGCCATCGGGCCCGTGCGCGACAAGGGTATTACTGATCCGGGTCGCCCCCGGTGACGGCAACTCCAGCACACCGGCAACCAGGAATACGCCGAATTCGGCGGCGAGCGCCGCGAGTCCACTGGTGAACGGACCGTCGAGCGGTTGTGCGATCGCCACCACCCGCTCATCGAGACGAGTCACAGCGAACATCGAGTATTCGGGCGCGAGCACCACGCGAGCACCCGCTGCGGCCGCCGTCCGCACGTGTTCTCGCAGGGTCGACAGATTGGTTTCGGGGTCGGTTCCTGGGGCGAATTGGACCACCGCGATCCCTACTGTCACCGGCTGAAGTTCCTGATGTGCTGACCCGTCGCGCAGTTGCATAGGTCTCACCGTATTCACCTGGTGGTTGGGGCAGCTACCGCCAGGCAGTAAACTCGTGGTCAATGAGTACAAATGAGGTCGACAGCGTTCCTGCCGACAACGACAGGAACGACACCGGCCCGACTTTCGCCGATCTCGGGATCGATGACCGCGTGCTGCGGGCCATCGCCGATGTGGGCTACGAGTCGCCGTCCCCGATTCAGGCGGCGACGATTCCCCCGCTGCTCTCCGGCGCCGACGTGGTGGGCCTCGCGCAGACGGGCACCGGCAAAACCGCGGCATTCGCGATCCCGATCCTGATGAACCTGGACACCGCGCAGAAGAAGCCGAGCGCCCTGGTGCTCGCGCCGACTCGTGAGCTCGCGATCCAGGTCGCCGAGGCGTTCGGGAAATACTCCTCGCACATCCCGGGTCTGCACGTGCTGCCGATCTACGGCGGGCAGAGCTACGGCGTACAGCTGTCGGGTCTGCGCCGTGGCGCGCACGTCGTGGTCGGCACGCCCGGCCGGGTGATCGATCACCTGGAAAAGGGCACGCTGGACCTTTCGCAGCTGCGCTACCTGGTGCTCGACGAGGCCGACGAGATGCTCAAGATGGGCTTCCAGGAAGACGTCGAGCGCATCCTGCGTGACACCCCCAAGGACAAGCAGGTCGCGCTGTTCTCGGCCACCATGCCGGGCGTGATCCGCAAGATCTCCAAGCAGTACCTCAACGATCCGGTCGAGATCACGGTCAAGTCCACGACTCAGACCAGCTCCAACATCACCCAGCGTTATGTGCAGGTGTCGCATCAGCGCAAGCTCGATGCCCTCACTCGCGTGCTCGAGGTCGAGACCTTCGAGGCGATGATCATCTTCGTGCGCACCAAGCAGGCCACCGAAGAGCTGGCCGAGAAGCTGCGCTCGCGTGGTTTCTCCGCCGCCGCGATCAATGGTGACATCGCCCAGAACCAGCGCGAACGCACCATCGGCCAGCTGAAGTCGGGTGGCATCGATATCCTGGTCGCCACCGATGTCGCCGCGCGTGGTCTCGACGTGGACCGCATCTCCCATGTCGTCAACTACGACATCCCGCACGACACCGAGTCCTACGTGCACCGCATCGGCCGCACCGGCCGGGCCGGCCGTTCGGGCGAGGCCCTGCTGTTCGTGGCCCCGCGCGAGCGTCACCTGCTCAAGTCGATCGAGCGGGCCACCAAGAGCGCGCTCACCGAGATGCAGTTGCCGAGCGTCGACGACGTGAACGCGACGCGTGCCTCCAAGTTCGGTGACTCGATCACCGAGAACCTGGCCTCGGACAACATCGCGCTGTTCCGCAAGCTGATCGAGGACTACGAGGCCGAGCACAACACCCCGCTCGCCGACATCGCCGCGGCACTGGCCGTGGGCGGCTACGACGGCGACAACTTCTTCATGTCGCCCGAGCCGGAGCCCGCCCCGCGCCGCGAGCGTGACTACGACCGTGACCGTGAGCGCGCACCGCGCCGCTACGACGACGAGGACCGCGCACCGCGTCCGCCGTCGTTCAACCGGGAGAACGGCGAAGAACTCGCCACCTACCGGATCAGCGTCGGCAAGCGGCACCGCGTGGTGCCCGGCGCGATCGTCGGCGCCATCGCCAACGAGGGCGGCCTGCGTCGCAGCGATTTCGGTCACATCAGCATCCGGCCCGACTACAGCCTCGTCGAGCTGCCTGCCAACCTGCCCAACGAAACGCTGGAAGCCTTGCGGCGCACCAGGATCAGCGGTGTGCTGATCCAGCTGACGCCCGACCAGGGCGCACCGGCGCAGCGTTTGAACGCTCGTGGCCCGCGCCGCGACCGCGAGGCACGTCCGCGCACCGAACGGCGTAAGCCGCGCACCTAGTCCGCTCGTGCGCACCGGGGGCCGAGGTCAGGCGCGTTCGTCCTGTCCGTGGGTAGTGCCCTGGTCGCTCGCAGCGCTGGTTAAGGTGATGGGCGTCGGGTGTGCGTGAACACAGGAGGGCCGCGCTTGTTCGTGTCCGGTGATCGGGTGGTCGGTGCCGTCGGCGATCTCGCGCGCGCGGCGAACTGTGAGTTCGCGGTGTTGCGCGGAATCGACGCCGCTCTCGGCAATCTGCCCGGGGTTCCCGACACGACGGCCTCGCTGGTACGCACGGCCGAACCGTCCGCCGAACTGGTCGACCACTTCGGTGACCGGCTGGTCCGGATCCCGTCGCCCGAGGTGGTCGGTGGCGACGCGGCGGCCAGGATCGCGGCGCTGACCTCCGCCGCGGAGCACACCGCGCGAGCGCTGAGTTCCGGCGCCGAGGCGATCTCCGGCGCGGTGTTCTTCGACGGTCGATTCGCCTGTGGTGCCGACCTTCTGGTCCGTGGTCGCGCTGGTTACACCGTGCACAGCGCACTCGGTGAGTATTCGGTCGGCGTTCCCGGTGCGCCGCATCGTGGCGACGGTCGCGGGAAAGCGCCGTCGGCGTGGTCGCACGTCGAGGACGCTACGGTGTCGACAGGTCCGGCGGGAACGCCACCGTTGGCACACGATGATCTGACATCGGGGGACGAAGAGTTCAGTAGTTTCGTCGGATCCGGCGCGGTATCTCCTGCCGACAGCCGGGTGCTGCGCCGCGAATTGGCAGCGGGCCGGACGCCTTTCGAGCGCGTCGCCGCTTCGGTGCAGGCGGTCAAGGTCGATCCGGCTCGCGAATTACTGAGCGCGCGTCTCGAATTCGCGGCGTGCGCGCAGGCACTCGCCGACGCGGGGATCGCAGTCGATCCCTCGGCCTATCTGTGGACCGCCGAGGGCGTGCGGCGTGAGGTGAGCGCGGAACTGGCGCCGGTGTATTCGGCGCGGCGGGCTCGCGTGGAGCACATCATCGAGGACAAGCTGGCGGAATTGCTGCCGGTCCAGTGGGGTGACCCGCGCTATCTGGCGTGCGGGCGGTGTCCGAGCTGCCGTGCCGCGGCGGCGAATGCGCGAGACCTGTTGCTGGTCGCGGGGATCCGGCCCACCCAGCGGGCCAGGCTGCGGGAGGCCGGCGTGCTCACGATCGATCGTCTCGCCACCACCAGCACACCTGTCCCGGGCCTGGCTCCGCGCACGCTGGCCGCACTGCGTAAACAAGCCGATATCCAACTCGTCCGCGAACGCACCGGCCGCCCGGCCTTCACCCTGCGCGACGCCACCGCGCTCGGGGCCCTGCCCGCACCGCGCCCCGGTGACCTCGCCCTGGTCATCGACCTGGACCGGCACGGCGCCATGACCGGCCTCGAACTCGCCGACGCCACCACCATCGTCTTCCGGCCGGTCGTCGCCGGTGTGGAACAGCCGAACAGCGTCAGCTACCGGCCGCGTATGCCCGTCGGTCCGACGGACACCAATGCCGTGGTCTTCGGGCCCGGCGGTGTCGAACCCGCGAACGCGGCGGGCTACCCCAGCGCCGATCCGGCCGACGCGGACACCATCTCGTTCGGGCGCATAGTCATCGGCGACGATGCGGCCATCGGCGACGACCCGGCGGATCCGCCTGCCACTGATCCGCGCCGGACCGGTGTCGACGCGGTGCCGCGCAGCCCTCTCGGCCTCGAACACGCGGGCCCGTCGACGCAGGACGGGGGAGTGCTCGAGGAGCTGCTGGAGATCATCGCCGAGCATCGGGCGGCCGATCCGGATGTGCGTGTGTACCACTACGGTTCGGATATTCGCACGGCACTGCTCGATTGGGCGGGCAGGCTCGGCACCGGCGCCGATCTGCTGGACGAGCTGTTGGCCGAGGGCGCGCTGGTCGACCTGGCGCCGATCGTGCGCACCGCGCTGCTGATCGGCGAACAGTCCTACGACGCAACGGGACTCGCCGCGTTGCTGCCGGACACGCCCGGTCGGGCGGCGACGGTCCTCGGCATCCGCGACTGGCTGCTCGACCGCGCGGCCGAGGCGGGAATCGCGGTGCCGGGCACCCGGTTCGCCGTCGCGGAATCCGATGTGCCGCCCTCGCTGCACCCCGGCTCACTGGAAGCGGCGCTGAGCGAGTTCGCCGCGGACGCGCAAGGGGACTCGGCGCGCGCCGCCGCCCTGACGGCCGCGGTCCTGGGCTATCACCGGCGTGAACGGCAGCCGCGCTGGTGGGCCCACATCGATCGGCTCGGCCATCCGGTCGGCGACTGGGCCGACGCACCGGGTGTGCTCGTCGTCGAATGGGGCACCGTCGACACCAAATGGCATCGCACGCCGCAACTCCCGACGATGCGCCGCTACCTGACGCTCACCGGCAGGTTGGGCACGGGCGCGACGCTCACCCCGGGCACGCAGATGGTGACCATCTACGACGGCGCCGCCGCGGCGGGCATGACCCAGACGCTCGGCCGCCGCGCCACCGCCACCGCCACCGTGCTCGGGTGCGCCGTCGACCCGAATTTCGACGACACCGTCCGGCTGGAAGAGCTGCTCCCGGCGGGCTGCCCGCCCTACGACGACCTGCCCGCCGCCATCGCTCCCGGGCCGCCCGACGGGGAGGCCGAGATCGAGGCCGCACTGGAGCACACCGCTCAGGATCTGCTGATGAGCCTGCCGTGGGTGCCGGAGAACGCGGTCTACGATGTGCTGCTGCGTCGCGCGCCCCGGCTGCGCGACGGGATGGCGCTGCCGCAGCCGCACGACGACCTCGGCGCCGTCCTCGCCCACGCGGTCGGCGCACTGGACGCGTCGTACCTGGCCGTGCACGGGCCGCCCGGCACCGGCAAGACCGGCATCACCGGGCGCGCGCTCGAGCGGCTCGTCACCCGCCACAAATGGCGGATCGGCGTGGTGGCGCAGTCGCACGCGGTGATCGAGCGGATCTTCGACGCGGTCGTGGAAGCCGGCCTGCTGCCCGAACTCGTGGCGAAGAAGGACGTCGCCTCGGTCGGTCCGGATTGGTCGGCGATCGATGCCACCCGGTACCCGCGCTTTCTGGACAACGCTGTCAACGGGTGCGTGATCGGTGGTACCACGGCGGATTTCGTCGACGAACGACTGATCGCGCCCGGCGCGCTCGACCTGCTGGTGATCGCCGACGCGGGCGAATGCTCGCTGGCCGATACCGTCGCGGTCGCGGTGAGCGCGCGCAACCTGCTGCTGATCGGCGATCCGGTCCCGGCCAGGGCACAGGCGAAACATCCGGAGCCCGTGCAGGTCTCGGCCTTGGAATGGCTGTGTGAAGGCGCGGGAACCCTGCCCGTCGAACGCGGCTACTTCCTCGACCGGACCTGGCGCATGCACCCCGCGATCTGCGAGCCCGTGTCGGCCTGCTGCTACGACGGCCGACTGCGCGCGGACGAGGCCATCACGCTGACAAGGGATCTGGCGGGGATCGCGCCCGGGGTGAGCACGGTGCTCGTCGAGCACCGCGGCAGTGCCACCGAATCCGATGCCGAGGCACGCGAAGTGGTGCGCCAGGTCCGGATCCTGCTCGGCGAAACGTGGACCTCCGACGGCGGAACCCGCAAACTCCACCCGCACGACATCTTCGTGGTCGCGCCGTACGCCGCCCAGGTGGCGCGGATCCGGACGCTGCTGGCCCGTGCCAAGATCGAGGACGTGCTGGTGGGCACTCCCGACCGCTTCCGTGGTCGGGAAGCGGCGGTGGTCCTGTTGTCGATGACCACGTCGACCCCCGCCGACGCGCCCTTCGGGATGCGGCCGCTGTTGTCGCGCACGGTCATCCATGCCACGCTCTGCCGGGCGATGTGGAAGGCCATCGTCATCCGGTCACCCCTGCTCACCGAGTACCTTCCCGACACGCCGGAAGAGCTGGCTGATCTCGTGGGGTTTCTTCAGCTCGGGTAGTGCGCATCGGGGGTTTGCCCGTGGGAATCAGACGCTGCGGAGTAGGCGGCGTAGCCATTCGACGGCGGTGTCGGGGGTGGCGGGGGTGATGTCGATGTGGCGGCTGGCGTGGACGAGGTAGCGGCCGTCGCCGGTGAGGTCGATCCAGGAGAGGACGCCCGAAGGTGTGGGGTCGGTGCCTGCCGCGACCAGGATCTGGCCGATGCCGCTGCGGGGGCGCTGGAGGAGCCGGCGTATGCGCGCGGCGTCGGACGGGCCGGCGACGGGGGCCGTCACCAGGTCGCGGCTGTCCTCCTCGACCCGGGTCGCCGGTGCCGTGATGCGCGGGGTTAGGCCTGGGCGTTGGGCGGGCAGCCGGGAGAACACCTGGGCGGCAAGACGTTTCGTACTGCCGACCTGAACGTGCACCGAACCGCCACGGTCGGGAGCGCTACCGGGATCCTGCACCGCGAGAACCGCGACATCCGCGGTGACCGCGCCGAGCATCCGCACCGGCGCGGGCGCGTGGCCGCAGACCTCGACCCGGATCTCCGGTTTCGCCAGCACCCGCAGGGCAGCCGCGAGGTCGGCGTCGAGGGTGCGAGCGCACCAGGCATCGAGCGCGGGTTGCTGGGCTGCCCGCTCGACGGTGTCGCGTGCGGACGCACGGACGGCGAGCGGATAGGGGATCCGGTCGCCGTCGGTGCGCGCCCAGCCCAGCGCGAACTGGTCCGGGGTGAAGTGCCAGTTCACTCCCGTTCGGTCCACTCACCGAGCACAGCGGGACTGGTCGGCTCCATCTTCCCGATCAGCGCGTTCACTTCGTCGGCGGGCTCGAGATAGGTCGGCTCCTCCTCGAGGAACCGCAGGAACTCGTCTTCCTCGTCCTCGAGCTCCTCGGCCGCCTGGGCGGGACGCGGACCACCGGACGGCCGCGTCTGATCCGCGGCGGCGATCGCCCCACCCATCATGCCGCCGATCGCGCCCGCGCCCATCCCGGTGGCGGCTTCGCCACCGGACACCGAGGGATCGCGCTCCTGCCTGCCCTCGCTCGCCGCCTCGGTGGCGGTATCGCTTGCCGCCGCATCGACGGCGGCCGCGGTGTTCGCCGAGCGGGTCTCGTCGTTCGATTCGCCGGTCGGCGGTGTCGCGCCGACGGGCGCGGACGTAGTCGAGGTTCCCGCGCGGCGGGTTCGGGCACCTACGGACATCGTGCCGGGGGAGGCCGTGGTCGACGCCGGGGTGGTGGTGCTCGCCCTGCTGGAGTCGGCAGGCGGCTGGTTCGGGGCTGTTGTCGCGGCAGGGGAGGTAGACGCCGGAGTCGTCCCGTTCGCGACCACACCCGGGGTCGCGGCGGTTCCGTTGGCCGGGAGCGCGCCGTTGCCGGTGGAGAGGGTGCCCGCTGTTCCGGCGACCGGCGCGGATGCGGCGGGCATCGTGGCGGCGGTGACGGCCGCCGGTGTCGTCGCCGACGCGACGACGGCGCTCACCTGCGGAATTCCGGCCGGGGGAGCGGCACCCGACGGCGCCACACCGGCGGTGACAGTTCCTGTCTCCGTGGCGATTCCGGTGAAGGCGGGTACCCCGGATCCGGTCGGCAGGAAGGCTCCGGCGTAGATCGTCTCCATCGCCCGCACCGCGTCGAGGCGGGCGTTCTCGGCCTCGCGGGTGATGGTGGCGTTGTTCGCGGCCTGCTCGGAGTCCAGCAGCGCGGCAGCCGGATCGGGCTGTGCCCCATCGGGTTCCGCGACCGCGGCGCGCAGGGACTCGGCGGCGTCACCGGCCTGGCTGAGCCGGACACCGACCGCGGTCAAGACATCGGCGATGCGCCGACCGGCCTGCTCGAAGTCGCGTACCGCGTCGGAGGCCTGCTGGGCCGCCGCGCCGCGCCAGCCGTCGGCGATGGCGGCACGGATCTCACCGTGCGCGATCTCGACGCCGTCGCCGAGGCCGGTGGCGGTGGTGAGGAACGTCTCGCCCGCGCCTGCCAGTGCGGCTGGGTCGAGTTGCCTTACCGCACTGTGAATTTCGGCATGAGAGAGGTTGTCGAAGACTTCGACGACGGAAACGTAGTCCACGTCGGTACGGCCGGAAATACTACGCATCGCCATCACCGGGAACCTCGATCGCGGCAACCGCGCCCGCCAATGCCTGATCGGCCTCGCGGAAGCTCGCCCCGGCGGCGCGGAACACGGCGGCCAGGTCGCGCGCGGTGCTCGCGTAGGCGCGCAGTTCGTCGAGTGCCTCGGTGGCCTTGGACTCGAAACCGGTGCGCAGGGCACCGCCCGAGGGGAGGCCGCCGAAACCGGGGATGACAGCGGTCGCGCTGAGCGCCCGCACCTGGGCCTCGACCTCATCGGCCAGCCGTTCGTAGCGCAGCGCGCAGCGTTCGGGCGCGCCGTCGGCCACGAGCACCCCGTCGATCCACAACCCGCCCTCGTCGACGGCTTGGCCGAGAGCCGCCGTATTCGGCAGCCCCGTTCGATTCGGTTGCACCGGTTCCCCCTTCGTCGTTCATCGCACCGCGGTGAGTACCCACTCCGCGATATCGGCCGCCACGCGGTGCTGCACCGGTTCGTGCAACAGGTCGTGTCCGGCGTCGGCGTACTCGCGCAAATCTACCGATCGGTGCCGTGCTGTCCATAGCCGGATTACATCGATGGGTGCGCGCCGGTCGTCCACGCCGTGCACCGCGAGCAGCGCGAGGCCGGGCTGCGGCGCGATGTCGGCGACGCGGCGCGGAGTACCACACAGGACGAGTCCGGCCAGGTCAGCGGAGTTGTCGCGGGCGAGATTCACGGCGGTCACCGCGCCGAGCGAGTGCCCCATCAACACCGGCGGGTCCGGATGATCGGCGCGGACGAGTTCGAGAAATCCCCGCGCGTCGGCGGTCAGCTCGTCGATGGTGCCCGGCGCGTCGGGATCGCCCTCGCTCAGTCCCTGTCCCGAGGTGTCGAGTGCCCACAGCTCGATTCCGGCGGGACGCAACGCCGCGGCGAAGCGGTGATAGTGCCCGCTGTGCTGACCGGTGCCCGGCAGCAGCGCCAGCCTCGCCGTCGGTCGGTCGACGGACCAGCACCGGCAGTGCAATCGGCCACGCTCGCTGTCGAAATAGGGCACCTGTCGATTATCGCTGTTCGGCCGATCGAATTGTTATGGGAGACAGCACTACTACGTGGTACCCCGTGATAGGAACCGCAGGTGACGTGGGCTGCACACGGTGGGCCCGCAGCCGTTAGACTTCGCGCGTCGAACCGGGTCAACAGAGTCGAGGGTTACAGATGTTGTCGTTCCGTCGTTGCGTCGTCCGTGTTGTGGTCGGTGCGGCTGTCGTGACCAGCGCCTCGCTCGGTTCCGGCGCCGTCGCGGGCGCCGCCCCGCTGTCCCTGTGCGGACAGGCACGCCAGGACGTCGCGATCAGGTCGAGTGTGCCGCTGCTGGACTGGTCGGAGAACTTCGGCATCGACGCGCAGGGTGACCTGTGGGTTTCGCGGGTCATGCGCGGCGAGGTACAGCGCTACGACCGCGACGGGCGCCTGACCGCCACGGTGGCCGTGCCCTCGCCCGGTGCCGTCCGGCTCGGTCCCGACGGACTGCTGTACGTGGTCACCGGCAACTCGCCGCTGGCCGGCTCGGGCGGCATCGTCCGCTTCGACCCGGCGGCCGCGCGCCCGAACCCCGTCGCCTTCGCCACCGGCTTCCCGCAGCCCAACGGTGCCGCCTTCGACGCCGACGGCAATCTGTATGTGACCACCGGCAACGGACTACACCGCCTGCGCCGCGACGGCAGCGAGGACATGGACTGGTGGTCGGCTGTCAGCATCGAGGGACCCAACGGTGTTGTGGTGTCGGGTGACTCGGTCTACGTCACCGCGAACTTCGTCGGTGCGGGTGGGCCCGTCGGTCGCGTACTGCGGCTCTCCCGTACCCACCCGGGCGCGGCGACCACTGTCGCCGACCTGACCTCGTTCGGCACACTGCCCGATTTCGTCGACGACCTGGTCATCCGCGACGGTGCCCTGTATGTCACGACGCTGGCCGGGCACCTGGTCCGCGTCAACCCGAACACCGGCACCGCGTGCACCGTCGTCGCCACCCAGCCGCTCACCGCCGTCGTCGCCGACCCGTCCGACCCGTCGGCTCTGCTCGCGGGCTCCGAGGAGGGCACGGTCCTGCGCATCCGCCCGATCGGCTGACGCGACCGTCGAGGTGACCGGCGCGCGGATCCGGGCTGCCCGGTCGGCGAATTCGTCCGCCGGCCAGGGGACCTACTGGAAGTCGGCTCAGCCGCCGACGTTGGTCGCCGCGGGCGGGGCCGGGGGAGCGGGCGCCGGGGCGGGCTGAGGCGTTTCGACCGGAGCGGGCGCCGGGGCCTTCGATGTCGGTGCGCTCGAGGAGGATTCACCCGAGCCCGGGCTCACGGCCTGCGGTTCGGGGGTCGGCGGCGCCGCGGGAGCTTCGGGGACCACCACCGGCAGATCGGGCACGACGAACGTGCCGACGGTCGGGGTCATCACGCAGCGGGCGCCCGCGTAGTCGATGGTTCCCCACATGGAGGCGACCACGGTGCCCGCACCGCTGTGCACCGTCTTCGACAGTGACGGCAGATCGAACTCGGTCTGGTCGTCGAGGCCGACGATGCCGCTCTGACCGTTGTTGACGTTGACCCACGCGACACTGAGACCGGAGGCCAGCGGAACGCCGGAGTGGCGCGGGCTCGCGCTGAAACGGATATCGCCCGGCGTCAGGCTCGTCGCGGTGCGCGGGCCCGGCCCTTCGAACGACGCCGCGGCGATGATCGTGGTGATCGGGCCGTTGCTGCCGCAGCCGAAGGTGGGGGCCGCGTAGGTGAAGGGGGTGAACTGCGTCGAGATGTCACGCAGGGCGTCGACGCCGACGATGCCGGTGAAGCTCGCGATCGCGCCGACACCGGCTTTCGCCGTGGTGTCGTCGCCGGCGAGGTGGGTGAGGTGGCCGATCGCGTCGTCGGTGGGCGACGCGATCGCGCTCGGGGCCAGCAGGGCCAGCGCGCCGATGCTCGCCGCGGTGACGACCGCTGCTCTACCTGCGATGGATCTGCCGTTCACCCGTGACTCCTCGATGGATGCTCGTCGCCGGATAGTCCGGTTCGTCTGGCAACGTACCAGGTCGTCGCGCGGGTCGCCGAGCCGCCGACCGTGCGGCGGGGGCAGCTGGGACACCCCCATCGCGTGTGATGTAGTCGACACCGAGGATTACCGAAGGGTAGGTTTCTCTTCGACGGCTACGAGTGACTGGGAGACCCGTATGAAGTTAGCCCTGTCCCCGGAAGAGATCGCTTTCCGCGACGAGCTCCGGCATTTCTACGCGACCGAGATCCCCGCCGACATCCGCGATCGTGTCAAGCACGGCCAGGATCTGTCCCGCGAGGACATCGTCACCGCGAACAAGATCCTCAACGACAACGGCCTGTGCGTGCCGAACTGGCCGGTGGCCTGGGGCGGCAAGGACTGGACGCCGATGCAGCGCCACATCTGGCTCGACGAGATGCAGCTGGCCTCGGTACCGGAGCCGCTCACGTTCAACGCCTCGATGGTCGGCCCGGTGATCGCCCAGTTCGGGTCCGAGGAACTCAAGCAGCGCTTCCTGCCGCCCACCGCCGCGCTCGACATCTGGTGGTGCCAGGGCTTTTCCGAACCCGACGCGGGCTCGGACCTCGCGTCGCTGCGCACCACCGCGGTGCGCGACGGCGACTCCTACATCGTGAACGGCCAGAAGATCTGGACCACGCTCGGCCAGTACGCCGACTGGATCTTCTGCCTCGTGCGCACCGACCCGAACGCGCCGAAGAAGCAGGCGGGCATCTCCTTCCTGCTCTTCGATGTGAAGTCGCCCGGTGTCACCATGCGCCCGATCAAACTGATCGACGGCAGCTATGAGGTCAACGAGGTGTTCTTCGAGAACGTCCGGGTGCCCGCCGATCAGCTCGTCGGCGAGGAGAACCAGGGTTGGACCTATGCCAAGTATCTGCTCGGCAACGAACGCACCTCCATCACCGGCGTCGGCAAGACCAAGGTCAAGCTCGGCCTCGCGAAGGACTACGCCCGCGCGACCAGGACCGGGCGTGGCACGCTGCTCGACGACCCGGTGTTCGCGGCGCGGCTGGCCGAGCTGGAGAACGAACTGCTCGCCCTGGAACTGACCCAGCTGCGAGTGGTCTCCAATTCTGTCGAGGGCAAGCCGAATCCGGCGTCGTCGGTGCTGAAACTCAAGGGCACGGATTTGCAGCAGGCCGCCACCGAACTGCTGCTGGAGGTCGCGGGCGCCGACGCGCTGCCGGTCGACGCCGACGACATCGCCTCGCCCGCGTGGGCCCAGCACACCGGCCCCGGCTACCTGAACTACCGCAAGGTGACCATCTACGGAGGCTCGAGCGAGGTCCAGCGCTCGATCATTTCCTCCACGATCCTCGGATTGTGAGGCGCTGACATGGAACTCGCACTGACCGAAGAACAGACGATGCTGCGTGACACCGTGCGCGAACTGCTGCACCGGTTCTACGACGGCGAGGCCCTCACCAAGAGCGGCGACACCGACCCCGGCTGGAATCGCACGGTCTGGAAGCAGCTCGCCGACCTCGGGGTGCTCGGGCTGACCATTCCCGAGGAGGACGGTGGCGTCGGCGCGGGCCCGGTCGAGGCGATGCTGGTGCAGGAGGAGCTCGGTCGCGCGCTGGCCCCGGAGCCGGTGCTCGATTCGGTGGTGATCCCGGCCGAACTGCTGCGGCTGGTAGGCAGTGCCGAGCAGCGTCAGCGGCTCCTGCCCGCGCTGGCCGAGGGAACCACCCTGCTCGCCTTCGCGCATACCGAACCCGGCCTGCGGTGGCCGTCGACGGAGCTCACCACCACCGCGGTGGCGCAGGGCGGCAAATACGCGCTGACCGGTGTGAAGAATCCGGTGCTGCGCGGTGATGTGGCCGACGAGGTGATCGTCAGCGCGCTGCTGCCCGGCGGCGGGACCGGGCTGTTCCTGGTCGACCCGAATCAGGATGGCGTGCAACGACGGTCGTACCGCACTTTCGACGGTCGTCGCGCCGCCCAGTTCGACTTCGACAACGCGGCGGGCGAACTGCTCGGTGACGCCGTCGACGCCGCCGAACAGATCGCCCTGACCCAGGGCTACGCGCAGGCGGCGCTGTGCGCGGAGTCGGTCGGGGCGATGGAGGTGGCGCTCACGCTCACCACCGAATACCTCAAGACCCGCAAGCAGTTCGGGGTCACGCTGTCGAAGTTCCAGGTGCTCACCCAGCGCGCGGCGGACTGCTACGTCTCGCTGGAACTGGCCCGCAGCATGAGCCTGTACGCGACGGCGGCGCTGGCCGACGGCGGCAACGACCCGGTGGTCGCGTCACGGGCGCGGTTGCAGGTGGGCAAGTCGGCCGAGCACATCGGCCAGGAGGCGATCCAGATGCACGGTGGCATCGGCGTCACCGCGGAGTACCCGGTGAGCCACTATGTCGCCCGGTTGACCGCGATCGGGCAGACGCTCGGTGGGGCGCTGGAACATCGGCGGGAGCTGGCCGATCGGATCGGCGAGTACGACCTGGTCGAGCTGTAGCTTCTTCGACGGTGGTGCGTGCCCGGAGTTCGGGTGCGCACCATTGTCGTGTCAGCCCTCGGCGGTAGTGGGGGCCGGGGTTTCGGTGGTCGTGGCTGCCTCGGTGGTCGTCACCGTGGTCGGTGTGGCGCCGGTGTCGGCCGGGGCGACCGTGGTCGGAGCCGCGCGGTCGAAGGCGTGGGTGGGCGGATAGTCCTCGGACGCTTCGTCATCGCCCACGCGGGGCGGGGTGACGGTGCGGGTCGGGTTCTGCCGGGTGGGGATCTGCGGCCGGGTGGTCGTCGGCTCGTCTTCGGTGGTCTCCGGCGGGCGCGTCGTCGTCTCGGCGGGCCGGGATTCGGTCGTCGCCTCGGCCGGGCGGGATTCGGGCGCCGGTTCGCCCTCGGGCGGTGGCGTCTCCGACGGCGAGGTCTCGGTGGAACTGAGGCTGAACGGTTTCCGCGGCGACATGTACGGTGCGATCCGCCAACTGGGCGACGGCGGGATCGGGATGTGCACCGTGGTCGAGGTGGGCTCGTCCGCCGACCGCGCGGGGGCGGCGGCCAGATCCGCGCTCAACGGCGGTGCCGGCACGTAGACATCCTGCTGCCCGACACCGCACGCACCGATGATGATCAGTCCGAGCGACACCGCGCCAACAGCGACTGCCGGACCCACGAACTTGGCCCTGCTGTTATCCATCGCCTGTTACTCCTCGTCGGCTTCGAGATCGCCTCACAGTAGTGCAGGTCGGGCAAAAGAGCGCATTTTAAACGCTAGTGGTCCAGATATCGGATTGATCAATTCAGCGTGTCGTGGGGACGTGTCGCGCGCGTTCGACGTCGCCGAGTCGTAGCGTGTGTGAGCAAAGTTACGCATGAGACGTCCGGCAACGTTACCCCTGACGCGCGAGGTCGCGCGGCGCAAGTATCTGATCGGCGTCATCGAGGAGAATCTCATGGGAGCACTCTCGACACCCCGGCTGGAAACCGCGGCGGCGAACACTGATTCGGCCACCGTCGGGCATCTTTCGTCGACACCGCCCGGCAACCGCACCCTCGCGGTGGTCGCGCGGATCATGGGCTGGTTGTTCTTCGTCGGCGGTCTCGTCGGCGCCGGCCTCGGGATCGCGGGCCTGCACGTGGAGATCACCGTCGCCGGGCTGATCCTGGCCTGTACGGCAGGTCTCATCCTATTGAAGCTGCGTACCGATCGGGACGTACACGAAACAACCTGAGACACCTCATAATTCGAATGCGGTCGCGGGTGTGACGGCTTACCGTCGACACGGTGCGCATCGACATCACCGCTGACGCGGCCCGGTTCCTGGACGGCGTACAACCGTTCCTGCACGGCGATCCACTGCGCCACACGGTCATCGCGACTGCTCTGGTGAACCGGATCAACGGCAGGTCCGGCGGGATGGTCACGCAATTCGTGAGCGTCCGCGACGACGCGGGTACGGTCGTCGGCCTCGCGCAGTGCACAAACGGCGCGGCCTACCTCGGTGCGCTACCCGCACAGAGTATTTCGGCCGTCGCCGATGCCTTTCGGGCACACGACATCGCCCTGCGCAGTGTCGAGGGAGACGATGCCGACGCCGTCGCGTTCGCGGCGCACTGGTCGAAGACCGTCGGCGGTACATACCGCGAGAAGTTCTCGGTCCGGCTGTTCCGCCTCGGCACCCTCCAGATGCCGGATGCCCCTGGCGCACCACGGCAGGCAGGCCTCGACGACGTGGCCGTGTGCATCGCGATGACCGAGGAATTCGGCGTGGAAGCCGATGTGCCACATCGACTCGACGAGACGGCGGTGCGCAGGCGCATCGAGGCCGGATCCTCGTGGTTGTGGGAGCACGACGGTCAGCCCGTCACCCTGGTCGCCCGGCACGAGGCGGTCCTCGGCTGGGCCAGGATCGGCCCGGTCTACACCCCACCGCGGTTCCGGGGCAACGGGTTCGCGAGCGCGCTCACCGCCACGGTCGCGGGCCGGATTCGCGCGGAGGGCGCCGATGCCTGCCTGTTCACCGACCTGGCCAATCCCACCTCGAACAAGATCTACCAGCGGATCGGCTTCGAGCCGGTGCGCGACTTCGTGCACTACGCGTTGGCCGACTAGACCAACGGGGCGGTGTGCCACCAATCCAGCACCTGGGCCTCGTCGGCGATGAAACCGCGGCTGTACATGAGCATGGCGCCCCGGGCCTGATCGCCGTCGAAGCGGGTGACCATGCGCGGTGACTTCGGCTGGCTGCCGTCCAAGACGAAGTTCGTGTAGGTGCGGCCGGTGTGCGACATGGGGCGGGCGTCGTTGGCGGGCAGGCCCGCGATCGCCTGCGCGGCAAGATCCGCGGAGGGGTAGAGGAAGAACTCGTAGCTGGCTTTGTTGCCGCCGCCGAAGCAATGCCACATCACCGACCAGTCGCCCATGTCGGCGTCGTCGGAATCGCGGCTGGCGGTCGCGCGATCGTAGGCGAAGCAGCCCGCGTTCCCCAGACCGGAACCGGCATGGACCAGGTTGCTCGCCGAGGTGGAGGGCAGCATGCGGGGGAACTCGTCGCTGAGCTTCGCCGCGTTGGCGCCGATGACCCGTCGGTCGCTCGTCGGCGGGGTGGTCGACGTCAGCCGCTGGGGAGCGGAGGTCGTCGCGTCGACGGACGGTGTAGCGACCGCGGAGGTTTCGGAACCCTGCCGGCCCGACGCACCGGCGTTGCCGTCATCGCCGAAGGTGGTCACCAGAATCCAGCCGAGGAAGATCACGATGGCGATCATCGCCAGCCAGCCGATCGGCGATCCTTCCCAGCGGGATTTCCGCTTCTTGCCGAGATACTCCTCGGCGACCGAAGGGCGCCCGCCCGTCGCCCTGGAATTCCCGGCGTCGCGGCGACGTTGCGCGCCTGCGTTCGGCGCACTCGCGTGGTGCGCGGATTCGTTGGGCCACGACGGGCCCGGCTGCGCGGCCCAGGAGGAACCGCCCACCGCCGGCCACTGCTGACCGAGGCCGGGGGCGGCGTTCGCACCCCACGGTGAACCGGCGGGTCGGCCGCTCACGGCCCACGGCTGATCGGGACCGGTCGAGCCCGGCCACGGCGCCTGTCCGCCAGGCGAATTCGGATCGTCACGGCCGGCGATCGGATAACCGGCGCCGGGGGTATACGGCGAGTTCGGCGGGTAGGTCCTGGTGGCCGCCGAGCCGTGGAGTTGCTGCGGGGGAGCGTGCCCGGCGAGGGCTCGCAGCGCGGCGGCGGCGAACTCGGCGCAGGTGGCGAAGCGCTCTTCGGGGCGCTTGGCCATGCCCCGGGCGATGACCGCGTCGAGTGCGGGGGTGATGCCCGATCGGAGCGTGCTCGCGCGGGGCGGGGGTTGCTGGAGGTGGCCCTGGATCACCGCGACGGGATTGGTGGCGTCGAAGGGGGTGGTTCCGGTGAGGAGCCGGAAAAGCGTGCAGGCCAGGGAATACTGGTCGGCACGGCCGTCGAGGGTGATGCCGGACAGCTGCTCCGGAGACGCGAAAGCCAGGGTGGCGGTGAAGGTTCCGGTCTGGGTCAGCTTGGCGGCGTTGTCGTCGTGCAGGCGGGCGATGCCGAAGTCGGTGAGGTAGACACGTTCGGTGCCGTCGACCGGTTCGATCAGGATATTGGCGGGTTTCACGTCGCGGTGCAGCACGCCGCGGCTGTGCGCGAAGTCCAGTGCGGCGGCGGTTTCGGCGACGATGCGGACCGCGCGCGCCGGGTCGACGGGTGAGGGCAGCGACGACGCGTCGGCGCCGTCGATGTAGCGCATGGAGATCCACAGCTGGTCGTTCTCGACGCCGCGGTCGTACACGGTGACGATATTCGGGTGCTCGAGTTGCGCCACGAGATCGGCCTCGCGTTCGAACCTGGCCTTGATCTCGTTGTCGAAGAACAACTCCCGGTTCAGCAGCTTCATCGCGGTACGCCGCGGCAGCCGCGGATGGTGTGCCAGATACACCGAGCCCATGCCGCCGCGGCCCAGCAGTCGTTCGATGGTGTATCCGGCGAAAACGCCGCCCTCGTCATACATCGCGGTCAGTTCAGCGGGGCCGAGCGCCACCAGCGCAGCACCTCGTCGGCCGTGCCGTAGCCGTCGGTGTACATCAGGAACTGGGCGCGGCCGGGATCGCCGGTGAACTGCGTGATGATCTTGTTCCCATTGTCGGTGTACTTGTAGTTGGTGTACTGCTTGCCGCCGTTGCTGTCGGTGGACTTGGTGTTGGCCGGCAGGCCGTCGAGCACCGACTTGGCGTCGGCGGCCGAGTTGAAGGCATAGATCCGGTAGAACGGATCGTCGCTGTCGCCGCCGCCGAAGCAGCTCCACAGGTGCACCCAGGCACCGAAATCGGGCTCGCCTTCGGCGGGCGAGGGTGGATCGCTGTTGTCGGTCTCCCAGCAGGTGGCGCCGTTGTATCCGGTGGAGTCGTCGACCGTGGCGGGCACGATCCGGCCGAACTCCGCGCTGATGGCGTCGGCGCTCGGAGTGATGTAGGTGCTCGCCGACGTGGTGGTCGTGCGGTCGCCGCCGCCCGCGTCGTCGCCGCTGGCCGCGATACCGATGCCGATCAGCAGCACGATCACCAGGATCACCGCGACGACGATGCCGATGATCAGCCCGGTGTTGGACTTCGACGGCGGACGCTGCCCCTGCGGATACTGCGCGAAACCACTGGCCTGTGGCCGCGGCGCCGACTGGTACTGCGGCCGCGACTGCTGGGTGTAGGGCTGCGAAGCGCCGGTGGGCGACTGGTTCATCGGACGCTGGGCGCCCATCGGGCCACCCGTCATCGGGCCCTGCGCGGTGCCCATCGGGCCGCCGGTCATGGGGGCCTGCGCGGTGCCCATCGGGCCGCCGGTCATCGGGCCTTGCGTGGCAACGGGATACGGCAGACCGGTCTGCGGAATCGCGCCGCCCGTCGTGGGCCGCCCGGCGATCGGCAGCGAACCGCCGGTGCCCGGTCGTGGTCCGACGATCGGTAACGCGGGTGCGCTCGGGCTGTTCAACGCCTCGATCGCGGCCTCGGCGAAGTCCGAACAGGAGTCGAACCGGTCATCGGGCCGCTTGGCCATCGCCTTGGCGAGCACGCCGTCGAGTGCGTAGGAGAGGCCGGGCCGGACGCTGCTCAGCGTGGGCGGCGGCTGCTGGAGATGGCCCTGGATCACCGCGGCCGGGTTGGTCGCCGCGAACGGTCCCGAACCGGTGAACAGCCAGAACAGTGCGCAGGCAAGGGAGTACTGGTCGGACCGGTGGTCCAGCGCGGCGCCGGTGAGCTGTTCGGGGGAGGCGTAGGCCAGCGTCGCGGTGAAGGTGCCCGTCTGGGTGAGGTGGCCGGTGTCGTCGCGCAATCGGGCGATGCCGAAGTCGGTGAGGTAGACGCGTTCGCCACGGCCCGCGCCCGAGCGGGCGAGCAGGATATTGGCCGGCTTCACGTCGCGGTGCAGCACGCCCATACCGTGCGCGTAGTCCAGCGCGTCGGCGGTTTCCTTCACGATCTGCAGCGCGCGGGCGGGCGGCAGCGTCTGCGGATCCACCGATGCCGCGTCGACGCCGTCGATGAACTGCATGGAGATCCACAGCTGTTCGTCGTCGTGCCCGCGGTCGTAGACGGTGACGATGTTCGGATGATCGAGGCGCGAAACGAGATCGGCCTCCCGCTCGAACCGTGCCCGCACCTCGGCGTCGAAGAACATCTCGCGATTGAGCAACTTCAGCGCCGTCATCCGCGGTAGGCGGGGGTGCTTGGCCAGATAGACCGAACCCATGCCACCGCGGCCGAGCTGCCGTTCGATGACGTAGCCGGCGAAAACATCTCCGTTGGCCAGCATGTCTGCTCCACTTCCCGCCGCGCGCCGGGACCCACCAGCGCACGCGCGTACAGCATAAAAGCCGCGGCCGACGTTGCCCGCCACGGGAAAATCAACGAAACCTTATCAGCCGGCGACGACGCCGACGGTTGCCACGATCACGGCGGACGCCGCTGCTGAGGCGGCACGATATAGCCGGGATGGTTACGGCCACCAGGGAAATCGATGGTGCCCGGGCGTGCGCTTCCGCGTCGCGGCGGGATGGCCGGACCGCCCGTCGACGGCCGCGGCGCGTGGGGATGCGGCTGCGCGGGAGTGGTCGGCTGCACGTGCGGGTGCGGCTGCGCGGGGGTGGTCGGCGGGGGCGCGTGGCGATAGGGCTGCGCCGGGGTGTGCGGCCGGGGATATCCCGGCGCCTGCGGGTAGGACTCGCGGGCGCGCAGAACCACACCCGCCGCGGTGTACTGCTGTTGCTGATGCCACGGCCCCGGCACCGCGAACAGCGCCGCTTTGGCCGCCTGCGCGAACTCGGCGCAGCTGGCGAAACGGGACTCGACGCGCTTGGCGGTGGCTCTGGCCAGCACCGCGTCCAGGGTCGCGGGCAGGTCGGGGCGCAGACTGCGCAGCGGGGGAAGGGGCTTGCTCAGGTGCGCCTGGATCACCGCGCCCGGGCTGGGTCCGGGGAACGGCACCGAGCCCGTGAGCATCCAGAACAGCGTGCAGGCCAGCGAGTACTGATCGGCGCGATGATCCAGGGGCGCGCCCGCCAGATGCTCGGGCGCGGCATAGGCCAAGGTGGCGGTGATCGTGCCCGCCGAGGACAGCGTGGTTTCGCTGTCGCGCACCGCGGCGATGCCGAAGTCGGTGAGCACCACGCGTTCCGGGCGCCCGATCGGTGGCTTGGCGAGCAGGATGTTCGCCGGTTTCACGTCGCGGTGCAGCACGCCGCCCGCGTGCGCGAAGTCCAGCGCGGTGGCGGTCTCGGCGACGATCTGCACGGCCCGGCCGGGTGTCAGCACGTTCACGTCGGCGGTCGCGACATCGGTGCCCGCCACGAACTGCATGGAGATCCACAGCTGGTCGTCGTCGGTGCCGCGGTCGTAGACGTTGACGATATTGGGGTGCTCGAGCTGGGCGACCAGATCGGCTTCGCGCTCGAAGCGGCGGCGGATCTCCTCGTCGGCGGACAGCTCACGGCTGAGCAGTTTCAGCGCGGTGAGCCGGGGCAGCCGGGGGTGCCTGGCCAGGTAGACCACGCCCATTCCACCCTGGCCCAGCACGCGCCGGATCGTGTATCCGGCGAACACGTCGCCTTTGCGCAACACGCGAAGTCACCCCCTCCAGGGCAGAGCACCCGTTTGAAATTCTACCGATGTATCTCCCGAACCCACCGCCGCGCAACATCGCGAGCGAAGTTGTCGGTGCCTGATATTAGGGTGGCAGCTATGCGCATTGGAGCACATGTTCGCGACGAGAGCGATCCGATCGGCTTCGGCGAGAAGCTCGGTGCCGAGGTCGTGCAGATGTTCGTGGTCGATCCGCAGAGCTGGGACAAACCCCAGCCGCATCCCAGGGCCGCCGAGATTCTGGCCAGTCCGATCGATGTGGTCGTGCACTCGTCCTATCAGATCAATGTGGCGAGTCTGAACAACCGGTTGCGGATGCCCTCGCGCAACGCGGTGGCCCAGCAGGCGAAGGCCGCGGCCGACCTCGGTGCGTTCGGCCTGGTGGTGCACGGGGGACACGTGCGCTCCGACGCCGAGCTCGATACCGGAATCGACAACTGGCGCAAGCTGTTCGAGCGTCAGCAGGACAAGGGCGGGTTCGCCGTGCCGATCCTGATCGAGAACACCGCGGGCGGCAATCACGCGATGGCCCGGCATTTCGATTCGATCGCGCGATTGTGGGACGCGGTCGGCGACTACGGCGCGGGCTTCTGCCTCGACACGTGTCACGCGTGGGCGGGTGGTGAGGAACTGGTCGGGGTGGTCGAGCGGATCAAGGCCATCACCGGGCGCATCGATCTCGTGCACCTGAACTCCTCGCGCGACGAATTCGATTCCGGCGCCGACCGGCACGCCAATTTCGCCGACGGCACCATCGACCCGCAACTGCTGGCCGAGGTCTGCCGCACGGCCGGTGCGCCGGTCATCCTGGAAACCCCGGTCGACGGGGTCGCCGAGGACCTGGCCTACCTGCGGGAGCACATCGGCTGACGGCGTTGGGATCACTCCGACGCAAACCCTGTCTGTCGAACGGGATTCACGGTGTGCTTGATGCATACCAACCGATCGAGAACGACAGTGAAGGTGATCCCCATGACGGTCGACCACGCCCTCCCAGCCACCCTGACGGTGACCAAGCTCGGCGCCCACATCGGCGCGCAGATCGATGGTGTCCGGCTCGGCGGTGATCTGGACGCGGCGACCGTGGCGAAGATCCGGCGCGCGCTCAACGAGCACAAGGTGATCTTCTTCCGTGGTCAGAACCACCTCACCGAGGACGGCCAGTACGAGTTCGCGGAGCTGCTCGGGAGCCCGACCACCCCGCATCCCACGGTGAAGTCGGCCGGGGTGAAGAGCCTGGCCATCGACTCCGAGCGCAGCCGCGCCAACTCCTGGCACACCGATGTGACGTTCGTCGACCGCGTGCCGAAGGCGTCGATCCTGCGCGCCGAGCACCTGCCCACCTACGGCGGCTCGACCACATGGGCGTCCACGGTCGCGGCCTACAACTCGCTGCCCGCCCCGCTCAAGGCGCTGGCCGAGAACCTGCGCGCGGTGCACACCAATCTCTACGACTACGCCGGAGCGGTCGACAAGGTGCGTCCGTCCCAGGTCGAGTACTCGGCGGAATTCCAGTCCGATGTGTACGAGACCGAACACCCCGTGGTGCGGGTGCATCCCGAGACCGGCGAGCGTGCGCTGCTGCTCGGCCATTTCGTGAAGCAGTTCGTCGGGATTCCGTCGCGCGAGTCCGACCAGCTGTTCCGTTTGCTCCAGGATCGGGTCATCCGCCTGGAGAACACCACCCGCTGGAACTGGTCCGACGGCGACGTCGCGATCTGGGACAACCGTGCCACTCAGCACTACGCCATCGACGACTACAACGACCAGCCGCGTCGCCTCACCCGCATCACCCTCGCCGGTGACATCCCGGTCGGCGTCGACGGACAGACCAGCACCGTCCTCAAGGGCAACGCCGAGGACTACTCGATCATCGAGGAAGTGGAGCTCCTCGCCAGCTGAACTATCGGATCGCCGCCGGGCCGTACGTGCCCGGCGTCGCCGGGGGTCGCACTGCGATACTGCCTGCATGAGTATTCGGCCGTTGGACGGAGTGCGCGTCCTGGAACTCGGTAATTATGTTGCCGCTCCCACTGCCGGACGTATTCTCGGCGATTTCGGCGCCGAGGTGATCAAGGTGGAGCGCCCCGGCACGGGCGACGAATTGCGCAACTGGCGGTTGTACGGTGGCGATACCTCGATGCTGTACCGCACCGTCAACCGCAACAAGAAGTCGATCGTGCTGGATCTGCGGACCGAGGCGGGGCGCGCGATCGTGCTCGATCTGGTGAAGCAGTGCGATGTGCTGCTGGAGAACTTCCGGCCCGGAATGCTCGAGAAGTGGGGCCTGGGGCCCGAGGCGCTCGAGGAGGCGAACCCGAAGCTGGTGATCACGCGGATCTCGGCCTACGGCCAGACCGGGCCGATGGCCGCGCGGCCGGGCTTCGCCGCGGTCGCGGAGGCGGTCGGTGGGCTGCGTGAGCTGGTGGGGGATCCCGATCGGCCGCCGGTGCGCACCGGGGTGTCGATCGGTGATTCGATCGCGGGCATCTACGCGGCGTTCGGGACCGTGATGGCACTGTTCCAGCGCGAACGGGTCACGGGTCCGGTGCCGCAGGTGGAGCGGATCATCGATGTCGCGCTCAACGAGTCGATCCTGTCGGTGATGGAATCGTTGATCCCCGACCATCTCGCCTACGGCATCAACCGGGAGCGGGTCGGCGGCCGGATGGAAGGCATCGCGCCGTCGAACGCCTACCCGACCAGCGATGGTTACTCCATCATCATCGGTGGCAACGGCGACGCCATCTTCCAGCGGTACATGCAGGTCATCGGCCGCCCCGACCTCGCCGTCGATCCGGAACTCGCCGACAACAACGGCCGCTGGCGCAACCGCGAACGCCTCGACGCCTCGATCGCGGAATGGTCGAGCAAACACACGCGCGCGGAGGCGCTGAAACTGCTCGATGACGCGGCCATCCCGTGCGGCCCCATCTACACCGCCGCCGACATCGTGGCCGACGAGCAGTACCGCGCACGCAATATGATCCAGATGTTCCCCGTCGACGTGGGCGAGGCCGAACCCAAGCAGGTGGGTTTCGGTGGCATCGTCCCGGTGATCGGGGACGCATCGCTGCCGATCCGCAATGTCGGCCCCGATCTCGGCGAGCACACCAGAGAGGTGCTCGGCGGGCTGCTCGGGATGAGTGAAGATCAGATCGACGCGCTGGAGGCACTGTGACGAGGCGAGTACACGGCAGGCGCCGCCCGCCCGTGCGCAACAAGTGGGAGCCGCGCGGCCCGGGTCATGTGCGTCCGACGGTCCACCCGACCCCGGCCAGCGTGGGCGACAAACCGTGCGGTGGCGTGATGTGTGTGCCCGCGCGGGAACCGGAGCAGCGACGGTGACCGCACCGCTGCTGCGTGATGTGACGCTGCGCGACGGTTTGCAGCTCACCGGCAAGGTGCTGCCGGTCGAGCAGAAGATCGACGTGGTGCGCAGACTGCTCGCGGCGGGAGTGCCCGCGCTGGAGATCGGTTCGATGGCGCGGCCGGATCTGGTCGCGCCGATGGCCAACTCGCTCGAGTTGATCGCGGCGCTCACCCCGGACGAACTGGCGAAATGCTGGGTGTGGGTGGCCACCCCGCGCCATGTCGAGAAGGCCGCCGCGGCGGGCGCTCGCAATTTCCAGTACTGCTTCTCGGTGTCCGACGCGCACAACAGGGCCAATATCGGCCGCGATACCGAGACCTCGGTGGCGGCGATGCCCGCGGCGATCCGCCTCGCCCACGAGGCGGGCGGCGAGATCCAGCTGTGCCTGGCCACCACGTTCACCTGCCCGTTCGACGGTCCCGTCGATCCCGGCCGGGTGCTCGCCATCGCGAACGATCCGCGCACCGACGGTGCCGCCGACATCGTCCTCGCCGACACCCTCGGCCAGGCCCACCCGGGTCAGGTGAGCGCCTTGGTCACCGCCGTCCGCGACACCACCCCGCCGCGCCGCATCGTCTTCCACGGTCACGACACCTGGGGCATGGGCGTGGCCAACACGCTCGCGGCCGTCGCCGCGGGCGCGACCATGGTCGACGGCGCGCTGGGCGGTCTCGGCGGCTGCCCCTTCGCTCCCGGTGCCAGTGGCAACACCGCGTCCGAGGACATCCTCTTCGCGACCAGGCCGGACTGGTTCACGCCGGCCTCGCTGGCCGACCTCGTCGGGCTCACCGAAGAACTCCTCGCCGAGCTCGGCGAGCCCAACCGTTCCCGCGCCCTGGAAGGCGCGCGTTCAGAGGCCGACGCCTTCGAGTGGGTCGTTCGCTGAGAGGTCGGTAAGACCTGCGGTATCGGGGGGATCCCGGATGGCGCGGTTCACGGTGGGCAGCCAGACTGGACAGCATGACTTCGCACGCCTTGGGCACCGAGGCCGCCGATGCGGCGGCCGCTACCGATATCGCGGCCGCCGCGCTCGACCTGGTCAAGCTGTACGGATCGGGAGATACACAGGTCAAGGCCCTGGACGGGGTGTCGGCTGACTTCGCGAAGGGCGAATTCACCGCGATCATGGGCCCATCGGGTTCGGGCAAGTCGACGTTGATGCACTGCTTGGCCGGGCTCGACAGCGCCAGCACGGGTCAGGTCCGCATCGGCGACACCGCGCTCACCGGCCTGTCCGACAAACAGATGACGGCGCTGCGGCGCGACCGGATCGGCTTCGTCTTCCAGGCGTTCAACCTGGTCCCGACGCTCACCGCGCTGGAGAACATCACCCTCCCGCTCGATATCGCGGGTCGCAAGGCCGACCAGGAATGGCTCGACACCGTGGTCAAGCGCCTCGGTCTCGGCGACCGCCTCGAGCACCGGCCGTCCGAGCTGTCCGGCGGTCAGCAGCAGCGGGTGGCGTGTGCGCGTGCGCTGGTGGGCAAGCCGGAGATCATCTTCGGTGACGAGCCGACCGGCAACCTGGACTCACATTCCTCGGGTGAGGTGCTCTCGATCCTGCGCGCCTCGGTCGACGAGTTCGGCCAGACCGTGGTGATCGTCACCCACGACCCGCGCGCGGCCGCCTACGCCGACCGCGTCGTGTTCCTCGCCGACGGTCGCATCGTCGACGAGCTGCGTGACCCGACCCAGGATTCGATCCTCGACCGGATGAAGGCGCTGGAAACCCGATGAGCAATCCCATGCGCAAGGTCGCCTTGCGTAACCTCGCCGCGCACAAGGTGCGTTTGGCATTGACTCTGCTGTCGGTGGTGCTCGGTACCGCCTTCATCTCCGGATCGTTCGTCTTCACCGACACCCTGCAGCGCACCTTCGACGGGATTTTCGAAGGCCAGGCCCAGGGCGTCGACGTGCGTGTGGGCCCCGCGGACCGCCAATCACTCGGCGTGCCGACGAATATCGTCGACGCGCTGGCCAAGACTCCCGGCGTAGCCAGGGTCGCGCCCGCCGTGAACGGCCCGGTCGTGCTGCTCGAGCCCGACGGCAAGAAGGCCGTGCAGACCGGTGGCGCACCGAGTTTCGGCCTGTCCTACCTTCCGCCCGACAAGTCCGTCGAGGAGCCGGAGAAGTTCCTGTCGGGCGCCGCGCCCACCCAGCCGAACGAGATCGCGCTCAACGCCGGTGGCGCCGAGAAGGCCGGGCTGAAGGTCGGCGACAAGACCAAGGTGCTGATTCCGTCCAAGGGTGACCCGTTCGAGGTGACGCTGTCGGGTATCTACGAGATGCCGGGCGCCGAGGGCGGCGGTGTGGTCGCGGTGATGTTCACCGAGCCGCAGGGCCGCAAGCTGTTCACCGACGGGTCGCACGTGGCTTACGCCGATATCGCAGCGGCGCCCGGTGTTTCGGCCGATGACCTGCGCGATCAGCTCGCCGCCGGCCTGCCCAACTACAAGGTGCAGAACTCCGACGAGGTCCGCGAGGACATGAAGAAGGAGATCTCCGAGGCGCTCACCTTCATCAACTACTTCCTGCTCGCCTTCGGCGCGATCGCGCTGATCGTCGGCACGTTCATCATCTACAACACCTTCTCGATGATCGTGGCCCAGCGTCTGCGCGAACTCGCGCTGCTGCGCGCGATCGGAGCGAGTCGTCAGCAGGTCGGGCGGTCGGTCGTCTCCGAGGCGATCGTGATCGGGCTGATCGGTAGCGCGCTCGGGCTGGCAGCGGGGATCGGGCTGGCGTACGGGTTGTCGGCGTTGCTCAACGCGTTCGATCTCGGACTGCCCACGGGGTCGTTGACCGTGTTGCCGCGTACCGCGATCGTCGCGCTGCTCGTCGGCCTGATCGTCACCGTGGCCAGCGCCTACGCTCCTGCTCGGCGGGCCGCGAAGGTGCCGCCGGTGGAGGCGATGCGGTCCGAATTCGCCAGCGCGGGTGATTCTTTGCGGCTGCGCACGATCATCGGCGCGGTGATGGCCGTCGCCGGTGGCGTGCTCGTGTACGTGGGTGCGCAGGGCACCGGCAAGGGCTCGGCGGTGACCGTCGGCGTCGGCGCGCTCGGGCTGATTCTGGCGGTGCTGCTGGCGGCGCCCGCGTTGTCGCGGCCGATGGTGCTCGTGCTCGGGGTGCTCACCAGGCCGTTCGGCGCGATCGGGCAGATGGCGCGCAACAACGCAACGCGTAACCCGCGGCGTACCGCCGCCACCGCGTTCGCGCTCACGCTCGGCCTTATGCTGGTCTCGGCGATCGGTATTCTCGGTGCTTCGGCGAAGACGAGTGTCGGTGTGCTCATCGACAAGGGCGTGAAGGCCGAGTACGTGCTCGCCGGTCCGCAGATGATCGGCGCGCCGATCGGTGCGGTCGACGCGGTGCGCACCGAGGTTCCCGGCGTCAGTGATGTCACCGGGATCCGGGTCGTCGCGTTCAAGGTCGGCGACGAGCAGATCGGCGCCACCTCACCGGACGGTCCGATCGACCCGGTGATGGACATCGACGTGATCAGCGGCACCACCACGATCCCGGCCGGTGGCGCGCTCATCGACGAGACCGAGGCGACCGAGCGTGGGTGGAAGCTCGGCGACAAGGTCACCATCACCAGTCTCGACAAGAAGCAGATCGAGCTCACGATCGGCGGCATCTACGCCGACTCGCCGCTGCTCGGGCCCATGGTGGTCGATCCCGGCATCTACGAGCAGCTGATGCCACAGAGTCTGCGCACCAATGTCTTCGTGCTGGTCAAGGCCGCGCCGGGGGCCGATCTCACCGCGATGCGGACGAATCTGGAGAAGGCCACCGAACCGTTCGTGGTGGTACAGGTCCAGGATCACGAACAGTTCAAGGGCGCGCAGGGTCAGCAGATCAACACCTTGCTCGCCATCCTCTACGGGCTGCTCGCCCTGGCGGTGGTGATCGCGGTGCTCGGCATCATCAACACCCTGGCACTGTCGGTGGTGGAGCGCAGGCGCGAGATCGGCATGCTGCGCGCGGTCGGCACCCAGCGTGCGCAGGTGCGTCGCACGATCTACCTGGAGTCCATGCTGATCGCCATCTTCGGCGCGATCGTCGGTCTGGTGCTCGGCATCGCGCTCGGGGTCGGATTCCTGCGCACCCTGCGCGATATGGGCATCGACCAGATCACCATTCCGTGGTCGCAGCTGGTGATCGTGCTGATCGCGTCCGGCGTGGTGGGTGTGCTGGCCGCGGTGTGGCCGGGTGTGCGGGCCGCGCGGACACCGCCGTTGGCGGCTATCGCCGATCTGTAGGCGGAACCGGCACGTCGGCCCCCGGTGGACTTCTACGCCGGGGGCCGGCCTGTGTCGGGGGGACGGCGATCACGCGGGGTAGCGGTTGTACCAGTCCTCGGTCGGTTGGCCGGAGTTGCCGACCGGCGGGGTGAGGCCGAATTCGGTGGCGTAGTCGGCGGCGAGACGTTCGAGGACGTGGCGCGCGTCGACTGTCTCGAACCAGCGGCGGGGTAGTGCGTTGTAGCCGTAGCGGGCGCCGAGGAGACTGCCCGCGATCGAGCCGGTGGCATCGCTGTCGCCGGAGTGGTTGACCGACAGCAGCAGTCCGGTGCGAACGATGTCGTGGGGTGCGCCGCCGAGCCCTTCGGCCGCGAGGGTGGCGAAGACGGCGATCGACAGCGCTTCGGGACCGATCCAGCCCTGGCCGAGGGTCTCGACGTCTTCCGGTGTGGGATAGCGCCGTTCGCGTTCGATCCGGGCGGCCAGCCGGTGGGCGGCATTGAGGGCGGCCGAGGTCTCCTCGTGTTCGGGGTAGCTCGCCAGCTCGACCCGCGCGTGGGACAGCGCGGTGGCGAGGTCGGCGCCGCGCGCGAGCTGATAGATCAGCGCCGACAGCGTGCCCGCGGCGAGCCAGCCGCTGGGGTGGCCGTGGGTGAGTGCGGCGGCGTCACAACCCAATTCGAAGATGGCATCGGTCGCGTCGCCGGAACGATCTGCGGCGTAACCGAATCCGCACGGGGCCGCGCGCATCACGGCTCCACTGCCCTTGGAGTGGTTGATGGGCTGGTCGCGGGTGCCGAGCGGGTCGGTCGGCGCGCGCCGCGCCGCCACCTGGCGTAGCGCGGTGTAGACCGAATTGGCCACGCCGCGTTGCTCGATGAGCTCGGGGTAGCCGGTGAGTGAGCTGTGCAGCGCGAACGGTTGGTCGGGTATCTCCGAGACCTGTCCGCGCAACCACACGAGCAAGCCCTGCTGGAGCAGGCCCATCGTCGCCCCGCCGATGCCTTTGGCCCTGGCCCGCACCGAGCCTCTGATCAGCGCTTCGACCGTGAACGCGGTCAGCTGGGTTTCCTCGGAGATGCGCAGCGGGTCGATGTCGGTGACCCCGGCCGAGCCGTATTCGGCTCGGATCTGTTGCAGTGAACGCGTTTCCACCGGAGCGCCGAGCGCATCGCCGATCGCGCCGCCGAGCAGGCAACCGTGCACACGCTGCGCCCACATCGCCGCACCCACTGCTGTGCGCGCGGCATTCCCCGGCTCCCCGTTGCGAACCGCCGAACGCCACTGGTCCCGCGAGACGGTGCCCGTCCGGGCGGGCGCCGCTGGGTCACCCGGCGCACCGGGCGACGGGGTTTCCGGCTCGGCTGCGGTGTGGCGAACAGCTGTCGGGTCGTGGCGCCGGGCAGCGCTGCGCCGACTCGACCCGTCGTGGGGCGCGGCCTCGGCGACGGAGTTCGGTGGGAACGCGGGCGATGACGTCGCGGTCGGGCGCGACTCGGCCGCCGATACGGTGCCCGCGGGGTAGACGGAGGCGCGTGGGGGGCTCTCGATGCGGATCGGGGCGTGGGTGGCGGCGGATCGGGCGGGGTGGCGCAGTGCCTCGGTGAGCGCGGTGGCGAACGCGGTGCAGGTGGGGAATCGGTGGGTGGGGTCTTTGGCCATGGCCTTCGACAGGACGGTGTCGACCGCGGTGGGGAGGGTGGCGCGGCGGGTGCTGGCCGCGGGAGGTGGGGCGTTGAGGTGGCCGAGCATGACGGTGGCCGGGTTGGGGGCGTCGAAGGGGCCGGTACCGGTGAGAAGCCGGAAAACCGTGCAGGCCAAGGAGTATTGATCACCACGGCCGTCGAGGGGAGCGCTGCTGAGTTGTTCGGGCGAGGCGTAGGCGATGGTGGCGGTGAACTGGCCGGTGCGGGTGAGGCCGCCGGTGTCGTCGAGGAGTTTCGCGATGCCGAAGTCGGTCAACACGACTCGTTCGTCGAAGCCGGCGCCGACACCCGCGGTGTGCGACAACAGGATGTTGGCGGGCTTCACGTCGCGGTGCAGAACGCCCTGGCGGTGGGCGTAGTCGAGCGCACTCGCGGTCTGGGTGACGATCTGGGCGATCCGCTCGCTCCCGAACTGCTGCACCGGCACCGCCGAGGCGTCGACACCGTCCACGAACTGCATGGCTATCCAGAGACGTTCCTCGTCGACGCCGCGGTCGTAGACGGTGATGATGTTCGGGTGGTCGAGCTGGGCCACCAGGTCGGCTTCGCGTTCGAATCTGGCGCGGATCTCGAAGTCGGCGAACAGGTCACGGTGCATCAACTTCAACGCGGTCAGCCGCGGCAGCCTGCGGTCTCTGGCCGCGTACACCGCGCCCATCCCGCCACGTCCCAGCTCACGCTCGATGACGAAACCGGCGAACACCGCCCCGCGCCGCAACATCGCCTCACCCCGTCCAACGAACCCGATCGTTCGCAGCCTAGTTGGCGCGGGCTCGCAACGCTGCCGAGTCCCGCCACGTTCCCCGGGGCGCGATCACACGGCCGGGGCGTTGGTATCGGCCCAGCGCGTGATGTCGCCGCGGTCCAGCGCGATGGCGAGCAGGTCCGGGAACTTGTCGGGGGTGCAGGCGAAGGCGGGGATGCCGAGCGCTGCCAGTGCCGCGGCATTGTCGTGGTCGTAGGCGGGCGCGCCCTCGTCGGAGAGCGCGAGCAGCACCACCACCTGGACGCCCGCTTCTTTCATCGCATGGCAGCGCCGCAGCATCTCGTCGCGGACGCCACCTTCGTAGAGGTCGGAGATGAGCACGAAGAGGCTGTCGGTGGGCCGGGTGATCAGCGTCTGCGAGTAGGCGATGGCGCGATTGATGTCGGTGCCACCGCCGAGCTGGGTGCCGAACAGGACGTCGACCGGGTCGCTGAGCTGGTCGGTGAGGTCGACGATCTCGGTGTCGAACACGACCAGTGAGGTCTTCAGCGACCGCATGGACGCGAGGACGGCGCCGAACACCGAGGCGTAGACGACGCTGGCCGCCATCGAGCCGGATTGGTCGATGGCCAGCACCACATCGCGCTGGATCGACTGCGACTTGCGGCCGTAGCCGACGAGCCGCTCGGGCACGATGGTGCGGTGTTCGGGCAGGTAGTTGGCGAGATTCTTGCGGATGGTCCGGTTGAAATCGATATCGCGCAGTTTCGGGCGATGGGTGCGGGCGGCACGGTTGATGGCGCCCGAGACCGCGGCCACGGTCTTGGCGGCGATACGCTGCTCGATCTCGCGCACCACCTTCTCGACCACCATGCGCGCGGTGGCCTTGGTGGTTTCGGGCATCACCCGGTTGAGGCCGAGCAGTGTGCCGACCAGGTGCACATCGGGCTCGACCGATTCCAGCAGCTCGGGCTCCAGCAGCAGTTGCGTGAGGTTGAGCCGGTCCACGGCGTCGCGCTGCATCACCTCGACCACGGTCGCGGGAAAGTAGGTGCGGATATCGCCGAGCCAGCGCGCGACTCGGGGCGCTGAACCGCCCAGCCCACCGGACCTTTTCGTCGACCCGGCGGCTTCACCGGTGTTGTAGAGGGCCGACAGTGCCTGGTCCATCGCCTGATCGGCACCTGAGCTCAACCCGCCGAGTTGTTCTTCGGCGGCGCCACCGAGTACGAGACGCCAACGGCGCGCATGGGTTTCGTCGGGTTCGGTCATCGGTGCTCCTGGTGGTCGAGCGGGAGAGCGGGACGCGGTGTCGAGCGGGTGTCGGGCGCGGCCACCGTGACGATCGCGCCGCACGCGATTCGCGGTGCGCGATCCTCGCGCGGCGACCGGTGGATCCGATGTCGGGCACGGCCCGGCCGCTGCTTCGGTGTCAGATGTCTGCGGAGGTGGGTCACCCAGCGGCCCCGAGGATCGCGGTCGCTGCGCGCAGCGCCAGCTGCCCGCGGATCGGATCGACCGCGGTGCGGCCGTCGGAGGTGGTCGGTGCCGATCCGGTGTCTCGCAGGGCCTGGCTGATGGCTCGGCGTTCGCCGGATTCGAAGGACCCGAAGGTGCGGCGCAGCAGGGGAAGGGTGGCGACGAACTGGTCTTCGTTGAGGTCGCGGAGCCATTCGTCGATGCGGCGCAACAGCTCTCGGTCGTGGACCAGGAGCAGTCCGCGGCCGCCGAGGAAGCCGTCGATCCAGGCGGCCTTGGCGGCGGGGGTGTTGCCGACGGACAGTGCGGCGGCCAGTCGGCGGGCGGAGTCGGCGTCGTCGATGCGTTCGGCGTCGCAGAGCAGGCGCACCGCCCGGCCCGCGATCGCGCCGTGCACGTCGTCACGATCGGCGATGCGCTGCAGCGTGGCCAGCCATTCGGTGCTCGAGTGCTCGTCGTCGCGGGTGCTGATCGCGGTGTGTGCGGCGTCGATCTGGGTGCGCAGGGCCTGCGCGGCATCGGTGTCGAGGCCGGTGACGGCACCCGGCAGGCCCGCGCAGATCCGCACCAGCAGGCCGTCGGCGACGTGGGCGAGGGCCTTGGTGTCGGTGCCTCGGACATCGCCGTAGCGCAGGGTGCGGGTCAGGCCGGGCAAAGCGCCGAGCAGGTGGGTGACGTCGTGATCGAGCGCGGCCGCCGCTTCCAGCCTGCTGATCAAACCCTCTGTGGCGCCACCCAAGTTGGCGAGCAGGGCCATTTCGAGTGCGTCGGCGAGCGCGGTGACGGTGACGTCGTCGCGGCTCGCGGTGTCGAGGATCTTGGTCTCCGCGGCGGTGCGCAGGGTCGTGCCCCAGACCGCGGCTTCGACGATGCGGACCTCGAATTCGGGTTCCCAGCGCAGGGTCCACGTCTCGCGGAAGGTGCCGGTGCTGCGGACTTCGCCGGTGGTCGGGGTGCCCCAGCCGATCCCGAGCAGGCGCAGGCGGTGCAGCAGGTGTGAACGCTCGACGTCGCGTTCCTTGCGCAGGTCGAGGTCGACATTTCGGGCGAGCGCTTCCTGCTTGAGCCGCAGGGTTTTACAGCGCGCCCGCAGATCGGCGGCCAAGGGAACCGTCGGAGTGTCCTCCGGGACACCGCCGAGCGTCTCGCCGACGACGAGTTCGTCGACCACCAGTCGCAGCATGGTCTCGTCGCCACCGCACATCACCGACCGCACAGCCTCGGTGACCTCGGACAATCCCGGCAGCGGCCTGCCGCGCAACGCGGCGAGGGTGTCCGCCAGCCGCACCGCCTCGATGATGTGCGCACTCGACACCGGCAGATCGTGCGAGCGCAACACCCCGGCGACCTTGGTCAGCCAGCGCGCCACCGGCCGCTCGGTCTCGGTGAACAGGTGGTGATACCAGCCGGGCGAGGTGACCCCTGCCCCGTAGCCGGACCCGGCCGCCAACCGCGAATGCGTCCACGGCACCCAGGTCAACGCGGCCTTCGTCTTCGGCAAACCCTTGAGCAGTCGCATATCCGGTGCGGCGGGACCGAGCGGTTCGACCAACGCGGGCGCGTGCCAGGCACCACACACCACCGCCAACCGCTTCGCACCGCCCTTGAGGACCTGCCGCATCACCTGCCGCATATGCGCCTCGCGGACCAGAGTGTGCTGGTCGACGATCAGTGGCGCCGTCGCGGGGTCATGTCGATCCGCGGCTCCCGGGGACTCGAATCCGTTCGCTCCCGAAGGCTCCTCCAGTAGCTCAGGAGCGTCGAGTGGTGAAGTTGTCACCGGGTCGGGGACTTCGGTGTCGGTCGGCGCCGACGCGCTGAGCGGCGGTGCAGCGTCCGCAGGGGGTGGCGTGATCCCAGTCGCGGCGTGCGGGGCATCCTCGCGCAGGGTGGTCATCGCCTCGGTGATGGCGTCGAAAGCCGCACTGTCGGGGACGGATTCGACGACCGCGTCCCACCAGCGTTCGGCATCGTCGTAGCCCGCGGCCGAGGCCAGGGCGGCCAGCGGGTCGGAGCCGCCGCCACGGGCGTCGTCGTCGGCGGCGAGGACGTTCGTGGCGGGGAGGTCGCAGAAGCGGACCGGGACGGCGTGGTCGACGCCGTAGCGCATCGCCTGCCACTCGGGGGAGAACACGGCGAACGGCCAGAATGCCGCGTGAGCAGGCGAGTCCGGGACGTAGGCGAGCAACGCGACCGGTGGGGCCATCGTGTCGGCGGCGACGAACCCGACGAGCGGATCAGCGTCGGCGGGCCCTTCGATGAGAATGGCGTCGGGCCGGAACTCCTCGAGCGCATGGCGCAGCGAGCGTGCCGATCCGGGCCCGTGGTGACGGATGCCGAACACCCGCGTCACCGCCGCCGCGTCGACCAGCGGATCGCTCGCCGCGCCTGCGTCCGAGCCGGAGCTCTCGCGGATATCGGCATCGCTCGCCGGATCGCCCGGTGTGGTGCCGCCGGTGGCCGGGTGGGTCGCCTTGTTGCGTTGACTCATCGAAAACCCCATGTGTGGTGTGTGTTCCGTCCTCCCCTTCGGGCGGTGCTCAGCCGGCGATTTCGCGGCAGGCCCGGTAGAAGTCGGCCCAGTCGGGCCGTTCCCGGACGACGGCCTCGAGGTATTCGGTCCAGATCACGGTGTCGGCCACCGGGTCCTTGATCACCGAGCCGAGAACGGCGCCCGCGATGTCGGAGGCGCGCAGCACACCGTCGCCGAAGTGGGCGGACAGCGCGAGGCCGTTGGTGATCACCGAGATCGCCTCGGCGGTGGACAGGGTGCCCGAGGGGGATTTGAGCTTGGTGCGGCCGTCGGCGGTGATGCCGGAGCGCAGTTCGCGGAAGACCCGTACCACGCGGCGGACTTCCTCGGCGGCGGCGGGAACGGTGGGCAATTCCAGTGCGGCGCCGAGCTGTTCGACGCGACGGCTCACGATGGCGACCTCGGAATCCTCGTCGGCGGGCAGCGGCAGCACCACGGTGTTGAACCGGCGCCGCAGGGCAGAGGAGAGATCGTTGACGCCGCGGTCGCGATCGTTGGCGGTGGCGATGACGTTGAAACCCTTGGCCGCCTGTACTTCCCCGCCGAGTTCGGGCACCGGCAGGGTCTTCTCGGACAGGATGGTGATCAGCGCGTCCTGCACATCGGAGGGGATGCGGGTGAGCTCCTCGATGCGTGCGATGGCGCCGGTGCGCATAGCGGTCATCACCGGTGACGCGACCAGAGCGGCGTCGCTGGGCCCCTCGGCGAGCAGTCGGGCGTAGTTCCAGCCGTAGCGGATCGCTTCCTCGGCGGTGCCGGAGGTGCCCTGCACGAGCAGGGTCGACTCGCCGCTGATGGCGGCCGAAAGATGTTCGGAAACCCACGTTTTCGCGGTGCCGGGCACGCCGAGGAGCAGCAGGGCGCGGTCGGTGGCGAGGGTGGCGACCGCGACCTCCATCAGCCGGCGCGGGCCGACATACTTGGGCGTGATCACGGTGCCGTCGTCGAGGGTGCCGCCGAGAATGTAGGTGACCACGGCCCACGGCGACAGTTTCCAGGACGGCGGGCGCACGCGATCGTCGACGCGGTCCAGGGCGGCCAACTCGTCGGCGAAGGCCTGTTCGGCGTGGGGACGCAGCAGGGTGGTGGAGGGTTCGATGGTGGTCAACGCAGCTCCTCGAGCATGGTGGCACGATCGGTGAGATCGTGGGCGAGTCGGTGGAATGCCTGTTGCCAGGCGGGATCGTCGGTGGTGTCGGCGAGCGCGCTGACGCGCGTCGCGAGTTCGGCAGGCAGGTGCACGCTCGCGGCCGTGAGCAGCGCCCGGTCGGTGTACACGCCCGCACTGGCGTGCGGCTGCCGTGCGGTGGTGCGGGCGCGCTCGCCGAGCAGACGCAGCACGTGGTCGGCGACGGGTTCCGGCCACGGGTGATCGAGGCCGGGCAGGATCGCGTGTAGTTCGTTGAGCTGGTGGGCGTCGAGGTCGAGCACGTGCTCGATCCGGTCGGCGGCATCGAGCAGGGTGAACAGTTCCCGACGCCGCAGCACGGCCTGCTCGGTCGGGGTCGCGTGGGCGAACAGCGCCCGGGCCCACGCGGTGTCGTGCTGGGCGAGCGTGGCGTCGACCCAGCCGTCCACGATCGCCTTGGCGTAGCGAGGTGGCAGCGACAGGGTCAGCGCGGTGGTGGGAGTGTGCTCGCCGGTGGCACGCACGATCGACGACCATGCGGTGAGCGGAGTCGCGGCGATCGCCTGGTGCAGCGTCGTGATCGTCGAATCAGGGGTGTCCCAGCGCAATTTCGCTTGATCGGTCGCATCGGTGATGCCGTCGCGCCGGGCCTGCGCGTCGAGCTCCGCGGGTACTCGTACGTCTACCGTCCCGTCTTCCTCGACCCGGATCCACGACGCCACGAGCGCTGCCATCCGCCGCCCGAAAGCGGCATCCGGGAGCTTGTTCAGCAGCGTCGTGGCGGTGCGCCGCACATCACCGCGCCGGTCGTCGAGGGCCCGCTCGAGCAGGGCTTCGTCGGCCGAACTCAGCCCGTCGGCGAGCAGTCCCAGCAGCTCCGCCTTCACCGGCCCCGACTCCTTCGGCCACGCAGCGGTCAACACGGCCAGTGCCGCGGCCGGATCGGCCCGGCGAGTACGCGCGAACCAGTCCTTTCGCTCGCCGGATGTGCCGAACAACCAGACGTCGTGCGCTGCGTGCGCTCCCGGCTCCGTACCGGAGCCCGTGCCGGCAGTCGTGCCCGAATGGGCATCGGCCGCCTCGTCCGCCGACGATGTGGCAGCGTCGGCAGGGAACTCGTCGACCAGTTTCGCCCAGGCCGGGTTGCGGGCGGCGAGCCAGCGTCCGCGGCGGCCGGCCAGTCGGAGCAGCGGCGCACGCAGGGTGGTGTCGGAGGCAGCCGAGAGCGCCTGGACACACAGCACATCGGGCAGGCGGAAATCGAATGGCGTTGCCGCAGTGAACCATTCGGTCAGGAACGGGGATTTGTCCGCGAGGAGGCGGCTGAGGCGGTCGGCGGCGGGGCGCGGGAGAAGCGGGCGCGGATCATCGATGGCGGGTTCGGGTTTCGCCGCGGTACGGGGGAGTTGCCCGCCGCGCAGGTACAGGTCTTGCAGGGCGGCGGTGTGGAGCAGCCGGGTGGCCGGTTCGCCCGCGTGCTGTGGGACGGCGGCGGCGACCGCGGAGTCGAGGTGCACACCGTCGGCGCTGCGCCGAGCGGTGCCGAGCAGCGCCACCGAGACGAGCTCGGCCAGCGCGGGGGTCGGGGTGGTTTCGGTGGGGAACTCGGTCTCCAGGTCGCTCACCTCGCCGGCGCACAACACCGAGATCGGGTCGAAGCCGTCGGCTCGCCACTCGCCGCACACCGTCACCGGATGACCACCCGCGACCGCGATCAGCCGCCACGGGCGCACGCCCGCGGGCAGCGGTAGCGCGGTGCCGTCGGATGCGACGAGTTGCCAGCCGTTCTCGTCGAGCACCGGGACGACATCGGTGAGCAGCGCGGGCCAGGAACGCAGCCACGGATCCGCACTCAACGCGCCCGCGTAGGCGTCGAGCGCGTCGTCGATCGTGGTGCCGCCGACAGCGGGGACGGTGGTGAAGGGTTCGGGTGTGCCGTGGCGGGTGCCCCACTGCGCGCGCAGGGACGCCGCGCCGGGGTAATAGTGCAGTTCGGCGTCCACTTCGTTGCCGGGCGCGGGCACCTCGCCGGTGAAATTCGGGGTGGCGAAGGAATGTTCGATGAGCAGGGCCCACCGTCCGCTACCGCGACCGCGCAGCCAGGTGCGGCGCGTGTGCAGCCGCTCCTCCTCGCTCGTCCGCATGCCGAGCACCAGCCAGCGATCCCGCACCGCGGGCTCGTTCAGCACCGACTCGGCCGACGTCGGGTAGCCGACATGGGTGCGGATCCCCGCCCGCAGCGGCTCGGGGAGGGCGTCGAGTCTGCGATGGGCCAGCACCAGCAGGTGCAGGCGTGCGTACTCGCGCAACAGCAGTTCGGGCCAGTGTTCGGTGGTGACGACCGCGGTGGGCAGCCTGCGCAGGGCCTCGGCGATGCGGGGCGCCTGGGCATCGACCATCCGTGCCGCGATCGCCTCGTAGGCAGCGTACGAACGGTCGGTCTGGGCGAGCCCGGTCCGGATCTGGTCGGTGAGCCAGACCTCCAGTTCGGTGAGCCCGGCGGATACCCGCGTCCGCCGCTGCTCGACGGTGGCCTGCGACGGCGTGCTCGCGGCCTTGGTCTTCGGCGGCGCGGCGGCTTTCGCGGCCCGCCCGGCCAGCCACTCGGCCGCGAAGTCGGCGGGCTCCTCCCGGACGGGAGTCCGGCCACCCGACCACGTGAGCAACAGCGACAGCGTGTGCTTACACGGGAACTTGCGGCTGGGGCACGAGCACTTGTACGCGGGCCCGTCCAGGTCGACGATCGCCTGATACGGCTTGGCGCCACTGCCCTGACACAGCCCCCACACCGCATTGCCCGCGGTGCCGGTCTCGCGCCAGCGACCGGCCAGCTTGCGTGCGGCAGCCAGTGAGCTCGCATCGGGCGCGAGCGCGCGGACCTGGTCCTCGGTCCACGGCGTGCGTTGCTCGGTCATCGGTTCCCCCGTTCTCGTGTTCGCCGAATATCTACCGCAACCCACCGACAACTGGCGGGCCCGGCGGCGTAGCGCTCGGAAAACACTGGTGCCGCGGCAAATTCGTGCTCCACCTCTTGCCGTGGGTCGCGATCTCTGGCATTCTGACCTGTTCGGCACCGCCCGGACCGCCCGCGCTGCTCGACGCAGCGTAACGCGGGTGTGAACACCTCATCGAGCTGCCCGCCGGGGTGGGCGAGGGGTGGACATCGAGGGCCCGCCGTGGCGCCGCGATGGCCATTCCACTCCCGCGGGCAGATTCGCTGAGGGCCCTGCGCATCCCCTGGGCGAACATCCGGCGATCGGGTAGCGTTTCAACCAGGATCGCCGCGTTGCGCGCCGACGCGAAGGGGGATGTCGCAAGTGTGCTCGGATCGGATCGCCGAGGTGGTCGCGCGCGAGCTCGCCGCCGACCCGGCAGTGGAGGAACGGGTCGCCGATTGCGTGCTCGCCGCGCTCACAGCTGTCGACGGTGATTCGGCCGCAACGGATTCCGGCGATACCGGGGTCTTTCTGCGGTCGATCACCGTGCAGGGTTTCCGGGGAATCGGGCCCGCGGCGACGCTGCGGTTGAATCCGGGGCCCGGCCTGACGCTGGTGGTCGGTCGCAACGGCAGCGGGAAATCGAGTTTCGCCGAGGCCGCGGAATTCGCCCTGACCGGCGGGAATCGACGCTGGGACGGCCGCTCGACCGCCTGGCGCGAGGGGTGGCGCAACCTGCACGAACCCGAGACCGCCCGGATCGACGTCGAGCTGCTCACGGCGGGCGATGACCCCGCGCTCTCGGTCGCGACCAGCTGGGACCCGAGTGCGGACCTGGCCGACGCGCGGTGGACCGAGCGGCGTGGATCCGAACCGGCGGCCTCGGTCGACCCGCACGGACGGCGCCGGCGGCTCGATCTGTACCGGCCGTTCCTGTCCTACAGCGAGCTCGGCGCGCTCGTCGACGGGAAGCCGAGCGACCTGTTCGACGCGCTGCATCGCCTGCTCGGCCTGGACGAGCTGGCCGCCGCGGCCGAACAGATCCGGTTGCGCAAGCTGGAACTCGAACGCGCGGTGAAGGATTCGCGCCAGTCCCGCGCCGACCTGCTGGTCGAGCTGGCCGAGGCCGATGACGAACGTGCCCGTGCCGTGGCCGACCTGCTGCGCACGCCGGACCCCGATCTCGACGCGGTAGCGGGCGCGGTGGCCGGTTCGGTCCTCGGCATCGACGGGCCGGAGGGTCTGCGCGCGATCCTGCGCCTGTCGTTGCCCGATGTCGCGCGGGTTGCCGCCACCACCGATCGACTCGCCGAAGCGGCCCGGAATGTGGCGCGCCACGAGACGGTCGATACCGAAGCCGATCTGCGAGTGCTCGAATTGCTCACGCGGGCGCGTGAACACGTCTCGACGGCGGGTTCGTGCCCCTGTCCGGTCTGTGGACGCGACGAACTCGACGCCGACTGGCTCGCCGCCGCCGATTCCGAGATCGCCCACCGCACTGCGGAACTCGCGGCCCTTCAGGCGGCCACGGCGGAATTCGACACGGCTCTGACAGCGGCCCGCAACCTTCCCGCAGACCTGCCGATCGAGTTCGGTTCGGCGATCGCACCCGGTACTGGCGCAGTGGGTCTCACCGAGCCGACGTCCGATCCGACCGGGCGTCGGGCGGATGCGCCCGCGCCGTACGGCACGTCGGACTCGTTGCGGAAACAGCGCGACATCGTCGGACAGCTGTGGTCGGAGTGGGCCGCGCTCGCGACAGCCGACTACGAAGACCAGCTTCCGGACCGACTGCGCACGATGCACGCCGACCTCACCGTGGAACTCGCCGTACTGCAACGGGATACGCGCACCGAACTGGACCGGTTGGATGCGGTGTGGTCGCCGTTGGTCCCGCGCGTTCTCGCGTGGCTCGACCCCGCCCGCGCCGTCGCCGACCACGCGAGCGAGCTGCGGGTGGTGAAGAAGGCAGCCGACTGGCTCAAGGCGGCGACGGCGACGATCCGTGGGGAGCGGATGCGGCCGCTGGAGACCACGGCACGCTGGGTGTGGAGCACCCTGCGCCAGCAGAGCAATGTCGAGCTCGGGGCGATTCGTTTGCAGGGCAGTGCGGGCACGGCGCGGCGGGTGCTGCTCGATGTGACCGTCGACGAGGTGGACGGCGCGGCGCTCGGCGTGATGAGCCAGGGGGAGCTGCACGCGCTCGGACTGTCGCTGTTCCTGCCGCGAGCCACGGTGGCGCACAGCCCTTTCCGGTTCGTCATGATCGACGACCCGGTCCAGGCGATGGATCCCGCGAAGGTGGACGGGCTGGCCAGGGTGCTCGCCGAGGTGGCGGCGTCGCGGCAGGTGGTGGTGTTCACCCATGACGAGCGCCTCGCCGAGGCGGTCCGCCGCATGCAGCTCGACGCGACGGTGCTCGAGGTACAGCGTCGCGAGCGTTCGATCGTCGAGGTGCGGGTGACGGGCGACCCGGTTCGCCGCTATCTCGACGACGCCCGATCCCTGCTCCGCACACCGCAACTGCCCGCCGCCATCGCCGACGAACTCGTCGCGACCTGCTGCCGTTCGGCGATCGAGGCGGCGGGCCTGGCGAAGGCCCGTCAGGAACTGCTGGCGACCGGTCTCGCGCACGGGGAAGTGGAGCGGCGCGTGCGCAACGCCCACACCACCCGCGCCATGATCACCCTCGCCATCATGGGTGTCGGCGCCCGCGTGGACGACCTGAACAAGCATCTCAGCGCGGTCGGCGGACGCTGGCTCGTCGGCGTCCTGCGCGATGCCACCGCGGGGGCGCACGTGCCGATCGATCGTCCGATGCGTGAATTGATCAGTGACACCGAACGATTCATCACGTGGCTGCGCGCCCACGAGCCGAACGCGGTGCGAACATGAGCGGCGCGGCCGCACCGCCGCGTGGCCTCGCCGGTGCGGTGAGGTCGACGTGAATCGCCGTGGCAGGCCCGCGCGCGCGAAGTTCAGTCCGAGGCCGTCGGTGGCGCAGCGGCTGGAAGCGGCCGAGAATTTGCTGGACGGGTCGGTGTCGGATGCCGGTGGGGTGTGGTCGCGGGCGGTGGCGTGGATCCTGCGGTTGGCGCTCGAGCAGGCGGTGGACCAGCTGTGGGCGCAGGTGGCGCCGGAGCTGATGCGGTGCCCGATGCGGGCGCAGCTGCTCGCGTTGCGGGTGTACGCGGGGCCGGAGACGGCTGGTCAGGTCGGTGCGTTGTGGGCGGCGCTGTCACGGGCGGCGCATCATCTCGACTACGAGATGGCGCCGAGTGTCACCGATCTGCGGCGTTGGCGGGATCAGACCGCTGAGCTGGCGCGAGCGCTGGAGCTCGCGCCCCTTGCCCACCAGCCGTTCGGGTGATCGGCGAAGGGTGGCCATGGTGGACCTGGGGTGCGCGGTGTGACCGCCAGGTCCGGCAGGATGTGCGGCATGGGTGAAGTGAAACCGTGTCCGTGCCGCCGTGGCGAGCCGTTCGATGCCTGCTGTGGACCGATCCTGGCCGGGGACAAGCCCGCGCCGACCGCGGAAACGCTGATGCGCTCGCGCTACACCGCCTACGTAGTAGGTGACGTGGACTATCTGCTGCGCTCCTGGCATCCCAGCACCCGCCCCGCCGACCTCGAACTCGACGCGGACCAGCGTTGGCTGTTCCTGGAGATCGTCGGCACCCAGCGCGGCGGCCCGTTCGACGACAACGGCACCGTCGAATTCATCGCCCACTACAAGCTCGACGGCACGCGCGACGCGATGCACGAGCTGAGCACCTTCGTCCGGGTCGACGGCGCGTGGGTCTATCTCGACGGTACCTTCCAGGCGTGAACCAGGGATACTGCTGAGGTGCCACGCATCGCGATCGAGTACTGCACCCAATGTCGCTGGCTGCTCCGCGCGAGCTGGATGGCGCAGGAATTGCTCACCACGTTCGCCACCGAGCTCGGCGAGGTGGCGCTGGTGCCCGGCCAGGGGGGCATCTTCCGCATCACCCTGGACGGCGAACAGCTCTGGGAACGCAAGGCCGACGGCGGCTTTCCCGACATCGCCGTCCTCAAGCAGCGGGTCCGCGACCGGATCGCCCCCGAGCGCGACCTCGGCCACTCGGACCGCCGCGACTGACGTCGCAGCGGCGGCCGCGCACTCCGATCGACGGAATCAGCAGCAGCCGCCACCACCGCAGCAACCGCCACCCGCCGGACGTGGCGCGGGTGCGGGGGCGGGCGCCGAGCCCCGTCCCACCGCCGCGAAGGTGGTGAGCAGTTTGACGGCGTCGTCGTGGCCTGCCGGGCACGTGGCCGGATCCGAGGACTGCGCCATCGGCCGGTTGACGTCGAACGTGTCGCCACAGGAGCGACACCGGAAGCTGTAGTTCGGCATCGGCCCAGTGTAAGGCCGATGCTTGCGATCACGCTGCGCCGAACGCTTCGTCGTGGCCGCTGCGCTCCGTACCGTGAGCGAACAGCGGTGATGGCGAGGTGGCGCATGGCGAACAGTAGCGCGGGGGCGGTATTGCGGGCGGTGCTCGACCTCGGGTCGGCACCGCGCAGCGTGGTGGCCAGACACGCCGGGGTTTCCCCGGCCACGGTCACCTGGCAGAGCCGGGCGCTGGTCGAGGCGGGACTACTCGTCGAACTGCCGGAGTCACCAGGGCCGGGTGGCGTGGGCAGGCCACACAGCCCGATCGCGCTGGACGCGGTCGGCAATGTGGTGATCGCGGTGCATATCGCGGCGGTGCAGATCACCGTCGCGGTGGTCGACATCGCCGGTGCGGTGCTGCGCAGCGAGCAGGTGCCCCACCGCACCCATGCTCCGTACGACATCCTCGATGCCGTATTGGAGCGAGTGCGCGCGGTCGGGGCCGACCTCGCCGACCAGGTGCGGATCCGCGGGCTCGGGGTGGCGATCGGCGGCCGTGTCGACACCGCCACCGGTTCGGTCGTCGAACACTCCTACCTGCGCTGGCGTGATGTGCCGGTGCGCGAATATCTGAGTGCCCGAACAGGTTTACCGGTCAGTGTGGACAGCCACACCCGCGCGACGGTGTACGCCGAACAGCTCTACGGCCGGTTGCGCGGCTCGGCGAGCTCGATCGTGCTGTTCGTCGGCAATGTCATCGACGCCGCCATCGCCGTGCACGGCCGCGTCCACTGCGGGCCGCATTTCGGGGCGGGCTCGATCGCCCGATTGCTCGGCACGACCGACAGATTCGCCCTCGAGGCCCTCGGTGACCACGCGTTGCTGGCGCGTGCCGAAGCGATCGGCCGGTTCGACGGCTTCCCCGAGTTGGTGGCGGCGGCCGCGGCGGGTGGCCAGGAACGCGAGTACTTCATCGAGCGTGCCACGGCGATGGGCGAGGTCGCCGCGGCACTGATCGATCTGATCGACCCGGAAGCGCTGGTACTGATCGACCGCGGCCTGATCGCGGTTCCCGGCGTTCGCGAAGCCTACGACGACGCGGTGCGCGCCCACTCGGCCATCGGCGCCGACCCGTCCGAGGTGATCTTCGCGTCGACGTTCCCCGGGCAGGTACTGGTGATGGCGGCGGCCGGGGTGGTGTTGCAGGAGTTGTTCAGTGATCCACTGAGCACGGTTGTCGCGCAGGCAGTTTGATTCGTGGTTATTTTAAGACAGTCGAATATTGACCGGAAGCGGCGTCACCCGCGACAGTTGACACTATGAACAAAATGCAGTCCGGCGTCGCCCGGGTCACGTCGGATGTGCTGTGTTGTCGCGGTTCGAATTCCGTCGCCGACAATTCTTCCATCGAATCCGGGAAATCGCCTTGCGTAAAAATATTCGACGAATAGCACTTCTCGCCGCGGCGGCTTCGCTGCTCGCGGTCTCCTGCGCCACCGGCGACGAGGGCGGCGCCGCGCTGACGAATCCGCTGCCCACCGAAGTCCCCGCCGGGGTCTCGCTCGCGGTCGCGGCCAATACCGCCAAAGTGGCACTGACCGCGTCGGGAGAACTGAACAAGCTCGGGTTCACGGTGTCGTCGTGGCCCGCCGTGCAGGCCGGTCCCGATGTCATCCAGGCCTTCCGTGGCGGGTCGGTGGACCTGGCCACCAACGCGGGCATTCCGCCGATCCACGCGCACGCCAGCGGTCTCGACGCGAAGATCGTCGGTGTCAAGGTGCGGACGACCCCGCTGTACAAGCTGGCCACCGCCCCCGGATCGAGCATTACCGGCCTCGATGGGCTGCGCGGGAAGAAGATCGGCTTCTCGCCGGGCCAGGCGCAGGGGCTGGTGGTGTTGCGCACGCTGAAGGCGGCGGGCATCCGCACCGACGAGGTGCAGCTCGTGGAGCTGCCGAGCACGAAGTTCCTCACTGCCCTGCAGGCCAAGGAAATCGACGTCGCCCCGTTCGGCGAACCGACCCTGACCAAGTACCTCGACAAGTATCGCGTCGACGGCGCCACCGCGATCGACACTCCCGCCGTCGACGCGCTGACCGTGCTGTGGGCGCCGACCTCGGTATTGCGTGACGACAGCAAAGCCGCTGCCGTCGCCCAATTCGTGAAATTCTGGGCGCGCGGGGAAGTCTGGGCCTGGGAGCATCCCACGGAATGGATCGACGCCTACTACGTCAAGGATCAGACGGTCTCGGCCGAGGACGGCAAACGCATTGTCGCCACGACGGAAAAGCCGTATTTCCCGGAAAATTGGAACGAGGCGATCGCCTGGGAACAGGAGACGATCGATCTGGTGACCAAAGCCGGCTTCTTCGGTAATTCCTTCCCCGCCGGCGAACTGTTCGACCGCCGATTCGAGAAGATCGCGTTCGACGCGGTGGCGGCGCCGTATCGCACCAAGGGGCAGCAATGACCATCGCCCTGTCTCGTACCGCGATTCCGGTTTCCGCACCGTCCGGTGACGGATTCGTCGAGCGGCGCACGCTGCGCCGGCTCGGACTGCGCAAGGCCTTCCCCGCCGCCCGCCTGCTCGGCGTGGTCCTGGTGGTCGGGGCGTGGGCGGCGGGCTCACTGCTCGAACTGATCGACCCGCGCAAACTGTCAGCGCCGTGGACTGTCCTGGCGACCGGCTGGGAGTTGCTGGTCGACGGGCCACTGCTGGCCAACCTGGGGGTGTCGCTGCAACGGGTGCTGATCGGCATGGTCCTCGGTGTGCTCATCGGCACCACGCTCGCCGTGATCGCGGGACTTTCCCGGTGGGGTGAATCGCTCATCGACGGCCCGGTCCAGATCAAGCGCGCCATTCCCACCCTCGGCCTGATTCCGCTGATGATCCTGTGGCTCGGTATCGGCGAGGAATTCAAGCTCGTGCTCATCACCCTGGGTGTGGTCGTGCACATGTACATCCAGACCCACGCCTCGCTCACCACGATCGACCAGAAGCTGGTGGAACTCTCCGAGGTGCAAGGGGTTTCGCGCGCGGAGTTCATTCGCAGTGTGGTGCTGCCCGGGTCGCTGCCCGGCTTCTTCCTCGGTCTGCGGATGTCGGTCACCAGCGCTTGGCTGGTGCTGATCGTGGTCGAGACGGTCAACGCCATCGACGGTCTCGGCAAGATGATGTCGAACGCGCAGAACTACGGGCAGGCCGATGTGATCCTGGTCGGCTTGGTCGTCTACGCCGTCTTCGGCCTGGCCTCGGATTCGGCGATCCGCCTGGTGGAACGGAGGGTGCTGTCATGGCGACGCACTATCGCGGGGTGAGCGAGCCGAAGGTCGCGGGTGTCGAAGTCCGCTCGCTGACACGAAGATTCGGCGATCGCACGGTGCTCGACTCGATCGACCTGACCATCGCACCCGGCCAGTTCGTCGCCTTGCTCGGACGCAGCGGCTCCGGCAAGAGCACGTTGCTGCGGGCGCTCGCCGGGCTGGACTACGACGTCGACGGCGGTGGCACACTGCGCATCCCGGCGAAAACCTCGGTGGTGTTCCAGGATTCACGGCTGTTGCCCTGGCAGCGGGTGCTGCCGAACGTGCTCTACGGGCAGCCGCGCACGCGCCGCGCCGCCGGCGAGCAGGTCCTGGCCGAGGTCGGCCTGGCCGGTCGCGAACGCGCCTGGCCCAGAGAGCTCTCCGGTGGTGAGCAGCAACGGGTTTCGCTGGCCCGCTCCTTGGTCGGCGAACCGGATCTGCTGTTGGCCGACGAACCCTTCGGCGCGCTCGACGCGCTCACCCGGATCAAGATGCACGCTCTGCTGCGCGATCTGATCAGCCGGCATCGCCCGACCGTGCTGCTGGTCACCCACGATGTCGACGAGGCTGTGGCACTGGCCGACCGGGTGATCGTGCTCGACGACGGAAAGCTCGCGGTGGACATTCCGGTCGATCTGTCCGGCGAGCGTGATCCGAGCCAGCCCGCGTTCCAGCGCATCCGCCGCACTCTGCTCACCGCACTCGGGCTCGCCGAGACCGCGGCTTGAAAGGCACCCATCATGTCGAAACAACTGCACCTCAACGCCTTCCTGATGTCGGTCGGTCACCACGAGGCGGCCTGGCGGCTGCCGGAGAGCGATCCCCACGCGCACACCGACATCAACTACTACGTCCGGCTGGCCCAGACCGCCGAGCGCGGCAAGCTCGACTCGATCTTCTTCGCCGACAGCCCGGTACTGATGGGCGACCCCGGCCGCCGGCCGAGCGGCAAGCTCGAACCGACCGTCATCCTGACCGCGGTCGCCGTGCAGACCAGCCGGATCGGCCTCATCGCGACGGCCTCCACCAGCTACAACGACCCCTACAACCTCGCCCGCCGGTTCGCCTCCGTGGACTGGGCGAGCAACGGCAGGGCCGGCTGGAACATCGTCACCACCGCCGGTGCCGACGCGGCCCGCAACTTCGGGCTCGACGACACCCCCGACCATCGGCTGCGCTACGAGAAGGCCGCCGAATTCGTCGACGTGGCAACGAAACTGTGGGACAGCTGGGACGACGACGCCATCCTGGCCGACAAGGAACTCGGCATCCACACCGACGCCTCGAAGGTGCGCAAGATCCTGCACCACGGCGAGCACTTCCGAGTCGACGGCCCCCTGAACCTGCCACGGTCACCCCAGGGGTATCCGCTGCTGGTGCAGGCCGGATCATCGGAGGACGGCAAGGAATTCGCCGCCCGCTACGCCGAGGCCGTGTTCACCGCACAGCAGACGCTCGACGACGCCAAAGCCTTCTACACCGACCTCAAGGCGCGCACGGTCGCCGCGGGCCGCGATCCGGAGAGCATCAAGATCCTGCCCGGCATCGTCCCGATCATCGGCGACACCGAGGAGCAGGCCCGCGAACTCGACGAGGAACTGGCGCGGCTGATCTCGCCCGAATACGCGCGCAAGCAACTCGCCGAGCGGTTCAAGCTGCCCGTCGACGAGCTCGACCTCGACAGTGAGCTACCCGAGGACCTGCCCACCGAGGACGACATCGAGGGCGCCAAGAGCCGCTTCACCCTGATCGTGAATCTGGCTCGGCGCGAACGGCTCACGGTGCGCGAGCTGATCGCCCGGCTCGGCGGCGGACGCGGGCACCGCACCTTCGCGGGGACCGCGGTCCAGGTGGCCGACGCCATCGAGGACTGGTTCCGTCAGGGCGCCGCCGACGGCTTCAACATCATGCCCGCGGTGCTGCCCTCGGGTCTGGATCGCTTCGTCGACGAGGTGGTCCCGATCCTGCAGGAGCGCGGCCTGTTCCGCACCGAGTACACCGAGACCACGTTGCGCGGCCACTACGGTCTCGCGCGACCGGCGAACCAGTTCGACGACGCGGACGCGCTCGTGGCCGCCCGATGAGATCGGACTGGATCCGGTACCTGACCCGTCGCTGTCTCGAGCACCGGCGGCTGGTGATCGTCAGCTATACCGGTGCGCTGGCGGCGGCGCTGCTCACCGCGGCGCTGCCGCTGGTGGTGCGGCATGTGGTCGACACACTCAGTGCCACCGCGGCGTCGGTGACGCCGTGGGTGATGCTGTTGCTGGTGATCGGGGCGGCCAGGTTCGCGTCGTCGTACGCGCGCCGGGTGGCCTCCTCCGAGCTGTCGCTGGGGGTGCAACACGACCTGCGCCGCGACCTGTTCGCCGCATTGCTGCGGCTCAACGGGCGCGAGCAGGCACAGCTGCGCACCGGGCAGGTGGTGAGCAGGGCGATCACCGATGTCACGTTGATCCAGATGTTCTTGCAGCTCATCCCGATGATCGCGGGCAATGTGGCGCTGCTGCTGGCGGTGCTGGTGCTGATGGCCGTGATGTCGCCGGCGCTCACCGTGATCGCGCTGGTCGTGCTGCCGGGGCTGTGGATCGTCACCCGGCGCAGCCAGCGTCAGCTGTTCCCCGCGAACTGGGACGCGCAGGCGCGGGCCGCCGAGGTGGCGATGCAGGTCGAGGCCGCCGTGGCCGGTGTGCGGGTGGTGAAGGGTTTCGGGCAGGAGCAATACGAGCTGGAACAGCTGGGCGCGCGGGCGCGGGTGCTGTATCGGTCGCGGTTGCGGGTCGCCCGGATCACCAGCCGGTTCACCCCCGTCGTGCAGGCGGTGCCCGCGGCGGGGCAGGCGCTGATCCTGATCGTCGGCGGGTTGCTCGCGCTGCGCCAATCCATCACGCTCGGCACGTTTCTCGCGTTCATGACCTACCTGGGCGCTTTCGTGGGGCCGGTGCGGCAGTTCTCGATGCTGCTCACCGTGAGCCAGCAGGGCAAGGCGTCCCTCGACCGGGTGCGCGAGGTGATCGAAGCGCCGGACGACGCGGGCGCGGCGCCCGGCGCGGCGGGGACGCCGGTCGCCGCCTCGAGTGGGCTCGGCGTCACCGAGCCGCCGTCGATCGAATTCGACGCGGTCACTTTCGGTTTCGACGACACGACGATCCTGGACGGCGTCGATCTGCGGATCGGCTCGGGTGAGACCGTCGCCGTCGCGGGCGGTGCGGGCAGCGGCAAGTCGATCCTGGTGTCGTTGCTGCCCGCCCTGCTCGAGCCCGATTCCGGCGCGGTGCGTTTCGACGGTATCGACCTGCGACAGCTGCCCGACCCACGCGCGCAGGTGGCGATGGTCTTCGAGGACACGCACCTGATGGCCGATTCGATCCGGGCCAACGTCGCCTACGGCAGACCCGACGCGAGCGCCGAACAGGTCCGGCACGCGCTGTATCTGGCCGCGGCAGACGAATTCGTCACCGCCCTGCCGCAGGGCATCGACACCACCATCGGTGAACGCGGACAACGGCTCTCGGGTGGTCAGCGCCAGCGCATCGCGCTGGCTCGGGCCTTGCTCACCGAGGCGCCTGTCCTGGTGCTCGACGACGCCACCTCGGCCATCGACGCCCAGGTGGAGGAACAGATCTACCGGCGGATCGGCGCCGAACTGCGCAAGCGTACGACCATCGTCGTCGCGCACCGGATCTCGACCCTGGCGCTCGCCGATCGGGTCGCGGTGCTCGACGGCGGCCGCGTCGCCGAACTGGGCACACTGCGCGAACTACAGCAGTCCGGTGAGCTGTTCCGCGCCCTGTTCACGCCGCCGGAAGTCGTCGGCATCGGCGTCGACCCGCATCGCGACAGCACGCGGGTCGCCACCGAAGAGCTCTGGGTGGCACCGGAAGTCGACTCCGATGACGACCGCACGATGGAACACCTGGCCAAGGCGTTCGCGCGGCGGTCGGCAGGCGCTCCCTCGGGTCCCGGCGGTGGCGCGGGCGGAGGCATGATGGCGAGCGCGCCACCCAGCGGCGATATCGTCGCCCTGCTCGACCGGTTGCCGCCGGTGTCCGGCGAACCCGAGGTCGACCCGTCCTTTTCCCACACCCCGGACACCGCGTTCTCCCTGCCGCGACTGCTTCGCCCGTTCACCTGGCCGCTGCTCGCCGGACTCGGCCTGGTCGGACTCGATGCCATCGCCCAGGTGCTGATCCCGTTCCTGGTGCGCTACGGCATCGATCACGGCGTCCTGGCCGGTGCGCGCGAGGTGGTGATCGGCGCGGCCGCGCTGGCGATCGTGGTCGTGGTGGTGGACTGGGCGATCAGCGTCGCCCAGGTGCGCGTCACCGGGCGGGTCGGGGAGCGGCTGCTCTACGGTCTGCGCCTCAAGACCTTCGCCCACCTGCAACGGCTCGGCCTGCAGTATTACGAGCGCGAGCTCGGCGGCCGGATCATGACCAGGATGACCACCGACGTGGACGGGCTGTCGGCGTTTCTGCAGACCGGCCTGGCCACCGCGCTCACCAGCACGGTCACCATCGCGGGCGTGGTCGCCGCGCTCCTGGTGATCGACGCCGAGCTGGCCGTGGTCGTGCTCGTGCTGCTGCCGGTGCTCGGCGTGGCGACCGTGGCCTTCCGGCGCGCGTCGGTGCCCGCCTACAACCTGGCCAGGGAGCGCGTCAGCGCGGTCAACGCGTATTTGCAGGAGAACGTCGACAACATCACCGTCACCCAGGCGTTTCGCCGGGAGTCGGTGAACCAGAACGAGTTCGAGCGCCGGTCGTGGGCCTATCGCGACGCGCGGCTGCGCTCGCAGGTGCTGATGGCGGTGTTCTTCCCGTGTATCGAGCTGATGTCGGTGATCGCCACGGCCGCGGTGCTCGCGGTCGGCGTGCACCAGGTTCGCGACGACGTGCTCACCGCGGGCACGCTCATCGCGTTCCTGCTCTACATCGAGTTGCTGTTCGCCCCGATCCAGCAGCTCTCGCAGGTGTTCGACAGCTATCAGCAGGCGGTGGTCGGCGTCGACCGCATCGGTGACCTGCTGCGCACCCCCGTCGACACCCCCGAGGTCGCCGATCCGCTCCCGGTGACCGGCCTCGACGGCGCGATCGAACTGCGTTCGGTGAGTTTCGGGTACTCGTCGCGAGCCCGCACCGTGCTCGACGGGCTGGACCTGCGGATCGAGCCGGGCCAGAAGGTGGCCCTGGTGGGGGAGACCGGTGCGGGCAAATCGACCCTGGTCAAGCTGCTCGCCAGGTACTACGACCCGACCGAGGGAGCGGTTCTCGTCGACGGTGTCGACATCCGCCGGTTCCGGCTGCGCGACTTCCGCAAACGGCTCGGTGTGGTCCCGCAGGAGCCGTTCCTGTTCGGTGACACCGTGCGCGAGGCCATCGCCTACGGCAACCCCGACGCCGAGCCCGCCGAGATCGAGTGGGCCGCCCGAGCGGTCGGGGCGCACGAGATGATCGCGGCGCTCGAACACGGCTACTACCAGCCGATCGGCGCGCACGGGCGCAGTCTGTCGGCCGGGCAGCGGCAGCTGCTGGCACTGGCCAGGGCGCAGCTCATCGACCCGGACATCCTCATCCTGGACGAGGCCACCGCCTCGCTGGATCTGGCCACCGAGGCACGGGTGCGTGCCGCGGTCGACGTGCTGACCGCGGGCCGCACCACGATCGTCGTCGCGCATCGGCTCGCCACCGCCGCCGACGCCGATCTGATCGCGGTGGTCGGCGGGGGCAAACTCGTGCAGATCGGCGCTCATGCCGAGCTGGTGGCCGTCGATGGACCGTATCGGCGCCTGTGGGCCGCCTATGTCGGCGACGAAGTTCAGCACATTTCCAGCTAATCGGCGCGAGCTCGGCCGCCGTCCGGTGGGGGAGATCCGGATGGCGGCCGAACCCGGTCCACCCGGGAGCGCCGGACCGGGTCGGCCTTCGCCGCCGAATTCGCGTCACGACCGCCGTGTGTCGGCGCGGAACGGGACTTTCGCGTGTACCGCGGAGTAACTGTTACCTGCGGAAATGGCGCGTAGGGCGCGCGTTCGGGCGGTGTCCACGTACGCTCGTAGGAAGTCACCAGGTGCTGCGACCAGCGGGAGCAAATGCACAGGCACCCGTGCGGTCGTGCCGGCTAGGAGGTGTGCGATGAGCATTCAGCCCGATTTCGACCCGGACGCGCGGGCCCATGATGCCGACCCACTGGCGGAGACCGAGTACGGCACGGTCAGTGGAACCTGGGACGGACCGGTCGCCGTATGGCGCAGCATTCCCTACGCCGCCGCTCCCGCCGGCCCCGCTCGTTTCGCGAAACCCGAACCCCCGAAGCCCTGGGACGGCGTGCGCGACTGTGTGGTGTTCGGGGATATCGCACCGCAGGCCATGGGCGCGATGGTGCCGGTGGATTCCGACCTGCAGATGGGCGAGGACTGTCTGTGGGTCAATGTCTGGTCGCCGCGACCCGAGCCCAGCGACGACGCACCGCGCCCGGTCATGGTCTGGGTGCACGGCGGCGCCTACTGCCTGGGCACCGCAGCCCAGACCATCTACGACGGACGTAAGCTGGCCGAGGCGGGCGACGTGGTGGTCGTCTCGGTGAACTACCGAATCGGGGTGCTCGGTTTCCTCGATCTGTCCTCGTTCGGTGAGCAGTTCACCGCGAACCTCGGCCTGCACGATCAGCTCGCCGCCCTCGCGTGGGTGCGAGACAACATCGCCGCCTTCGGTGGTGATCCGGGCAACGTGACCCTCTTCGGTGAGTCCTCGGGCGCGGGATGCGTCACCGCGCTGCTCACCTCGCCCGCCGCGACCGGGCTGTTCCACAAGGCGATCGCCCAGAGCCCGCCCGCCACCACGGTTTTCGGGCAGGAACGGGCGGCGGTCGTCGGGCAGCGCTATCTCGAGCTGCTCGAACTCGGGCCCGGCGAGGCGAATCGGTTGCTGGAATTGCCGATCGAACAGCTCGTCGAGATCGGGTCCGTGCTGTTGGACGAGGTGCCCATCAAGGAACCGGGCAGGCTCGCCGCGGCCCCGGTCGTCGACGCGGACCTGTTGCCCGGCTACCCGATCGACCGATTCCAGCAGGGACATTCGCATCGGGTGCCGCTGCTGATCGGCACCAACCGCGATGAGGCGTCGCTGTTTCGGGTGCTGCGTTCGCCGATCATGCCGGTGACGCCCGACGCGGTGAACGCGATGCTGCGCGACGTCGCCGCATCGCATCCCGAGATGTCGCCCGAGCGGATCGCCGAGATCACCTCGGCCTACCCTGACCTCACCAAAACCCGCGGCGCACTGGCGATGTCGACCGACGCGGCCTTCCGGATGCCCGCGGCCTGGGTCGCCGAGGGGCACGCCCAGCATTCGCCGACCTGGATGTACCGCTTCGACTACGCCACCCCGATGTTGAAGGCGGCCAGGGTGGGAGCCGGTCACGCCACCGAATTGCCGTATGTCTTCGGCAATTTCGGCACCTTGAACCACGACCCCACCTTCTGGCTCGGTGGGCGCAAGGCCTCGGTCGCGGTCTCGGGCCGCATGCAGCGCCGCTGGCTGGCCTTCGCCGAACACAGTGTCCCCGCCGCCATCGACGGCTCCAAACACTGGCCCCGCTACCGCCCCACCGCCCGCACCACCCTGCTCATCGACACCATCGACCGCGTGGTGGACAACCCCGACGCCGAACTCCACACCGCCTGGGGCGACCAAGCCGTCGGCTTCAGCTAGACCCGGCGCGAGCGCGTTCGATCTCGTTGATATGGGTCTCGGTCCACTGCCGCAGGGCGGTGATCGGTTCGGCGAGGCTGCGACCCAGCGCGGTGAGTTCGTAGTCGACCCTGGGCGGAATGGTGGGATACACCGTGCGGGTGACGAATCCGTCGGCTTCGAGACGGCGCAGCGTCTGGGTGAGCATTTTCTGGGAGACGCCCTCGATGCGCCGGCTGAGGTCGGTGTAGCGCTGCGTGCCGTCGAGGAGCGCGTCGACCACCAGGATCGTCCATTTGCCTGCGATGTGATCGAGCACCTGGCGGGTCGGGCACTTCGCCGAGTAGGCGTCGGCGGGCAGGCCCGAGGACTCCACGAAGGTTGTCATCGAGGGATAGTAACGCACTATTTAGTGCCTACTTCCCAATAGAGAGTGACTCTCTGATAGTTGGTGCATGACATCAGGAATTCTGTCGGTCGCCGAAGCGATCCGCACCCGACGCACTGTCCGCCACTACCGCCCGGATCCGGTCTCGGCGACTGATCTCGAGGCGCTGCTCGATCTCGCCATCGAGGCGCCCACCAGCTGGAACCTGCAGGACCGCGCCATCGTCGCCGTCACGAGCGAGGCGGGCCGGGCGGGCCTGGCCTGGGCGACCGGTGGCCAGCCCCAACCGCGGGAGGCGCCACTGATGCTCGTGTTCGTCGCCGAACCGGAGTCCTGGCGCGAGGACCACAGCGACGTCTACGACCAGGCGCGCGGCAACGGCGCGTGGTCCGAGGAGTTCATCGAGATGTTCGCCTCGGCGTCCCATGAGTTCCAGAACGATCTCGCGCGGCGCGGGCTACTGCGTGAATACGCGGTCAAGGACGCCATGATCGCGGCGACCTACGTGATGCTGGCGGCCACCGAGCTGGGGCTGGCCACCGCACCGATGAACGGCTGGGACGAAGCCAAGGTGAAGAAGACGATCGGGATCGGCGACCGTGACGATCTCGCGATCGCGCTGCTGCTAGCGGTCGGTCACCCGGCCGAGCGACGCGATCATCCGGGGCGCCGGGCCAGGGAGCGCAATGTCTTCCGTGAGGCATATGGGCTCGCGTGAACAGCACGACGCCGGGTCACCGGCCGAGGAATCGGCGGTGACCCGGCGTCGTGAGGATCAGACGTCGGTGGAGAAGCGGATGCCGCCGTCGGGGATGACCACGCCGGGCCACACGCGGGCGCCACGCAGGAGCTCGCAGCGGGCGCCGACATTGGCGCCGTCGCCGATCACACCGTCGCGGACCAGTGCGCGGGGGCCGATGCGGGCACCGAAGCCGATGATCGAGCGTTCGACGGTAGCGCCCGCCTCGACCACCGCGCCGTCGAAGATCACCGCGCCGTCCAGTCGCGCACCGGCGCCGATTTCCGCGCCGCGCCCGACCACGGTCCCGCCGATGAGCAGCGCGCCCGGTGCCACACCCGCGCCGGGGTGGACGAGGGACTCGCCACGCTGGCCGGGCAGGGCGGGGGAGGGAGCGATGCCGCGGACCAGGTCCGCGGAGCCGCGCACGAAGTCCTCCGGGGTGCCCATGTCGCGCCAGTAGGAGGCGTCGACGTGGCCCTGGACGCGGGCGCCCTCGGCCAGGAGCGCGGGGAACACCTCGCGTTCCACCGAGACCGGGCGACCCGTGGGGATCTTCTCGATGTATTCGCGGCGGAACACGTAGCAACCCGCGTTGATCTGGTCGGTCGGCGGATCCTGGGTCTTCTCCAGGAACGCGGTGACGCGGCCGTCGTCGTCGGTCGGCACGCAACCGAAGGCGCGCGGGTCGCTGACGCGGACCAGGTGCAGGGTGACGTCGGCGTTGGTCGACTCGTGGGTGTCGAGGATCGCACCGAGGTCGGTGCCGCCGAGCACGTCGCCGTTGAACACCATCACGTTGTCCGCGCGCAGCTTGGGCAGCACATTGCGGATACCGCCACCGGTGCCCAGCGGCTCGGTCTCGGTCACGTACTCCAGGTCGAGGCCCAGTTCGGAGCCGTCACCGAAGTGCTCCTCGAAGACCTCGGCCTTGAAGGACGTGCCGAGCACCACGTGGGTGATCCCGGCCTCGGCGATCCTGGCCAGCAGGTGGGTCAGGAACGGCAGCCCGGCCGTCGGCAGCATGGGCTTGGGCGCCGAGAGGGTGAGCGGACGCAGCCGCGTGCCCTGTCCGCCGACGAGGATGACCGCGTCGGTGCCTGCATTGCCTGCCATCGAGTTTCCCCTGTTCACAGTGATACCGCGCCCATTCAGGCGCCGGTTCGCGCTTGCTCACGCAGCGCCGATCGAACCGCAATCTTGGAGCGAACCGCAAGTCCGGCCCGCAACGCGCCCCGCAACGGTGCCTGCCACCAGTGCGGATGCCGGTCCGCCTGGAAGCGGTAGGCGCTGGCGTGGTGGGCGGGCAGCATCAATTCGGGATGCTTGCCCGCGGCATGACCCTTGGCGTGGGTCACCTCGGCGTCCGGGACGAATACATTGTGCCAGCCCGCCTTGCCCATGCGGTCACCGAAGTCCACGTCCTCCATGTACATGAAGTAGCGCGAGTCGAAACCGTCGATGGTGTCGAAGGCGGCGCGGCGCACCAGCAGGCAGGAGCCGGACAGCCAGCCGACCACCCGCTCGGAGATCTGCTCGTTCTCCTGGCGGTAGCGCATCGACCAGGGGTTCTTCGGCCAGACCGAGCCCAGAATCGCGTGCCCGGCGCCATCGGCGAGGCCGGGGACCCGGCGCGCGGACGGGTAGATGCTGCCGTCCGGCTCGCGAACCATCGGCCCGATCGCGCCGGCCCGCGGCCAGCGCGCGGCGGCTTCGAGCATCTTGTCGATGGAGTCGACGCCCCAGCGGATGTCCGGGTTGGCCAGGATGACGAATTCGATGGACGGATCGATCTCGGCGACGGCCCGGTTGATGGCGCCGCCGTAGCCGATATTGCCGCCGGTGTGCAGCAGCGTCACGTGCGAGTTGGCCTCGGCGACGAGTTCGGGGACGCCGTCGGTCGAGCCGTTGTCGGCCAGGATCACCTGCGGCTTCTCGCTGGTCGCGTCGGCGAGAGTGGTGATGAAGTGCTCGAGGTGCTCACCCGGTGAATAGGTCACCGTGACCACGGCAAGGCCGGCGGTGGCTGGAGAATCGGCTGCGTCTGCTGCGTTCACGACTGCGGAGCCTAGTCGGACAACCGGCGCAGTGCGTCGGTGAGTGCGATACGCCAGGGGCGAAGCGGGGTGAGGCCCGCCGCGTTCCAGGCGGCGGGGGACAGCACCGAATACGCCGGGCGCGGTGCGGGTCTGGGGAATTCGCTGGACGCGCACGGCAGTACCCGGTTCGGGTCGGCGCCCAGGTCGGTGAAGACCGCCGCGGCGAGATCGAACCAGGTGGCGGTGCCGGAATTGGTGGCGTGCAGCACACGGGGGGCGTCGGGGCGGGTGCTCAATTCGAGCAGGCCCGCGGCCAGATCGGCGGCGCTGGTGGGAGAGCCTAGCTGGTCGTTCACCACGGTGACGGTGTCGCGTTCGGCCTCCAGCCTGCGCATCGTCGCGACGAAATCCCCCTCGACACCGGAATAGACCCAGGCGGTGCGCACGACCTGGGCGCCCAGCGCTAGCACCGCCTGCTCACCGGCGAGCTTGGATCGGCCGTAGACGGTTTCCGGTCCGGTGGGGTCGTCGGGTTCGTACGGAGTGCGCGCGGTCCCGGGGAAGACGTAGTCGGTGGACACGTGGATCAGCCGCGCTCCCGCCGCGGCGCAGGCGGCGGCCAGGACGCCCGGTCCGGTCGCGTTGGCGGCGAAGGCGGCGTCGACGTCGGTTTCGGCGGCGTCGACCGCGGTGTAGGCCGCGCAGTTGATCAGTACGGCCCCCGGGGCGAGGACGGCGTCGACGGCGGCGCGGTCGGTGATGTCGAGTTCGGCCCGCCCGAAGCCACGCGCCTCGGGTGCCAGGCGCAGGATCTGTCGCCCCAGCAGACCATGTGCGCCGGTTACGATCAGGTGAGCGGGGGCGGGGAAATCGACGTTCACGCGGCCAGTCTGGCACGCCGGGGCACGTGCGGTTGGGCCCGAGTGTGGTAACTGTTGGTTAGCCTGTGATGGCCGGTGTCCTCGGACGAGCCCGGGTTAACGACAAGGCGGAGTTTGCCGGGGGAAGAGCGGGCCGGGCGCGGAGTTCGTCGAGAGGATGCACGAGTGCGAGAGTCGACAAGACCGGTCAGCGCGCCTGCGGGCACCTTCGGTCCGGCCAAACTGATGGTGGCGATTTCGGCGGTGCTGGTGCTGGCACTCACCGGATTCGCCTGGCGCAGTGTCGATAACCTGATCGCCAACATCGACCGGATCGGTGGGCTCGGCCTCGGCGGTGAGCGCGACGGCGCTGTCGACATCCTGCTCGTCGGCGTCGACAGCCGCACCGACGCACACGGCAACCCGCTCACCACCGCCGAACGCGCGATGCTGCACGCGGGCGACGAGGTGGGCACCAACACCGACACCATCGTGCTGATCCGCGTGCCCAACGACGGGCGCTCGGCCACCGCGATCTCCATCCCGCGCGACTCCTACGTCGATGTCGGCGGCCAGGGCAAGGCCAAGATCAACTCCGCGTACGGCTCGACCAAGGAGACCGAACGCGCCGAACTGCTCGCCGACGGCAAGTCCGAGGCCGAGGCCGAACGCGAGTCGACCAAGGCGGGCAGGCAGGCGCTGATCAAATCGGTGGCGACCCTGACCGGCATCACCGTCGATCACTACGCCGAGGTGAGCCTGCTCGGCTTCGTGCTGCTCACCGACTCGGTCGGTGGTGTCGAGGTGTGCCTGAATCAGGCGGTGGACGAACCGATGTCGGGCGCGGACTTCCCGGCCGGGCGTCAGCGTCTCGACGGCCAGGAGGCATTGAGCTTCGTGCGCCAGCGCCACGATCTCGAACGCGGTGACATCGACCGGATCGTGCGCCAGCAGGTGTTCATGGCGCAATTGGTCGGCCAGTTGCTCAACGCCAAGACCCTGGCCAATCCGGGCAAGCTCAGCGAGATCAGCGAGGCGGTCGGGCGCACCGTCGTGCTCGACGACGACTGGGACGTGCTGGCTTTCCTGCAGCAGCTCAAGGATCTGTCCGGCGGCAAGGTGGAATTCGAGACCATTCCCGTCTCCGACCTCAACAGCATGACCTCGGCCGGAGAGTCGGTGGTGAAGGTCGACCCGAAGACGGTGCAGAAGTTCGTCGCCGGTCTGGTGGGGGAGGAGAAGAAGGAAGAAGACACCGCTCCGAAGATCGATACCTCGACCGTGACGGTGAACGTGCTCAACGCCGGCGGCGCCACCGGACTGGCGGGCAAGGTGTCCACGGCTCTGACGGGCAAGGGATTCCGGGAAGGCGCGGTCGGCAACTACACCGGCGGCAGCGTGAGCTCGAGCCGCGTGCTGGCCGCCGACGCCGACGACCCGAAGGCGGCGGCGGTCGCGGAGGCGCTGGGCGGCTTGACGGTGGTCGCCGATGAGACGGTGTCTGCGGATACAGTGAGCGTGGTGTTGGCGAGCGACTACTCTGGTCCCGGCTCGGCCGCGGCAGGCATGTTCGATCTCGACGCGACTTCCTCGGCGACCGCGACACCGATACCGCCCGCCCCGCCGATCGACGCAGGCCAGAACGGACCGAAATGTGTGAATTGACCCATGCGTGAGCCGAATTCGACCCTGACCGACGCCCTCCTCGACCCCATACTCGAACGTGATCCCGCCGGACCGCGCGTCACCTGGTACGACGACGCCACCGGCGCGCGGATCGAACTGTCCGGGCTGACACTGGCCAACTGGGCCGCCAAGACCGCGAACCTGATCCGCGACGAATTCGCGCTCACCCCCGGTGCGCGGGTCGCGGTGCTGTTGCCCGCGCACTGGCAGACCGCCGCGGTGCTGCTCGGCTGCTGGTGGGCGGGAACCGAAGTGGTGCTCACCCCCGATCCCGACGCCGACCTCGCGCTGGTCACGCCCGACCGGCTCGACGATGCCGACGGTGTCGACGAGGTGGCGGTGCTGTCGCTGGACGCCATGGGGACCCCGGTGCGCGACCTGCCGGTCGGAGTCACCGACTTCGCGACCGCGGTGCGCGTGCACGGCGATCAGTTCCTGCCCGGTGGTTTCCGGGCCGCGCTCGACGGGCTCCCGGTGCCGGAAGTGCTGACGATGGCTCGGAAATCCGCTGCGCTGCAAGGGTTTTCCGCCGGCGACCGGGTGCTGTCGAGTACGCCGTGGGAGACGGTGGAGGAGCTGATCGACGGCTTCGTCGCGGTGTTGTTCGCCGGGGCCTCGCTGGTGCAGGTCGTCAATCCCGATCCCGCCGGTGTCGAACATCGGGTCGTCACCGAGAAGGTGACCGTCCGGCGCTGACTCCTACCCAGGTATAGGTTCGGGTCCACCTCGGGGACGTGTCGCGTATCACACCCCGTCCGTACTGTGGAAGCAAGACTTCGGCAGAGCGGCAGAGGTGGCGATGATAGCGAAATACTGGGTTCGATGGTCGGCCGAACACGGGGCGCCGCGTGCCATCCTGCGCTGGCAGGTGCGTCGCGGCGATCCGTTCTCGACGTTGCTCAGCGGTCAGCGGGGCCTGCACGATCCGTATCCGCTGATCGATGAACTGCGCGGTCGCGGCGGATTGATCAAGACGTCGGTGTCCTACGCCACGTTCGATCACGCGCAGGTTCGAGCGATTCTGCGCGATCCCAAATTCGGGGTGCGTCCCGCCCTCAACGCGGAACTGCCCGCCGCGTGGCGCAAGCTCGCCGAGGTGGTCACGGTACCGCCCAACCCGGTCGAGCCGCCGTCGATGCTGGTCCTCGACCCGCCGGAGCACACCCGGATGCGCAAGCCGGTGGCGTCGGCGTTCACCCCGCGCGCGATCGCGCGGCTGCGCGAGCGCGTGGAGGTGGTCACCGCCGAACTGCTCGCGGCGATGCCCGCGGACGGCTCGGTCGACCTGATCACCGATTTCGCGGCCAGGGTGCCGATCGCGATCATCGCCGACATGCTCGGCTTCCCGCCCGCGGACCGCGAGATGTTTCTGCGCTGGGGCGACAAAGTCACCCCGCTGCTCGATCTCGGCACATCATGGCGGACCTATCGGGCCGCGATGGCCGCGATCGAGACCATGGACGACTACCTGGCCGACCACATCGCCACGTTGCGTCGCGCGCCGGGTGAGGACATCCTGTCCACCCTGGTCCGCTCGGGTGATCTGAGTCTGCGGGAACTGCAGGCGGGCGCGAGTCTGCTGATGGGCGCCGGTTTCGAGACGACGGTCAACCTGATCGGCAACGCGGTCGCCGCGCTGTCGGACCATCCCGATCAGCTCGCCCTCGCCCAGGACGATCCCGAACGCTGGCCCGACGTGGTGGAGGAAACGCTGCGGTTCGATCCACCCGTCCAGACCACCGCACGCCAGACGCTCGAGGATGTCGATATCGATGGTGTGCGAGTGCGGGCGAACAGTACGGTGATCCTGTCGCTGGCCGGGGCCAACCGCGACCCGGCGGTCTTCCCCGACCCGCACCGCTTCGACATCGACCGCCGTAATGCCAAGGAGCACTTGGCGTTCAGCAGCGGCGTGCACTCCTGCCTCGGTGCGAGCCTGGCCAGGATGGAGGCGGTCCACGCCCTGCGCGCGCTCTACACCCGCTACCCGAATCTGCGTTTGCGCGGCGAGCCGGTCCGTCGAAACCTGTTCACGCTGCACGGTTTCGAGCACATGCCGGTCGACCTGGGTCCGGTCGCGCGCGTCTCGGCCCCCGATGACCTGGCGGGTGCGTCCCGTCCGGCGTGAGTCCGGTGCTCGCCGGTCGCCGGCCGGACTTTCGCGCCTGCCCGCGCCGGACGAGCCCTCCGTGCGCGGCTACGTGCTCGCACGCCAGCGGTAGCGGGTCTTCGGCCGGCCGGCCCGGCCGTAATCGGCGCGACGCTCGGCCAATCCGTCGTCGGCGAGCTTCTCGAGATACCGCCATGCCGTGATCCGCGAAACACCCACGGCCGCCGCGGCATCGGTGGCCGTGATCCCTGCTTCGGCCGCGCGCACCGCGCGCGACACCTCTTCGAGGGTGTGCTGGACAACGCCTTTCGGCGCACCGGCCTTCTGGTCGGCGGTACGCAGCGCACCGAGCGCGCGGTCGATGTCGTACTGCGACAGTGCCGCCTCACCCGCGGGTAGCGCGGTGTCGAAACCGCGGTAGCGTTCCAGCTTTTCCCGGAACGCGGCGAAGGTGAACGGCTTGAGCAGGTACAGCACCACACCGTGCGCCACCGCGCTGCGCACCATGTTCAGCTCGCGCGCCGAGGTGATCGCGATGACATCGGGGCGCGGCTGGAGCCCGTTGAGCGCGGCGGCCACATCGAGGCCGCTGATGTCGGGCAGGCCGATGTCCATCAGCACCAGATGGAACGGATTGCCGTCGGCGATCGCCTCGGCCGCCACCCGCAGCGCGTCGCGTCCGGTGTGGACGACCCCACCGGTGACGAAACCGTCGAGCCGTTCGAGATAGGCCCGATGTGCCTGGGCGATCAACGGCTCGTCCTCGACGATCAGGACGCGGATCATGGTGTCTCCCTCAGCGGAATGCGAACGATGACCGCGCTGTGTGGTGCGGCCGTGGTGGTGATGGTGCCGCGATGTCGATCGACGAGGCGGTGCACCAGAGCGAGGCCGAGGCCCGCGTGGTCGGATTTCGTGGTGTAGCCGCGTTCGGCGGCCCGCGAGAACATCTGGGCCGACATGCCGGGCCCGCTGTCGGACACCTGGACCCACAGCGCGCCGTCACGATGACACACCGACACCTCGACGCGCTTGTCGACGGTGCCCGCCGCCGCGTCGATCGCGTTGTCGATCAGGTTGCCCGCGAGGGTGACGGTCTCGTGCGCGGACAGTGGATCGGTGGAGTCCAGCGCGGTGTCCTCGCTGATCGCCAGGCTCACGCCACGCTCGGCGGCCTGGTCGACCTTGCCGAGCAGCAGCGCGGCCAGCGCGGCGTCGCCGACGGCGGCCAGCAGCCGGTCGATCAGCACCTGCGAGAGCTGTAGCTCCGCGGTCGCGAAGGCCACCGCTTCGTCGGGGCGGCCCAGCTCGACCATGGTCACCACGGTGTGCAGCCGGTTGGCCGCCTCGTGTGCCTGGGCGCGCAGCGACTCGGCGAAGCCGCGCACCGAGTCGAGCTCGCCGAGCACCGCGCGCAGTTCGGTCTGATCGCGGATGGTGAGCACGGTGCCGATTTCGCGGCCCTCCCAGCTCACCAGGTCCTGGTTGACCAGCAGGATGCGGTCGGTGGTCACGTGCGTCTCGTCGCGCACCACACCCCCGCTCATCTGTTGCAGCGAGACCGGCAGGTCGCTGCGCAGGACGGGACCGTCGGGCAGGTCGAGCAGCGTGCGCGCCTGATCGTTGACCACCTCCGCGGCCTCGGATTGGTCACCGAACACCACCAGGCCCTCGTGGACGGAGTGCAGCACCGCGTCGTGGTGCTCGTAGAGCGCGCGTAGTTCGTCGGGGGCCAGGCCGTGGGTCTGGCGGCGCAGCCTGCGGCTGATCAGGAACGACGACAGCGCGGCCAGCGCGAGACCCATCGCGGCGACGCCGAGGATCAGCGGCAGCTGGGAGGCGACCTGGGTGCTGATCTTGGCTCGGGTGACACCCGCCGAGACCAGCGCGACCACCCGGCCGTTGTCGTAGACCGGGGTGACCGCGCGGATCGAGGGGCCGAGGGTGCCGGTGAAGGTCTCGGTGAGGGTCTGGCCCGCCAGGGCTCCGTCGATGCTGCCGACGAACGGCTTGCCGATCAGGTCGGGGTTGGTGTGGGTGTAGCGGGTGCGGTCGGGGGCCATCACGACGATGAAGTCCATGCCGGTGGCCGCCCTGATCCGCTCGGTGGTCGGTTGCAGCAATCCGCTCGGGTAGGGCGAGTTCACCGCGGCCAAGGTCGACGGTGACCGCGCCACCGTGACCGAGACATCTCTGACCTGCATCTCCGCGGCCAGGTCATGGTCGCGCCTGGCATCGAGCACCGCCAGGATCGTGCCGATGGCGATCAGCAGCGCCAGCACCACCAGCTGCCATACGAAGGCCTGTCCCGCGAGCGACAGTCGTCCTCGTCGCACCTCTTGCCTCCGACCTGGATTTCTCGAACGTTATGCGCAGATATGAAACTTATGGACCAAAGTGACGGCCGTCACAATAGTTGCTCATGCTCGTCGGCATGAGTGATACCACCGCAGCGCGGAAACGCGACCATACCCACTGGCTGTACATCGCGGTGATCATCGCCGTCGTGGCCGGCGTCGTTGTCGGCCGGGTGGCCCCGGAATTCGGTCAGTCACTCGCGCCGCTCGGCACCGTGTTCGTGAACCTGATCAAGATGATGATCGCACCTGTCATCTTCTGCACGATCGTCCTGGGCATCGGTTCGGTGCGCGCGGCCGCGACCGTCGGCAAGGTGGGTGGCCTGGCCATCGGCTATTTCCTCGCGATGTCGACGGTCGCGCTCGGCATCGGGCTCGTCGTCGGCAACCTCATCGATCCGGGCGAGGGCCTGAACGTCGGCGCCACCGGAGCGGGCGCGAAGTACGCCGATCAGGCGCACAGCGCGGGCGGTACCTGGGACTTCATCCAGAACATCGTGCCGACCACGCTCGTGTCCTCGCTCACCGCGGGCAGCGTGCTGCAGGCGCTGTTCGTCGCGCTGCTGGTCGGGTTCGCCGTGCAGGCGATGGGCGAGGCGGGCGCACCGATCCTGCGCGCGGTCTCGCTGGGCCAGAAGCTGGTGTTCCGGATCCTGTCGATGATCCTGTGGCTGGCGCCGATCGGCGCGTTCGGCGCGATCGCGAACGTGGTCGGCCGCACCGGCTGGTCGGCGGTGGTGCAGCTGGCGACGCTGATGATCGCGTTCTATCTGACGTGCCTGGTGTTCGTGTTCGGTGTGCTCGGGGTGATCCTGCGGATGGTCTCGGGCGTCTCGATCCTGAAGCTGTGCCGCTACCTGTCGCGTGAGTACCTGCTGATCGTGGCGACCTCGTCGTCGGAGTCGGCGCTGCCGCGCCTGATTGCGAAGATGGAACACGCGGGGGTCGAGCGCACCACCGTGGGTGTTGTGGTCCCGACCGGGTATTCGTTCAACCTCGACGGCACCGCCATCTACCTGACCATGGCCTCGATCTTCATCGCCGACGCCATGGGCAAGCCGCTCGAGCTCAGTGAGCAGTTCGGCCTGCTGCTGTTCATGATCATCGCGTCCAAGGGCGCCGCGGGCGTCACCGGCGCCGGCCTGGCCACCCTCGCCGGTGGCCTGCAGAGCCATCGCCCCGACCTGCTCGACGGTGTCGGCCTGATCGTCGGCATCGACCGCTTCATGTCGGAAGCCCGTGCGCTGACCAACTTCTCGGGCAACGCGGTGGCCACCCTGCTCATCGGTACCTGGACCAAGACCGTCGACGCCGACCGGACCCGGCGCGTGCTCGATCGTGAGCTGCCCTTCGACGAGGAGACGATGGTCGACGACCACATCGACAACCACGTCGACGAACATCGCGTCGACATCACGAAACCTGTTCCGGCCCAGGTGGTCGACGCGCAGTGAGACAGCCGAAAGGCCCCGCGACGAGATCGCGGGGCCTTTCGACGGTGAGATCCTGGACCGGCTAGATTCTGGACCACTTGCCGGGGTTGAGGTGGAACTGCACCAGGGCGGTGGCATGACCGTGGCCGAGGCCGTGCTCGGACTTCAGCCAGGTGACCAGGGCAGTGTGCCCGGTCGGCTCGGCCGCGGCGAGCAGGGCGAACCACTCGTCGACGGTGCGCCCGTACTTGGTCTCGATGGTGGGAAAGTAGGACGCGGGGCCGTGCGGCGCGTTCGCCATGGTGGTTCCTCCTCGACAGGTGATCGTTATCGGTGGAGACGGTGCGGCGGTGCGAAATTCATCGCTGCTGGGGTCATGCCGCGACGAGTGCGTGATCGGTGGTGGTCGAGCGGCGTTCGCGGATCAGCAGCACGCCGGCGAGCGCGACGAGTACGGCGGTGAAGCCGTGGACGCCGAACGCGGTGGCGGTGGAGCCGTGCCAGCTCAGGACGGTGGCCATGTCCCCGAACGGGGTGAGCGAGGTGGCCAGCATCGCGACGCCGAGCGCGAAGCGCTGCTTGGTGGCCAGCAGGCCGAGGATCACCAGGCCGCTCACCACGTCGCGGACGCCCTTGAGGTTCAGGAAGGCCATCGCGTCCCCCTCGGGTACGGCGGGGAGGCCGAAGCCCGCGGCCGTCATCTCCGGGGCGATGAGGTAGTTGATGCCGACGTAGATGATGAACAGGCCGCCGAGCAGGGAGAGGGCGGTGGCGATGCGCGAGGTGGTCATGAGGTGCTCCTGAATCTTTTTGCTTGCTCTGAAATCTAGCGGCGCTAGGTGTTGAGAGAACAATAACCCGATCCTCGCTATCTTGTCTAGCGTTGCTAGAATATCGAGCATGAGCACCCAGCAGCGCAAGGAACGCGAACGCGCCGAACGGCATCAGCGGATCATCGACACCGCGCGCGAGATGGCCGAAGCGGAAGGCTGGGACGCGGTCACCATCCGCAAACTGGCCGACCGCATCGAATACAGCCAGCCCGTGCTCTACAGCCATTTCGCGAACAAGGCGGCCATCGTCGGCGCCGTCGCCCTGCAGGGCTGCGTCGAACTCGCCGAGCAACTGAAGCAGGCCCGCGAGGCGGCGACCACCCATTCCGAGGTGATCGCCAACGTCGCGCGCGCCTACCTCGACTTCGCCACCGCCAACCCGGCCCGCTACGACGCCATCTTCCAGCAGAAGACCGACCTGAACTTCGGCCTCGACGCCCCGCAGCCCCTGCGTGACGCCTTCGCCGGCCTGGAAGCGATGTTCTCCCCCTATGCCGAGGGCGACGATCTCGGCGCCCGCACCGAAGTGGCCTGGGCATCGCTGCACGGCCTGGCCACCCTCGACCGGGGTGGACGGCTGCGCCCCGAACTGCGTGAACGACGCCTCACCCTGCTGGTCGACGGGACCAGCGAGGCGACAGCCGATCCGGCCTGAGCGAGGCGACGGCGCGTCGAACCTGCCGGGTGACCCAGCGCACCTGGACGGGCTCGTCGCTCCGCGTAGGTTGGAGGCAACGACGCAGGTCGGCAGAGCGGGGCGAGGGCGAAGGGACGGCGGATGGCGGAAGTCGTAGTAGTGGGGTCGGGGCCGAACGGTCTTGCCGCGGCGGTGATCGCCGCTCGCGCCGGGTTGTCGGTGCGGGTCCTCGAAGCGCAGGAACAAGCGGGCGGCGGTTCGCGCACGGCCGAGCTGACCCTGCCCGGATTCCATCACGACATCTGTGCGGGTGCGCATCCGATGGCGTTGGCGTCACCGTTCTTTCGGGCTTTCGACCTCGAGGCGCACGGCGTCGACCTGCTCACCCCGACCGTTTCCTACGCGCACCCCCTCGACGGCGGGATCGCCGGATTGGCGTGGCGCAACATCGAATCCACCGTCGCCGACCTCGGCCGCGACGGTCGCCCATGGCGCGACCTGTTCGCGCCGCTGGTCGAGCACTGGCCCGATGTCGTCGACCTGGCCATGTCGGATCTGCGGCACCCGCCACTGCGCGTCGGCACCGGCATCAAGTTCGCGACCCGTCTGCTCGAACAGGCGTCCCCGCTGTCGGACAGCCGTTTCAGCGATGACGTCGCGCCCGCGATGTTCAGCGGGGTGGCCGCCCACGCCATCACCTCACCGCGCGCCTTCCCCGCCGTGGGCGCGGCCCTGCTGCTCGGCACCCTCGCGCACGCGGGTGGCTGGGTGATCCCGCGCGGTGGCAGTCAAGCCATCCCGAACGCGATGATCGCCGAGATCGAACGTCTCGGCGGCGAGGTGCGCACCGGGCACCGGGTCGACGATTTCGCCGAACTCGCCACCGCGCGCACGGTGCTGTTCGATACCTCGCCCGCCGAACTCCTTCGCATCGCCGGTGACCGTCTGCCCTCGCGATACCGCAACAGCCTCGGGCGTTTCCAGTACGGCAATGCCGCGTGCAAGGTCGACTTCGCCCTGTCGGGACCGGTGCCGTGGGCCGCCCCCGGCGCCGACCTGGCGGGCACCCTGCACCTGGTCGGCACCAGGGCGCAGGCGATGCACGCCGAACATCAGGTCGCCACCGGTACTTTCGCCGATCAGCCCTTCGTGCTGGCCATTCAGCCCGGCGTGGTCGACTCCACCCGGGCTCCGGAGGGGCAGCACACTCTGTACACCTACGCCCATGTCCCCAACGGCACCGATCGCGATATCAGCGATCAGGTGATCGATCAGGTCGAACGTTTCGCGCCCGGTTTCCGCGACCTGATCCTGGCGAAACACGTGACACCGGCGGCCTTCATGCCCGCGCACAACGCCAACTACATCGGCGGCGACATCTCGGCGGGCGCGATGACCACGCGTCAGACCCTGTTCCGGCCGCTCGCTCGCTGGAATCCTTACTCCACCCCGATTCCGGGCACTTACCTGTGCTCGTCGTCGACTCCACCGGGTCCCGGTGTCCATGGGATGCCGGGCCTGCACGCGGCGCATCACATGCTGCGCAACCGATTCGGCATCGTCACCGACCCGCTCGACCTGTTGCGCGGCGAGGCGCCCGCCTACCGGTAGGGCTTCATCGGTGCGTCGTGGACCTTGCCGGGCTCGAACACATCGGGCTCGAGGTAGATCGTGCACGTGTTCGGCACGGCGTCGTGGATACGGTCGTCGGCGGCGTCGATCACCTCGGCGACCTGGGTGATGTCGAGGCCCGCGTGTAGCGCGATCTTGGCGTTGATCAGCAGATCCTGGGGCCCGAGGTACTGGGTCTGCATCCTGATCACGCGCTCGATCCGCGGATCGGCCAGCAGCGCCGACCGAATCGCGGTGTCGTCCTTGGCCGTCGCGCCCTCACCGATCAGCAGGCTCTTGGTCTCCACGATCAGGATCACCGCGTTCACGCCGAGCAGGATGCCGATGAACAGCGTGCCGACGCCGTCCCATACCGCGTTTCCGGTGAGTACCGACAGACTCACCCCGGTCAGGGCGAACAGCAGGCCGATGATCGCGCCCGCGTCCTCGAGCAGCACCACGGGCAGTTCGGGATTGCGGGTGTGGCGGATGAAATACCACCACGAATTCTTGCCCTTCAGCGGCGCCGACTGCTTGCGCGCGGTACGGAAACTGGCGCTCTCCAGCACCAGCGACACCCCGAGGATCCCGATCGCCACCCAGGCCGAAACGATCTCCTCCGGGAACCGGATCTTGTGGATCGCCTCGTTGATCGCGAACAGCGACCCCATCACGAACAGGACGAGCGCGACGACGAACGAATAGAAATACCGATTGCGCGAATACCCGAAGGGGTGCAGCGTGTCCGCGGGCTGGTCGGCCCGATTGCGGCCGACCAGCAGCAGCGCCTCGTTCCCGGTATCGGCCACCGAGTGCACGGCCTCGGCCAGCATCGCCGACGAGCCGGTGATGAACGCGCCGATGAACTTCGCGATCATGATCCCCGCGTTCGCCCCGAGTGCGGCGAGGATCGCGATCTTGCTGTCTTCACCTTGCTCGGCCATATCGGAACGCTACCGCCAACACCGAGCCACGCACCGACCTCGGCACCGTGTCGTCGGCCCCGACGTTCTCGGCGCGCCGAGAACCGCGGCGCCAGCCGTTATTCAACCCTGTACAGGTCGGGTTCCAGGTAGATGAGGCGGGCCGTGGGGACTGCTGCGCGCACGCGCGTTTCGGCGGCGTCGATCGCCTCGGCGACATCGGCGATGTCCAGGTTCGGGGCGAGGGCGACCTTCGCGGCGACCAGCATTTCGTCCGGGCCGAGGTACTCGGTCTTGAGGTGGATCAGCGAGGTGATCCTGGTGCCGTCGACCAGGTTCTCGCGGATCGCCCGACCCTGTTCTGGGGTGGCGCCCTCACCGATGAGCAGGCTCTTCATCTCCACGATCAGCACGATCGCGATGACGCCGAGCAGGACACCGATCGACAGGGTGCCGATACCGTCGTAGATCGGGTCGTCGGTGACCATGGTGAGCCCGACGCCACCGAGGGCGAGCACCAGACCGATCAGCGCGCCGGTGTCCTCGAGCAACACCACCGGCAGCTCGGGGCTGCGCGAGTTGCGGATGAACCGCCACCAGCTCGCGTTGCCCTTGAGCGGCCTGGATTCGCGGACCGCGGTGAGGAAGCTGAAGGTCTCGAGGCCGATCGCGATCACCAGGATGACGACCGCGACGATCGGCTGACTCAGCTCCTCGGGGTGCTGGATCTTGTGGATGCCTTCGTAGATCGCGTACACCGAGCCGAGGGTGAACAGCACCAGCGCCACGACGAACGAGTAGAAGTAGCGATTGCGGCCGTAGCCGAACTGGTGCAGTTCGTCGGCGTCCTTGGTGGCGGCGCGCTGGCCGAACAGCAGCAGGCCCTGATTCGCGGTGTCGGCGACCGAGTGCACGCCCTCCGCCATCATCGAGGCCGAACCCGTGATGAACGCGCCGACGAACTTCGCCACCGCGATCCCCGCGTTGGCCGTCAACGCCGCGACGATCGCCTTCTTGCCACCACCAGCCGACATGCCGGCCCGCCCTTCTGTTCACTGAACACGACTCGCCACAGCCTAATCGGACACAGCCGCGAACCGGTCATCAGTCCCTTGCGGCATGGGCGCGGCGAAGGAGGTTCAGTTGTCGCCGACGCAGGCGCTGAACAGCTGGGCGGGGCCGCGCAGCGCGCGCGCCTTGATGTCGGTGTCGGCAGCGGAGATCCAGGCCGCGCTGCCGCGTTCGACGATGAGCGTGTGCCCGTTCTCGGAGAGTTCGAGCGTGCCCGCGGTGCACAGCACGATGCCGGGGCCCGCGTCGGCGAGCACGACCGGCTCGTCGTCGGCGCCGAGGTCGAAACGGCACAGGGCGAATTCCGGTGCGGGCGTGCGGTATCGGATACCGCCGTCGCTACCGGGTTCGGGTTCGATCACCGGCAGGTCGATCGGCTCGAAGTCCAGCACCCGCAGCAGTTCTGGCACGTCGACGTGCTTGGGGGTGAGCCCACCACGCAACACGTTGTCGGAATTGGCCATGATCTCCACGCCCACCCCGCGCAGGTACGCGTGCAGATTGCCGGCCGCGAGGAACAGCGCCTGGCCAGGTTCCAGGGTCAGCCGGTTGAGCAGCAGCGCGGCGAGGACGCCCGCGTCGCCGGGGTAGACCTCGGCCAGTTCGAGCGCGGTGCGCACCTCGGCGGTGAACTCGTGCGCGCCCTTGCTCGACAGGTAGGTCACACAGCCCTCGAGCACCGTGGGCAGCAGCTTCGACAGCACGGCGGGCGGCAGCGTGATCCAGGTGGTGAACAGGGTGCGCAGACCGGCCGAATCGGGCTGGGCGGCAAGCAGTTCGGCGTAGATGTTGAGGCCGGGTACATCCAGCGCGCGCAACAGGTCGACGGTGCGGTGCGGATCACGGAACCCGGCCAGCGCCTCGAAACGTTCGAGTGCGACAACGAGTTCGGGCTTGTGGCTGTCGTCGCGGTAGTTGCGCAGCGGCGAATCCAGTGCCACGCCGGTGCGGTTCTCGCGTTCGAAACCGGCACGCGCCTGCGCCGAACTCGGGTGCGCCTGGAGCGAGAGCGGTTCCTCGGCGGCGAGGATCTTCAGCAGGAACGGCAGCCGGGCGCCGAAAGTGTCGGCCGCTGGTCCCAATTCACCCGCCGGGTCGGCCATGAGGACCTCGAGCAGTGAACGTCTGCCCGAGCCGGTCTGCACGTGCGCGGGATCGGCCGGGTGCGCGCCGAACCACAGTTCGGCTTCGGGATGGGCCGATGGCACCGGCCGTCCGCACAGCTGAGCGAGCGCGGTGCGCGACCCCCATGCGTAAGAACGCAGCGCACCAACGAGTTCCTGCACTAGTAGCGTCCCCCGTCGTATCGATCCGGTTCGGGCGCGGCGGCACCGCGCGCACCGGTGAGTCGAAGATAGGCCGCGGCCATGTCGAGCCGCAGCGCGAGCACAGCGAGCTGCTCGAGTTCGCTGCCGTGTCCGCCCCCTGCGGCGGAGTCGGCAGCGGTGCGTTCGATCGCGGGCGCGGCGCCGGGGTCGGCGAGCTGGGATTGCAGCACGTCGACATCGGCATGGACCAGATCGGCGTCGACCAGGCCCGCGCCCGCGCCTTCGAAGACCGCGAGCTTGCGCCGGGCGGCGGCCTGGTCGGGATGCACGCTCAAGGCCAGCACCCGGACCCGGTCGACCGGGGCGGGACCGTCGAGTTCCTCGTCATGGAACAGCGGATCGAAGCCGGGCGCGGTGCCGCCGGTGGCAGCGGCCAGGCGCCCGACCGCCGCGACGGCGTCGGCGAGATCGGCGGCCGAAGCCAACCGGCCCGCGGACTGCAGCAGCACCTCGGCGCCGTGACCAGCCAGTTCCACCGCGGCGGGCGAGTCGCCCGCGAGGACGATCCCCACCCCGTGCATCCGCGCGGCGAGGGTCTTGGCCGGGTTGTGGAAGACCTCGTTGGTGGGGCCGTCGCGCAGCGCTTCGGCGTCGAGCATGTCGGCCAGCGCGGTGAGATCGGGCGTGGCCGGGCCACTGCGCTGGGCGTCGACCCCACGCAGGACGGCGATGCCGACGGCGAGGAAACGCAGCAGCCGATTGTGGTCGAGAACGGGCACCCTCGGTTCGAGCACGATCGCGCGACCGGCGGCGACCGCGCGCAACGGACCCTCGTTGGGCGCGGCGATCACCACCTCGGCGCTGCGGCGCAGGGCACGGTCGACGGCATCGATCAGCCGCGGGTCACCCGCGTCGTCGCCGGCCACCAGGACCACGTCCAGCGGACCGACCCACGGCGGCAGCGCGGTGACGGGCACGATCGGGAGCCCGGCCCGATCGCCGAGCGTGGCGACGAGCAGTCCGGCCGCGCGCGCGGCGCGACCCGATCCCGCCACCAGCACCAGGCTGCGCGGGCGCAGGTCGGAGAGCCGTTCGATGAGCGAGGTTTCGGCGACCGCCGCCGCGGTGGCCCGCACCTGGGCGCCGCCCGAGGCCGCCGAGCGCAGGGCGCCGCCGGTATCGGCCGCCGCCAGCGACTCGGCATCGTCGAGGTCGAATACCGGTGTTCCAGCGATCATCGCCGAATCCACCTCCCCTCATCGCGCTGTGTCGTCTGTGACTCCACTATTCCAGCCGGGCACCGGCAATGCTCGTAATCTGCCGTCGCCGAATACCGGGCATGTGATTCCACGGGTACTGGTTTCATCTTCCCAGTCAGGCGCGGACGATGCTCAGGATCTCGGTCACGAGTGCGTTTACATCGTCGCGCGATCCGGCCTCGACATTGAGTCGAAGCAGCGGTTCGGTATTCGATGCGCGCAGGTTGAACCAGGCGTGGTTGCCCAGGTCGACCGTGACGCCGTCCATCCGGTCCACCGACTCGGTGCGGTCGGCGAACGCGGCGAGCACGGCGGCGGTGCGGTCGGCGGCGTCGGCGACGGTCGAGTTGATCTCGCCCGAGGCGGTGTACACGTCGTAGGCGGCCATCAGGTCCGAGACCGTACGCTCGCCCTCGCCGAGCGCGGCCAGCACGTGCAGCGCGGCCAGCATGCCCGAGTCGGCACCCCAGAAATCGCGGAAGTAGTAGTGCGCCGAGTGCTCGCCACCGAACACCGCGCCGGTCGAGGCCATCTCCTGCTTGATGAACGAGTGCCCCACCCGCGTGCGCACCGGCTTGCCGCCCAGCTCCTCGACCAGCTCGGGCACCGCGCGCGAGGTGATCAGGTTGTGGATCACGGTCGCGCCCGGCTCCTTGGCCAGCTCACGCTGCGCCACGATCGCCGTGATCGCCGACGGCGACACGGGCTCGCCGCGCTCGTCGACGACGAAGCAACGGTCGGCGTCGCCGTCGAAGGCCAGGCCGATGTCGGCGCCGCTGGAGCGCACCAGCGCCTGCAGGTCGACGAGGTTCTTCGGGTCGAGGGGGTTGGCTTCGTGGTTGGGGAACGAGCCGTCGAGTTCGAAGTACAGCGGCACGATCGTGATCGGGCCCAGGGTGCCGAGGACGGCGGGCACGGTGTGGCCGCCCATGCCGTTGCCGGCGTCGACCGCGATGGTGAGCGGGCGGATCTGGTCGAGGTTCACCAGTTCGCGCAGGTAGTCCGCGTAGTCGGCGAGCAGATCGGTGCTGGTGGCGGTGCCGGACGCGCCGTCGTAGGCGGGCACGCCCGCGATCACCTCGGCCGCGATGGTCGCCAGCCCGGTGTCCTGCCCGACGGGCAGCGCGTTCGCCCGGCACAGCTTGATGCCGTTGTACTTGGCCGGGTTGTGACTGGCGGTGAACATGGCGCCGGGACAACCGAGCTTGCCCGAGGCGAAGTAGAGCTGGTCGGTGGAGGCCAGCCCGATGTGCACCACATCGAGGCCCTGGGCCCGCACGCCCTGCGCGAACGCCTCGGACAGCGCGGGGGAGGACTCGCGCATGTCGTGGCCGATCACGACGCGGGTGGCGCCTTCTTCGCGCATCAGACGCGCGAAGGAAGCACCGACATCGCCGACGAACGCCTCGTCGATCTGTTCGCCCACCACCCCGCGGACGTCATAAGCCTTGATCACGGCATTCACGAGTTCGCCAGAGCGCGCGAGGGTCGTCATGGGGCTAACCCTAGCGGGCTGCGCCGACTCTTCGGGATCCTGGCCGGACTAGCTACGGATCCGGCAGAACCCGTAGGTGGCCGCGGCGGCCCGTGCGCGCGGTGCGGGGGGCCGCGGCGGCGTTGTCGCGGTAGCCCGGCTGGTCGGCTTCGGCGGCAGGGCGGCGACGCAGGCCCGCTTCGCGGACGGCTTCGGCCAGCGCGGTGAGATCGTCGTCGTCGGGGGTGCTCGAGGAGAAGCCGCCTTCGTGGCGGACCAGTTCCCAGCCCTTGGGCGCGGTGATGCGGCAGGCGTGCGTTTCGCAGAGATCCCAGGAATGCGGTTCGGCGACGGTGGCCAGGGGTCCGACGACAGCGGTCGAGTCGGAGTACACATAAGTCAGCGTCGCTACAGCCGGGTTCTTGCAGCCGGGTCGGCAGCAACGACGCATAGGGATCACGACGTCGAGATTAGCCCTCCGCGGCCCGAAAGTGGATACGGACACGCCCTAATGAGCGAAGGCGGAGGACGTCTATTCGGGCTCGGGATCGATCAGATCGGGATCGACGCCGAGGTAGGTCGCGATCTGCTGGACGAGGACCTCGCGCAGCAACTCGACCAGATCGTCGGGATCGGCGGCCCGCAATTCCAGCGGCTTGCGGAACAACACCACTCTGGCGCGAGTGGCCGCACCGTGGCGGTCGACGCCCGCGGGGATCAGCCGCGACAGCGGCACCGGTCCGTCGGCGACCACCTCATCCGGCCAGGTGACCGAATCAGGATGCAGTGGACGGATTTTCGGAACATCGTCGACGGCGATATCGAGCTTGGTGAGGCGATCGTGCCAGCGGGTATCCAGTGGGGCGAATGCCTCGAGCACGAGCCGATCGAATTTCTGGCCCCTGGTGCGCCACGCGGGCACCGTCGGCGGGAGCATGGGGCCACGGACACCGCGGCCGCGGCGGGTCACCGAACGAGCGGTGGGTGCCGGGGAATGACGCCGGGAACGTGCCATGGGTCTTTCACCTCTCTCGCCTGCACCGTGAAAATCAACAAGGGCGTTCGCCCGGAGACACCGACGTACTGCGCCTGCGTGGCTCCGGGCCAGGCCTGGAGAGAGTCTACTTTCGAACAGTCACTTAACCGATTCCGCGCTTCAGCCTGCGACGCTCTCGTTCCGAGAGACCGCCCCAGATGCCGAAGCGTTCATCATGTGCCAGTGCGTATTCCAGGCACTGGTCACGTACTTCACAGCCCAAGCAGATTCGCTTGGCCTCACGCGTCGAGCCGCCCTTCTCGGGGAAGAACGCCTCGGGGTCGGTCTGAGCGCAGAGGGCACGTTCCTGCCACTGCTCTTCGATCGACTCGAACATTTCGTCGAAGCCCGTAACGACCAGACTCAGCCGGGGAGCCGCGACTTCGCTTACCACGTCCGGTTCCTGCCAGCTCATGTCAGCGCAGACAGCGTGAGCTGCGCCTGCTGTGGAATCGGTCGGCGAGACCAGATCTTCGGTCATCGTTCCGCCTCCTCACTATGTGTTAGCGCAGAATGATTCTTTCCGTCGGTCCGAATGAGATCTCCGACGGCCCAACACCGCGACGTAGTCTCGCGGGCTTCCCCGAGCCTGCCTTCCGGCGAGCGGGAACCTTCTCGCAAACGTCCCCTGCGCTATGTCCTCGCGCCGTGGCCGTTTCCGGCGACTTGGAACCCTCTCGCAAACGCCCCCGCGCTATGCCCTCTCGCGGTGACCGGAATGACATGTCTGTGATTAGACACGCCGCACTTGCCGGTGGTCAACCCGCCGTCACCCTTCCGTTACACTCCGCACCCGCCTTTCGTGTTGATCTTGTTATGTGCCTTGGCAAATGACCAGCAACTTCACTGTCGTTCGGCGCGGAACCAACCGGCAACCGCCACTCACTAGGCTGTGACCCTGTGACTGCACAACACGCGGTGCGCGAGCCCAAGATCGCCGTTCTCGTCGGCGGTGTCGGCGGTGCCCGGTTCCTCCAAGGCGTCCGGCAGCTGCTGCCCGAAGCCGACATCTCGGCCATCGTCAACGTCGGCGACGACGTCTGGATGCATGGCCTTCGCATCTGTCCCGACCTCGACACCTGCATGTACACCCTCGGCGGTGGCATCGACACCGAGCGTGGCTGGGGCCACGCCGACGAAACCTGGCACGCGAAAGAGGAGCTGGCGAAATACAACGCCCAGCCCGATTGGTTCGGCCTGGGCGATCGCGATATCGCCACCCACCTCATCCGCACCGAAATGCTGCGCGCCGGATATCCGCTGTCCGCGGTCACCGAAGCGCTGTGCAATCGCTGGCAGCCGGGAGTGAAGCTGATCCCGGCTACCGACGATCGCTGCGAAACCCACGTGGTGGTCAGCGATCCCGACAATGCTGGCGAACGTCGCGCGATCCACTTTCAGGAATGGTGGGTGCGGTACCGCGCGGCGCTCCCGACTCACGGATTTGCCTCGATCGGCGCCGAGCAAGCCTCTCCGGCGCCGAATGTGACCGAAATCATAGGCTCCGCTGACGCCGTGTTGCTGGCCCCGTCCAACCCCGTGGTGAGCATCGGCGCGATCCTCGCCGTGCCCGGGATCAGAGGCGCGCTACGCACCAGCGAAGCCAAGGTGATCGGCCTCTCGCCGGTGATCGACGGAAAGCCGTTGCGCGGCATGGCCGATGAGTGCCTGACTGCGATCGGCGTCGAGTCCACCGCGGAGGCGATCGGCCGCCACTACGGCGCCCGCTCGGCCACCGGCATCCTCGACGGGTGGCTGGTGCACTCCACCGACTCCGCCGATGTTCCCGGCGTGGAGGTGCGCAGCGTTCCGCTGTTGATGAGTGACCCCGACGCCACCGCTGAAATGGCGCGCGCCGCACTGGAATTGGCGGGAGTGAAGGCATGAGTTCGCAGGAGAACGGCACCGGCGGCGCGTTGCCCGACCACGCCGCCGACGAGTTGCGGATCCTCCCGGTGACCGGGCTGCCGGAGTTCCGGCCCGGCGACGACATCGCCGAACACCTTGCGGCACAGGCGCCCTGGCTCGCCGACGGCGACATCATCGTGGTCACCAGCAAGATCGTGTCGAAGGTCGAGGGGCGCATCGTCGTCGCGCCGGTCGACCCCGAGGAGCGCGACACCGCTCGTCGCAAGCTGGTCGAGGACGAAGCCGTGCGTGTGCTCGCGCGCAAGGGCCGCACCCTCATCACCGAGAACCGGCTCGGCATCGTGCAGGCGGCCTCCGGTGTGGACGGCTCCAACGTGGCCGAGGGCGAATTGGTGCTGTTGCCTGTCGATCCCGACGGCAGCGCGAAGTCACTGCGCACCGCGCTCGCGCAGCGGCTCGGCGTCGACGTGGCCGTGGTCGTCACCGACACCATGGGCCGGGCCTGGCGCAACGGGCAGATCGACGCGGCCATCGGGTCGGCCGGGCTGCGGGTGCTCCATGACTACGCCGGCTCGGTGGATGGGCAGGGCAACGAACTGCACGTCACGCAGGTGGCCATCGCCGATGAGCTCGCCGCCGCGGCCGATCTGGTCAAGGGCAAGCTCGGCGGAGTCCCGGTGGCGGTGGTGCGCGGGCTGCGGACCGACGACGACGGGTCGACCGCGGCGGCACTGCTGCGCGGTGGCATCGACGACCTGTTCTGGCTCGGTACCGCCGAAGCGCTCGAGCAGGGCCGCAAAGAGGCTGTGCCGCTGCGCCGTTCGGTGCGAGCGTTCACCGCCGAGGCGGTGGACCCGGAACGCATCCGCGCCGCCGTGGCGGTCGGCCTCACCGCGCCCGCGCCGCACCACACCCGCCCGGTGCGCTTCGTCTGGCTGCGCAAGGCGACGCTGCGGGCCCAGCTGCTCGATGCCATGACCGAGAAGTGGAGCGAGGACCTCGCCGCCGACGGGCTCGACCCCGAACGCGTGCGGCGTCGAATCGCGCGTGGCCGAATCCTTTTCGACGCGCCGGAAGTGATCATCCCGTTCTGCGTGCCCGACGGCGCCCACGACTATCCCGACGCTCGTCGGCAGGCCGCCGAGCAGACGATGTTCACGGTGGCCGTCGGCGCGGCGGTGCAGGGGCTGCTGGTGGCGCTGGCCGCCGACGGCCTCGGCAGCTGCTGGATCGGCTCGACCATCTTCGCGCCCGAGATCGTTCGTGAGGTCCTCGGGCTCGACGAGGACTGGATGCCGCTGGGCGCCATCGCGATCGGTCATCCACTGGAGGAGCCGGTGGCGCGCACCGTCAGCTCGGCGGGCACCGGCCTGGTGGAACTGTGAGCGCGGAGTCGCTGCACGCGTCGGCCACCGAGTTGCTCACGCACTGGGAACCCGAGACCCGCGCGGATCACTCACTGCGCGAAGCGATTCTGGCCTTCCTCGGTTCGGCTCCCCGCGGGTGTCTACGCGAACACGCGCCCGGCCACATCACCGCGTCGGCGATCGTGTTGTCGCACGACCGCCGCGACATCCTGCTCACTCTGCACCCGCGCGTCGGTCGCTGGATCCAGCTGGGTGGTCATTGCGAACCCGATGACAAGACCGTGCAGGACGCGGCGCTGCGGGAGGCGGTGGAGGAATCCGGCATCCCCGACCTGATTCTCACGCCGGGTCTCTACGGCGCGCAGGCGCACCCGATCACCTGCTCGCTCGGCGTGCCGACGCGGCATCTGGACCTGCTCTTCGAGATCGTGGCGCCCCCCGGCGCGGTGCCGGTCCGCAGTGCCGAATCGACCGATCTGCGGTGGTGGCCGGTCGGCGGGCTACCACCGGGCGCGGACGTGCTACTTCCGGTCAGAGGCCGAATGTAAAGGCCCCTGAAAAGGTCACTGACCTGTAACGACGGCGACCGTGTCCAGTTGGGGCACGGTCGCCGTCCGCGTTACCGGGTCGTCACTGCTTTACAAATTGGCCAATTTGTCTAGACAGCGGACGCATCGGGACATATCGTCTGTGACAGAGAGTTACGCACATCACACGTGTGAGATGTGCCTCGGAACTGGAGACGATGATGTCGACTGATGCCAACGCGTCCGAGCAGCGGGTCGCACCGCCGCAGTGGCGAGATTCCAAGCGATATTTGTGGCTGTGGGGGCTGTTCGCCCCGACCGGCCTGTTCACGATCGCGATCCCCCTGATCTGGGGCCTCAACCAGCTCGGCTGGCATCGCATCGCCGAGATCCCGTTCTGGCTCGGGCCGGTGCTGGTCTACCTCGTGATCCCGCTGGCGGACCTGTTCTTCGGTCCCGACGGCAACAACCCGCCCGACGAGGTGATGGAGTACCTGGAGAACGACAAGTACTACCGCTACCTCACCTACCTGTACCTGCCGTTCCAGTACGCCTCGCTCATCTTCGCCTGCTACATCATCACCGCGCCGAACCTGCACTGGCTCGGCTTCCCCGGCGGCGCCAATGTGGTCGACAAGATCGGTATCGCGATCAGCGTGGGCATGATCGGCGGCATCGGCATCAACACCGCGCACGAACTCGGCCACAAGAAGGTCGAACTGGAACGCTGGCTCGCGCGCATCGCGCTGGCCCAGTCGTTCTACGGGCACTTCTACATCGAGCACAACCGCGGTCACCACGTGCGGGTCGCCACTCCGGAGGACCCCGCGAGTTCGCGCATCGGTGAGTCCTTCTGGGCATTCTGGCCGCGCACGGTCTGGGGCAGCCTGCGCTCGGCCTGGCATCTCGAGAAGGAACGTCTGGGTCGGCTCGACAAGAGTCCCTGGACGCTGCGCAACGACGTGCTCAACGCCTGGGCGATGTCGGTGGTGTTGTGGCTCGGATTGATCGCCGTGTTCGGCATCGAGGTGCTGCCGTATCTGATCCTGCAGGCCGTGATCGGGTTCAGCCTGCTCGAGTCGGTGAACTACCTCGAGCACTACGGCCTGGTCCGGCAGAAGACGGCCAGTGGACGCTACGAACGACCCGCGCCCGCGCACAGCTGGAACAGCGACCACATCGTCACCAACATCTTCCTCTACCACCTGCAGCGCCACAGTGACCATCACGCGTATCCGACCCGGCGCTACCAGACGCTGCGCAGCTGGGACGGTGCGCCGAACCTGCCCAGTGGCTACGCCAGCATGATCCTGCTCGGCTACTTCCCGCCGATCTGGCGCAAGGTGATGGACAAGCGCGTGCTCGCGCACTACGGCGGGGACGTCACGCTCGCCAATATCGAACCCAAGCGCCGGGAGCAGGTGCTGGAAAAGTACGGAACCGAGGTCCAGTCGTGAGCGCCTACAAATGTCCGGTGTGTGATTTCGTCTTCGATGAAGCCAAAGGCGCGCCACGCGAAGGATTTCCGCCTGGCACACTGTGGACGGCCGTTCCCGACGACTGGTGCTGTCCGGACTGTGGGGTGCGGGAAAAGATCGACTTCGAGGCGGTAGGAGTTTCGCAGTGACCGACTACAAGCTGTACCAGTGCGCACAGTGCGGTTTCGAGTACGACGAGGCCCAGGGCTGGCCCGACGACGGCATCGCCCCCGGCACCCTCTGGGAAGACATCGCCGACGACTGGACCTGCCCGGACTGCGGTGCTCGCAAGTCCGACTTCTTCATGGTCGAGATCGAACGTTCGTGAGCGTCGCGGGTACTCCGCGCACCGGTTCGCGTATCCCGTACCAGGAGGCCGCGCGCGAACTGCTGCGCAACTCGGTCCTGGACGGGATGCGCGAACTGCTCACCGAGCGTGACTGGTCCAAGGTCACGCTCGGTGACGTCGCGGCCAGGGCCGGGGTGAGCAGGCAGACGCTTTACAACGAGTTCGGTTCGCGCGCGGGGCTCTCGCAGGCCTACGCGCTACGCCTGGCCGACGACCTCGTCGACCATGTGCGCGAGGCGCTCGACGCCAACGTGGGCGACGCGCGCGCCGCGATCCGGGTCGGGATGACCGGCTTCTTCCTCTCCGCCGCGGGCGACCCACTGGTCCGTTCGCTGCTGAGCGGGGAGATGAAGCCGGACCTGTTGCGGTTGATCACGCTGGACGCGGCGCCGCTGCTCGAGCACGCCACCGCGCGTCTGACCCAGGTTTTCGCGCACAGCTGGGTGAACGCGACCGATGCCGAGGCCGACGTGCTCGCGCACGCGCTGGTGCGGATCGCGCTGAGCTACATTCCGAATCCGCCCGTGCCCGAACGCGACGCCGCGGCCGAGATGAGCGCCTTGCTCACCCCGTACGTCGAGGCAATTGTGCAGGTACGGGGCATCCGTGTCCCATCTGGTGAAGTGGATCACTGAGAGAAGTCACCAGCTCTGATTCGCCCCTGTGTAACCATCACCACGTTTGAGGATCTGCCGCTGTGTAACGCGCCTACGGTCTGTCAGTATTCACATCGGTCGGCGATTGATCTTTTTGTAGCGGAGCGGGTGTGCAAACGGTTGGCAAACCGGGGGGTTTTCGTGATCCCAAACGGTATCTCTGGGCTTTAGGGCTGATCGCCCCGGCGTGCGCGCTGTTGCCCTCCCAGCTGGTGTTCCATACCAAGGCCGAAGTGTTCTGGTGGATCGGACCTGTCATCGTCCTGATCGCCATTCCCGTGCTGGACTGGATCGTCGGCGAAGACGGCAACAATCCCCGCGACGAGGACTACGCGGCGCTCTCCGCCGACCGGTACTACCGGTGGTGCACCTACCTGTTCCTGCCGATCCAGCTGGTCAGCCTCGGCGTGGCCTGCTTCATGTGGACGAGTCCCGAGCTGGCCCTGGTCGACAAGCTCGGATTGGCCGCCACGGTCGGCTTCGTCAGCGGCATCGGCATCAACGCCGCCCACGAATTGGGTCACCGGGTGGAGAGTGCCGAAAAATTGCTGTCGAAGATCGCGCTGGCCCAGTCGGGCTACGGGCACTTCTTCGTCGAGCACAATCGGGGACACCACGCCCGCGTGGCAACCCCCGAGGATCCGGCCAGCGCCCGGCTGGGTGAATCGCTGTGGGAGTTCCTGCCGCGCAGCGTGATCGGCGGGTTCCGGTCGGCCGTGCATCTCGAGCGCGCCCGCCTGCACCGGCAGGGTCGCGGCTGGTGGAGCGCCGACAACAACATCCTGCAGGCCTGGGCGATGACGGCGGTGCTGTTCGGTTCGCTGACGCTCGTGTTCGGCCCGTCCATCCTCCCGTGGCTGGCCGTCCAGGCCGCGATCGGCATCGCGCTGCTCGAGACCGTCAACTACGTCGAGCACTACGGGCTGCTGCGCGCGCGCAAGCCCAACGGCCGCTACGAACGGTGCTCCCCGCGCGACAGCTGGAACTCCGATCGCCTGGTCACCAACATCTTCCTGTTCCATCTGCAGCGCCACAGCGACCACCACGCCAATCCGGGACGCCGCTACCAGACACTGCGCAGCACCGAAGAAGCTCCGCAGCTGCCCGCCGGATACGCCACCATGATCGTGCTCGCCGCCGTTCCGCCGCTATGGCGTGCGGTGATGGACCCCAGGGTTGCGGCGCACTACGGCGGCGATCTGAGCCTGGCCAATGTCTCGCCCGCGAAGCCGCGACGGTTGCTGGCCCGATACCGCGCGGCGGCCTGAGACTCCACCTCGACGGAGGAGGGGAACTCGCGCGGCCCCAGACGGTAACCTAGCCAACGTGACGACCTCAGAACTCCCCGCGCGCACCGAGCTCACCCCCGACGTCCGCAACGGCATCGACTACAAGGTGGCAGACCTCTCGCTGGCCGAATTCGGCCGCAAGGAGATCCGCCTCGCCGAGCACGAGATGCCGGGCCTGATGGCGCTGCGCCGTGAATACCACGACGTCCAGCCGCTGAAGGGCGCGCGAATCTCCGGATCGCTGCACATGACGGTCCAGACCGCCGTCCTGATCGAAACCCTCGTTGCCCTCGGCGCCGAAGTGCGCTGGGCCTCCTGCAACATCTTCTCCACCCAGGATCACGCCGCCGCCGCCATCGTGGTCGGCCCGAACGGCACCGTCGACGAGCCCAAGGGCATCCCCGTCTTCGCCTGGAAGGGCGAGACGCTGGAGGAGTACTGGTGGGCCGCCGAGCAGATGCTCACCTGGCCGAACGCCCCGGCCAACATGATCCTCGACGACGGCGGCGACGCGACCATGCTCGTGCTGCGCGGCGCGCAGTTCGAGAAGGCGGGCGTGGTTCCGCCCGCCGACGCCGATCACTCCGCCGAGTACACGGTGTTCCTGGATCTGCTGCGCGAGAGCCTCGAGGCCGACAAGACCAAGTGGAGCGTCATCGCCGACTCGGTCAAGGGCGTCACCGAGGAGACCACCACCGGCGTGCTGCGGCTGTACCAGTTCGCCGCCGCGGGTGAGCTGGTGTTCCCGGCGATCAACGTCAACGACTCGGTCACCAAGTCCAAGTTCGACAACAAGTACGGCACCCGCCACTCGCTGATCGACGGCATCAACCGCGGCACCGACGTGCTCATCGGCGGCAAGAAGGTGCTGATCTGTGGTTACGGCGATGTCGGCAAGGGCTGCGCGGAGTCGCTGGCCGGCCAGGGCGCGCGCGTGCAGGTCACCGAGATCGACCCGATCAACGCGCTGCAGGCGCTGATGGACGGCTACGACGTGGTCACCGTCGAGCAGGCGATCGGCGACGCCGACATCGTCATCACCTCGACCGGCAACAAGGACATCATCACCCTCGACCACATGAAGGCGATGAAGGATCACTCGATCCTGGGCAATATCGGCCACTTCGACAACGAGATCGACATCGCGGCGCTGGAGCGTTCGGGCGCGACCCGGATCAACATCAAGCCGCAGGTCGACGAGTGGACCTTCAAGGAGACCGGCAAGGCGATCATCCTGCTGTCCGAAGGTCGCCTGCTGAACCTGGGCAACGCCACCGGCCACCCCTCGTTCGTCATGTCCAACAGCTTCTCCAACCAGGTCATCGCCCAGATCGAACTGTGGACGAAGCCGGAAGAGTACGACAACGAGGTCTACCGCCTGCCCAAGCACCTCGACGAGAAGGTCGCCAAGATCCATGTCGAGGCCCTCGGCGGCACCCTGACCAAGCTCACCAAGGATCAGGCCGAGTACATCAACGTGGACGTGGAAGGCCCGTACAAGCCGGAGCACTACCGCTACTGAGTTGTGCACATCGCGGTGGCCCGTCGACCTCTCGGTCGGCGGGCCACCGTCGTCATCTCACCCGACCAGCCCGGTGTCGCAGATCGTGGGGCCACCGGCGCTGCTCATGCCGATCAGCCCGCAGAGCAGGGCGCCGGCGAGGTCGCTGGAGCCGGTCGCGGTGGCGGCTTCGTTGCTCCCCGTCAGCAGGGCGGGGCCCGAGCCGGTCGTCACCACGCCGGTGACCAGCTCGCTCAGTGAACCCATGACCTCGGAGGATCCGACCGCGTCTTGTGCTGCGGCGGTCGGGGCGGTGATGCCCGCGCCGACTGCCATGACAGCGGTGACGGCGACGGTGGCGGCGGTGGTGCGGAAGATCGTTTTCATGGCGGAATCCTTGTCGGTCCGAAGGGGCGAGGACCAGACCGCAGAACTGGGGTGCCAGACCGGCCGGGCGCGGGTCGGCGCTGGTTCGATCGGCGGGTAATCTGCTGCGCATGGGCGTACTGATTGCGATCGAGGGGCTCGATGGTGCCGGTAAGCGGACTTTGATCGACGGGCTGATCGCCGAATTGTCCGCGAAGGGCTTGCGGGCGGACAGTCTGGCCTTTCCGCAATACGGGCATTCGATCCACGCTGATCTGGCGGCGGAGGCGCTGCGCGGCGGCAACGGCGACCTGGCCGGGTCGATCAACGGCATGGCGATCATGTTCGCGCTCGACCGGGCTGCGGCGCGCGCGGAGCTGTCGGACCTGTTGGGCGGCAACGACATCGTGATCCTGGACCGGTGGGTGGCGTCCAACGCCGCCTACTCGGCCGCGCGGGCGCACCAGGACGCCGACGGCGAAATCGTTTCGTGGGTGGGCGATCTGGAGTTCGGCAGGCTCGAACTGCCGCCGCCGGATCTCACCGTTCTGCTCGACGTTTCCACCGAGGTGGCGGCCGAACGCGCCCGGCGCCGAGGCGAACTCGACGACGCGCGCGCCCTCGATGCCTACGAACGGGACGGCGGTCTGCAACGTCGCACCGGCGAGGTCTATCGTGAACTCGCCGACCGCGACTGGTTCGGCCGGTGGTGGACATACCGATCCGATGACGATAGGCCTGCGTTACTCACCCTCTGCTCGGAAATCTTTTCCGGATAAGGTTGGATACGCGACGGGTTCACACCATTAATGGCGTGGCAGCCCGATCCTGGCCATGGAGATGACAACATAGGACTATGAAGCCCAAGATTCTGGTCGTCGACGACGATATGGCACTCGCTGAGATGCTGACCATCGTCTTGCGCGGGGAAGGGTTCGACCCGCATGTGGTGGGCGACGGCACACAGGCCCTGTCAGCGGTGCGGGAGATCCGCCCCGACCTGGTACTGCTCGACCTGATGCTGCCCGGCATGAACGGCATCGACGTATGCCGGGTGCTGCGGGCCGATTCCGGCGTTCCGATCGTCATGCTCACCGCCAAGACCGATACGGTCGATGTGGTCCTCGGCCTGGAGTCCGGTGCCGACGACTACATCGTCAAACCCTTCAAGCCCAAGGAGCTCGTCGCCCGCGTGCGAGCGCGTCTGCGCCGCACCGAGGACGAGCCCGCCGAGCTGCTCTCGATCGCCGATATCGTCATCGACGTGCCCGCGCACAAGGTGACCCGCGGCCCCGGGCAGATCTCGCTCACCCCACTGGAGTTCGACCTGCTGGTCGCGCTCGCGCGCAAGCCGCGTCAGGTGTTCACCCGCGAGGTGCTTCTCGAACAGGTGTGGGGCTACCGGCACGCCGCCGATACCCGTCTGGTGAACGTGCACGTGCAGCGACTGCGCGCCAAGGTCGAGAAGGATCCGGAGAACCCGGAGATCGTGCTCACCGTGCGCGGCGTCGGTTACAAGGCCGGACCGCCGTGATCGGTCACTGCGGGGCGCCGCTGTGACCACTGGTCCAGTGGCGCAGCTGCGGCGATGGGCGAGCCCGATCATGGCCTGGTTCCAGGCCGTCGGGACCGCACTCGGCCACCTGTGGCGCCGATCGCTGCAGCTGCGAGTCATCGTCTCGACGTTGACCCTGTCGCTCATCGTGATCACGATCCTCGGGGTCGTGCTCACCGGTCAGATCACCGACCGGCTCCTCGAAGCCAAGATCAACGCGGCTGTCGAGGAGATGGATCGTGCCCGCAGCACGATCGAGAACAAGCTTTCCGGCGTTCCATCCGGTAACAGCCAGGATCAGCAACTCGCCGACGCGCGCGCCGCGCTGTCCAGCCGTGGTGGCACCGGGCAATCCAGCGGCGCCGCGGGCAGTTTCGACTCGGCCCTGGCGATGGTCGGCGGCACTCCGCCACACGAGATCGCAGCCGGACCGCTCGCCGAGGTGCCGCAGGAGCTGCGCCGATTCGTCCAGCGCAATCAGGTCTCCTACCAGTTCACCACCGTCGCCGACCCCGACGGCTACCGTGGGCGCGCGCTGGTCATCGGCAGCCCGAGCGCCGAGGTCGCGACCCTGGAGATCTACCTGATCTTCCCGCTGGCCAGCGAGGAATCGAGCCTGTCGCTGATGCGCGGCACGATGCTCATCGGTGGCGTGGTGCTGCTGGTGCTGCTCGCCGCGATCACCGCGCTGGTGACCAGGCAGGTGGTGCTGCCGATCCGGTCGGCGGCGCGGATCGCGGGCCGATTCGCCGACGGCCGGCTCAAAGAACGCATGCTGGTGCGCGGCGAGGACGACATGGCCCGGCTCGCGCAGGCGTTCAACGAGATGGCCGAGAGCCTGTCGAACCAGATCACCCAGCTCGAGGAATTCGGCAATCTGCAGCGCCGATTCACTTCCGATGTCAGCCACGAACTGCGCACCCCGCTCACCACGGTGCGGATGGCGGCCGACCTCATCCACGGCTCCAGCGACGAGCTCGATCCCGCCCTCGCGCGCAGCTCCGAACTGCTCGTGAACGAGCTCGACCGGTTCGAGGGCCTGCTCAACGACCTGCTCGAGATCTCCCGCCACGACGCGGGCGTGGCCGAACTGCAGGTCGAATCGCTGGATGTGCGGATGTGCGCGCGTGCCGCGATCTCCACGGTCCGCCACCTGGCTCGCGACGCCGAGATCGAGGTGGTGATCGATCTGCCGGAGGAACCGGTGATCGCCGAAGTCGACCCGCGCCGCGTCGAGCGCGTGCTGCGCAACCTGCTCGCCAACGCGATCGACCACTCCGAGGGCAAGCCGGTGCTGATCCGCATGCGCGGCGACGCCGAGGCCAACGCCGTCGCGACAGTGGTGCGCGATCAGGGCGTCGGGCTGCGGCCGGGCGAGGAAAAGCTGGTGTTCAACCGGTTCTGGCGCTCCGACCCCTCGCGGGTGCGGCGCTCGGGCGGCACCGGGCTCGGCTTGTCGATCAGCGTCGAGGACGCGAATCTGCACGAGGGCAGGCTCGAGGCCTGGGGCGATCCCGGCGTCGGCGCGAGCTTCCGGCTGCTGCTCCCGATGGTGCGCGGCCGCAAACTCGGTCAGAGCCCGCTCGCCCTGGAACCGATGCTGCGCAAGGTCCCCGCGCTGCCGGAAGCCGAACCCGAGCCGACGATCATCGAAGCCGAACCTGCCGGACCGACCGCGGACGAAACGACGGGATCAGAGACCATCGGCGCGGAGCTGACCGGAGCCGAGTCGGCTGGATCCGACTCGACTGTTGCCGAACTGACGGTTGTCGAGACGGGAGCCGAACCGCAAGACGACCCCTCGGCCGACGATTCCGGTGTCGAACCGCCCACGGCAGGCGCGCATTCGGCGACCAACGGCCGCGACGCGGCCCCGGCCGACGCCGACCGCGACGAGTCGATGCCCACCGAGACCAGAGACAGGAAGTCATGACTAGTGCGCGTGGTGATCGTCGGGATCGGCACGGCGCCGCACTGGTCGCGGCGGTTCTGGCCGGGCTGATGGTGCTCACCGGGTGCGCCAGCCTGCCGGAGTCCTCCGCACCGCAGGCACTCGGCACGATCGACCGCGCGCCCACCTCGGAGGGCCCGACCCCGCCGACCTCCGGCCGCGACCCCGACCTGCTGCTGGGCGACTTCCTCACCGCCAGCGCCGACCCCACCAACCGGCACGCCGCGGCCCGCCAGTACATGGCGCCCGAGACGGCGGGCAGCTGGAACGACGAGGCGAGCACCACCATCGTCGACGATCGCCCCGACACCCTGCGCGAGTCGCGGTCGGGCGACAAGGCCAGCTATGTGCTGCGCGCCCGCAAGGTCGGCGAGCTCGCCCGCGACGGCGGCTACCGCGCCACCGAGGGGACCCTCGAGAACAAGATCGAGATGAGCAAGATCGACGGCGAGTGGCGGATCACCGAGCTGCCACCGGGTGTCGTGATGGGCAACGACGCGTTCGTCAAGTCCTACCACCGCTACGTCCTGCACTACATCGACCCGGGCAACTCGCTCCTGGTCCCGGATCCGCGCTGGATCTCGGTGCCGCGTGCCCAGCTCACCGAGCGATTGATCGGCATGCTCGCCGAAGGCCCGCAGTCCACGATCGCCCCGGTGGTGCGCAACCAGCTGGCGCAGCCGGTCTCGCTGCGCGGTCCGATCACCAAGGCCAACAACGAACCGGGTGACGTCGGTGTCGGCATCGGGGGAGTGCGCATCGACTTCGCCGGGCTCGGCGGACTCGGCCAGCGCGACCGCGAACTGCTCGCCGCGCAGGTGGTGCTCACCCTGGCCGGCGCCGACATCCTCGGACCGTACGTGCTGCTCGCCGACGGTAAACCGCTCGACGACCGGTACGCGGCCAACGGCTGGTCGGTCGCCGATGTCGACCAGTACAGCGCCTCGGCGCCCGGCCAGAACCGGATCGGCCTGCACGCCCTGCGCAACGGCACCCTGGTACAGGTCACCCCGGACGGGATCGTCACCCCGAGCGGTTCCTTCGGCGAGGCGACCAACCTGCAGTCCGTCGGCATCTCGGCCGACGGCCAGTTCGTCGCCGCGGTCGCCGACTCCGGCAAACCGCTGCCGGAAGCCGCCCGCACCCTGCTCATCGGCAACTACGGGGCCAAGGCGTTCGCGGTCGCCGAGGGTGCCGGCATCGCCCGTCCGTCCTGGACCAGTGACGGCGGCGCCGCCTGGACCGTGATCGACGGTGACCGGGTCATCCGGGCGGTCACCGATCGGGCCACCGGCAATGTCTCCACCGAGGACGTCGACATCACGGCCCTGTTCGAAGGCGCGGGCGCTCCACGTCCGCCGATCAGCGAAGTGGTGATCTCGCGCACCGGAGTGCGCGCGGCGCTGATCGCCGACGGCAAGGTTTATGTGGCGGTGGTCCAGCGCCGCCCCGACGGCAAGTACGCGCTCACCTCCCCGCTGCCGCTCGCGCTCGGCCTGAGCTCGCGCGCGGTGTCGTTGAGCTGGATCACCGGCGACACGATCATGGTGGCCCGCGAGGGCAACGTCGACCCGGTCTTCACCGTCTCCATCGACGGTTCGCAGTTCAGTGCGGTGACCTCGCAGAACCTCACTCCGCCGGTGCGGGTGGTGACGGCGGCACCGGCCACGCAGTACGTGGCCGATTCCCGGGCCGTCCTGCAGCTACAGACCGCCGATCCGACCCGCAACGACCGTTTCTGGCGTGAGGTACCCGGATTGACCGGAGAACGGGTTGTGCCGGTCTTGCCGAGCTGATCATGTCGGTGCCCGCTGTCATGCTTCTCCGCTATGAGAGCCCTGCTGGATCTGATCCTGCCCGACCGGTGCGGTGGCTGCGGTGCGGTGGGCGAGAGCTGGTGCGCCGAGTGCGCGGCCGAACTCGGCCGCGATCCCGTGCGGGTGCGCCCGCGCGCTGATCCCGGGGTTCCGTGCTGGGCGCTGGGCCCCTACGCCGGTGTGGGCAAGCGGGCGGTGCTGGCAGCCAAGGAACAGAACCGGCGCGACCTCGCCGCCCCACTCGGGCTGGCGCTCGCCCACGCGCTCGCCCGCTTGCGTGCCCCCGATCGCCCGCTGTTGCTCGTGCCCGCGCCGACCAGAACCGCGGCGGCGCGGCGCCGCGGTGGTGACCCGGTGGCCCGCTCGGCCGAGGTCGCGGCACGGTGGCTGATCGATTGCCGGAGCGTGCCGCTGCTGCGGATGGGACGCGGTGTCCGGGATTCGGTGGGCTTGACGACGGATGAGCGTTCCCACAATGTGCGCGGCAAGATCATGACTGTCGCCGATCCGGGCGAATGGGTCGCGATCAGCGCGAAAACCCAGGTAGTGCTGGTAGACGACGTGCTGACAACTGGTGCAACAGCCTGTGAATCGACACGTGTTCTCAACCGGATCGGTATAGTTCCCCGCGCGGTTTTGGTGACCTGCGCGGCTTGACTGATGAAAGTTCGCGTGAACAGTGGCGGACTTGCCGATGGCGGACTAGCGTCGCGAGCACACACCGAACCACAAGTTTGGGAGGTGGTGCCGCGGATACAGGTGCCGGGCGATTCCCGATCGGCACAGCTCAATCCCGCCGCCCTACGCTTGTAGTTGTGCGGCCATATCCGGGAGGTACGCGTGACGACTTCTTCACGGGCATCAGTGCAAGATGCTGAACCCACGGCACTCCAGAACGGTGCCACCGAGACGATCGACTTCGAGACCCCGAACGCCGAAGTGGTGGTCTCCGGTCGCAACGTCGAAATCCCTGACCACTATCGAATCTACGTCGCGGAGAAGCTGTCTCGGTTAGAGCGCTTCGACCCGTCGATCTTCCTCTTCGATGTGGAACTGTTCCACGAACGCAACCGTCGTCAACGCAAGGCCTGTCAGCGTGTGGAGATCACCGCGCGTGGCCGTGGACCGATCGTGCGCGCCGAGGCGTGCGCCGACAGTTTCTATGCCGCGCTCGAATCGGCCACCCAGAAGATCGAGAGCAGACTGCGCCGGGCCAAGGACAAGCGGCGCGTCGTGCACTACGGCGACAAGACGCCGGTCTCGGTCGCGCAGGCCACTGCCACATTGGTCGACGAGTCGCTGTTCACCCCGCCGGACGGTTCCGCTGCCCACGACCACGACGAGGCAGTCGACGAGACGGGCCCCGGCCACATCGTGCGCACCAAGGTGCACACCGCGACACCGATGTCGGTGGACGACGCCCTCTATCAGATGGAATTGGTCGGTCACGACTTCTTCCTCTTCCATGACAAGGAGACCGACCGTCCATCGGTGGTCTACCGCAGACACGCCTTCGACTACGGCCTGATCAAGCTGGCCTAGGACCCTGACCGATCCGGGCATCCGCCGTGCGGATGTCCGGATCTTGTTCAGCCGCCGAAGGTCTCGTGATGTACGGCCTCGGTCAGCGATCGGCCGGACCGCCACCCGAAACGTTCCAGGTCTGGTACCTGCTGGAACGCGTCGACCGGGCCTACGCACAGCCAGGCCACCGGCTTGATCCCGGTGGGCAGGCCGACGAGTTCGCGCAGGAATTCCGGATCGTAGAACGACACCCAGCCCACCCCCACCTGCTCGGCGGTCGCCGCGAGCCACAGGTTCTGGATCGCCAGCACGGTGGAGTACACGCCGGTCTCCGGCACACTCGCCCGCCCGAGCACCTGTGGGCCGCCACGCGAATCATCGTGCGTGACAACCACACCCGTACCGCTCTCGACGATTCCATCGATCTTGATCGGCGCGAAGGTCATCGCGCGCTCGGCGGGCAGCGACGCACCGAACTCGACCCGCTTGTCCGCCACATGGTCGGCGAAACGGCGCAGGGTCTCGGCCTGACGAACCACCACGAAGTCCCACGGCTGTGAGTTCCCGACGCTGGGCGCGCGATGCGCGGCGTCGAGGATCCGCAGGAGGGTGTCGTCGTCGACGAGCTCGCCGGTGTATTCGGCGCGCACGTCACGACGCAAACGGATCGCGTCGTAGACGCTCAGCTGATCGGCACTCACGCCGACCATACAACCGCAGCCGGTCAGGCCATGGTCCGGCGGGCCAGCTTGCGGCCGGCGGACAGTGCGGTGCGCAGTCCCTGTCGACGCCCGGTCACCGGGTCGATCGAGGGGGTGGTGTTGCCGGCGAACAGGCGTTCGGACTTGGTCTCCGGCGCGTCGTCGGTGGTGTGGCGCAGGTACTTGTTCGGCAGCGACAGCTTGAGGATGGTGCGCCACGACTTGAAGTACTGCACCGGCAGCGAGCCGGTGGTGTAGGGCAGGTCGTACTTCTCGGCCAGCTCGCGCACCCGCACCGCGATGGCGGCGTAGCGGTTGCTCGGCAGGTCGGGGAACAGGTGGTGCTCGATCTGGTGGCTGAGGTTGCCGCTCATGAAGTGCAGCAGCGGTCCGCCGCTGATGTTGGCGCTGCCCAGCATCTGGCGCAGGTACCACTCGCCCTTGGTCTCGTTCTCGATGTCGGCCTTGGTGAACTTCTCGGCGCCGTCGGGGAAGTGGCCGCAGAAGATGATCGCGTTGGTCCACACATTGCGCATCACGTTGGCGGCGATGTTGGCGGTGAGCGTGGTGACGAACGAGGGTCCGGTGAGCAGCGGGAAGACCAGGTAGTCCTTGGCGGCCTGCTTGCCGATCTTCTTCAGGACCAGGGTGCGGTCGGCCTCGAACTGCTTCCACTCGGGTGAGTCCTTGGCCCACTTCTTCTTGGCGACCTTGCCCAGCTCGAGGTGCTGGATCGCGACGCCGTACTCGAACAGCGCCTGCAGCAGGAAGTTGTAGATGGGGTTGCCCAGGTAGAACGGCATCCAGCGCTGGTCACGGGTGACGCGAAGCAGGCCGTAGCCGATGTCGTCGTCCATGCCGAGCACGTTGGTGTACTTGTGGTGCAGGAAGTTGTGGGTGATCTTCCAGTGCGCCGACGGGCCCGCGTTGTCCCATTCCCACGAGGTGGAGTGGACTTCCGGATCGTTCATCCAGTCCCACTGCCCGTGCATGACGTTGTGCCCGATCTCCATGTTCTCGATGATCTTGGCGGAGCCGAGCAGGGCGACACCGGCCAGCCAGGCCGGGGGCAGGAAGCTGGCGAACAGGACCGTGCGGCCGCTGATCTCGAGCGCGCGCTGTAGCCGGATGACGTTGCGGATATAGCGCGCGTCGGCCGCGCCGCGAGAGGATTCGATCTCCCGGCGGATCGCATCGAACTCCGCGCCTAGAGCTTCGACATCCGCTGCGGTGAGGTGCGCGTATTCCTTGACATCCGAGATCGCCATGGCGGCTACAGTACCGTAAGTTACGAGAGCGTAGGTTGGCGATTTTCGGGACGAAATGTGTGATAAGTCCTATTGCGCGATCGAGATGAAAATGTTATCGGGAATGGCGAGCCATGCGCCGAGCTGCCTTGTCGCGCAGCACACCCCGTTCGCGCACGGCGCGTTCGCCCAGTGCCCGCTTGGCCTCGCGCAGCGCCAGCTTCTCCTGCCGTGCTCGCGCCTTCAGCGCGGTCTTGGCCTCGCGCAGTACTTCCTTCTCGTGCCGCGCCTTGATCTCGAGCGAGACCTTGGCATCGTGCAGCGCCGAGCGCAGACCGAAACGCTTGCCGGTCTCGGGATCGACCCGCAGGCTGTCGGGCAGCGAGATGCCGGCGAACTTGCGCTCCGACGACGTCTCGGGCGCATCGTCGGCGGTGCGCTTGAGGAAGCGATCCGGCAGCGCCAGCTTGTGGATGGTGCGGAAGGCCAGCAGGTACTGCTTGCCCAGCGATCCGGTGGTGTAGGGCAGGTCGTACTTGTCGCACAGTTCGCGCACCCGGACCGCCACCTCCGAGTACCGATTGCTCGGCAGGTCGGGGAACAGGTGATGCTCGATCTGGTAGCAGAGGTTGCCGCTCATGAACGCCATCACGGGGCCGGCCTTGAAGTTGGCGCTGCCCAGCATCTGGCGCAGGTACCACTCGCCCTGGGTTTCCCCGTCGAGCTGCTCGGCGGTGAACTTCTGCGCGCCGTCGGGGAAGTGGCCGCAGAAGATCACGGCGTAGGACCAGAGATTGCGGACGAGGTTGGCGGTGGCGTTGGCCTTGAGCGTCGACTTCCAGGCCGGGCCGGTCAGCGCCGGGTAGATCACGAAATCCTTGGCGACCTGGCGGCCCGCCTTGCGGTAGAACTCGATATCGGGGGGTGAGGTCATCGCGCCGCTCTCGACTCCGGCCAGCTCCTTCTCGATGCCGAGATCGTGCAGCGCGATACCCCACTCGAAGGTCGCGGCCAGCAGCAGATTGGCGGCGGGCTGGACCAGGTGCACCGGACGCCACGCCTCGTCGCGGGTCATCCGCAGAATGCCGAAGCCGAGGTCCTCGTCCTTGCCGAGCACGTTGGTGTAGGTGTGGTGCGAGTAGTTGTGCGCCCGGCGCCACTGCGCCGAGGTGCCGGTCATGTCCCACTCCCAGGTGGTGGAGTGGATCTCGGGATCGTTCATCCAATCCCATTGGCCGTGGCTCACATTGTGGCCCAGCTCCATGTTCTCGATGATCTTGGCGACCGAGAGCATCGCGGTGCCGCCCAGCCACGCCCAGCGATTGCGGCTGCCGAACAGCACCGCGCGCCCGGCGACCTCGAGAGCTCGCTGGGCGGCGATGGTGCGGCGGATGTAGCGAGCGTCGCGTTCGCCACGGGAGGTCTCCACCGAACGGCGGATCGAATCGAGTTCTTTCCCCAGTGTCTCGATGTCGGCCGCCGTCAGATGGGCGAAGGCCTGAATATCGGTGATGGCCACCGGGGGTCCTCCTGTTGTTTATCAGCAGCTGATGCCGCGGGTTCTCGGCCTGGGAACCTCGATCTTGCCTCGTCGAGGGCGCTCCTCGGTCGCACTCTTCGGCGAGTCCGGAATCGAGGCGGCGACAACCGGGCGCTGCGCGCCTAGGGTTGTCGCCTCGATGCGGTTCGGCCTGTGAGTGATCCTAAGTTGCGCCCTCAGGCATTGATCGAAGTGAGGGGCCTAAGCGATTGCCGCCGGTCACGGGTTATGGCCGACGCGTACTTCAAGGGTACCCGCTCAGCGGTTCGGCAACCGGTTAGATGTCCAGCGTGCAGTCGCCTGCGGCGGCGGAGATGCAGGTTTGCACCTTGTCGCCGGGCTGACGTTCGTCGCCGTTGCGCAGGTCGCGGGCGTGTCCCGCGGACAGCGTCACCACACAGGTCTGGCAGATGCCCATCCGGCAGCCGAAGGGCAACTGCACGCCGACGGACTCACCGGCTTCGAGCAGGCTGGTGGCGCCGTCGACGGTGAGGGTGCGTCCGGTGGTGCCGAAGGTCACCGTGCCGCCCTCGCCGATCGCGGAGCGTTCCACCTCGAAGCGCTCGATGTGCAGCTTGTCGCCCACACCCGCGTTCTTCCAGTGGGTTTCGATCGCGTCGAGCATCGGGGCAGGTCCGCACGCCCAGGTCTCGCGCTCGCGCCAGTCGGGGTAGAGCTCGTCGAGGCTGGCCAGCGAGAACAGGCCGTGGGCATCGGTGAGCTGCAGGTGGGAGACGAAGCTGGGGTGCTTGTCGTGCAGGGCGCGTAGTTCGGCACCGAACATCACGTCGGCGTCGGTGGGCGCGGAGTGGACGTGCACCACATCGTTGACGCCGTCGCGCCGGTCCATCGTGCGCAACATCGACATGACCGGGGTGATCCCGCTGCCCGCGGTGAGGAACAGCACCTTCGCCGGCGGCGGCTCCGGCAGCACGAACCCGCCCTGCGGCGCGGCCAGCCGCACGATGGTGCCCGCAGCCACCCCGTTGACAAGGTGGCTGGACAACTTGCCTTCCGGCATCGCCTTCACCGCGATGGAGATGAGCCGCTTACCGCCCTCGCCGGTCCAGTCCGGCGGGCAGGTCAGCGAGTAGGAACGCCAGTTCCAGCGACCGTCGATCAGGATGCCGATGCCGATGTACTGCCCGGGGCGGTACTTGAAATCGAAGCCCCAGCCCGGCTTGATCACCAGGGTCGCCGAGTCGGCGGTCTCCTTCTGGACCTCGACGATGCGCCCGCGAAGTTCGCGCGCCGACCACAGCGGGTTGGCCAGATGCAGATAGTCGTCGGGCAGCAGGGGAGTGGTGACCCGGGCTACCGCGCCGCGCAAGATATTGAGCTTGCCGCCGCGGTCGGCGACCTGCGCCGCCGGTGCTTCGAGCCATTCCCGGAACTTGTCGATGACCATGCTGTGCGATTTCTCCCTGTCGTGCATCCGGTCCACCGTGGGGTAGCCCTCTCGCAGCCAGGTTACGGCATCGTAGGTTCGGCGCCAGTTGTGAACAGTGGGCAACCCCGAGGTCGCCCACCGCAAATTACAACAGCTCGAGCAGGAACGGCAGTTCTTGTGGTGCGTACCAGGCAAGCTGGTGGTCCTCCGCGTCACCGAGGACGAATTCCGCGTCGGTATCACCGAGGTCAGCGGCGTCGATGACGTCCACCGCCTTGGCCACCTGCGGCTCGGCCTCGGCCAGGTCCACATGCACGGCCGCGATTTGTTTGAAGGTGACCGGTCCCGACAGCTTCACCACAGCATCGTCGAGATCGGGCCGCAGTTTCGCCCCCGCTACATCCGCGGCGATCACCGCGCGCCGATACACCGGGCTACCCGGGGCGGTGGCCGAGCCCTCGGCGTCGTCGTCGAGATCGTCGAGTCCGTCGCGCTCGGCGCCGATCAACCGCATGGAGGCCCGCGCGGCTTCCTGCATCGCCACTTCGGCGAGCTCCTCGTCGTCGCCGGCGGCGTAGGCCTCGCGCAGCGCGGGCGTCACGGCGAACGCGGTCGCGCCGAGCGGGAGCAGTTGCTGCTCGTCGACGAGTTGGCGCAGTAGCGGAATCGTCGCCGGGATGTAGACGCGCATCGTGTCGTTCTCAGGGACAGGCACCGAGCAACTCCTCCATCGATTCGTGCACCGATGCCGCGAGGACATCGATATCGGCCATGGCGTCGCGGTCGGCGTTGAGTCCGTAGAAGACCTGACCGTCGTACGAGGTGAGTCCGAAACTCAACGTCTGATTGCGCAGCAGCGGCGATACCGGATACATCTCCAGCATGCGCGCGCCGCCGATGTACATCGCGGTCTGTGGTCCCGGCGCGTTGGTGATCACCAGATTGAAACTGTTGTCGGCGAAGGTACTCGCCGCTCGCACACTCATCGCGTGCAGGCTCGCGGGCGCGAACCCGGCCAGGTGCACGAGTGTGCGCGCCCGCACCCCGCGGCGCTGCCTGCCCGCCGCCTCGGTGGCATGCGAGATGTGCGAGAGCCGCATCGTCGGGTTCGGTTCGCCCACGGGCAGATCGATGAGGAACGAGGACACCTCGCTGGCCGGGGTCAGCTGATTGTCGCCGTCGACATAGACCGACATCGGCACCACCGCGCGCAGATTGGTCGACTCGACCAGCGCCTCGTTGCGCGAGAGCAGCCAGTTGCGCAGCGCCCCGGTGACCACCGCGAGCACGGCGTCGTTGATCGAGCAGTCGAAATGCCTGCGGATCGTGCGGTAGTCGTCCAGATCCGTGCGTACCACGTCGAAGCGGCGGCTGCGGGAGGTGCGGGCGTTGAGCGGGCTGTCCGGCGCCGCGCTCGAGGTCGCCGCGCGCACCACGTTGGCCGCGGCCTTCACCGCCATCCGCGTGCCGCGCACCACGCCGAACGCGTTCGATCCGGCGTCGCGCATCACGCTGTAGGCCTCGCGCGGTTGCGCGGCCAGTTGCGAGAGTGCGCCGGCCAGCAGTTCCACATCTGTGGGTTCGCGCGGGGCACGCCACGAGTCGTCGGCCAGTTCGCGCGGCAGCGGGGAGTTGTCGAGGATCACGTGCCCGATCTCCAGGGCGGTGTCACCGTCGACGAGCGCCGAGTGCGACTTGGTGAACACCGCGGCGCGCCCGTCGGCGAGGCCCTCGATCAGATACATCTCCCACAGCGGCCGTCCCTGGTCCAGGGGTCGTGACGCGAGCCGGGCGACGAGATCGTAGAGCTGGCAGTCGCTGCCGGGACTCGGCAGCGCGGAGCGCCGGATGTGATAGCTGATGTCGAAACGGCTGTCCTCGACCCAGACCGGCCTGCCCAGGGCGAGCGGGATCTCGCGCACCTTGCGGCGGTAGCGCGGCACCATCGGCAGCCGGGATTCGACCAGGTCGACGAGGCGTTCGTAGTCCAGTACCTGGCCCGTGCTGTCGGGGGAGGAGTTGTTCAGGATCGCGAGAGAGCCGATGTGGATCGGGTTACTGCTCGACTCGAGCCGATAGAACGACGCGTCCTGCGGCGTCAATCTCGTGATCACGCGCTCCGAAGCTCCTTCCGGTGCCGCATGGCGCTGATCGGGCACGCGCTACATCCTACGTCACGGCAGGTGAATCGCGGTGCCGGGCAAGGAGGCTCGCCGAGCGTCGTGACCTGGGGTAATGAGTGCGCCGGTACGCCGGGCACGGGTCCGCGCCGCCGGGTACGGTGGTCTGCGGACTACCATCGCCGTTGAACACAACTCCGACCAGAGGACTGACGAGACCCGTGCCTGCGCTGACACTGACGAGGTTGCTACGGATTGGTGAAGGTCGCATGGTCAAGCGGCTCTCGAACCTCGCCGATGAGGTCATCGCGTACGGCGACGAGATCGAAGCGTTGACCGACGACGAGCTGCGTGCCAAGACCGACGAGTTCCGCCAGCGCTACGCCGACGGGGAAACCCTCGACGACCTGCTGCTCGAGGCCTTCGCCGTGGCGCGTGAGGCTTCGTGGCGGGTGCTGAACCAGAAGCACTACAAGGTCCAGATCATGGGCGGCGCCTCGCTGCACCTGGGCAATATCTCGGAGATGAAGACCGGTGAGGGCAAGACCCTCACCTGTGTGCTCCCCGCGTACCTGAACGCCATCTCCGGCGACGGCGTGCACGTGGTCACGGTCAACGACTACCTCGCCAAGCGCGACGCCGAGTGGATGGGCCGCGTGCACCGCTTCCTCGGTCTCGAGGTCGGCGTGATCCTGGGCGGTATGACTCCCGCCGAGCGTCGGGTGGCCTACGCCGCCGACATCACCTACGGCACGAACAACGAGTTCGGCTTCGACTACCTGCGCGACAACATGACCCACTCCCTGGACGATCTCGTCCAGCGTGGTCACAACTTCGCCGTGGTCGACGAGGTCGACTCGATTCTCATCGACGAGGCCCGCACCCCGCTGATCATCTCGGGCCCGGCCGACGCCTCCTCGAAGTGGTATGCCGAGTTCGCGCGCATCGCGCCGCTGCTGAAGAAAGATGTCCACTACGAAGTCGACATCAAGAAGCGCACCATCGGCGTGCACGAGCAGGGCGTGGAGTTCGTCGAGGACCAGCTCGGTATCGACAACCTCTACGAGGCCGCGAACTCGCCGCTGGTGAGCTACCTGAACAACGCCATCAAGGCCAAGGAGCTCTACCAGCGCGACAAGGACTACATCGTCCGCGACGGTGAAGTGATCATCGTCGACGAGTTCACCGGCCGCATCCTGGTGGGCCGCCGCTACAACGAGGGCATGCACCAGGCGATCGAGGCCAAGGAGAAGGTCGAGATCCAGCCGGAGAACCAGACGCTGGCCACGATCACCCTGCAGAACTACTTCCGCCTCTACAACCGGCTCTCCGGCATGACCGGTACCGCCGAGACCGAGGCCGCCGAGCTGCACTCGATCTACAACCTCGGCGTGGTCCCGATCCCGACGAACAAGCCGATGGTCCGCAAGGACCAGGCCGACCTGATCTACAAGTCGGAAGAGGCCAAGTTCGCCGCGGTCGTCGACGACGTGACCGAGCGGCACGAGAAGGGCCAGCCGGTCCTGATCGGTACCACCAGCGTCGAGCGCTCGGAGTACCTGTCCAAGCAGTTCACCAAACGCGGTGTGGCGCACTCGGTGCTGAACGCGAAGTTCCACGAGCAGGAAGCCCAGATCATCGCCGAGGCCGGTCGTCCCGGCGCGGTCACCGTGGCCACCAATATGGCCGGTCGTGGTACCGACATCGTGCTCGGCGGCAACGCCGACATCATCGCCGACATCCTGCTGCGCAAGCAGGGCCTCGACCCCGTGAACACCCCCGACGAGTACGAGGCCGCCTGGCACTCCGCGCTCGAGCAGGTGAAGAAGCAGACTGAGGACGACGCCGAGACGGTCCGCGAGGCCGGCGGTCTCTACGTGCTCGGCACCGAGCGCCACGAGTCGCGTCGTATCGACAACCAGCTGCGTGGTCGTTCCGGCCGTCAGGGCGACCCGGGCGAGTCCCGTTTCTACCTGTCGCTGGGCGACGAGCTGATGCGCCGCTTCAACGGCGCCGCGCTCGAGTCGATCATGACCCGGCTGAACCTGCCCGACGATGTGCCGATCGAGGCGAAGATGGTCTCCAAGGCCATCAAGAGCGCCCAGACCCAGGTCGAGCAGCAGAACTTCGAGATCCGCAAGAACGTTCTGAAGTACGACGAGGTCATGAACCAGCAGCGCACCGTCATCTACGGCGAGCGCAACCAGATCCTGCGTGGCGAGGACATGGAGGGTCAGGTTCAGAACATGATCACCGACGTGACCACCGCCTATGTCGACGGTGCCACTGCCGAGGGCTACGTCGAGGACTGGGATCTGGACAAGCTCTGGACCGCCCTCAAGACGCTCTACCCGGTGACCCTGGATCACAAGGAACTCACCGGCGAGACCGCCACCGGCGACGCGGGCGAACTCACCCGCGACGAGCTTCGCGAAGCCCTCCTCGAAGACGCGCACAACGCCTACGAGAAGCGCGAGCAGGAGATCGACGGTCTCGCGGGCGAAGGCGCGATGCGCAACCTGGAACGTCAGGTTCTGCTCTCGGTCCTCGACCGCAAGTGGCGCGAACACCTCTACGAGATGGATTACCTCAAGGAGGGCATCGGCCTGCGCGCCATGGCCCAGCGTGATCCGCTGGTCGAGTACCAGCGCGAGGGCTTCGACATGTTCGCCGCCATGCTGGAAGGCCTGAAGGAGGAGTCCGTCGGCTTCCTCTTCAACCTCCAGGTGGAGGTCCAGCAGCCCCAGCCCGAAGGCGTCTCGGTCGACAAGGGGCTGCGCTCCCCGGTCGGTGCCCGCCCGCAGGACACCCCCGCGGCGAACCAGGCCCCGCCTGCTCTGCGTGCCAAGGGAATCAGCGACCAGGCTCCCCGAGCCATGAACTACTCGGGCCCCGCCGAAGACGGCCACGCCGAATCCCATTCCGACGCACAGGAATACGGCGGCCAGCAGCAGTCCGGCACCCGCCGCGAACGCCGCGAAGCCGCCCGGACCGACTCGAAGGGCAAGCGCCGCCGCTGAGGTGAGCCAGCTGATCTAGACGACTGAAGCCCCCGCTTTCGGCGGGGGCTTCAGTCGTCTTCGCGTCTACCGGTCGGTCCGCGCGTCAGCTCGCCCGGTGGATGGGGTGGACTCGGGAGAGGGCGCGTTTGGCTTCGGCGAGGGAGATCATCTGGTCTTCGTCGTCGATGTCGGCGACGGCTGCCTCGGCCCATTCGCGCAGGAGGGTGGAGACCCCTACCCGACGTTCGTCGGCGAGGGATTTCAGGCGGCTGTGCAGGCCGAGGGGGAGCCGGATCGACGTGGTCACCATGATGTCTTCGTTGACGGGAAGACGTGGTGGGGCATCGGTGGGCTCGTCGGAGAAACTCAGCCGATCCATGAAGTCGGCGAGTTCTTCTTTGCTGGACGGAAGTCCTGGCTCGCTCATGATCGGGTCTCACTTTCCCACTGCTCGAATTGCGCCAGTTCCTCGGCGCGCATCGTGCGTGCGCCGATGATCACCCACGTCCAGTCCTCCCGTTGTCGCATCACCACGATCAACGGGCGGCCGGCTGTGGTGCGCCCCCACACCGTCAGGACGGTCACCTGGCCGTCGAAGGCCGGGCGTGGCCACCGTCGTGACGCTGCGAGGACCTGCCGAACCTCGCTGGGTTCGATGCCGATCAGGTGAGCGATCGCCCAATCAGGCCACTCGAAACCCATAAGTCCATAATACGCATGTAGTAAGGCCATGTGAAAGTGCTGAGTTTCGGGCGGGCGTCGGTACGCTCGCGGTGTGTCGATACAGCGGAGGCCGTGTTGGGCGAGGTGACGCGGCCGCTGTCGGCGTCGGAGCGGTGGTTCTGGCTCGTCGATCAGTTGTCGCCGGCGAATTGTGTGGTCCGATTGCGGGTGCGCGGGCCGATCGGCGCTTACCGGTTGGAAGAGGCCGCTGACGCGCTGGTCGCGGAATTTCCGCTCCTGCGGACAACGGTTGTCGACGGCCCGCGTTTCGCTCCGTCCACCGACCCGCATCTACCGGTCCTGCACCGCATAGTCGACGACCCCGACGAGTGGCGCACGGTCTTCGACGAACAGCTGGCCGAGCCCGTTGACCTCGCGACGGCACCGGGGCGCCTCATCGATTTGGTGTGGCGCCCAGGCACTTGCGAGGAACGACACGACCTGATCCTCGTGTTGTCCCACGTTGTGCTCGACGGCCGTTCGATGACGTCGCTGGGTTGGCGAATCCTCGCTTACGCCTTCGGATCTCCCGTCCCCGCCGGCTCTCGCTCGCCGATCCCGGCCCCCGACGACCTCATCCCGCCCGCGTACACCCGCCTCCTACGCTGCCTGCGCACCAACCTCACCGGCCAGCTCACCGCGATGGCCCGCCGCCCGACCAGCCTGCCCGGCACCCCGCCACCACTCCCGATCCGGCGCACCCGCACCGTGATCCGCACCATCGAGGGCGACACCCTCACCGAGCTGCGCACCCGCTGCCACGAGCACGACGTCACGATCAACGCCGCGCTGGCCGCCGCCCTGGCCGCCGCCCTCGGTGAACTCGCCCCCCGGCCCTCCGGCGTCGCGGGCATCGGCATTCCGGTCGACGTCCGGTCCCGCTTGAACCCGCCCCCGGCCGACGACGAGCCCGGCATGTTCACCGCGGTGGTCCCCACTTTCGTCCCCTACGGCCCTGCCCATTCCCTCTGGGATGCGGCCCGCGCGGCGAAAACCCAACTGCGCCGACGGCTGGCGAAGAACAACGATCTCACCGCCCTTGCCGCGATTCGCTACGGCTGCCCCCGTTCCCTCGAATCCGGCAGGCGCACCATCGAACTCATCGACCGCCGAGCCCCGTGGAATGTCACGCTCAGCAACCTCGGCAGGCTGTCACCGCCCGAAACTCCTGAGCCGCTGGACATCACGGCGCTGACGGTCGCCGGTACGAACTCCTGCGCCAGTGCGCTGACGGTCGCGGTAGCCACTCTCGGCACCACGATGTCGATCACCTTCTGCTACGTCGACACCATGCTCTCCCGGGCGACCATCGAAACCCTCGCCGACCGCACGCTCCGCTCGGTGACCCGCTGAGCCGTAACCGTCATCGCGCGCACCGAGCCCAGCAGTGGGCAGGGCTCAGGCGAGCAGCCTGCCCACGAGCTCCCGCAGCGCCGCGCGGTCCGGTTTGTTCGTCCGCCCGCTGACCGGAATTCGATCCACCACCACGATGTCGTCGGGGACGGCGGTGGTGTCGATGACCTGCGGCAGCCGTTGACGAAGTAGGGCCGCGATGTCGTCTGCCCCCGGTTCGGCGACAATGGCGAGCACGATCCGCTCATCGCCGATCTCGTCCGGCAGGCCGACCATGATCGCCTCGCGCACCCCGTCGATCGCGGTGATCACCGGCTCGTACAACCCCGGGTAGATATTGGTCTTCCCCCGGATCATCATGTCCTTCTTGCGTCCGGTGAGGACGAGTTCCGTGCCGTCCCACCGTGCGAGGTCCCCGGTCGCGATCTCGGTCAGCGGCTCCGCGCCGAGATACCCGCGGCACAGGTTCGGACCCGACAGCAGGAGTTCCCCGTCGTCGGCGATCCGCGCCTGCACACCCCGCACCGGAGCGCCGAGCAGATCCCCGTCGTGCGCGAGCTTGGCGGTGCCGGTCGCGATCGCCACCGGCAGGATCTCCGTCATCCCGTAGATCGCGAGAAACTCGGTGTCGGGCAACGATTGCCGTGCCCGGCGAAGGAGTGCGGAGGTGACCGGCGCACCGCCTAGGGCCACTTGACGTAGATTCGGCGGCGGCTCGAGGTCGCCGGCTTCGATCACGTCGAGCGCGACAGCGAGATCGGCCGGGGTGTAGAACGTATGCGTCGCACTCCGCAGATTTCGCGTGAATCGCACGGGATCGATGTGCGTCCCGAACCGTGGATACCGGGGCATCGCCCACCGTGCCCCCGCCATCAACGCGGGCAGACCCATCATGAGCTGCTCGGTGTGCAGGAAGGCGCCGGGCGCGAGGCTGGTCTTTCCACCCATCGCGGCGAGCCCCGCACTCAGCGAAGCACGGGTGTGCACAACGGCTTTCGGATCGTCCGTCGTCCCGGAGGTGAAGACGATCAACGCCGCTGCCTCGGGATCCGCGGCAGGCAGGGCGGTCTCGCGTGCGTCACCGGTGAACCGCCGCAACGGAATCGACCCGAACGGCGTACCGGGCAACCACACTCCGCTGTGGATATGGCGAACATCGAGCGCGCCGAACCGCGGCAGTTCCAGCCCCTTCTTGCGGCCGAATCCGGCGAGGGGACCACTCACCGCGTACAGCAGTGATTCCGTTGCGGCCCAAGTGGGTTCGACCAGGCCGACTCGCTTGGTGAAGAGCTCCGGCCCGACGCCGGGATCGACGAACACGATCGTCCCGCCCGCTGCGATCACCCCGAAGATCACCAGCACCGACGACACACTCGGCCGGATCGAGAACAGCATTCGATCGCCCGGGGCGAACCCCGCCTCGCCGAGATTGTGTGCCACCCGGCCGATGGAATCCACCAGCTCCCGGTAGGTGAGCGCGCGCTTGCCGACCGTGCCGAGCGCCGATGCGTCCGGAATCCGTTCGGCTTGCGCGGCAAGCCGTGCGAGAAAGTCGGTCACCGAATATCGACCACGTCGGGCCGATACCGATGATCGGCGTACCAGGCCAGTGTCTTGCGAATACCCCAGGCGCGCACTCGCCGATTCGAGCCGTGCACCCGCACGTCCCGGCGCAAACCATAGTCGGTGGTGATCGTGCGCACCGCGTTGACCAGCGCCCGGTCCTCGTGGAGATCCTCGATCGCGGTGCGCGGGAATCCGCCTGCGGCAACATATAATTCGGCGGTGATGGCCATATTGCACCCCGGTGTCATCACATACGGTCCGAGATACTTCGGATCCCGATTGCCCGAGCGCACCTTGCCGAACGTCGAGGCCACTTCCAGTGCCACCCGAATGATCGTGCGGTCGATCCAGGAAACGCCTTCGTCGGTGCGCGGAATCAGCTGACCACTGACCAACCGCAGCCCGGAGCCGAACCCGGCCTTGATCCGCTGGGTCCAGTCGGGCGCGGGCAGGCAGTCGGCGTCGGTGCGCGCGAGGTAGGTGGCGCCTCGGGAGATCGCGTAGCGCATCCCGGTATCGGCGGCGGCGCCGGTGCCCTTCTGCTGCTCGTCGATCACCACGATGCGCGGCAGTGGATGGGCGGCGGCGAATGCCCGCACCACCTCGACGGTGCGGTCGGTGGAGTTGTTGTCGACCACGACCACCGTGAAATCCGTGTCCTGTTGCGCTGCGATGGCATCCAGGGTGCTGCCGATGCCGCGTTCCTCGTCGAAGGCGGGAATCACCACCCACAGATCACTCACGCGTCCTCCAGCAGCCGGTCGAGCCCGCCGACCTGGTCGACCCAGCGGTGGAAATTGTCCAGGCCGGTCGTGAACGGCACCTCCGGTCGATAGCCCAGTTCACGGGCGGCGCGCGAGATGTCATAGGTCGCCGACCGGGTGACCAGCGCGACCGCGTACCGCGACAGCGGGGGAGTCCACCGCTGCGCGACCGCCGGTATCCGCCACAGTGTTTCGATCGCCGCCAAGGCCCCGCCGAGCACCGGTGCCGGCACCGTCACGCTCGGTCCGGCCAACGAGAACCGCGCGGCCACCGCGTCCAAGGTCGCCCATACCGACACCGGCTCCGCGTCGGCGACGAAATACGCACGCCCACCGACCTTCTCGGCCGTCAGCGCGAGAGCGGCGGCGTGGACGAGGTGGTCGATGTAGCACAGCGAAGCCCGGACATCGCGCCCGCCGGACAGATCCGGCAACCGCCCCGCCCGCAACTTCGCCAGAATCTGCACGATCGGCCCGTGCCGGTCGCCGGGCCCCCACACCGCGCGCGGCCGCAACGAACACGTCGTGAACTCCGGTGTATCGGACGCCAGCACCAACTGCTCGGCGACGGCCTTGGTCTCGCAATGGCTGTTCAGAAATCGCGCGGGGTAGGGCACGGTCTCATCGATCCCCACCTGATCCCCACCGCCGGGAGCCATCAACGCACTCGGACTCCCGATGAACACGAACCGCCGTACTCCGGCCGCCGCGGCCTCCTGCATCAGCCGATCGGTCCCGGCCACGTTCACCGCGAAAAAATCGGCGGGCCTGCCGAATTCACCGAGCAGGGCCGCCGCGTGCACAACGGCGCGCACCCCGGCCACCGCCGCGGCCAGCGCACCCGCGTCGGCGAGATCGGCCACCGCCACCTCGACACCCTCCGGCGCCGAGGCCGGATCGCGAACCATCGCCCGCACCGGCACCCCGCGCGCCACCAGCCCGCGCACGATCGCCCCGCCGACGAACCCGCTCGCGCCAGTCACCAGCACTGTCATCGCGCCACGTTATCCCGTCGACGATCTCGCGAAGCCGCAGCCGGACGGTGTCGCCTCGGTCACTGTTCGCCCTCGCCCAGCGTCTTCCACCAGGTAGCCCCGAGCAGCATGGTCATCATGGCCGCACGACGACCCGAGATCCCCCGTTCAGCGGCTACTTTCCGGGCTGCTGGAATCTGCGCGGCATGCACCCCGACGCTCAGCGCTACATCGATCCAGAAGGCCACCCGCAGCCACCGGGCCCGGAACGGCCGCACCACCCCGACGATCAGGAATATCCAGCCGATCACCGGAATCGACCGCAGCGCCAGCACGGCCCCCGGGCCGGGCACCGCGACCGAAGTACCGGCCGCCGCGCGATGGCGACCATGTCGCGGCGCACTCACCGGATCCGGAACAACATGCAGAGACCGTGTCACCGCACACCAACCCCTCGATAGGTCACTGCCGCCGCGGTGGGTCCACCGTCGGCGGCGACGAACAGCAACGGCCGTTCGGCCAGTCCCGCGTCACGGGCCGCCACGAACGCGGCGGTCAACGCGGAAGTGTGCGCGTCGGCGGCGAAGTCGTCGGTCACCACCGCGCCCACGCCGAGCTGGGCCGCCAGTTCGCCGGCGAAATCCGCTGTCGGTTTACCGCACAGCAGCACCACCTGCCCGGCGTCGATACCGTCCGCCGCCAACGCTTCTCGCGCCGCGATAGCGGCGTGCTCGACGAGTTCCGCTGTCCCGGTGAGCAATTCCACCGTCAGCGAGGAACGCCCTTCGGCTCCCATCGCAGACAGCTTCACGTATCCCTGCGGGTCGGGCAGTGCGTCGCCGGCACTTACGTGGACTCCGCCGAAACCCGCGGCTTCGGCGGAATTCTCGAGCACGAAAGCCGCCCCGACCGGCTCGAACGCGAACTCCACATCGGCCAGGCCCGACGGATGCGCGTCGCCCGACACGACGACCACATGTCCCGTGGGCAGATCTGCCAGCAGCGAGGCGGCCACCCCGACCGCGTTCACCGCCCCGCAGGCACCGTTCATCAGATCGAACGACAAGCACGGCACGTCCCCGCGTCGATAGTCCAGCCCGATCCCCGCGGCCTGCTGGATCAGCGCCGCGACCGCCGGTTCCACCAGGTTCGCATCGCGATAGACCCCCACATTGATCAGTGCGTCGACCTGCTCCGGCGGACAACCGGCTGCCGCTAACGCGTCGCGCGCGGCGCTTGCCGCCTGTCCCACCGAGCTGACTCCGCCGCTGCGCGTCACTGCCGAAGAAATGATGATTCCCATACTGTCCTATACCCGCAGATCGCCGATTGTCACCGACAAGAATCCGGCGACCACCCCGGAAGCTGCCGGTACCAGGAGTACTTTCGACCCCGGCTCGATCAGGCCCTGCCGCAACGCGTCGTGCAACACCACGAAATGTGAGGTCGACGCGGTATTGCCGTATCTGTCCAGCACCGCGAGTCCCGGCGGCATCGCCGCGTCGAATTCGCGCTCGGCGATCTTGTTGATCAATTCCACAGCGGGGCCGCTGAACTGGTGATGGATCAGGTAGTCGTAGCCCTCTTCGGCGAAGCTGGAACCGCGCGCGGCCAGGAACTCCAGCTGCCGCGAGGTCCACAGCAGGTACCGGGACTCGTTGTGCATCGCCCGATTGTCGGTGTAGAGCGCGACTCCCGGCCCCTGATCGCTGGGCATCCCCAAGCACAGCTTCGCGAACGCGGCGCTGGTGTTGAGCTCCACGTAGTCGAGCCCTGGCCCGTCGGTGCCGTCGAGCAGTACGGCCGCCCCGGCGTCGCCGACGGTGAGTGAGGCGAACTGCGGGTCGTATTTCTGCGAGATCTCCCGCACCGCGGTGTCAGCGATGGGCGTGATGCACTCCCCGGACACCACCATGCCGCGACGCACGGCACCGGATCGAATCATCCTGTCCAGCAGCAGAACTCCGGTCATCATCCCGGCACACGCGTTGGACACGTCGAAATGGATCGCCCTGTTCGCCCCGAGCGCGGTGCGCAGCATCAGGGCGAACGACGGTTCCAGGCAGAAGTCCTCGCCCCGGGTGCGGGTGATCGAGCAGGAGATGATCACATCCAGATCGGCGGCGTCGTAGCGCGAATTGCCCAGTGCGCTGCGGGCGGCGGCCAAGGCGATGGTGAGGGAGTCCTCGGATTCGCCGCGTACCCTGCGCGCCCTGACTCCGCTGACCTTCTCCAGATCCAGCGGCGCGTCGACGGCCAGCTGCGCCAGCAACTCCGCCGTGGTCACTTCTCTGGCCGGCAGATACGCGCCGACGGCTTCGATTGTCGAACTCACCATGCTTGTTCACTTCCAGATATCGCGTGATGCACAGATCACCACCAGCGCATCTCGTCGATCCTAGCCACAGACCTTCACTAATCGGGCGTGCTCGATTAGATTCTGCCGGGGTGTGGAGCTCCGCCCGACGCCATGAACTAACCCTACTCGCCGCTGGTCAACCCTGGTTGCCTGGATTATTGCTGCTTGGACGGTTCGCGCGGCCGATCCGCAAGGTGCCCGAACTCGGCTGGTTCGTCGCCGACCCGCTGGTGGCCCGCCAGATCTACAACGACAGCACCCATTTCAGCATCGTGTCCGAGGGCGCGGCCGGGCACTGGTGGGCGCAGGTCATCGGCGACTGGGTCGAGGATCTGTTCGAGGGTCCGGGCCATACCGACCTGCGGACCAAAGTGCGCGACCTGTTCACCCTCGGTCACACCGATGCCCTGGTCGCGCGCGTGATCGGCCCCGACCTGCGTGACCTGCGCGAACGCCTGGCGGCGGGGGAGACCGTCGACATCGCCGCCCGCGCGCAGATCCTGGTCGGCCGCAGCGTCTCCGACCTGGTCGGCATGCGCCCCGAAGACATCGCCGCGGCCATCGGCGGCGACTACACCGACGACCAGGACGCGCTGTTCCTGCGCCTGTTCCATCACGTCGAAGAACTGGTCAACCTGGGTTTCGGCACGATGGCCTCGACCACGCTCGACCCGGCGGCGCTGGCCCGCGCCCGTGAGCTGGCCACCCAGCTCGCCGTCAACGTTCCCGACGCGTACGCCCGCGCCGATCCCGATACCACCCTCGGTCGCTGCCGTGAACTGGGTCTCGACGTCGAGCACGCGGGCGGCCTGGCGATCCTGATGGCCGTCGCGGGCACCGACACGCTCGCCAGCGCCATGACCCGAATGGTCGCGATCATGCACGACACCGACCAGCACCGCGCCCTGCTCGCTGCTCCCGATCGCCTCCCCGACGCGGTCCGCGAGACCCTGCGCGTCACGAGCCCGGCCTACCTCGTCGGCCGCTCGGTCACCGCGGACGTCCGCGTCGCCGACCGCGACCTGCGCGCCGGCGAACACGTCAAGATCCTCACCTGGACCATCAACAATGCCGCGGGCGAGTTCCGCGTCGACCGCGACTACAACCCCGAGACCCGCCAGCTCTGGTTCGGCGGCGGCCGCCACCTCTGCCTCGGCGCACAGCTCGTCCACTCCGAACTCACCGCACTTCTCGAAGCCTTGACCGCCGCCGGTCGCCCCTGGGAAATCGTCGAACGTCGCTATCGCAGAAAGGTTTTCATCCCTACCTACGAGAAGCTGCGCATCCGGCTCGCGCGCTGAACAGCACAATGGCCCCGTCCGGGTGGAACGGGGCCATCGCGACGACGACTACTGGTTTTCGGGCGCGTTGATCCGGTTGTGGAAGCCGATGCCGATGGCGATCGCGGCGGGGACGCCGGTCAGCACCAGGCCGGCGGCCGCACCCAGCGGGATGCCGACGGCGGCACCGGCGAGGCAGCCCGCGATGCCGGTCGCGCCGCCGAGGGCGAGCACCGGGATGCCGAGAACCAGGCCGCCGACGCCGCCGATGGCGCAGCCCGCGAGGCCACCGGTGAGGGTGCCGACGAGGGTGCCGATGGCGGTGATGATGCCGAACTGGGTGGCTGCGGCGCCGACGGCATCGTCGAAGGCGTCCTGCCGGACGACGTCCTTCAGCAGGGTCGACGGGCGGGCCGAGGCCGCGTCGGTGCGCGGGGTCAGGGTGGCGCGGGTACCGTCGACGACGGCGTCGATCGGGTACTCGAGGTCGTCGATCGTGTAGGCGAGCGGCAGGGCGGCGACGATGTTGCCCTGGTTGTCGCGCACCTGGAACTGGTTGTTCTCGGTGGTGAGCGAGCCCGCGTCGGTCTCGACGACGACCGCGCCGCCCTCGATGCCGGTCTTCCAGTTGATGCCGGGCAGCACCTGGTTCACACCCTGGTTCACGCCGTCGAGGAAGGCCGCGACGGGCGCGGGAGCAGGCGCCGGAGCGGCGTGCGACGTGCCGGTGGCAACGCCGAGCGCGGCGATGACGAGTGCGGAGGTTGCGGCAACCTTGCTGATGTTCATGAATGCAGTCTTTCCCTCAATGGCGATGCTCCCTGGGGAGCGCAGGCCCTCGATCGAGCACCCATGATCAAGTGTCCAACTGTTTGTTGCTGAAATGTAACTTAAAAAGTCTTAAGAGTTCAAAATGGACAGTGACGTGCGTCATTGCCGGTGAATTGGATTAGCTGTGAACAACTTTCGCTCGCAATTCACCGTTCGTGATCTGAAGCACATCAATGTCGAAGTCCTGTCACCAGCCGCAACCGTCGTGCGAGGTCGGAGGCGAATACCCGTTCGGGGTCGACTCGGTCCCTGATCCGGCGCCATTCGTCGAGCCGCGGATACATCGTCGCGATCGTCTCGGGTGTGGTCCGTGATTCCTTCGCGAGGTACAGGCGGCCACCCGCCGCCCGCACCCGTTCGTCGAGGTCCACGCAGAACCGGTCGAGCCCGCTCGTGAGCGCGAAGTCCAAGCTCAGCATGTATCCGGGATGCGGCCACGACAGCGGCGCCGGGTTGCCAGCCCCCATCCGTTTGAAGACGTTGAGGAACGAGTGGTGCCCCGACTCGGCGATGGTGCGCACCGCGTCGGCCAGCTGCTGTTCGGCCCCGAACGGCATCGAGAACTGATACTGCAAGAATCCTCGCTTGCCGTACGCCCGATTCCATTCGCCGAGCAGGTCGAGCGGGTGATAGAACTGCGTCAGGTTCTGGATGCGCCCACGGGCCCGGCGGGGAAACAGGCGATGAGCGGCCTCGGCGGCGATCCGGGTGGTCACCGAATTGACCATCCCGTTCGGAAATATATCGGGCACCGTGAACAATTGTGGGGCATCGAAATTCAAGGGTTTGCTACGCAGTCTCGACGGCAACTGGTCGACGGTGGCCAGCGAGCCTCGGCTGAATCCGGCCCGCCCGAGTTTCGCCCCGGTGGAAATGGTGTCCGGCACCGCCATCGAGTAGTCGTACCCGTCGTCGGAACCGCCGGTCAGCAATTCCATCGTTTCGTCGAGATCGCGCGTGCGGTCGTTGTCGACGAGGAAATACGCGGTCTCGGTGTGCTTCAACCGAACTCGCGCGCCGACGATGATGCCGGTGAGTCCCATCCCGCCGACCGTCGCCCAGAACAGCGCCGAGTCGGGCCCCTCCGGCGTCAAGGTACGCACCGATCCGTCGGCGGTCAGCAGATCCATCGACACCACGTGATTGCCGAAGCTGCCCTGCGAATGATGGTTCTTGCCATGGATATCCGCGCCGATCGCCCCACCGACCGTCACCTGCCGGGTGCCCGGCAGCACCGGGACCCACAGCCCGAACGGCAGTGCCGCCCGCATGAGCGTGTCCAGGCTGATGCCCGCGTCGACCTCGACGATCCCGCTGTCGGGATCGATGCTGTGGATTCGGTCCAGCGCGGTCATGTCGACCACCAGCCCGCCCGCGTTCTGCGCCGGATCCCCGTAACTACGTCCGAGCCCGCGCGCGATCACTCCGCGCGGCCCCGCGGTCCGCACCCGTTCGGCGATCACCGCGATGTCGGGGGTGCGCAGCACTTCGGCGACGGTCGGTGCGGTGCGGGCCCATCCGCTGAGGCTGCGGCACGCGCTGACTGGATTCGGTTGTGTGAAAGTCACAGGGGCTCACGCTAAAACGGGTTCCTGTGCGCAACCTGAGGTAATCGTGCGGTTATTGCGGAGATGCCTGCCGCGGGGTGAGGATGCCTTCGCACATCGTGGCGACGCGGGTGCAGGCAGCCGCGAGGAGGGGCTCGTCGTGGCTGATCAGCAGGACGCCGAGGGTGTCGTCGGCGCGGGTCATGACCAGGCGGATGATGGTGGCGGTGGTGGCGGCGTCGAGCATGGCGGTGGCTTCGTCGAGGATGAGGTAGCGGGGGTTCTGGGCGAGGGCGCGGGCCAGGCAGGCGCGCTGGAGCTGGCCGTCGCTGAGGGCGTGGGGGCGGCGGTCGAGGAGGTCGGGGGTGAGACCGACAGCGGTGGCCAGCGCGGTGAGATCGGGGACCGAGGCACCGCGGATGCGGGCGGGTTCGGCGATGATCCGGGCGAGAGTGAAGTGGGGATTGGTTGCGGCACGGGGGGATTGAAAGACCATGGCGATGCTGCCGCGAGCCCGTCGGGGTGGCTGTCCGTCGACGGTGACGGTGCCGGAGGTGGGCGTCAGTAACCCGGCCATGGTCCGCGCGAGTGTGGTTTTCCCCGATCCCGAGTCGCCGGTGATGCCGACGATCTCGCCCGGCGTGATCCGCAGGTCGACCCCGCGGATGACGGATTCCGAGCCGTAGCCCGCGGTCATGGAGTCGGCGATCAGCATCAGGACCTCGGTCGGCGAATCATGCGCGGCTGCTGGGGAATCAATCGCGTCGGGCCACCCGCGTAGGGGCAGATATCGGACAGGTTCGTCAGTGCTCGCGGGGGATGGGGGAGCGGGTGCAGGCCGTGTTCGGGCAGGGCGGCGAGCAGGTCGCGCGTGTAGTCGTGCCACGGATCGTCGAGCACGTGCGCACTGGGGCCGACCTCCATCAGGCGTGACGCGTACATCACCGCGACGGTGTCGGCGATGCCCGCGCGGATCAGATGGCCGAGATCGTGCGTGATCAGCAGGACCGCGGCGCCGCTGTCGGCGCACTCGCGCAACAGTTGTCCGATCTGGTCGGTGCGTGAGCGATCGAGTCCGGAGGTCGGTTCATCGGCGATGATCACCTCGGGATCGCCCGCCAGCGCCGCCGCCACGGCCGCCCGCTGGGCCATCCCGCCGGAGAGCTCGTGCGGGTACAGGTCGAGCGCGGTGCGGGCGAGCCCCGCGCGATCGACGAGGTCAGCGGGGGTGTGCGCGGTGCCGAGGGCGGTGATCGTCTCCTGGAGCTGGGAGCCGACGGTCCGCACGGGAGTGAAGGAGGTGCTCGGGGATTGGGGCACCAGCGCGATATGGCGGCCGCGATAGGAGTGCTCGCCGACGAGGACGTCGATCGGTTCGTCGGCGGAGTCCGCCGGACCGTCCACACGCAGGTGGATGGACCCGGTGGTGACGGCATCGTGGGGCAGCACGCCCATCACCGCACCGGCGACAATCGACTTCCCGCACCCGGATTCGCCGACGAGTGCGGTGACGCTGCCCGCTTCGATGTCGAGCGACAGCTCGGTCACCGCATGCACCACATCGCCGCGGCCGACCGGAATCCGGACGGTCAGCGCATCGATCGACAAGCGGGTGCCCCGACCTCCACGGTGGGCGTCGAGCAGTGTGTCCGCGGTCTCGCGAGGGAGGGAAGGTTCTGTCATCGCGGCATCCTCAACGGTGTGGGTGGGGCGAGAAGTCCGCGCAGCGACGACCCCGCGACAGCGACCGCCACCGTCGTCAGCACCAGGAATCCGGCCGGGAACGCCAGCGTCCACCACCCGCCCAGAAGCAGCGAAGTGCGCGCTTCCTCCAGCAGGGTGCCGAGGCTCGGTTCGTGCGGCGGCAGTCCGAACCCGAGGAACGACAAGGTCGACTCGTGCCAAATCGCGTGCGGGAGAAGCAGAACCACCGCGATCAACGCCTGCGGGGCGACGGCGGGCAGCAGATGCCTCAGCAACAGGTGGGTGCGACTCGCGCCGGCGAGCACCGCCGCGGACACGTACTCGCGTTCGCGCAGACTCAAACTCTCCGCCCGCACGATCCGCGCCACCTGCACCCAGTGCGTGAGTCCGATCGACAGCACCACCGCCAGCGCGTTCCCCCGGAACAGTGCCACGATCACGATCCCGAGCAGCAGATGCGGCAGCGCGTTGGCGGTATCGGCGAACCGCATCACCACCCGGTCCACCCACCCGCCTGCCAGCGCCGACACCGCACCGACGAGCACGCCGATCACCGTCGACACGGCCGCCGCGCACGCCGCGACGATCAGCGAGGTCCGCAGCGCCGCCGCGATCCGCACGAACAGCGACCGCCCGGCCGAGTCGGTCCCGAACCACCACTGCCCCGACGGCGCCTGCCGCGCGTGCGCGAAATCGGTCAGCCGATCGTCGACCCCGCCCACCCACGGCACGATCACCGCGTACAGCAGGACTGCGAACAGCACCGATAGCGCGAGATACAACCGTCGCTCCACAGCCCTGTGCGTGCGGTCGCGCCACCGCTCAACCATCGGCGCGCACCCTCGGATCGAGCAGCACCACCGCGACATCGGCGAGCAGCGACCCGAGCATCACCGCGCAGGTCGTGCCGACAGTCAGCACGGCAAGCAGCGCCATGTCCAGATCCTTCGCCGACTGCACGAACGCGCCCGCGATCCCCGGCCACGAGAAGATCTCCTCCACCAGCACCGCCCCGACCACGACCTCCGGCAATCGAGCGCCGAGGATCGTCACGAACGGGGCCAGCGAGGTCGGCAGGATGTGCCTGCGGGTGACCGTCGCGGTGTCGATGCCGCGCGTGACGGCACCGACCACGAAATCCTCACCGCGATTGCCCGACACCGACTCCCGCACGGCCAGCAGGAGCCACGGCACCTGTGAGACGGCCAACGCGGCAGCGGGCAGCACGAGATGTCGTGCCACCTGACCGGCTCCGACCTCGGCCCCGGCGTCGGTGAGCCCGGCAGGCGGCAACCAGCCGAGTCCGACCGCGAACACCCCGATCGCGGCCAGTGACACCACGAACGGCGGCAGCCCCTGCATCACCACACACGACGCGGTGACCAGCCGATCGATCACTCCACCGCGATGCATGCCCGCCCAGACGCCCGCGCCGAGCGCGACGGCGACCGCCACGCTCATCGCGACCACCACCAGCAGCACCGTCCACGGAATCCGTTGGGCGAGCAGGGTGCTCACCGGCTGGGCGAACCCGCGGGAAACGCCGAGATCGCCGCTGAACAGGTCGCCGATCCAGCGTCCGTAGAGCTGGTACCACGACGCGTCCAGCCCGAGCCGGTCCGAGAGCAACGCCCGATCCGACGCACTCGTCGTCTCGTAGCGAGCGCCGAGATAGCCGACCAGCGGGTCGAACGGTGACACCGCCGCCGCGGCGAAGAGCGCGGCCGACACCGCGGCGAGCACCGGAATCAACGCCGCCAGTCGCCACCCGACCATTGCCCGCAGGCCGCGTCCGCGAACGCGACTGCGCCCCATCAGCGGGTCCAGGTCTGCAGCGACCACCACGGTCCCCAGGTGACGCCGTGCGCGTGCGGCTCGAGAATCGGCCCCGACATCGTCCAGGAAGAATCCTTCACCACATAGGTGTGATCGAGATGGACCAGGAAGACGTGGCTCGGATCCTGGGCATACCGGCTCTGGACCTCCCGGTACGCGGCGGCGCGCACCGCGGGATCGACACTGCGCCGCGCGGTGTCGAGTTGCGCGTCGATCGCGGGATCCGCGTGCCTGCTCGCATTGTCGTACGGGCTGCCCGCACTCGGGTCGAGCAGCGGCGAGTGCAGGGTGTTGTAGGCCTGGGTGTCGGGATCGTAGGGCTCGCTCCCGCCGCCGAGCAGGATCCCGGTCTGTGCGATGCGCGGCTCGATCCGATCCCAGGACAGCGCCTCGAGATCGACCTCGATACCCACCCGCCGCGCATCGGAGGCGAAAGCCAGTGCGAGGTCACGGCGCAACGTGTCGGTGGAGTTGTACATCACGGTGAATCGCGCGCGCACACCGTCCTTCGCGCGCACGCCGTCGGCGCCGGTCCGCCATCGCGCACCCGCGAGGATCGTTTCGGCACGCGTGCGATCGAAGGCGAAAGCGACTGCCGGGTTGTGGGATTCGCCGTAGACCTCGGCGAAAGGCGTGTAGGCCGGGCGGCCGTAGCCGCCGAGGATGTTGTCGATCATCGCCTGGCGGTCCACCGCGTAGTTCAGTGCCAGCCGGACGGCCGGGTCCCCGGCGACCGGATCGCGCTCGGGCATCGACACACCGCGCCAATCCGCGGACGTGTTGGCCTGCACCGACATCCGTGGTTCGAAGGTGGCGGCCAGCAGGGGCGGCAGCGACGTTCCGTCGAGTTCACCGCCGCCCATCCGCTGCGCGCGGGTGTTGTCGTCGGGTACGTAGAGAACCGTCAGCCGCTTGACCGAAGGCGCACCACCCCAATAGCTGTCGTTCGCCTCGAACACCGCCCGCGTCGGCTCCAGCGCCGTGAGCCGATAGGGGCCGGTGCCGATCGGGGCGGTATTGAGCGGTGATTCGGTCGCGGGTCCCGGCGTGGCGACGGCCTCCGACGGCACGATCCCGATCAGCAGCTTGGCCGGGAACGCGGCATAGGGATGACGCAGGGTGAACCGCACCGTCAGCGGATCGACAGCCTCGACCCGGTCGATCATCGAAAACGACGACCGCACCTCCGAGGCCGATGCCGGATCCAGAATCGCCCGGTAGGTCCCCACCACGTCGGCGGCGTCGAACGCCGACCCGTCACTGAACCGCACACCGGGGCGCAGCGGCGCCGTCCAGACAGTCGCATCGGCGTCGGGAGTCGGCAATGCCGTTGCCAGGGCAGGCTCGAAACCTGGCATGCCGGTGCCGCCGGTGAGCCGCAGCAATCCGTCGTAGACCTTGGCCTCGCCGGCCGCGCCGTACCCGGCGACCGGGTTGTACCCGCCGAGCTCATACGCGTCGGCGAGCACGAGCGAGTCGGTGGACCCGCTGTCGGGCGCTCCGCACGATGTCAGCACGACCGCCAGCGCGGCTCCTACAGCGAACAGCGGCCGAGTGCGCATCCATCATCCCTACATGTTTATCTGAACAGATGAACAGATGATAGTCGCGGGCGGTGCCGTCCTGTCCACTCGGCGATTAAGCTGGGCACCGCCATGGGAGAGCCACGCACACTGCACGGGTCGCCGGTCGAACTCGGTCGGCGCGCGATCGGCGACGTCGAGATCAGGGAATGGGCGCAGCGCTTCGACCTGCTGTCGGACCCCGGCCGCCTGGAAATCCTGCTGTGTCTGCACCGCTCGCCCGGCATCAGCGTCGGCGAACTGGCCGCCGCTGTCGGCCGCAACGAGAACGCGATCTCCCAGGCGCTGCGCGTGCTGCGGCACGAGGGGTGCGTCACCTCGAGCCGCGAAGGCCGATCGGTCACCAACCGGCTCACCGACCCGATCATCCACGAAATTCTGCACACCATCGGCGCCAAGCACTGACGTCGAGAGTCCGCTTCTCGGAGGCGATGACGGCGAAGGTCCTGTACGTGCTGACCGGTGCCGATCATTGCCGGGCACGTTGTCGTCGCGATACCGGTCAGAACCCCGCCTCGGTAGGCCCGCTGGCCGCGGCGGTGCTTGGCGCGCTGTGAATGCCTGTCGCTCAGCAGAACTCGGCGACCACTTCGTAGAGGGCGGGATTTGCGCGCGCGACCTGACGCGCCTGGTCGACCGAGGCGACGACCGTCGGATTGCGTCCGGCGGCCTCGCAGGCCTCGGCGCTGTCCCAGTGCGCGATGTTCACCAGCTGGAATCGCGAATCGGGCAGCAAGGCGCGGTGCAGGCGCACATCGCGGAAACCGGGGGCGGTGCGCATGTGCGCGGCCCGTTCGCGCCACTGCGCGACGAATCCCTCGATGTCGTCGGCGGAAACCTCGATCACATTGATGAAAGTGACACCCTGGTCGGTCATGGGGAGCTCCTGTTCGGTCACGCGGCGGATCCGGGACGCACGATCATGAGAACGACCACGGCCGTCCACAGCAGGTTGTAGATACCCGCGAGCATCGACAGCACCCGCAGGCGCCTGCCGTCGTCGGGCTGGTCGAGGGCTTCGCGCTGCATCGGAACGATCTGCACGGCGAGCAGCCCGCCTGCCACCGCGGTCGTCACCATCGCGGTGGTGATCCAGATTTCGTTCATCCGGCCCTGAATCGTGGCCAGCACGATGCCGATCACCGGCACGATGATGGCGAGTTTCGCGTAGTTCCCGGTGATCCGGTGCATGGCGGCCGCGACCGGCCTGCTGCGCACCGAGTCCGGATCGGGCGCGCCCGCGACCGGCGCGTACCGGGGAAAAAGACTGGTGGCGACCGCTGAGCCGCCGACGAAGACGATGCCCGCGAGCACATGCACGGACAACAAGACGTGTTCCAACTACCGACTCCCTCCGACCTTCAATGTGCTTGAAGCCTAGCTCGAGTTTCAGTCACATTGAAGGTCGGATTCGTCACGCCTCGGGTCGAGGGGGAATCGTCCCCGTGAACGCGTCGACGATCGCCGCTCCGACCCGCCGCAGAATCGGATCCGAATCCGCCCCGAACAGCTGGGTGTCCACCCGCGCCACCGCTTTACGCGCCTGCGCCAGCAGCTCCGCGCCCGCCTCCGTCAGCTCGATCGCCGACGCCGACCCCGCCCGCGCCGTCCGATCCTGCACCAATCCGGCCCCCACCAGCCCCTTTACGGCGGCATGCACACTTTGCACGCTCGTCCCCGACATCCGCGCCAGCTCGCTGAACGAGGCCCCCGGCACCCCATTGATATGCCCGAGCAACCCCAGCCGGGCCACCGTCAAATCCAGCGCCCCCAACTCGACCCCCAGCGCCGCCTCCACCCGCCGCGACATCGTGATCACCAAAATGCTCGGGCTCATAGCCGGCGGTCCAGGACGCTCGCTCTCGGTGGTCACCCCCTCATTTTCCCGCACGACACCCCGATAGTCGTGTTCCGGGAGCCGTATCCATCCCGCGTCCGCGAAACAGCCACGGGCCCTGCGAGTTCGCTGACCTAGGCGGGGAGGGCGGGCAGGGTTCTGGTGTGGGTGATCTCGGGGGTGACGGTGATGATGTCGCAGGCGGCGACGATGCGGTGGGGGAGGTCGGAGCCGAGGTGGGTGAGGCTGGGGGTGACGATCGCGGCGGCTTCGGTGGTGGTGACCACGTCGAGCAGGCGGCCGATCGGGTCGGCGGTGCGGTCGCTGAAGACGACGGTCTTGGTGAAGCGGTAGCCCAGGCGTTCGGCTAGGGAACGGATCTGCGTTTCGTCCCAGGACTGGGCGACACCCGAGATGTCGCGGCGCAGGTAACCGATCGCCGGTGGCTTCATGGGGATGACGGTACCGGCGGACAGTGTCGTGGTTGTGAACGCGAGCGAACGCGAGTCGAATTCGAAATCTGAACGAGATCTATTTCGGATTTGGATCCGCCGGGAACCATGGCGTGATCTACTGCTCGCCACTCGGGCGTATCAGCGCCTCGACGACGTCGAGGGCGTCCGGCACGTAGTTGGAGACACATGATGGTGGACAGAAGAGTGCAGCGCGCAGCCGTTTTCGCCGCCGCGGCGGGGCTGGCGATGACGGCGTTTCCCGGCTCGGCCGTAGCCGCTCCGGGATCGATCACCTGGGATGACGGCAACAGCCATTTCACCCGAACGGTGTCGAACACCAACCCGGTGGTCGGCGACACGGTCACCGTGACCACGAAGTTCGAACGCACCGGCATCCCGGTGGAATACATCTACTCGATCAAGGACCTGCACCCGGCGTGCCTGACGCCGGTCGCGGGCTCGGCGAAGATGTCGGGTGACACGGTCTCGATCGACACGTCGTCGTCGGACTGGATCCGCGCCGAGTTCGGCATCACCAAGTACCCGGTGTATCCGAATATCTCGCCGAAATCGCAGACCTTCGAGATCCAGTACAAGGTCGGCGTGAACTGCGCCCGCGACACGCCGTTGCCGACCTCGATGCACTACGGCGGGTCTCTCGGCGACGGCATCTACCAGGCCAAGGGACCGGCCATCACGGTGTCGGGCGACGCCGTGTCCAGCACCGCCATCACCGCGGTGTCGGGTGCGCAGGTCGGCAAGGCCGTCACACTGGAAGCGAGCGTGACCCCGGCCGCGGCGGGCGGCACGATCCAGTTCAAGGCGGGCGACAATGTGCTCGGCGACATCCCGGTCGGCGCGAACGGCAAGGCGAGCATCGTCTGGACGCCGGGTGCCCCGGGTGCCTACAGCATCGGCGCGGCCTTCTCCGGGCGCAGCGGGGTGGCGGGTTCGTCGAGCACCGCGACGGTGACCGTGGCCGAGGTGCCGACCGATGGTGGCGGCGGTGGCGGCGGGGTCGACACGGGGTCGTTCAGCTTCTGAGAGTCACCCCGGCACGGAATCGGTTGCTACCAAGCGTCATTGGCGATCAGGGCGGTCAGCAGCGTGCGAATCGCGGCGACCCGCCGTTCCGTGCCGGGCAGCTGATCGAGCGCGCATTCCGGATCGGCCGGCGGTCCGAGATGGGTACAGCCGCGCGGACAGTCCTCGATGGCACCGGCGAGGTCGGTGAACGAGGCGATCACATCGTCGGGCGTGATGTGGGCGAGGCCGAACGAACGCACGCCCGGGGTGTCGATCACCCAGCCGCCTTCGGGTAGCGGTAGCGCCACCGACTGGGTGGAGGTGTGCTTGCCCTTGCCGACACCGGACACCTCGCCCACCGCCCGATAGGCATCGGGCACAAGACGATTCACCATCGTCGACTTGCCGACACCGGAGTGCCCGATCAGCGCGGTGAGCCGGTCGTTCAAGATTTCCAGCACCGGCTCCATCGGATCGTCGATGCCCGCGTAGAGGATCTTCAGATCGAGACCGTCGAAGGCGGCAGCGAATTCGGATTCCGAGACGAGGTCGCGTTTGGTGAGCACCAGAATCGGTTCCAGCCCGCCGGCATACGCGGCCACCATCGCCCGCTCGACGAAACCGGTGCGCGGCGGTGGATCGGCCAGCGCCACCACGATGAACAACTGCTGGGCATTGGCGACGACGATGCGTTCGAACGGATCGGTGTCGTCGGCGGTGCGGCGCAGCACGGTGCTGCGCTCGCTCACCCGCACGATCCTGGCCAGGCTGTCGGGCCTGCCGGTGAGGTCGCCGACCACGTCGACCTGATCGCCCACGACGATCGGGGTGCGGCCCAGTTCGCGGGCGCGCATGGCGACGATGCGCCGGTCGGCGTCCCCGTCGAGCACGCATCCCCAGCGGCCGCGGTCGACGGCCACCACCATGGCGGCCTCGGCGTCGGCGTGCTGCGGACGGGTCTTGGTGCGGGGACGCGACGACGCCTTACCCGGGCGTACCCGGACGTCGGATTCGTCGTAGCTGGCTGAGGATCGCCCCTGGCGGCTCAGCGCGCCACTCCGTCACTGGATAACGCGGGAGCCAGCATCTGCTCCCACAGTGTGACGAAGGTCGGCAGGGTCTTGGCGGTGGTGCCGATGTCCTCGATCTCCACCCCCGGCACGCGCAGGCCGAGAATCGCACCGGCGGTGGCCATTCGGTGATCGGCGTAGGAGTGCCACTGTCCGCCGTGCAGCGGGGTGGGCACGATCTCGAGGCCGTCCTCGGTCTCGGTGACATTGCCGCCGAGGCGATTGATCTCGGCGGAAAGTGCTGCGAGACGGTCTGTTTCGTGTCCACGCAGGTGGGCGATGCCACGCAGGCGCGAGGGGGAGTCGGCCAGTGCGGCCAGCGCGGCGACGGTGGGGGTGAGTTCGCCGACGTCGTGCAGGTCGATGTCGATACCGGCCAGGCGTTCCGGACCGTGCACGGTGAGGATGCCGTCGAAGATGCGGGCCTCGGCGCCCATCCGGACGAGGATCTCGCGGATCACGTCACCGGGCTGGGTGGTGCCGCGCGGCCACATCGGGATGCTCACCTCGCCGCCGGTCACCGCGGCCGCCGCCAGGAACGGGGTGGCGTTGGACAGGTCGGGCTCGATCTCCCAGTCGACCGCGCGGATCGGGCCGGGCGCCACGGTCCAGGTCTGGGCGTTGCCGGAATCGGCCGGGGTCTGCACGGCCACATCGGCGCGGCGCAGCATCTCGACCGTCATCTCGATGTGCGGCATCGACGGCAGTGCCTTGCCGTCGTGGTGGACGGTGATGCCCTCGTCGAAGCGGGCGGCCGAGAGCAGCAGCCCCGATACGAACTGCGAGGATCCCGACGCGTCGATGGTGACGGTGCCGCCGCGCAGCGCGCCGGTGCCGTGCACGACGAACGGCAGCGCGTCACCGTCGACATCGAGACCGAGCTTGCGCAGGGCATCGAGAATGGTGGACAGCGGGCGCAACTTCGCCTGCTCGTCGCCGAAGAACGCGACATCGCCCGTGGCGAGTGCGGCGGCGGGCGGCAGGAATCGCATGATGGTGCCCGCGAGCCCGCAGTCGACAGCGGCACTGCGCAGGGGCGCCGGGGTGATCTCGAGGATCTCGGCGTCGCCGGTGATCTCGGTGCCGAGGGCGCGCAGGGCCCCGATCATCAGATCGGTGTCGCGGCTGCGCAGGGCACCGGTGAGCGTGGACGGCCCATCGGCCAGTGCGGCCAGGATGAGCGCGCGGTTGGTGATGGACTTCGATCCGGGCAGGGTCACGGTCGCGTGGACGGGGACCTCGATATGGGGCGCAGGCCAGAAACTCACGTCCCCATCTTCGCTTATGTGCGGTTCGGACGCACCGGTGGTGCGCTTTTTCGGCGTGGGGTGGCGTCGTCGGCGGAGCCTGATGTCGGTGCCCGCGCGTATCTTGACCTTTATGTGTGGACGATATGCGACGACCACGAATCCGGGCCGGTTGGCGGCCGAACTGGACGCTGTCGACGAGACGGGGCTCGACGAGCCGGACGCCGCCGTCAGCTACAACGTCGCGCCGACCACCCAGGTGCTCACGGTCGTGGAGCGGCACGCGCACGGCGAACCCGACGACGACCCGCGGCTGCGGATCCGGCGGATGCGCTGGGGCCTGATCCCGCACTGGACCAAGGCGGCCGAACCCGGCGTGCCCGCCAAGGGGAAACCGCTGTTCAACGCGCGCGCCGACAAGGCGACCACCGCGCCCTCGTTCCGCGATTCGGCCAAGCACAAGCGCTGCCTGGTGCCGATGGACGGCTGGTACGAGTGGCTGGTCGAGGCGTCACCGACCGGCAAGGGCAAAGCGGTGAAGCGGCCCTTCTACATGTCGCACAGCGACGGTTCCCTGCTCTATATGGCCGGGCTCTGGTCGGTCTGGCGTGATCGCAGCCTGCCCGATGCCGAGCCGCTCATGTCGTGCACGATCCTGACCACCGACGCGAGCGGCGAGCTGGCCGACATCCACGACCGGATGCCGTTACCGATGCCGCGCGAACACTGGGACGCCTGGCTCGACCCGGATCACCCGGCGCCCGCCGAATTGCTGAGACCGCCCTCGCGGGCCGCACTGGCGACGATCGTGGCGCGTCCGGTCTCCACCCTGGTGAACAACGTGCGCAACAACGGCCCGGAACTGCTGGTGCCGGACGGGACCTGTGACGACAAGGCCGGGCAGACCACATTGCTGTGATCGTGCCCGGCCTCGGGTAGGAGATCTCAGAGCGAGCAGGGCACCGAATCGGTGGCGATGTTCAGCCCGCACTTGATGATCCCGGTGATCAGATCGATCACCTCGGTGGCGACCCCACCGCCGAGCTTCTCCGACTTCTCGGCCCTCTCCTCGGTCTCCGGGTCGGTCTTCGGCGAACTCTTCGGCGTGGTGCCCTGGCCGTTGAGCGGATAGTCGCCGGGTTCGGCCTGCGACGGCGGAACCACCTGCGGAACCGCGGTGGCGGGGGCCAGAGCAGCGGCGCCGAAAGTGATCACCAGGGCACCGGACAGGGCGGCGATCGTCGAACGAGCGGACATTTTCGCATCACATCCTCGGGTCGAATCGGTCGTACCGGGCGCAGAATGCGTCGAATTTATTCGGAACGAGGCGCCGACCGGATTGCCTCAGCTGGTGATCGGGGCGGTGACGGCCGCGCAGGCGCGCACCAGATCCGCGGGCGCCAACTCGATTTCGAGCCCGCGTTTGCCCGCGCTGCACAGCACCCGATCCCAGTCGAGCGCGGAGGCGTCGACAACAGTGGGCAACTTCTTGCGCTGACCCAGCGGTGAAACCCCGCCCAGCACATAGCCGGTGGTGCGCTCGGCCTTGGTCTTGTCGGCCATGCTCGCCTTCGGCGCGCCGAGCGCGGCGGCCGCCGCCTTCAACGACAACCGCGCGGGCACCGGCAGAACGGCCACCGCGAGCGCGCCGGATGAGAGTTCGATCACCAGCGTCTTGAAGATCTGCGCGGCTCGCACTCCCAGTTCGTCGCCGAGTGCGTCGACGGCCTCGTCGCCGTAGGAGTCGGCGCGCGGATCGTGGGAATAGGAGTGCACCGTGTGCGCGATACCGCTGAGGGCCTTGATCGCGGGAGTCGACATAAGCGGACACCCTAATCGCCACCACGCCCGGCCCGGCAACCACATTTCCGCCGGTATGGGAACACGAATGCGGGGGTGCATGTTGCACACAAGTGACAAGCCAACGCGGCCAGAGACGACGTGAAGGAGAGATAGTGACACTGCTGCTCGAGGAGCGTCCTGTCCTGCCACGGGGTGCGCGATTGCCTATCGATTCCGTCGTGCCGGTAGATTCGGCTACTACGGCGATCGAAGGGATTGGTGTGACGAGCGACGACGACGTGGTGTCCGACGGTGCGTCCGGCACGGAAGTCGACGAAGCCGAGCTGGCGGCCCGGTTCGAGCGCGACGCGCTCCCGATGATCGATCAGCTCTACGGCGCCGCCCTGCGGATGACCAGGAACCCGGCCGACGCCGAGGACCTGGTGCAGGAGACGTTCGTGAAGGCGTTCCAGGGGTTCAAGTCGTTCCGGGAAGGCACCAATCTGCGTGCCTGGCTGTACCGGATCCTGACCAACACCTACATCAACTCCTACCGCAAGAAGCAGCGTCAGCCCGCGCAGTACCCGACCGACGAGATCACCGACTGGCAGCTGGCGGCCACCGCCGAGCACTCCTCGGTGGGTCTGCGCTCGGCCGAGGTGGAGGCGCTGGACGCCCTGCCCGACGATCAGATCAAGTCGGCGCTGCAGCAGCTGCCGGAGGAATTCCGGATGGCGGTGTACTACGCCGATGTCGAAGGCTTCCCGTACAAGGAAATCGCCGACATCATGGGCACCCCCATCGGTACCGTGATGTCTCGGCTGCACCGCGGACGCAAGCAGCTCAAGGGCCTGCTCGCCGATGTGGCGCGCGAACGTGGATTCGACCGTGGGGAACGCCAGGAGGTAGTCAAGTGAGTGACGATCCCGATCTCGACATGGACTGCACCGCGGTCCTCGCGGATGTGTGGCTCATGCTCGACAACGAGTGCGATCAGGCCACTCGGCAGCGCTTGCAGGAGCACATGGATCACTGCAGCCCGTGCATCGAGGCCTACGGCATCGAGGAGAAGATCAAGGGTCTGCTCAGCCGCAAATGCGGTGGCGAGCACGCTCCCGAGGGTCTGCGCGACCGGCTGAAGCTGGAGATCCACCGGTCGATCACGGTGACCAGGATCGAGACCACCGAAGGCTGATCACCCCCGAATACGGAAACAGCACGCTCTCATCGCGAGAGCGTGCTGTTGTCGTCTGTGCGCAGCGGCACGACTCAAGCGTTAGGACGCTTGCCGTGGTTCGCGGCGTTGCCCTTGCGGCTGCGCTTCTTACGTCCACGCTTACCCATGGGAGCTCCCTTCTATGTCTGGTCGAGAGCCATTGTTTCACGTGTGGTTGGCTGTAGCTTCGGCGGATACTAACGAAGGGGTGCCATGCCTGAAGAAGTGCGCGCGGAGATGGTCTCGACCGTGCTCGCTGTCGAGGTCACCGTGGGCGAACACGTCCGGGTCGACCAGACACTGGTGCTGCTCGAATCGATGAAGATGGAGATCCCGGTGCTCACCGAGGTCGAGGGCGACATCACGTCGGTCGACGTCAGCCCGGGCCAGGTTCTCCAGGCAGGCGACCTCATCGCCACCATCGCGTAAGTCACCCGAGCAACGAAGCGGTAGATCCAGCGTGGCAACACTGAGCGAGCTCCTGGCCGAACACACCGACCTTCCCGGCATCGCCGTGGACCATCTGCAACGGGTGGTGGGCGATTGGCAGTTGCTCGCCGACCTCTCGTTCTCCGATCTGCTGCTGTGGGTGGGCGCGGGCCCGGTCGTCGACGGTTCCGATGTGGTGTGTGTGGCCCAGATCCGGCCGACGACCGCACCCACCGTGCATCTCGAGGACAAGGTCGACACCACCGCCTCGCGCACCGATTTCCCGCAGGTCTTCGATGCCCTGCTGAGCGGGAACACCGTGCGCACCGATACCGAGGTCGAGGTGAGCGGCGTTTATCACCCGAGTCCGGTGCACGCGGTGCGCGAAGCGATTCCGGTGCGCTGCGGCGACGACGTGATCGCCGTGCTCAGCCGGGATTCCGACCTGGCACGTTCGAGGGTTCGCAGCACCCTCGAAACGGCCTATGTGTCCTGCGCCGACGATCTGTGCCAGATGATCGCCGACGGCAGCTTTCCGGTGCCGGAGGACCGGGCGGCCACGCATTCCAGCCCTCGTGCGGGCGACGGTTTCATCCGCCTCGACACCGAGGGCATCGTCGTCTACGCGAGCCCGAACGCGCTCTCGGCCTATCACCGGATGGGGATGCAGGCCGATCTCGTCGGTCAGGATCTCGCGGTGACCACCCGCTCCCTGATCACCGATCCGTTCGACGCCCAGGAGGTGGTGGCCGATATCCAGGCCGCGCTCGCCGGGCGGACCGGGCGCCGGATGGAGGTCGAGGCACGCGGGGCGACGGTGCTGTTGCGCACCCTGGTGCTGCGTCCGGGCGGGGAACTGGCCGGGCCCGCGGTGCTGGTCCGCGATGTCACCGAGGTGAAGCGGCGCGATCGCGCGCTGCTGAGCAAGGACGCCACGATCCGTGAGATCCACCACCGGGTGAAGAACAATCTGCAGACCGTGGCGGCGCTGCTGCGGTTGCAGGCGCGCCGCACCGAGAACCCGGAAGCCCAAGTGGCACTGACGGAATCGGTGCGCCGGGTCACCTCCATCGCCTCGGTGCACGAGATGCTGTCGATGTCGGTGGACGAGGAAGTCGACCTCGACGAGGTCATCGACCGGTTGCTGCCGATCATGGCTGATGTGGCGACGGTGCACACCGCGCGGATCAAGGTGCGCCGCGCGGGTTCGCTCGGGGTGTTCTCCGCCGAACGGGCGACGCCGCTGGTGATGGTCTTGACGGAACTGGTGCAGAACGCGATCGAGCACGCCTTCGACGCGGGGGAGAACGGTACCGTGACGATTCGCTCGGAACGGTCGGCCCGCTGGCTCGACGTGATCATCTCCGACGACGGCCGTGGCCTGCCGTCAGGGTTCAGCCTGGAGGGTTCCGACCGGTTGGGTTTGCAGATCGTGCGCACCCTGGTGACCTCGGAACTGGGCGGCTCGATCGGCTTGCATCCGGGTGCCGATGTGGGCACCGACGCGGTGTTGCGGGTTCCGCTCGGCCGCCGTTCCGGGCGCTGAGACTACGGAAACCTCAGGTGGGCAACAATAAACCCGGCACCGTGAAGGTGCCGGGTTCTCACACATGCGTTACCGGACCGGGGCTGATGGCCCGGCAACGCCAGGTCCGTCGATTCAGACGGAGGTACGCGTACGGGTGCGCGCGTTGCGCCGCTTGAGCGCGCGACGCTCGTCTTCGCTCATTCCACCCCACACGCCGGCATCCTGTCCGGACTTGAGGGCCCATGACAGGCAATCGGCCGTGACGGGGCAGCGGGCGCAGACCAGCTTGGCATCGGCAATCTGCGCGAGCGCAGGACCACTGTTACCCACCGGGAAGAACAGTTCGGGGTCCTCATCGCGACAGATGGCCTTGTGGCGCCAGTCCATTCCTCTGCTCCTTTGCGAGGGCGCCACAAAGGGCGCCTGTAGTTAGTGGATCGTTCACTTGTGCGACTCGAATGTTTCCGCACGGTTGCTTGTGAATGCTTTCACGATCACCGTAGATGTCAATAGGTCTCCGGCGCACCGTGGGGGAGATCACGCTCTAGGCCCCCACAAGGGGAACCTGCCCGGTCCTTTGTACTCGCGTCTCCGGGTTTTCGCAGCGCAACCAGGAGATTTTTCTTGCCGTCCGGTGGTCAGGACGGCTTGGGTGCCACCACGTCGAGCACGCTGGGGACGGATGTGAAATGCACCATCTTGCGTTTTCCGATGAAGTCGCCATCGATTTGCAGGCCGATCTCCTGGCCGGTCTCGATTCGCACGGACGGTACGTCGTCGGCGCGGAAAAGTATGGGCGACTTGGGGTTTCCATTCTCGGCCAGCAACTGCCGCGCAAGCAGCAGCGTGCGGGTCACACTCATCGACCGCACCGCGAACACGCCGAGGCCCGATTCGAAGGTGGTGGTGGGATTCGTGCGAATCGGGCGGTCCTCGAGATAGGTCCACGGACTCGAATTCGTGACGAAGGCGTAATAGACCTCCTCGACCGGATCCCGTCCTGTGACCTCGAGGGTGACGCTCGGATCCTGACGCCGAGCCCGGAAGAACTGCCGGACCGTGGTGCGCAGATAGCGCGCGGGCGTCGCCTTGCGGCCCTTGGCCCGCGCGGTGTCGATCGACTCGCACACATCGGCGTCGAGGCCGACGCCCGCGCTGAAGGTGAACCATCGGTCGTCGGCGAGGCCGAGCCCGATCCGCCGGTCGGCGTCGCGCGCCAGCAGATCGATGAGCTGGTTGGTTGCTGTCACCGGATCGGGGGAGATGCCGAGCGCGCGGGCGAAGACGTTCGCCGAGCCGCCCGGGATGATCCCCAGACGTGGGCGCCACACCTGGTCGTCGCCGACCTGGGGCACCGGCAGGAAGCCGTTGATGGTCTCGTTGACCGTCCCATCGCCACCGTGCACGACGATCAGGTCCATTTCCTGCGTCGATGCCCACTGGGCCAGTTCGGCCGCGTGGCCGCGATGCTGGGTGTGCGCAACGGTCAGCTGCGTTCGGCTCTCCAAGGCGTGGGCGAGCAGATCCCGGGTGGCCGGGGTCGTCGAGGTGGCATTGGGATTGACAATGAGCAGCGTCCGCACAGTGCCGAGGGTAATGCGCGCGGGCGAACACCCGGCGCGCGCCGGGCGCCACGACGCGTCGTCGTAGGCTGGGGCACGTGGCAGAGCAGGACGTGACAGACGGTGACCAGCGCGAGGGCGGCGACCAGGTGTCGACCGGTATCCCGACGACGGTGCGGGTGGCCGGTGGGCTGGTTTCGCTGGAGGGGCTGGCCGGGGTGGTGACCGCGATCGTGCTGATCGTGCGGGCGCTGACCGGACACGATCAGTCCGCGGCCAGCGGGGTCGGCACCGCGATCTGGTTCGGGGTGCTGTTCGGCGGGGTGCTCGCCGCGGGCATCGGGCTGCTGCGCGGCAAACGCTGGGGGCGGGCCATCGCGGTCATCGCGAACGTGTTGCTGCTGCCGGTGGCCTGGTCGTTGCTGACCGACTCGCATCAGCCGCTGTGGGGGAGTTTGCTCGGGCTCGTGGCGGTGGCCGGATTGGCCGCGCTGTTCGCCCCCGCCACGAGTCGATTCATGGCTCAGGACTACGGCGAGATCCCCGAGGACGACGAGCGTCCGTAGGTCAGGCCGTGGCCGCCCGTAGGGCCTCGCGGCACAGGTGGTCGGCTCGGCGGGTGGTCTCGGGCTGCCGGAAACCCTGTGTGAGGGCCAGTACCCGGTCGCAGGCGGTGTCGAGGTCGATGCGGTGGCCGACCGAGACGAACAGTGGCTTCACCTCGTCGCGCGTGCGCAGCGCGCGCCCGACGACCTCGCCGTCGATCGTCACGTCGCTGGCGTCACCGCGGCGCGGCCCCGGCGCGCGGTATTCGCCCCACACCGATTTGGCGACACCGATGGTCGGAATCGCGGTGAGCAACCCGACATGACACGCCAATCCGAAACGCCGGGGATGTGCCACACCCTGTGCGTCACACACGAGGAGATCCGGTGTGACAGTGAGCTTTTCCAATGCGGCAACCGTCGCGGGCAGTTCCCGGAACGCGAGTAACCCAGGCACATAAGGGAATTCCGAAATGCCGTGTGCGACTGCCGATTCCACCGTTTCCATGGTGGCGATGTCGATAATTACCGCGGCCGTCGCGACGGTGCCGTCCTCGGCATACGCCGAATCAATTCCGGCCGCTGTCGAAAATCGCGGCGGCGCGGGGTTTTCGGTGGATACCGAAGGGCGGAGTTCGTCCTGGAGGGCGATCGCCTCGTCGGGCGTCCGTGGCCAATCGTGGGGCAACGTAATGCGCACGGTTCAGCTCGCGGTGGCGGCCAGCGCCGCCAGTTCGGCACCGGCGAGGCGATAGCCGATCCACTCGTCTTGCGGTGCGGCGCCGAGGGATCGGTAGAACTCGATCGACGGCGTGTTCCAGGTGAGCACCGACCACGACACCCGGCTGTAGCCGTGTTCGACCGCTTCGGCGGCCAGCGCCGCGATCAAGGCGCGGCCGAGCCCCGTACCTCGGGTCTCGGGTCGCACGTACAGGTCCTCCAGGTAGATGCCGTGCACGCCGTCCCAGGTGGAGTAGTTCAGGAACCAGATGGCGCAGCCGACCACGTCACCGTCGTTCTCGGCGACATGCGCGAAGAGCGCGGGGGCCGGCCCGAACAGCGCGGACCGCAACTGCCCCGGGGTGAGCGTGCACTCGGCGGGAGCCTTCTCGTACTCGGCCAGATCGTGGACGAGCCCGACCATCGCCGGCACGTCGGCGGGGGTGGCGCGGCGGACGAACGCGCTCATCGGCGGACTCCTTCGATCGGCTCGGTGCGGGTCGTCAGGTTGTGGCCCCAGACGGAGCGGGCGTCGTGGTCGAAGCCGAGCACACTCACCGCACCGGTCGACATCGCGAACCGGCGGCCCTCGCGCACCGCGAACTCCGCCCAGCGCGCGATCAGCACCCGCGAGAAGTGCCCGTGACCGACCAGGACCACGTCGCGCCGCGCCAGCTCCGGCTCCGCCCGGGCGAGCACCCGATCGGCCCTCGCACCCACCTGTTCGGCCGTCTCGCCGCCGGGAACCGGCGCGGTCCATACGGTCCAGCCGGGGACGGTCTCGCGGATCTGCGCGGTCGTGATGCCCTCGTACTCGCCGTAATTCCACTCGACCAGATCGTCGTCGACCTCGATCGGCGACAGACCGGCCAGTTCGGCCGTGTGCCTGGCCCGCAGTCGCGGACTGGTGAAGCAGAGCGGATCGCGCAGGTCGAGGGATTTCAGCACCAGCCCGGCCGCGACAGCCTGGGCCTCGCCCAGCTCGGTCAGCGGCAAGTCGGTGAAGCTGGTGTGCTTGCGCTGACTCGACCACTCGGTTTCGCCGTGGCGCAGCAGGACCAGGCGGGCATCGGGTGTGGACATGGGTCCATCATGGCAGTGCGGGTTCAGCCGAGCGCGTAGAGCTGTCCGCCGCGTCGTTCGAAGACCGTGTTGCCCAGGACGGCGGTGGAGATGGTGTCGCCGCGGTAATCGGTGCGCGAGAGCGGGATCTGGGCGACGGTCGCGCCGTTGCCGCTGTCCACCGCGAGCTGCCCGTCGGGGACCGGGACCAGCAGCCTGCCCGCCATCAAAGCGGGGGTGCCGAGAGCGTCGCGCACCGTCCAGACCGGCTGCAATGAGCTGGAGCTCAAGGCGATCAGGCTGTTGCCGGTGAAGACATAGATGGCCGAGCCGAGGCGGGTCACCGTGGTGCGCTCGTCCCACGGGGCGGCGAGCTGGTGGGTCGCGATCTCGTTGCCGGTGCCGTCGTGCACGGCGATCCTGGCCGGCAGCCCGAGGCCGGTGGCGGTCGCGGGCGTCGGCGGGTAGTAGACCGCGATCTTGTTGTCCGACACCGCGATCACCCGCATCTGCGGCGCGTCGGCACCCGGTGCGGTGAGCACCCGCGAGCCGTATTCCTCGGGCGCGGTCGATTCCTTCGGCGCCGGATTGAGCACGGTCAGCCGGTCGGTCGCGTCACCCGGGCAGCGCTCGAGCACGGCCAGCCGCGAGGAACTCGACGCGGCCGACCGCAGTGCGCATCCGCTGCGCGGCTGGGTGTTCGGATTCACCGGGGCATCCACGTAGCCGTACTCGAGGGTGCGCACCAGATCCGAACGCCACATCTCCAGCCGGTTCGCGCCGAGCGCCAGCAGGTAGGTGCCGTCACCGCTGACACGGATCTCGTCGTCCATGTAGCTGCTGCGCGCGACCCGGCGCGCACCGGTATCGGACTCGAGCATCACGGACTGGCTGCACCCACGCTGATCGCGATAGGTGGCGATCACGGTCCCGAACTGCGACTCGACCCCGCACAGCGGCATATCCCGGCGATACCACCACAGCTGATTACCGGTGAGCGGATCGCGCCCACTCACGGTGCCGTGATCGCCGGTCACCACCACGTTGCCCGACGTGAGCGCGCGCCTGCTCGACTCGTCGGCGGCATGCCACTGCTCGCGCAAGGTGGTGGGCAGCTGGGTGGCCGCGGTCACGGTGGGAGCGGGCGACGCGGCGGTGACCGAATCGGTCCCGGTGGCATCGGCACGCGCCCATACGACGAACGCCGCCACCACGAGGGTGACGGCGATCGCGACTGCTACAAAGATATCGGCGCGCGTCCGCCGCTCCGGTGCGAGCACGAGAGCGACACTAGCCGATCGGTCCTACTGGACGGAGCCTGCCGTCGCGTGCACGGCGGACTCGGTGGTCGCGGCTTCGGTGTCGCCACCTGCACCGGTACCGGCGGGCTTGCGGCGGCGCCTGCGACGTGCGGGCTTGGCCGTGTCGTCGCCCTCGTTGTCGGCCGGAGCCGAATCGGAGACGTCGGCGGAAGCTGCGCCCGACTCCGCGGTAGCCGCATCGGTCGACTCGGTCCCCGCGTCGCCTGCCTCGGCGGGCTTGCGGCGGCGGCGCCTGCGGCGGGCGGGCTTGTCGCCGTCGGCCGCTTCGTCGGCGTTGTCGGCCGACTCGGTGGTCGTGGTCGACTCGGTGCCCTCGGCGTCGGCCTTGCCACCACGGGTGCGGCGGCGGCTGCGGGAGGACTTGGGACGCTCGGTGCGCTCCTCGACTACGGCGTCGTCGTCACGGGTGGGGGCCGCGGGCTTGCGGATCACACCGGTGATGCCCTCGGGGATGCCGAGGTCGCTGTAGAGGTGGGGGGAGCGCGAGTACGTCTCGGCGGGGTCGGCCATGTTCAGGCCGAGCGCCTTGTTGATCGACTCCCAGCGGTGCAGTTCGTCCCAGTCGATGAGAGTGATCGCGACACCGGTGCGGCCGGCGCGGCCGGTGCGGCCGATCCGGTGCACGTAGGTCTTCTCGTCCTCGGGGCACTGGTAGTTGATGACGTGGGTGACGTCGTCGATATCGATACCGCGCGCGGCGACATCGGTGGCGACGAGCACGTCGATGGCGCCCTTGCGGAACTTGGTCAGCGCCTTCTCGCGGGCGATCTGACCGAGGTCGCCGTGCACGGCGCCGACATTGAAACCACGCTCGGCGAGATCGTCGGCCACCTTCTGCGCGGTGCGCTTGGTGCGGGTGAAGATCATCGTCGCGCCGCGGGACTCCGCCTGCAGCACGCGCGCGACCAGTTCGGCCTTGTCCATCGCGTGGGCCCGGTAGACGAACTGCGCGGTGCGATCGTGCACGGCGGAGTCGTTGGCGAGCTCGGCGCGGATGTGCGTCGGCCTGGTCAGGAAGGTGCGGGCGAGGGTGATGATCGGGCCGGGCATGGTGGCCGAGAACAGCATCGTCTGACGCTTGTCCGGCACCATCGACAGGATGCGCTCGATATCGGGCAGGAAGCCCAGGTCGAGCATCTCGTCGGCCTCGTCGAGGACGAGCACGCCGATCTTGCCCAGGATCAGGTGGTTCTGGTTCGCCAGATCCAGCAGGCGACCGGGGGTGCCGACGACCACGTCGACACCGTCGCGCAGGGCGGCGATCTGGGTGTCGTACGGGCGGCCACCGTAGATGGCGGCGACCTTCAGCGAACCCTGGTGATTGGTCAGGTACTTGCTGGCGTTCTCCAGGTCCTTGGTGACCTGGATGCACAGCTCGCGCGTGGGCACGATCACCAGCGCGCGCGGGGTGCCGTCGAGCGGGGTGGTGCCGGTGTCGGCGGTGGCGATGCGGTGCAGCAGCGGCACGCCGAAACCGAAGGTCTTGCCCATGCCGGTGCGGGCCTGGCCGATGAGATCCTCGCCGGCCAGTGCCAGCGGCAGGGTCAGTTCCTGAATCGCGAAGGTGCGTTCGATCCCGATCTCACCGAGTGCGCGCACGATTTCTTCGCGCACGCCCAATTCGGCGAAACTCGGCGGGATGTGGGTGTTGTCCAGTTCGGCCGTCAGGAGTGTGTCGGCCAAACCGGGTTCCTGTTCGACAGTGATCTTGCTCAGTGTTCGTGCCTTCCTCGTCATTGCATCTCGCACGCACGAGGTGGGGCGGGCCGGTCGGCCCGCGACGACCACATACCCGCCTGTGATATTCACCGGGCCGGCGCCGGATAACCATCGCCGACCAGGCGTTATGCGTGGTCGTCGAGACGGTGTCATCGGCGCGGCGCTGCGGTGATGCGGATTCGTTGCGCGCACATTTTCTTCGACATTGCTGTCTGGGCAACGCCGCTGTCCGCCCGCGCTGTGCGCCGGTGGAGTGCGACGCCGCGGAGTATGTCCGGGCGTCGAAACTAGCGTTGTCCACAGAGATTGTAGCGTGATATTCTGCGGAATCCGAATTTCAACGTGGCTGAATGCCGCGCGAATACGGGCTCGCCACGGGATTACCTCAGCACCGGTGGTGTGTCGCAGCGCAATTCATCGGTGCTGGATTTCGCGCGTGTCCACGGGTGTAATCGAGCTCACTGGTACCGGCGGTACTGTGTGTGAGACATTTCTAGTCGTGAGTATCACCGACACCGTCACCACTGCCGCGCGCAACGCGTGGGCGCTGAGCTTCGGCGCGGGCATCGAGCCCGTCGACCCGGCCCCCTCGACCGTGCTGTGGGACGAGCCGCACCGTCTGCTGCGTCGCTACGATACCGAATTCCAGTCTGCGGCAAGCGATTCCGCGGTGCTGCTGGTGCCGCCACTGGCCGCGCCCGCCACCTGCTTCGACCTGCGCCGCGACCAGAGCGTGGCCCGGTACCTGGTGGAGACCGGCCGTGCGCCCTACCTGATCGACTACGGTGACATCTCCTTCGCCGATCGCCGGATGGGCTTCGAGGACTGGATCCTCGACATCCTGCCCGAGGCGATCCTGCGCGTGAGCGCCGATCGCGGCGGTGCCCCGGTCGACCTGATCGGCTGGTCCGTCGGCGGCATGTTCTCGCTGCTCACCGCGGCCGCGAACCCGGAACTGCCGATCCGCTCGGTCACCGGGGTCGGCCCGCCGCTCGACTACGACAAGATGCTCGGAATTCCGCAGCTGCGTGCCGTCGCCGGCCTCACCGGCGGCTGGGGGACCACCGCGCTCGTCCGGGCCGCGGGCGGCATTCCGGCACCGCTGACCAAGCTGGGCTACCGGCTCGCCGCCTACGACCGTGAACTGGCGCGTCCGAGATTCATCGCCGGCAATATCGCGAACACCGAGACCCTGGCCAAGATGGAATCCATCGACCGCTTCCAGGCCGCCATGCCCGGCTACCCCGGCCGCTTCTACAACCAGCTGTGGGGCCGGATGATGCTGGCCAACGACATCGGCAACGGCAAGCTCGAACTGCGCGACCGGACCATCGAACTCGCCGACGTGCGCGTGCCCGTGCTGCTGATCGGCGGCAAGTCCGACGTGATCACCCCTAAGGCCGCTGTCGAGGCCGGTTTGCGCACGCTGTCGGGTTCGCCATCGGTCACCTACGAGGTGGTTGAGGGCAGTCACCTCGGCATTCTCACGGGACCGCAGGCCCGCGAGACGACCTGGACACACCTGGACAAATTCCTGGCCGAACGCGACTGAGCACCGATCGGGACTATTGTTGACAGTCATGGGAGCCCAGACCTCTGCCGCGCCGGAATTCTTCTCGACCGAGCCGCTCGCCGCGGACCACGCGGGGGTGACGGAGCTGTTCGCGGTCCTCGCCTACGGCGAGCTGTCCGCGTTCTACCGGCTCGCCGAAGAGGCGAAGCAGGCGCCGTCGCTGCGCGGCCGGATCGGCGTCGCCAAGATGGCCGCCGCCGAGCTCGCGCACTTCGAGACCCTCGAAGCGGCGCTCACCGAGCGCGGCGCCGACGCCGAGGCCGCGATGGCGCAGTACCAGGGCGCGCTGGACTCCTACCACGCCTCCACCGACCCGTCGACCTGGCTCGAGTCGATGGTGAAGTTCTACGTGGCAGACGGCTTGGCCGCCGACTTCTACACCGAGATCGCGGGCGCACTGCCCACCGAGGTCTCCGATGTGGTGCGCGATGTCCTCGCCGAGACCGGTCACTCGCAGTTCGTGGTCGACGAGGTCCGCAGCGCGGTGGCGGCCAGCCGCTCCGAGCGCGACCGCCTCACGCTGTGGGGGCGCAGGCTGCTCGGTGAGGCGATCACGCAGGCGCAGTTCGTGATGGCCCAGCGCGACGAGCTGGCCGAACTGGTCCTCGCCGCCACCGGCGATCTCAACGGCATCGCGACCCTGTTCGACCGCATGCAGCAGCGGCACGCGGCCCGCATGGCGGAACTGGGTTTGTAGGTTATCCGCCCACCACGCGTTGCTGCACCAAGCGCAATTCTGGTGCGCGGGCGGCTGTTTCGCGCGGCAGCCAGACCACGACCTGCTGGTCTTTGTCCGCGGACAGCGTTTGCACCGTATAGGTGAGGGTGCCTCGGCTGGGATGTTCGAAGCCGAGGAGGGTGGGGATGTCCTCGGCCAGGCGGTGGGGTTGCCAGCGGCGAGCGAATTCGGGTTCTTCGCACAGGGCGGTGATCACGCCGGCGATGCGTTCGTCGTCGGGGCGGCGCAGGCGTGTTCTGGCGAGCTGGTCGGCGAGATGATCGGCGAACTGGGGCCAATCGGTGACCGTGGTGCGAGCCAGGGGATGGCGGAAGGCCCAGACGGCGAGGTTGACCATGTCCGGGTTGTCGAGCAGGCCGAGCGGCGTGGCCAGGTCGGCCCACGCGCTGTTCCAGGCGAGCACGTTCGCCCGGGGTCCGAGCGCGAACGCCGGGGTGGGGGAGAGCGCGTCGAGCACGCTGCGCAGCGCGGCGGGCACCTGATCGAGATCGGGGTCGAAGGCCGTGCTCGGGCATCGGGATTCGCTGCTGGTAGTCAGCGCGAGCCAGCCGAAATGAGCCCGCTCGGTGTCGTTGAACCGCAGCGCGGTGGCGAGTGCGTCGACCACGGCCATCGACGGGTTGGTATCGCGGCCCTGCTCGAGTCGCGCCAGATAGTCCGCGCTCACCCCGGCGAGTACCGCGACCTCCTCCCGGCGCAGGCCGGGGGTGCGCCGCCTGCCGCCGCCGGGCAGGCCGACGTCTTCCGGGCGCAACTCGGCGCGACGGGCGATGAGAAGTTCCGCGAACGCCGACCGGGCGCCGGGATGATCCGTGCTGTCTGCGCCAACCATGCCTCGATCCTCCCTGGTCGTGGAGTTTTCAGCCACGCCCTGCCAGGACCAGGATAACCGCGGTCTGGTTAACGGACCGCAGTCCGGACAGGGTGGAGGCATGACTTCCTCGACACAGACCCAGCAGCTGAAGACCGGATCCTGGGCCCTCGACACCGCCCACTCCTCGGTCGCGTTCACCATTCGCCACCTCGGGATCGCCAAGGTGCGCGGCGGCTTCACCCGCTTCGCGACCGAGTTCGTCGTCGACGAAGCCGGCGCGGCCACCCTCGGCGCCACGATCGAACTCGACTCCTTCGACACCGGCAACGCCGACCGCGACGCCCACATCCGCCAGGCCGACTTCCTCGACGTCGCCAACCGCCCGACCCTGAGCTTCCGTGCCACCCAGCCGGTCCGGGTCGCCGAAACCTTCACCGTCACCGGTGAGGCCACCCTCGGCGCGATCACCCAGCCGCTGACCCTCGACGTCGAATGGGGCGGCATCGCCGACTTCCCCGACGGCACCCGCCACGCCGGTTTCTCCGCCACCGGCGCCATCAAGCGCACCGACTTCGGCGTCGGCGTCGCGATGCCGGGCATGCTGTCGGACACGGTGAAGATCGAACTCGAAATCGAACTGATCGAACCCTGACCACTGATTTCGCACGAACATGGGTAACTCGTCGGGTACGCCCACAACGTTCGTGGCACGCGACCGCGAGCCCGATCAGGAACCCGAGCTACACCTGGGCCGTCGGCCGAATACGCGGAGAGGCGGAACAGTACTAGCCTGGGACCTGACAACACAGGACTCTTACGTTCGGAGGTTGGCCGTGGAGGTCAAGATCGGTATTTCGGATAGCCCGCGCGAGCTCGTGATCAACAGTGCGCAGAGCCCTGATGAGATCGAGGCGCTGGTGTCCGATGCGCTGAGCGGCTCCGCCGGTGTCGTGTCACTCACCGACGAGAAGGGCCGCAAGTTCCTGATCCAGGCCGCGAAGGTCGCCTACGTGGAAATCGGTTCCCCGGCCGTCGGCCGAGTCGGCTTCGCCACGATCTGAGCTGCGAACACGAAAATGCCCCGCCATTTCCGATGGCGGGGCATTTTTCGTCGGTGCGGACTCAGAGGTCCGGGGAGTACGCCCGCTGGGCGGCGGTCAGCGGCACGTGCTTTAGGCCACCCCAGGCCAGCGACACCGTGGTGTCGACGGCTTCGTCCTTGGGGACCGGGCGGTCGGCTTCGAGCCAGTAGCGGGCCGAGAACTGGCTGGCGCCGACGAGGCCGACGGCAAGGATACGGGCGCGGTACGGGTCGAGACCCGAATCGTGGGCGACCAGATCGAACACCGCGTCGACACACGCCTCGGTGGCCTGCTCGACCCGGCGCTGCACCTGCGGTTCGCTGGTGAGGTCGGATTCGAAGACGAGGCGGAAGCCCTGCATCTCGTTGTCGACGAAATCGAAGTACGCGGCGACCGCGGCCCGCACGCGCTGCTTGTTGTCGGTGGTGGAGCGCAGCGCCTGGCGCACGCTCGACACCAGGATGTCGACGTAGTTCTGCAGCACCGCCAGGTACAGCTCCAGCTTGCTGGCGAAGTGCTGGTACAGCACCGGCTTGCTGACCCCGGCTACCTGGGAGATCTCGTCCATGCCCGCCGCGTGGTAGCCGCGCTGGACGAAGACCTCACTGGCGGCGAGCAGCAGCTGCTGGCGGCGCTCGTCACGAGGCAGGCGGGTGCCGCGTTTGGCCGGGACCGTCTCCGGCACCGATCGGCGCGAGGGCATGCGGTCCACGAGGTCAGTCATCTCGGCTCTCTATAGTCGATTCCCCGGGCCGCCGGGTGTGCGGTCGGGTATCCCACGAACGATACTCGCACGGTGTTCGCCCTGCGTCTCGCCCTGGAAATGTAGTACCAGTCCACGGAGTTCGCCGGGCCGTAACCGCGCGATCTCCTCCGGCCGCCCGTACGGCGGATTTGCGCACTGTGAGAATCTGATGGGGTGACCGACCGGACGGATGACCATGCCGACGGCGGGCGCGATGTCGCTCGCTCCACGCAACCCTCCGAGTCCGGTGCTGTCACGTCGGCGCCGGAGGGGCGGGAGTTGCAGGTCTACGACCCGCTCGGGCTCTATCAGCCCGCTGACCGATCCCGCCAGCCGCTGCGTGCCCGCTGGGATCCCACCGACCACGACAACGGCCGCCCGCGCAGCCCGCAGCGGGAGGCGAAGAAGCAGAGCGCGCTCGGTCGATTCGTGTCCGCCTACGGGTGGCGTGCCTACGCGTTGCCGGTGCTGCTCGCCATCACCGTGCTGGTCGTCGTCGACGCGGTGCGCACCGGACCGATCCCGCCGCCGAGCGATCCCGGCTTCGGCGCGCTGAGTCCCAAGGTGGCGCAGTCCGGCATCATCGGCGCACCCCCCGGCGACGGCAAGTTCCCCGCCGATCTGCCGCTGGGCGCGCTGCCGGAGGGCGGCGACTACGTCGAGCGCGCGGCAGGCACCTGGCATGTGGTGCCGGGTACCAGCGCCCAGGTCGGCGCCGGCACCGAGCGGGTGTTCCGCTACACCGTCGAAGTCGAGGACGGCATCGACACCGCACCGTTCGGTGGCGACGCCGCCGTGGCGAAGATGGTGGAGACCACCCTGGCCAACCCGAAGAGCTGGACCAACGACCCCAAGTTCGGCTTCCAGCGCATCGACGCGGGCCCGGCCGACTTCCGGCTCTCGCTCACCTCTCGCGAAAGCACTCGCGCCGCTTGCGGCTTCGAGATCCCGATCGACTCGTCGTGCTACAACGCCGACCTCGACCGGGTAGTGCTCTCGGAGGTCCGCTGGGTCCGCGGCGCGCTGGCCTTCGACGGCGACATCGGTTCCTACCGGCAGTACCAGATCAACCACGAGGTCGGCCACGCCATCGGCTATCACGGCCATCAGCCGTGCGAGACCGACGGCGGTCTCGCGCCGATCATGATGCAGCAGACCTTCGGCACCAAGAACAACGACATCGCCCTGCTCGACCCCCACGGCGTGGTCCCCGCCGACGGCAAGACCTGCCGCTTCAACCCCTGGCCGTACCCGCGCGGATAGTGGCCTCGCCCATGCGGGAACATGAACGGGGAAGAACAGCGCGGCGGGTCTTGTTGTAGTCAGCAGAGCGGCCACCGGTTCACGGCCGCGCCCGCCGCCATAGATACAGGAGTTCTCACGTGTCTCTTCATGGGACGTTGCCGCCGCTCGTCGAGCCGGCCGCGGAACTGACCAAAGACGAAATCGCTCGCTACAGCAGGCACCTGATCATCCCCGATCTCGGTGTCGACGGTCAGAAGCGGTTGAAGAACGCCAAGGTCCTCGTGATCGGCGCGGGCGGCCTCGGCTCGCCTGCCCTGCTCTATCTGGCCGCGGCCGGTGTCGGCACTCTCGGCATCGTCGAGTTCGACGAGGTCGACGCCTCCAACCTGCAGCGCCAGATCATCCACGGCGAATCCGATATCGGCCGTCCCAAGGCCGACAGCGCCCGCGATTCCATCCTGGAGATCAACTCCGGGATCGACGTGCGGCTGCACAAGATCCGCCTGGAACCGGAGAACGCGGTCGAGCTGTTCGCCGAATACGACCTGATCGTCGACGGCACCGACAACTTCGCCACCCGCTACCTCGTCAACGACGCCGCCGTCCTCGCGGGCAAGCCCTACGTGTGGGGCTCGATCTACCGCTTCGAAGGCCAGGTCTCGGTGTTCTGGGAAGACGCCCCCGACGGTCGCGGCATCAACTACCGCGACCTGTACCCGGAGGCCCCGCCGCCGGGAATGGTCCCCTCCTGCGCCGAGGGTGGCGTGCTCGGCGTGCTGTGCGCGTCGATCGGATCGGTGATGGTGACCGAGGCGATCAAGCTGATCACCGGCATCGGTGAGACGCTGCTCGGCCGCCTGATGGTCTACGACGCACTGGACATGAACTACCGCACCATCAAGCTGCGCCGCGATCCGCAGCGCGAGCCGATCACCGAACTGATCGACTACGACGCGTTCTGCGGTGTGGTGTCGGAGGAAGGCACCGCCGCCGCGGCCGGGTCGACCATCACCGCCGCCGAGCTCAAGGATCTCCTCGACGCCGACAAGGTCGAGCTGATCGACGTGCGCGAGCCGGTGGAATGGGACATCGTCCACATCGCGGGCGCGACCCTGATCCCCAAGGACCGCATCCTGTCCGGCGAGGCCCTGTCCGAACTGCCGCAGAACAAGCCGATCGTGCTGCACTGCAAGACCGGCATCCGTTCGGCCGAGGCACTGGCCGCGTTGAAGCGCGCCGGTTTCGCCGACGCGACGCATCTGCAGGGCGGCGTGGTGGCCTGGGCCAAGCAGGTCGATCCGTCGCTTCCGGTCTACTGACCCGATAGCTGCCGGTTTGCGACCTCATCGCATATTGCGGTGAGGTCGCAAAGTGGACTGTCACAGCGTGCCTTGGGTCGCCTGCGGTGATCGCGGGGTTACGGTACGGCCGTGACCTCAGTCGAACCTCCCGAGCATGTGCGAGCCACATTCGGGCTTCGCGAAGTGACGCCGGTTTCCCTCGGAGACTGGGACGGTGGCTGGCGCATGGGTGACGTGGTGCTCAGCCCCGTCGCCGATCACGCCAGGGCCGCGTGGTCGGCGAAAGTACGCGAACACCTGGCGGTCGACGGGCTGCGGGTGGCCCGCCCCGTCCGCGCCACCGACGGACGCTATGTTGTCTCCGGCTGGCGCGCCGACACCTTCGTGGACGGAGCCCCCGAGCCCCGCCACGACGAGGTCGTCTCGGTCTCCCTGCGTCTGCACAAGGCGACAGCGGAATTGGAACGCCCCCGCTTCCTGGTCCAGCCGCCCGTCGCCCCGTGGGTCGACGTGGACGTGTTCGTCGCCGCCGACCGCGCCGCCTGGGAATCGGTCCCGCTGCGCACCCTGCGCGCGGGCGGCGTCCCCATCGCCGCCACCCCCGACGGTCAGCGGTCCCTCGAACTGATCGGCCAGCTCGCCACGCTGCGCAAACCCGTCCGCAGCCCCGACCAACTCGTCCACGGCGATCTCTTCGGCACCGTCCTGTTCACCGGCGCCCACACCCCCGGCCTCACCGACATCACCCCCTACTGGCGCCCCGCCACCTGGGCCGCGGGGGTCGTCGTCGTCGACGCACTGGCTTGGGGCGGGGGCGATGACGGTTTACTCGACCGCTGGGCGACTCTGCCCGAATGGCCCCAAATGCTGTTACGCGCCTTGATGTTCCGCCTGGCGGTCCACGCATTGCACCCGCGTTCGACCCCCGAAGCCTTCCCCGGACTCGCTCGGACCGCGGACATGGTCCGTTTGGCACTGTAACGCGGAAACCGCACCTGCTCTGACCTATCGGTCGTCATCGAACTCAAAACTGTTGACACTCAACGTTTTCTGGTGTCAGCCGTGCTATTTTCATCGAGCATCGCTGCCGTGCGTCCTACGTCGGCTCGCGGACTCACTGCGGCAGTCACGAGCGGTGAGGATTGTTGCGATGAGAATCCAGCCAAGACAACAGATCCTGGACATCTGGGGTGCCATGGTTTCGACCTGCTATCGGGACGAGAAGTGGCGCTGGGACGGCATCCTCGGCGCCGATTCGATCAGCGATTCCGAACAGCTGCTGTGCCTGTTGTATCCGGCGGCGGAGATCGAGACCTTCGCGCTGGATCAGCCGGCATCGATGTCCGAGGATGTGCGGAAGGTGTTGGCGGCCTTCGGGGGACCGGTAGGAATCGGCACCACGGTTCTCGGTCTCATCGAGGAGTACTTGGCCCGGAACACCGATGCCGACGACGTACCGCGCTTCGCCGCGGGCAGCTATCTCAGATCGCCCGAGGATGGTGATCCGACGGCCGCGCAGCGCGCTCTCGAGGTGGTCGACGGGTATTCCCGGTCGGTCACCGTGTGTATCGCGGCGCTCGGTTTCGCGCGCGGATTCGACCGGTGGGCGCAGGCTGAGCGGCGCACAGCGATCAGCACGCGGATCGCCGACCTGAGCCGCGATGTGAGCACCCGGCTGACTGCCGCGATGACCGGCCTCGTGCGCAGTTTCGCGGTCGACACGCTCGCCCCGCACTCACCTTCGGGCAGAGCGATACTCGGGATGCTGAATCAGTCGGGGCAGCCGCAGAGCTCTGTGATCCATGACATCTCTCGGAGCCTCGAACGCGTGCGGGCCCGTCTGCGCTGCGATGTGATGCTCGGTCCGGCGCTGGTGTCCGAACTCGACAACGAGGATCTGCTCTTCGAGTGTGGCTGGAGCTGGGGCATCGTCCAGGAAGCCGGCCCGGTCGATTTCGTGCCGACCACGATCGGTTCCTGTCAGGGATTCGCCGACCGCCGGCCCTATCTCCACTTCACCATCACCGCACTCGATGCGATCAGCGACGTGCTGTCATCACGCACCAGGGAACTCGGCCTGCTCGACGAAACCCAGCAACGTCTGGCCGAGGCGCTGCGACTGCGCTGGGAAATGACCCAGCGCTACTGGTCGACTGTCGCCCGTTTCGGCACCGGAACCTGGCCGCTGGAAGATATTCCGTGGCGTACATCCGACGGCGAGGAATCGGACTATTTCAGTCTGCTCGTCTCGGCGGTGCTGATCCAGGATCTGGTCGAACGTAGCGCCGCTGATGACGATCTGACCAGGGCGGTCGGCATTTTCGACGAGCTGGCGCGACGCGGGCGAATCACGCGAAGGCCGACGCGGGCAGACCCGTCGGTCGCCCTGCACTGTCCGGGTGTGCGGATGACACTGCGCGGCAGCGAACTCGTCGACGGCGGTGGGTCTCGACTGGACTGGATCGCCTCGGATTTCGCACCGGTACTACTCGAGCGGCTGCTGCGGGCGGCTCGTTTGTCGGGCAACATCACCGCCCGTGACCAGCTGATGGAACTGGCGAAGCAGGTGATGGATCACCTCGATCATCGGATGATCTCGGATGGCGACGCGGCCGGTCTGTGGGACGATCCCGGCGCGGCATTCGGTGCGTCGGCACAGCGTGGGCCGCTCCCGTCGTGGTACATGACCGAGCGCATCGTCAAGTGCTTGGTCGCCGCCGACCGCACTTATCGTGCGGTATCTTTGCGATCGCCCGCGATGGTGGTCCGGGCAGTCGAGTTGCTCCACGAGGCCGAGCACCTGCTGAATCAAGCGATGCTCGACGTCGGAGTCTACGACACCTCGGCCAACCGGTTCGCGCTCGACGCTGTCGAGCAGAAGCTGGACCGGGCGAGGAGCGTCATTGATGCGCAGCCGGGAACCACGTTCACACTCGTCTCGGCGGCACTGATCGAACTCGATCGACTCGCCTGGGCCCGCCTCGACGCGATGCGGAGTTCTTGACGATGATCGTCTTCGCTGCGTCCGGGAAGGGCGGTGTCGGCCAGTCGGTGACCAGCTGCAATCTGGCCTATCGGCTCAGCCTGCACGGCATCAGCACGGCCTACGTCGATTTCGATCTCGGCTCGCCCAGCGCGGGCGCAGTGTTCGAGATCGGCTCGGTCGACAGTGGCGCAGAGACGGGCAACGGGCTGCACTCGTATCTGCTCGGCCACGACAGCATCCATCGGCGCGTGGACGTGCGGGCGAGCACCCATCGAAAAGCGTTGCACAGCCGACGCTCTCGCGGGGCCGCGCTGGTCCTCCTGCCGGGTGACGAGGGTTGCGGCGAAGCCGTGTCGGCCAACGATCGTCAGGTGGTGCGGCGCTGCCGTGAGTTACTGCTCGACCTGGACAGCACCTTCAAGGTGGTGATCGTCGACCTCAGTGCGGGCCGATCGGTGGCGATGCAGATAGCGCTGGAAGCCACCCGGCCACTGGATATGCCGGACAACGAGGTGTACTGGCTCGTCTACCACCGCTGGACCCGCCAGCACCTGATGTCCGCGAAGCGTGTGGTGCACGGACCCAAGGGCCTGCTGGCGAGGGCAGTCGAGCTCGGTTATGGCCTTGACGACCTCCTGGCCAGAATCCGCTTCGTGCGCACTGCTGTTCCCTGCGTCACCGGCGAGCACGCCGCAGGCGGCGGTCCACAGGCGGCCTGGTTGCTCAAACAACACGATGTCCTGCGGTCTCTCGCTGCTGAGTATCGACTCGGTGACAGCGTGTCGCTGGGGGAGGTCCCCGTCGACCGGTTGCTGCAGTGGCGGGAGCAGATTGTTCTCGATGCCGATGTTGGCGCCGGTATCGCGAATTGGGCGACGGTGGTGGCTTTCGACAACTTGGCGCGACGACTGGTGGACAGAGCGACGTGGGTACCAGTGTAGGGGTTGCGCCGGCGAAGAAGGGATGTGACCGTGTTCGTGTAAGGCACTGCGACCCGACACGCGCCTCCGATGTCGCGGATGCTGTCGTGTAAAAGCTGAGTACACTGCCTCTGATTTCGATGTTCGTGATCAGGTGCGGCGTCTAGGCTTGACTTCATAGGTTCTTGTGCGCGAACGCAAGGGAGCAGATGACCACCATCGAGGAAGCCGTGCGGTATCGGGAGCCCACGCAGGCCGATCTGCCCGATATTCAGGTGATCGATGGCGCGGCCTTCCGTGACCGTTACCCCTTCTTCGTCCTGCGCCAGTTCATGGACTTGAACAGTTCGCGCTGCGTCGTCGCCGTCGAGCCCTGCGGCGACGAGGACAAGGTTGTCGGATACGCGATGACCATCATGGGCGAAGGCTCGAGAGCGTGGCTGATCAGTTTGGCGGTGTCGCCCGATCGGCGCGGTCACGGCTACGGTCGTGGGCTGCTGCGGCGCAGCATCCGGGTTTGTCGGCACAAAGGTGATGTCGACGAGATCTGGTTGACCGTCGACCCGAAGAACGTCTCGGCTTACAACCTGTTCAGAGAGTTCGGTTTCGTGCTACGCGAGCACGACGAGCGATACTTCGGCGAAGACGAACCGCGTGATGTGCTGGTGTACAAGCTGCACCGCCTACCCAGCGACCACTCGGTAGAAACCGGCGAAAACGGTTACACTGGAACCTGATTCGGCTGGGCTCGATGCGGGGGTATTCGGATGCCGGGGGGTAGGCCGCAGTCATCGCACGAATCGGTCATCGCCGATATCGGCGATCGCGCACTGCGCTACACCCAGAGACTCGAGCAGGTCGGGGTCGCCGGAACCGGCACCTTGGATGACTTGGACACGCACATCGAGGCCCTGCTCGACCGCCCCGAACTACTCATCCGCGGGCGGCAGAGCAACAAGCTGCGTTTCGGCGTGCTGTACGAGCGGGCCCCGAACGCGGCACCCGGCGACGAGGCCTGGCGAACGCCGCTGATCGCCGGGCTGATCGCCGCGGAAGTCGAATTCCGCGGGCCACTTCGGCTGAGCCCGGCCCAGAACACCTTGCTCGCCGCCCGATACGAGACGCTCGCCACCGCGCTCACCCGCGCCGATCTACCTGCGCACGCGGTGCGCGCCTGGAGCGGCGCCGTGGAGCTGCACCGCCGCGCCAAGAATGCCGGAGCCGAGGATCGCTGCGCGCTGGCGCTGGCGCGAGCCCGCCGTCGCACCGCCGCGCCGGGTTGGCGGCGTGGCGTCAGCATCGTCTCGGATCTACTGTGCGGTTACGGGTATCAGCCGTTCCGGCTGCTCGGCTGGGTTGTCGTGCAGATCATCGTGTGCACCGCACTCGCCCTGTTGTGGGCAGGGAACAAGCCGTGGACCGAGGTCGTCTACCTGGGTGTCCTCACCTTCCTCAATCCACTCGATCCGGCGAATGCGGTGGGCATGGCTCCGCAGGCGCGAATCCTGTTCGCCGCCGAAGCGTGGCTGGGCGCGGTCTCGATGTCGGTGTTCTTCGCGCTGCTGGTCCGCCGGTGGTTCCGGCTGTAGTCACCAGTCGCCGGACAGGTTTCCGCCGCGTGCGGCGTAGTACGTCGCTACGTCGATCCGGCGCTGCACCTGTTCCACGCGGGCGGTCCACTGTTTGGAGAAATTGGCCGCGGCCTGCAAGTCCCGCCACGGCGCCCGCATCGCGGCCGGGACCTGTGCGCCGGGCATCCACAGGTGCGCCAGATGTTCGAGCACGGGCGCGAGCACGGTGACCTGCTGCCCGTCCTCCAGCCCTTCGGCCGCCCGCACTCTGGCGTCGATGACCGTCAGGAGCCAGTCGTGGACGGCGACATCCTGGCAGAACCGCAGGGCATCGGGCAGATCCGTAGCCGTACGCACCGTGACCCGTAACGCCCTGCACAGCTCGTTCTCGAGACGTAGCGATACCGCCGGGCCGGCGTTGCCCCCGACGACGGCGGTCCACCGCAGTCGCGTGGTCGGCGCTCTCAGCTGCGGCCGTTGATCCAGCAGCGGCGAGGACCTCAGGTCATCGAGATGCCTGGCACAGATCGAGGCGAGATCCAGCGTGTTCGGGCCGGGTGGGGCGAAATAGCCTGCGACCAACTGCCTGTCGGCGACCGCGCGGTCGGGCACCTCACCGATCACCTCTGTCACGCCGATCCGGCTGATGTAATGAGACCACGGCCTGCGCTTTTTCTGCTGGGCCCGCACTACGGTGGTGTGCGACGACAGCTGGACCAATCGGCCGCCCACCAGGACCACAGTCGATGCCACCGTCCCCACCACGCGCGCGGTCGCTGTCGCGCCCCACCCGAGATGGCAGTCGACGCCGGTCGCGCGGCGGGGTGAGAAGGCAAGCGGGCCAGGACGTTCGCGGCGCAGGACGGACGCCCCGGCCACCGTCGCCAGCAGTTCGTCGGTGGCCTGGCCGTCCAAGGTCATCGAATGCGGCAGCAGGCAGGTACGGATTTCGCCCAGCACCACGAGCGGGGTCGGCGGTCCCGGCGCGGCGCGGCGCGGCGGCGTAGGCGGCACGGTCAGGTCCCATCGAGTAGCAGGTGCCCCACGCGTTCGACGACTTTGGGCGGTACCACCACCTGCTCGGCACTACCTTGGGTGGCGACCTGGGCGGCGACGTCGTCATCCGGCGCGAGATGATCGAGGATGACCCGCACCGCCGACTCGATCAGCAGATAGCGCTTGGGCAGCATCGACAGCGTCCGATACGCCGTGAACGGCGCCGCGTCCGGATTGAGCCGTACCACGGGAGGCAGGTCCTCCCAGCTGTCCGGCCATTCGCGATCGGCGGGCCACAGCTGCGGATCCACGACGGGGGCACCGTGATAGCGCAGCATGCCCAGGCGCAACAGCTGCCATACCGCAGCCAGGAACGGGCACGACCAGCGTCGTGCGGCCTCGTCCCGGTCGTGCCACAACTCCACGTCGAGGAAGATCGAATGCTCGCCGCGGCCGTACTCTTGTGGGGGCCGATATGGCTGCGGATGCATGGCGAGGCGGGACGAATCGTCCTGTTCCCGACGCCCGTTGCACAGCCAGCCGGATTCGGTGGTCGGTGGTCTGCTGCCGTTGGCGACCTCCTCGTCCTCTGGCTGCGCGACGAGCCGCGCCGCCACCATCTCCGCGACCGGGATCGGTGCGCCGACGGCGACCCCGCCCGCGAAAACCGGCGCTCGGTGGCAACCGGATTCCCTGGCCAGATAGTCGATGGTCAGCCCGGCGTCGGCCGCGGCGCCCAGCAGCCTGCCGAGCACCTCGGCCGGTTCGAAGCGTGGCTGGAAGTAATCGTCGGTGAGGTAGCAGGTACTCACCCTGGTGTCCGGCCCGTACTCGATCCGAGCCGACTCGATGAACGCGGCGACCAGCGGGACCGCGCGCCGGAATTGGGCGCGGACCAGGTCGGTGTCGTAGAGGATTTCCTCGTGCCGGAAGTGGCAGATCTCGATCGACAGATGGGCCATGGGTAGTGGCGCGACGGCGGATTCCTCCGACGCTTCCCGATACGTTGGCAGATTCATTTATTCGATGTCCCAGGTCGTCGGAACGGTAAGCCGCCGAGCCAGATCCGTGTACGCCGCGACGGTTGCCGGATCGGCGAGGCCGGCGTTGACGTCGGCATCGAGGATGAGCTGTTCGCGCCACTGCAGCATCGGCTCGATCGGTGTCTGCCCCAGCACCATGGCCGCGCCGATACCCTTGGCGGTGGCCAGTTCTCGCAAGGCGTTCGCCTGTTCTTTCAGCCAGGCAGCCTGGGCAGGCCGGTCCACTGTGTGGGTCCGGTCCGATGCGGCGACTGCCGTGCGCACACAACGCATCGACGCGAGGCGGGCTTGTTCGGACTTCTCGACTGTGAGCAGTTTGTCGCGCTGACGATCCCAGATCGCACCGGTCTTGATCAGCCCGTGCTGTCCGTGTACCAGGCCGCCGGCCGCCAGCACGTGCTGGCGCGTCCACCGGTGGAAGACCAGCCAACGATGCGCGCGGTGCGCCAGCATGGTCGAGGCTGTGGCCCGCAATGCGATCTCGAGCGCGACCGAGCGTCCGGCGCTGAGATCGACTATCACCACGGCGAATTCGCTCAGCAGCTGGGCGAACAAGGCGGTTCCGCGCGCCACCATGGCATTGTCGCAGCCGAATTCGGCGCCGCCCAGGTCGCCGGGGAACAAGACCAGCTGCCCAGCTCCAGGTGCGTCGCGGCGTAGTTGGGGTCGGTCGGTTTCCCGGCCGACGATCAGCCGCCGAGGCTCGCCGGTGTTCCCGCGCAGATACGAATGCATCCCGCGGTCATCGGTGATGCCGCGTTCGGCGTGTCCGATCTCGAACAGCGCGCCCGCCGTCGGAGAGCCGAAATCGAAGTCGACATAGGCGACATCGAGGCCGTGCAGAGCCAATCTGTAGGCGATGTTGCAGCTGGTAACCGACCGCCCCGTGCCTCCCTTGTCAGAGGTCGCGAAGACCAGCATCGGCGCGGCGTCATCGGCGCTCATCGGGTGGCGTCCTCCCGGGCGTAGGCGAGCGCGTTGAGCCGAAGCAGCGCGTCGGCCGCCAGCGCCTCGGCGGTGTGCGGTCGCTTGGTCAGGATCTCGTCAGCCCGGTCCAGCGACTGCTGGATCGCGGCCAGCTCCTGGAATCGCGACGAGTACACGGCATCGCTGACCTGAAGAAACTCCTGGCTGAGCAGATGCTCGGCCTCACTGAGCTTGCCGATCGCGGCGTTCACCATTGCCTGGGTGGCCAGCGGCGGTCGAGTGTAGGTGTTGTGTGCGACTACCAGGCACTCCATCATGCGTTCGGTCAGGAACCACGATGGCGCGGCGTCGGCGGCATCGCCGACCGGTCCGAGGTTGTCCCACAGGCCCGCGGAACGGCCGCCGGTGATGGCTCGGTCCTGCATGTGCTGCAGGGCCGAGGCGGCCAGGTCGAGCAGCTCCTCGCGGGTGTCCACGTCACGTGCCAGCCGGGCGGCCTGGAGGCTGCGCTTGAGTAGGAGCGTAGTGAAGTCGCTGACGTGATAACCCAGCACCGTGCCCGGCTCGATGGCCTCGGATCCCTTGAGCGTCAGGGTAATTCCGGGATAGTGCAGACGAGCGGCAGGATCGTCGGGGACCTGCCGGTTGATGATCCGGGCACGCTGGGCCAACTGCCGTAACACCCCGACAGTGCGTGCCAGATCGGTGGTGGACTCCCGCTCCAGCAAGTCCTGGATGAGAAATGCCGTCACAGCCAGGCTGTAGTAGTCCGACTGTTTCCCGTCGGAAGTGCGCCAGGGCAGGTCTTCCAGCGGCCAGCGCCCGGTTCCGAAGCGAGAGATCGTGGACCAGTAGCGCTGGGTCAGCTCCGCGCGGCGCTTCAGCGCCTCGGCCAGTTGGAGCTGATGCGGCTCGAGGAGCGCCGGTTCCTGGGTCCGCTGGGAGTACAGGTCCTTGATGCCGTCGAGCGCGACCAGGGTGAAGTAGAGGTACGGCTCGGTGACCGCGTAACCGGGCTGGGTGGCAACCCGGCCGGTGACCTCGACGGCAGGGCCCGCGTTGGTGTCGATACCCCACGCCCAGCCGCATTCGAAAGCCAGGTTGTCGTCGCGCAGATCGAGGCCGGGGGTGTGGCCGCTGCGCACGTCGTTCTCGGCCTGCACGCGGATCTGCTCGAGCGCACCGGAGAAGTCGGCGATGACATCCTTGACCGGGGCGCCTGTCTGGTTCACCAGCTTCAGGATCTCCTGCCCGGCGGAGGAGGAGAACGGCGGGGTGTGGATAACGAAACTTCGGATCAGACCCCCCATCGCGGAGGTGAGTCGGACGCTCACCCGGGGGGTCAGCGCGTGGATGCGCTCCTTCAGGTGCGTGCCCTCGCGGCGCACCTCGTGCACCAGATACCGGTCGAGACCGCGCAGAAAGCGCAGCGACGCGATGCACAGACTCAGCGACATCGAATAGGAGTCGACCACCTCGAGCTCACGCTGCGCCGCCGAGGGCTCTCCGAAACCCGAGTCGCGAAAGTAGCTGCCACCCGCGAATATCGGATTCCCGGCGGCGTCGGTATAGGAGTCGAAGAACTCCTCGATCTTCGTCACCAGGGCGCCGCCGACCCGGAGGTTGTCGCCGAGCGCCGCCATGACCGCGGCGATATCGTCGGCGGACTCGATGCTGTCCGGGTCGAGTGCGAAACTCGCCAGTTCGGTGGACGGATACAGCAGGCACATCAGCTGTTCGGCGTCGCTGATCGAATTGCGTCCGTCGCGTCCGCCCCAGACCCACCCGCCATCGCGGAACGAGGTGCGCAGGTGGGCGCGCCAGAGATCCAGAAGTTGTTGCCGCGGTCGAATTCTCACCGATGTCCCCTCCGTGCAACTGCCTCCTCAGTGTGGACGCTGGGACGCGTCCTTGTCATCGGTTGTGCCGTAATACGTTTCGACGTGGGTAACAACGGAAACGGCGTAACAGCCGAAAGCCACGTTCGGGAGGGGACCGAACGTGGCTTTCGGGTGGGTGGGGATGGATCAGACGCTGGCGTAGGCCAGCGAGGGGACCTTGTCGGTGGCGAAGGAGGTGCGCAGGTAGCACCACCAGGTGACGGCGGCCATCACGAGGAAGACGGCGGCGTAGGCCCAGAAGGCGGGGGCCATGGTCTTCAGGTGGACGTTGGACAGGCGAAGGGCCTGCTGGACGACGAACCCGCCCGCGGCGCCGACCGCGCCGATGACACCGATCGCGGCACCGGCCTGACGCTTGGCGGAGGTGGCCGCCTCGGTCAGGTCCATGCCGTGCTCGGAGGCGTACTTCTTGGCAGTGGCGTTGAAGATCGACGGGATCATCCGGTAGGTGGAGCCGTTGCCGATACCGGCCAGGATGAACAGGGCAAGGAACGCGGTCAGGTAGAGCGGGAAGCTCTTCATGTCGACGGCGGCCACGATGCAGGCCACCGCGATCGACATTCCGCCGAAGACGAACACCGTGATCTTGGCGCCGCCGCCGATCTTGTCGGAGACCCAACCACCGAACGGGCGGCTGAACGAACCGACCAGGGCGCCGAGGAAGGCCAGGTTGCCCAGGGTGGTGATCCAGCCGATCTTGGCGAGGTCGGGGAAGGTGGCCTTGATCAGCGTCGGGAAGGCGAACGAGAAGCCGATGAACGAGCCGAACGTGCCGATGTAGAGGAACGACATGATCCACGTGTGCCGGTTGGTCAGCGCCAGCTTGTAGGACTTGCCGTCGGACTTGGCCTCGGCCAGCGAGTCCATGAAGTACAGCGCGCCGAGGGTCGCGACCGCGATGAACGGCAGCCAGAACAGCACGGCGAGGGTGATACCGAAGCGGTAGCCGCCCGCGTCCTTGGCCATGATGTGGGTGCCGAAGGTGATCAGCAGCGGCACGATCAGCTGGGTTTGCGCGACACCGAGGTTGCCGCCCGCGGCGTTGAGGCCGAGCGCGGCGCCCTTCTTGCCCTCGGGGAAGAAGAACGAGATGTTCGACATCGACGAGGAGAAGTTGCCGCCACCGACACCGGCGAGGGAGGCCAGCACCAGGAACACCCACATGGGCGTGCTCGGCTGGTTGACGAAGTAGAGGATGCCGAGCGCGGGTAGGAACAGCATCGCGGCGCTGAACGCGGTGAACGCGCGCCCACCGAACCGCGGTACCGCGAAGGTGTACGGAATGCGCAGGGCCGCGCCGACCAAGGTCGGGATCGAGGTGAGCAGCAGCGCGTTGCTCACGGCGACCGCGTTGCCCTTGCCGAGACCCTGCAGGAACTCGAAGCCGGCCGGGCCCATCGCGGTGACGATGGAGCCCCAGATGACCCACATGCTGAAGCCGAGATTTTCGGCGAATACGGAGAAGTACAGATTCTTCTTGGCAGTCTTCGCGCCGCCGGATTCCCAGAACCCCTTGTTGTCGGGGTCCCAATGGGAGATCCAGCGGCCCTTCTTCTGGTATTCGAAGGACGGGGCTTCCGTCTCATGGCCGGTGGCGGCTATCGCGGTCATCGGCTTCCTCTCGATCGGGCTCGATAGGAGCGGCTCGCCTGGTGTTCGACGATGCTCCCTGCGGTGTCGAGATAAAGGTAGGAGCCGGTTGTTGCGTGACAATGGCCGCAGGTGACGTTCCCGGCAACTACGGCTCACCGTGCGAATTCGCTGGTGGTGACAGCCCGGTTACCTGGATTTAGGAAGCGTCTCTCCGCGCTGCTCAGCGGTCCGGATATTCGGCGATGAGCGAGCCGAGGAAGCAGTTGGCCGCCTGCACGGCCCGCTCGGCGTCACCGTCGATGACGGCCTGGACCAGCTCGGCGTGCTCGGTGTCGTACGCGTCGTCGGATTTCGCGGTCCGCGCGTGGATCACCTGCTCGATGATCGGCAGCAGCGAATCGTAGAACTCCAGATATACCGCGTTGTGGCTGGCGACGACGATCGCGCGGTGCAATTCGACGTCGGCGGCGATGGCCACCGGGTCGGCCTCGGCCCAATTCCGGTTGCTGCGTTCGGCGAGCAAGCGCTGGAGGGTGGCGATATCGGCGTCGTCGCGGCGGCGCGCGGCCAGGCCCGCCGCGGTGGTGTCGAGAGCTTGGCGCAGTTCGAGGATGTCGCGTTCGTGCGCGTCGGCGAAGTACTTGCCCAGGGTGCCGCCGACTTCGGAGGTGGCGATCACATAGGTGCCCGAGCCCTGACGGCGTTCGAGCATGCCCGCGTGCACGAGCGCCTGGACGGCTTCGCGCACGGTGTTGCGGCCGGTCCCGGTGAGCTCGGTGAGCTCTGGTTCGGTGGGGATCCGTTGGCCGACTGGCCAACGGCCGGAACGGATCTCGGCCCGAAGCTGCTCGGTGACCTGGGCGATGAGGCTGGTACGCCGGACGGGTTGCACGTCAGCAAGGTTACTGGGCTGTTCCGCCTCTCCGGGACTTCAGGCCGGACTTGTGCACTGGGTGACCTGGGTCGGCGGCCGACGAGAGGTCGGTTGTGCGGTAGTCCGTTCCCGGTGATTTACCCGTGTTCTCGCGGGAGATCGCTCACAGTCGCTTGGCAGTAGTCATCGGGTCATCCTATGATTTCCGGGTGCCGCCGCTCCGTGATTTCCAGCCAGCTTCCGGCGCCGGGTCGACCCTCGAGGACGACCGGCGCGGTCACGTCGACCCGCCTTCCGAGATCACCCAGCGGTCGCTGATCGAAGGTCGGCTGCTCGTTCTGGCGGCCATCATCATGTCGGCGCTCACCTTGCGCGCCGCTGTCACCGCCTTCAGTCCGCTTGCCGAGACGATCGGCGCCGAGGTCGGGTACGGGACGGGGATCGTCGGGGTGTTCGGCATGTTGCCGACCGCGATGTTCGGTCTCGCCGGGCTCATCGCGCCGCTGTTCGTGCGCCGGTTCGGGCTGGAGCGCACCGTGTTCGTCGCGATGCTGCTGGCCGGCGCCGGGTCGCTGGTGCGGGTGTTCTCCACCGGTACCGGTGGACTGCTGGCGTTCTCCGGGGTGGCGCTGCTCGGCATGGGCATCGGCAATGTGGTGATCCCGCCGCTGGTGAAGCGGTATTTCGGCGATCATCTGGCCGCGATCAGCTCGCTCTACATCGTGATGGTGCAGCTCAGTACCGTCATTCCGGCGTTCATCGCCGTGCCGGTGGCGCAGGCGCACGGCTGGCGGATCTCGATGGGGGTGTGGGCGCTGGTCGGTTTCGCCGCCGCGATCCCGTGGTTCGTCGTGCTGCGCGATCGGCGTGGTCGCGACACGGTCGACACCACCGCGCTACCCGCCGAGGCGCCCGAGACCGGCAGAGTCTGGCGTTCGCCGGTGGCGTGGGGGATGGCGGGCATGTTCGGCATGACCTCGCTGACCACCTACGCCATGTTCGCCTGGCTGCCCAAGATCCTGTCCGACGCGGGCGCGAGCGCCGGTTTCGGCGGCAGCATGGTCGGTTTGTTCGCGCTGATCGGGCTGATCCCGGCGCTGGGCGCGCCCACCGTGGTCTCGCGGATGCGCAACCCGTTCCCCGTCGTCGTCGGCTGCATGGTGCTGTTCGCGACCGCTTTCATCGGCCTGCTGGTGGCGCCGATGCAGGCACCGCTGCTGTGGGTTGTGCTGCTGGGTCTGGGCCCGTCCACCTTCCCGATGGCGCTGACGCTGATCAACCTGCGCACCCGCACCCCCCATGGCTCGGCGGCACTGTCCGGCTTCACCCAGGGCGTCGGCTACGCGATCGCCTGCACGGGCCCGCTGCTGTTCGGCATGCTGCACACCTGGACCGGCGGCTGGCTCGTCCCGTTCGCCATGCTGTTCGTCGCCCTCGGTGTGCTCCTCGCGGGCGCCTGGCAAGCCTGCAAGCCGCGCATGCTCGAAGACAGCTGGAATTGATCTCACCGTTCGAGTTGCGAACCGGTGCGATCGGAGTAATGCTGTGCAGATCACACCCTCACGGGCGTTTCCGATGATTTCTTGCTGCTTCCTTACGCGCGGAAATCGTTGCGACACATGCCGGAAACAAAAGGGCTGATCTCACCTCCCTGATCGGGGGAAGGTGAGAAACCGTTGATTCAAGCGACATTTCCCGCAGCATTTCGGCAATACCCATTTCCTACCGTTGGGCCATCGCACTTTTGGGAGGCCCAATCTTGAGCACGCTGAAGCGGAACCACGACATCGACAACTGGGATGCCGAGGACGTCGCGGCCTGGGAAGCCGGTGGCAAGGACGTCGCCAAGCGCAATCTGATCTGGTCGGTGATCGCCGAGCACATCGGATTCTCGGTGTGGTCGATCTGGTCGGTGATGGTGCTGTTCATGCCCACCGACAAGTACGGCATCGACGCGGCGGGCAAGTTCTTCCTGGTCGCCATGCCCACCCTGGTCGGCGCGTTCCTCCGCATCCCCTACACCGTCGCCACCGCCCGCTTCGGCGGTCGCAACTGGACGATCTTCTCCGCGTTCCTGCTGCTCATCCCGCTGCTGCTGACGCTGTACTTCGTCAACCAGCCCGGCACTTCCTACACCACGTTCCTGGTCGTGGCCGCGTTCGCCGGCTTCGGTGGCGGCAACTTCGCGTCGTCGATGACCAACATCAACGCCTTCTACCCGCAGCGGCTCAAGGGCTGGGCGCTGGGCATGAACGCCGGCGGCGGCAACATCGGCGTCCCGGTGATCCAGCTGCTGGGCCTGCTGGTGCTGGTCACCCTCGGTGGCGACTACGCCTCGGTGATCTGCGCGGTCTACCTGGTCCTGGTCGGTGTCACCGCCGTCGGCGCCGCCGTCTACATGGACAACCTGACCAACCAGAAGGCCGACATGTCCTACATGGTCAAGGCCCTGCGGGTACCGCAGTCCTGGGCGATCGCCTTCCTCTACATCGGCACGTTCGGCTCGTTCATCGGCTACAGCTTCGCTTTCGCCCAGATCCTGCAGATCAGCTTCAAGGCCGGGGGCGACACCGCCGCCCAGGCCGCCGTCCACGCCGCGTCGATCGCCTTCATCGGCCCGCTGCTCGGTTCGCTGGCCCGCCCCTACGGCGGCAAGATGGCCGACCGGATCGGTGGCAGCAGGGTCACCATCGCCACCTTCGGCGCCATGATGCTCGCGGCCCTGCTCGTCGTCACCGCCTCGACGATGGCCGACGGAAACAAGGGCGTTGCCACCGGCGCCACCATGACCATGCTGGTCGCGGGCTTCATCGCCCTGTTCGTCCTGTCCGGTTTCGGCAACGGTGCCGTCACCAAGATCATCCCGTCGGTGTTCGAGGCCAAGTCCAAGAGCCTGCCGGTCTCGCGGGTCGAGCAGGCGGCCTGGTCGCAGAACACCTCCGGTGCGCTGATCGGCTTCGTCGGCGCCATCGGCGCGCTCGGCGGCGTCGGCATCAACATGGTGCTGCGCAGCTCCTACGCCAGCACCGCTTCGGCCACCTCCGCGTTCTGGGTGTTCCTCGCCTTCTACGTGGTCTGCGCCGCCGTTACCTGGACGGTCTTCCTGCGCCGTCCCCGTCTCACCTCCGACTCCGCAGTGGTGGTCGAGGCCGAGCACATGGTCCTCGAGGCCGAAACCAACGCTTCGTCGGCCAATTCGTCGGCTCGCTGACAACCGACCACTACCAAGGAGGTCACTCTCATGAACAGCACTCGTAAAACAGCGGTCGTGGTCGGCCACGGCATGGTCGGACACCGTTTCGTCGAAGCCCTTCGCTCGCGCGACGAGGCAGGCCAGTGGCAGGTCATCATCCTGTCGGAGGAGAAGCTGCCCGCGTACGACCGCGTCGGCCTGTCCTACTACGTCGGCAACTGGAACGCCGACGACCTGGCGCTGCCCGGCAACATGTACGACGGTGACGAGCTGGTCGACCTGCGGCTGGGCCAGCGCGGCGAGTCCATCGACCTCGAGGCCAAGACCGTCACCAGCACCAGCGGCGACGTCATCGCCTACGACGCCCTGGTCATGGCGACCGGTTCCTACCCGTTCGTGCCGCCGGTCCCCGGCCACGACCTGCCCGAGTGCTTCGTCTACCGCACCATCGACGATCTCGACGGCATCCGCGCCGCCGCCGAAGCGGCCGGTCCCGGCGCGCACGGTGTGGTCGTCGGCGGCGGTCTGCTCGGCCTGGAAGCGGCCAACGCGCTGCGCCTGCTCGGCATGACCCCGCACGTGATCGAGTACAACGGCCGCCTGATGCCCGCCCAGGTCGACGCCGGAGGTGGCGCGATCCTGGAGAAGCTCGTCACCGATATCGGCCTCAACGTGCACACGGGTGTCGGCACCGCCAAGATCGTCTCGATCGAGGAGGAAGGCGCCGACAAGGTCACCGTGCACCTGTCCGACGAGGCCGAGATCAAAGCCTCGCTGGTGGTGTTCTCCGCCGGTGTCCGCCCGCAGGACGCCCTCGCCAAGGCCTCGGGCCTCGAGATCGGCGCCCGCGGCGGCATCCTGACCGACCTCACCCTGCAGACCTCCGACCCGAGCGTCTACGCGATCGGTGAGTGCGCCGCGATCGAGGGCGTCTGCTACGGCCTGGTCGCCCCCGGTTACACCACCGCCGAGATCGTCGCCGACCGCCTGCTGGGCGGGGCGGGCGAATTCCCCGGCGCCGACATGTCCACCAAGCTGAAGCTGATGGGCGTCGACGTGGCGTCCTTCGGTGACGCGCACGGCACCACCGAGGGCGCGCTCGAGGTCGTGCTGCACGACGCGGCGAAGGGCACCTACGCCAAGCTGGTCGTCTCCGACGACGCCCAGACCCTGCTGGGCGGCATCCTGGTCGGCGACGCCAGCCAGTACGCGGCCCTGCGCCCGCTGGTCGGGCGCCCGCTGCCCGCCGACGCCGCCGCGCTGATCTCCCCGGCCGGCGCCGAACTCGGTGCCGACGCGCTGCCCGACGACGCCCAGATCTGCTCCTGCAACAACGTCAGCAAGGGCGCCATCTGCGGCGCGATCGCCGAGGGCGCCTGCGACATCCCGGCCGTCAAGAGCTGCACCAACGCGGGTACCTCCTGCGGTGGCTGTGTGCCGATGATCAAGAAGCTGCTCGAGCAGTCCGGCGTGGCGCTGTCGAAGTCGCTGTGTGAGCACTTCACCCAGTCGCGTGCCGAGCTGTACGACGTGGTCGCCGTCACCGGCATCCGCACCTTCTCCGAGCTGATCGCCAAGCACGGCAAGGGCTCGGGCTGCGATATCTGCAAGCCGACCGTCGCCTCGATCCTGGCCTCGACCTCGAGCGAGCACATCCTCGAGGGCGAGCAGGCCGCGCTGCAGGACACCAACGACCACTTCCTGGCCAACCTGCAGAAGAACGGCACCTACTCGGTCGTCCCGCGGATGCCCGGTGGCGAGGTGACCGCCGACCAGCTGATCGTGATCGGCGAGGTGGCCAAGGAGTTCGGCCTCTACGTCAAGGTCACCGGTGGTCAGCGCATCGACCTGTTCGGCGCCCGCGTGGAACAGCTGCCGCTGATCTGGAAGCGCCTGGTCGACGTCGGCATGGAGTCCGGCCACGCCTACGGCAAGTCGCTGCGCACCGTGAAGAGCTGCGTCGGTTCCACCTGGTGCCGCTACGGCCAGCAGGACTCGGTCGGCATGGCCGTGCTGCTGGAGAAGCGCTACCGCGGCCTTCGCTCGCCGCACAAGATCAAGCTGGCCGTGTCGGGTTGCGCGCGGGAGTGCGCCGAGGCCCGTGGCAAGGACGTCGGCGTGATCGCCACCGAGCACGGCTGGAACCTCTACGTCGGCGGCAACGGCGGCCTGACTCCCAAGCACGCGGTGCTGCTGGCCGGTGACCTCGACGACGAGACCCTGATCAGCTACATCGACCGCTACCTGATGTTCTACATCCGCACCGCCGACCGCCTGCAGCGCACCGCGCCGTGGCAGGAGGCTCTCGAGGGTGGCTTCGACTACCTCAAGGCCGTCGTCTGTGACGACAGCCTCGGCATCGCCGGTGACCTCGAGGCCGCCATGGCCAAGCACGTCGAGGGCTACAAGGACGAGTGGGCCGCCGTGCTCGAGGACGAGAACAAGCTCTCGCGCTTCGTCTCCTTCGTCAATGCCCCTGACGAAGCCGACCCGACGATTTCGTTCGACGACAGCGGAGAACGCAAGGTACCAGTGCTCCTCGGTCTTCCCGGCATGCCCGTCGGTGTTGCTTCGGACACAGCACCGGCCGGGAAATAAGCCCTTAACGCTGCGGAAACAGGGCGCCTGTACCAATAGGTAAGGCGTTCGGAGGAGGAACCGATGACCGTTATCGACACACCCACCATCACCACTGAGACCGTGACCTGGACCCAGGCTTGCCGGCTCGATTTCCTGATCCCGGGGCGCGGCGTGGCTGTCCTGCTGAAGGGCGGCCGTCAGGCGGCTCTGTTCCTACTCACCGACGGCACGCTCGCCGCCGTCGGCAACATCGATCCGTTCGGCCGGGCCGCGGTGATGTCACGCGGCATCATCGGTGATCGCGGCGGTGTTCCCGTCGTCGCGTCGCCGCTGCTCAAGCAGGCCTTCTCGCTGATCGACGGCCGTTGTCTCGACGACGAGTCCCAGTCCCTGCCGGTGTACGCCGTCCAACTCGACGGCGGCGTCGTCGCGGTCTCCAACGAGCCGGTGCAGACCCCATGACCTCTCCCACCGACAGTGGCCCTTGCCTTGCCGGCTTCACCATCGGCGTCACCGCGGCTCGCCGCGCCGAGGAATTCAGCACCCTGCTCACCCGCAAGGGCGCGAGCGTGGTGTCCGCCCCCGCCATCCGCATCATCCCGCTGGCCGATGACACCGAGCTCGAACGGGTCACCGAACTGCTGATCGCCGATCCGCCGCAGATCACCGTCGCCACCACCGGCATCGGCTTCCGCGGCTGGATGGAAGCGGCGGAGGGCTGGGGCCTGGCCGAGGTCCTGCGCGACACCCTCGCCTCCACCCGGATGCTGGCCCGCGGCCCCAAGGCCAAGGGCGCGATTCGCGCCGCCGAACTGCGTGAGGAATGGTCGCCTGCCTCGGAGTCCTCGGCCGAGGTGCTCGACCATCTGCTCGCCGAGGGCGTCGAAGGCGTCCGCATCGCGGTGCAGCTGCACGGCGCGACCACCGAATGGGAGCCGGTTCCCGACTTCTGTGAGGTGCTGCGCTGCGCGGGCGCCGACGTGGTCCCGGTCCCGGTGTACCGCTGGGAGCCGCCGGCCGATCGTGGGCCGATGGACAACATGATCGAATCGATCATCTCCGGCAGCCTGGACTGCGTCACCTTCACCAGCGCGCCCGCTGTGGCGTCACTGCTGATGCGCGCCAAGGAAACCGGACTGCTCGAGTCGGTGCTGCACGCGTTCCGCGGCCGGGTGCTCGCCGCCTGTGTCGGCCCGATCACCGCGGCCCCGCTGGAAGAACTCGGCGTGCCGACGACGATGCCCGGTCGTGCCCGCTTGGGCGCGCTGGCTCGCCATGTGGCAGAAGAACTTCCGCGTCGCGCCAGCCGCATCTACGCCGCCGGTCATCTGATCAGCGTGCGTGGTGGATGTGTTGTCGTCGACGGTGAGGTGCGCCAGCTGGCGCCCGCCCCGATGGCGTTGATGCGATCGCTGGCTCGTCAGCCCGGTCGGGTCGTCTCGCGCGAAGACCTGCTGGCCGCGTTGCCCGGTGGCGGTGACGACACCCATGCGGTGGAGACCGCGATCGCGCGACTGCGGGCCGGCCTCGGCACTCCCAAGGCGATCCAGACCGTGGTGAAGCGCGGGTACCGGCTGGCGCTGGACGCGGCCGACTGCTCCGACACGCCCGTGCGGGCGGCTGTTCAGGCACCGCACGCCGCGGGGATCGGAACACCGGCCCGCTCGCCCCGGCCCGCCCAAGCGATCGGGGTGTGGTGAGCGCCGGACAGCCGGGTGATCCGGCTCTGGTGCTGGTCGCGCACGGGACTCGCAGTGCGCGCGGGGTGGAGATGATCGCCGCGCTGGCCGACGCGGTGGCCGCCGAACTCGGCGTCGCGGTGTCCTCGGCGCCGAATACCGCGTTGCGGACCGCGTTCGTCGACGTGCTCGGTCCCTCGCCGTCGGAGGTGCTGCGGGATCTCGATGGGCCCGCTGTCGTTGTTCCGGCGTTCCTCGCTTCCGGTTATCACGTGTACCAGGACGTTCCGCGTGAGGTCGCCGAGAGCGGGCACGGCGCGGTGGCTGTGACCGAGGCGATGGGACCGGATCCGGCGTTGACCCGGATCATGGCGGTGCGGTTGCGGGCGGCCGGGTGGAAGCCCGGTGACGCGGTGGTGTTCGCGGCCGCCGGTTCTTCGGATTCGCGTGCGCGCCAGGATGTCCGGCGGGCCGCGGGGATGCTGGCCGAGCAGCTGGGCGCGCCGGTGAAGATCGCGTATGTGGCGACCGGGACGCCGCGTGTGCCCGAAGTCTTTGCCTCGCTGCGTGAATCGGGTGCGCAACGGGTGTTCATCGCTTCGTATCTGCTGGCGCACGGGCTGTTTCATCAGCGGTTGCACGATGCCGGTGCCGATGGGGTGGCCGAGCCGATCGGTGTGCATCCCGGGGTTGTCCGGTTGATCGTCGATCGGTATCGGAGCGCGGCCAGGGAGCTGGTCGGCGTTCGCTGACGCCGATCGCACAGGCAGCCGGTGCGGGCAGCTGCGACTAGAGTTGGGCCGACTTCACAACAAGGGGGCACCGCTCGATGTCAGATCCGTCCGCAGGTCAGGGCTATTCATCGCAGGATGACGGGCTGACGGCGTACCCGGACGAGTCGGCGGCGCGGGGGACCGCGAATCCACCGGTTCCCGGCGCCTATCCGCAACCGCCGAGCCAGGCCGTCCCGCAACCGCCGTACGGCCCGGTGCCGGGTGCGGTGGGATCGCCGCCGCCCTACGCGCCGCCGCCGCCCTATGGGCCGGGTGCTTCGTATCCCGGGGGTAGTGCGCCGGTGGACGCCGGGCCTCGGGTCGTTCCGCAGAGTGTGCAGATCGCGTTCTACGTGATGCTGGCGGGGGCGGTGGTCACGCTGCTCAGCATGGCCTACTCGCTCACCGTGCTCGACGAGACGCGTAGTGCTGCGCTCGACGCGTCGGGTGGGGTGTTGCGGGGAGACGAACTCGATCTTCTGGTGTACGCGAGCGTCGGCGGCGCCCTCCTGAGTTCGCTGGTGACGGTGGGGCTGTGGGTGTGGATGGCGTTCGTCTGCCGGGCGGGAAAGAACTGGGGCCGGATCACGGGGACGGTCTTGTTCGGGATCAACGCGCTGCTCTATGCCGGAGGCACGGTGACGGCGTTCGTCACCTCGACGGCGGGGATCGCGCTGGTGTTCAGCACGGTCACCCTGGCGATCGGGCTCGCCGCGGTGATCCTGCTGTGGAACCGGACGTCTTCGCCCTTCTTCGCGGCTCGGGCGCCGCAGGGCTACCAGCCCTACCCCGGCTATCCGCCTATCGCGCCGTACTGAAATTCGCGCGGTAGGTACTCGGGGAGACGCCGACCTGGCGAACCATGTGCTGGCGCAACGACTCGGCCGACCCGATGCCGCTGTGCCGCGCGACCTGTTCGATCGGCAGAGTGGTCGATTCCAGGAGTTCCCTGGCGCGGTGGATGCGCTGGCTCAGCAACCATTTCTGTGGGCTGAGGCCGGTCTCCTCGTGGAATCGGCGACTCAGGGTGCGCACGCTGATTCGCGCGTGTTCGGCCAGGTCGCGCAGGGACACGGGGGTGTCGAGGCGTTGTAGCGCCCACGTCCGGGTGGCGGAGAGGGACAGGTCGTCGTCGGCGGGTAGTGGTGTGTCGACGAACTGGGCCTGTCCGCCGGGCCGCACGGGCGTCACCACCGCGGCCCGCGCGGCGGCGTTCGCCACGGTGGCGCCGTAGTCGGCGCGAATCAGGTGCAGGCACAGGTCGATTCCGGCTGCCGCGCCCGCCGCGGTGGTCACCGGTCCGTCCTCGATGAACAGTGCGTCGCTGCGCACCTGGACGAGCGGATGGTCGCGGGCCAGCTCCTCGGCCAGGGCCCAGTGCGTGGTCGCGGTGCGCCCGTCGAGCAGTCCGGCTTGGGCGAGCACGAACGCGCCGCTGCAGATCGAGGTGACCAGGATGCCCCGGTCGACGGCCGCGCGCAGCGCCTTCAGCGTCACCGGATCCGCGTCGGCGCGGCTGCCGGTGCTCGGCACGATCACCGCGTCGGCGGTGTCGAGTACCTCGAGCCCGTGCCGGATCACGACGTCGAACCCACCGGGCGTCATCGAGGGCAGGGCCCCTGGCACGGCAGTGCAGACCACCACGCGATAACCGGGCTCGCCGTCGACCGTGATCGAGCCCATCAGCGTTTCCGGCATCGACAGATCGAAGGACTTCACCGGTGGGACAGCAACCACGGCAATGGTCTTCATGGCCTGATCCTTGGGATAGCTGGCAGTGCGGCCACTAGTTTAGCCGTCTCGCGAACGGCATCGTGGAAGGCGCGGGCGGAACTCCGCCGCCCGCATCGAAAGATGTTGTTGTGAAAGGGAATTCACATGTCCACTCATGTTGTGATCGGCCGTGGCGGCACCGCTACCGCCACCGCGTTGTCGCTGGTCGAAGCCGGGGATCGGGTACGGATGGTGAGCCGGACCGGGCTCGGCCCCACCCGTCCCGACGTGGAATTGATCGCCCTCGACGCCCTCGACACCACCGCTCTGATCGAGATCGCGACCGGTGCGAGCACCGTCTTCAACATGGCGATGCCCGCGTATCACACCTGGCCGGAAACGGTTCCGCCCCTGTTCGGCTCGATCCTGTCGGCCACCGAAACCGTCGGCGCCGACCTGGTCATGCTGGGGAACCTGTACGGCTACGGCCCGGTCGAGGGCGTCGTGTCCGAACACACCCCGCTCGCCGCGAACGGCAGCAAGGGCGCGGTCAGGGCCAGGATGTGGACCGATGCGCTCGCCGCGCACGAGGCGGGCCGGCTGCGCGTCACCGAAGTGCGCGCGGGGCAATTCCTCGGCGCGGCCGCTGTCTCGGTCTTCACCCTGTTCGTCCAGGCCGCGGTCCTGTCGAACACCCCGGTCAAGGTTCCGCAGGAACTCGACCTCCCGCACTCGTACACCGCGACCGGTGATGCCGCGGCCGCGCTGGTGGCGGTCGCGCGCGACGACCGGTCGTGGGGGAGGGCCTGGCATGCCCCGGTGATCACCACGACCGTGCGCAAGATCGCGAACCGGCTCGCCGAGCTGGCCGACGTCGCGACACCCGAACTCGCGGTGCTCACCGACGAGGAGATCACCGAATTCGCCCAGCAGGACCCGTTCTGGACCGAATTGTTCGAGACGAAACACATGTCCCATCGCGAGTTCGTCGTCGACGATTCGGCGGTGCGTACCACCTTCGGTATCACCGCGTCCAAGCTGGACGAGGTGCTCGCCGAGGTGGTCGCCGCCGACGCGGCCGCGCGGCTATCGGTGCCCGACGCGGGGTAGATGCCGTAGGTTTGCCGGGTAACCAGTCAACGGTTGCTCCGAATCCCGGGAGGCCCGGTGCGGCAAGGCGAGGATGGTATCGGCGCGGTAGATGCCGTGATGGCGGCCGAAGCTGTGCCGATTCCCTTGTCTCCCGGACAATTACGCTGGTGGGTAGCTTATCAGCTCGCGCCCGGCGTGCCCGCCACGATCGCCCTGTATCTGGATCTGCGTGGGCCACTGGACATCGCGCGCCTGCGCACCGCGATCCGCGCGGCGGCGGTGCGACTGCAGTCACCGCTCGTGCGCCTACGGCTCGTCGACGGCACACCACACCAATACCTCGACCCGGCCGTCTTCGGCGAACTCACCGAGGTCGATCTCACCGGTGCTGCCGAGGTTCCGCCGGGCGGCGGTGCGGCTCATGGTGCGGCGGTGGCCGAAGCGCTGTCGAGGATGGAGGCGGATCGCCGGGGTCGGCTGGACCTGTGTGCGGACGCGATCACTGTCGCGACGTTGTACCGCGTCGGACCCGAGCGGTGCCTGCTCTACCTGCGCAGTCATCATCTGGTGCTCGACGGTGTCGGTGCGGTGGCGCTGCTACGGCTGGCCGCCGAAAACTATGCGGAGGGAAGCAGTCTCGATCACCCGCAGCTGTTGTCGATCGAGGACCTGGTCGAGGCGGATCGGGTCTATCGGCATTCCTCGCGCGCGGTGGCGGATCGGGCTTTCTGGGCGAAAGAGACTGCGGAACTGCCGGATCCGATCGGGGTGGCCGGTATCGCCGCGCCCGCGTCGGCCTGTCCGCACCGGGTGTCGGCCTGCCTCGACGAGCGCACCGCGAATCTGCTGGCCGCCGCGCGCCGGCGTTCCGCGGCAAGCTTTCCGGAGCTGACCGCCGCCGCCTTCGCCGCGTTCCTCGCCGGAATGTCGGGCTCCGACCAGGTCGTTCTCTCGCTGCCGGTGGCCGCTCGGCCCACCGCTGCCCTGCGACGCTCGGCCGGATCGGTCTCCAATGTCGTGCCCTTGCGGCTGCGCGACCTCGGCACGGCAACAGTCGAAGAGCTGATCCATCAGGTGCGGCTGCGGGTGATCGGCGCCCTGCGTCACCAGTGCTACCGCTACGAGGACATCCAGCGCGACCGTGGCGAAACCCACTTGGCCCGAGGCGGATTCGGTCCGGTGATCAACCTCCTCGGCTTCACCGCTCCGCTGACCCTCGGGGCGGCTACCGGCCGGGCCCACCTGCTGAGCCTCGGCCCTGTCGAAGATCTCCTCGTCAACGGCTATCAACTCGGTCCCGACGACACCGCCGCGACGATCGACTTCCAAGCCAACCCGGCCCGCTACGACGCCGCCACCCTGTCCTGGTACCACCGCCTGTTCGTCGACTGGTTCGCTACGTTCCTCGCCGCCGAGCCCACCCGGCGGATTCGCGACCTGACCGCCGAATTCAGCACGCCGCGCTCGCGATTCTCCGCCGAGGACGCGGGCGTGGAACCCGGTGAGCGCGACGATGCCGGTGACATCGCAGGACGACCGGAGCTGCGCCCTGCTGCGAAATCGGTGCCGAGTTGTTCACGCACGGCCACCGGTGCGGCGACGACTTCGACGTTGAGCGAACTGTTCAGCGGGTTCGATGGGACCGACAGCGTCGCCGTGGTGGACGGTGGCCGGTCGATGACCTATCGGGAGCTCGGCGAGTCGGCGGCGCGGTGGGCCAGGGTCCTCATCGCGTATGGGGTCACGCCGGGAAGTCCGGTACTGACCGCGATTCCGAGGTCGCTCGAGTCGGTGCTGGCAGTGCGCGCGATCGCGGCGGCCGGTGCCTGCCTGACACCGATCGATGGGGGTGATCCGGATGAGCGGGTCGCCCGGATCATCGCCGGATCCGGTGCGGTGCTGGGGTTGACGACACAGGCTGCTCGCCCCGGGCGAACCGGCGATGCCGCCGGGGTCACCTGGCTGATGCTCGATGACGCGGAAACCCTGGCCCGCGTGGCCGATCAGCGATCGGACCCCGTCACCGACGCGGATCGTCGCGGCCGGCTGACCTCCGCGCACCTGGCCTATCTGATCCATACCTCGGGGACAACCGGGGCGCCCAAAGGCGTCGCGGTCACACATCGCGGCCTCGCTCCCTTGACCGGCCATCTGCTCGACCGCTACCGCACCACACCGGATTCGGTAGTGCTGCACGCGCATTCACCCGCCTTCGACGCGCACCTGCTCGAACTCCTCGCCGCGTTCGCCGCAGGCGCGCGCCTGGTGATCGAACCGCCCACGGTGGTCGCGGGCGCGGAGCTGACCGGGCTGATCGCCGAGCATCGCGTCACGCATCTGCTCACCACGCCCGCCGTGCTGGCCACCTTGCGCCCCGCCGACGTGCCGAGTCTGGCGGTGGTGGTCGTCGGCGGCGAGGCCTGCCCGCCGGAACTGGTCGCTACCTGGGCGGCCCGAGTCCGCTTGCACAACGGCTACGGCCCCACCGAGGCCACGGTGATGGCCACACAATCGGCGCCCCTGGTAGCGGGGGAGCCCGTGACCATCGGCGCACCGCTGCCGGAAGTGGTGGCGCTGCTCCTGGATCCACGCCTGCGAGCCGTCCCCGCCGGTGCGCGGGCCGAGCTGTACCTCGGTGGACCGTGCGTAGCGCAGGGCTACATCGGCGATCCCGCGAACACCGCGGCCCGTTTCGTGGCAGATCCCCGAGGTGGCGGCGAACGTGTCTACCGCACCGGTGATCTCGTCGGACCACGCGCCGACGGCGGCTACGAGTTCCTCGGCCGCATCGATTCCCAGCTGGCCGTCCGCGGCCGCCGCATCGAACCGGCCGAGGTCGAAGCAGCGCTGCTCACCGACCCTGCCATCGCCCACGCCGCAGTCGACATCGCCGACGCGGGCACCCCCGCCGCCCGGCTCATCGGCTACGTCGTCCCGACCCGAACCTCCGGCCGCCCCGATCCGCGGCAATCCTGCGCGCCGAACACCACGTCCGACAGTGCCTCGCCCCTGCCCTGCGGCTCGGACGATCCTCCCGCATCGGACACCGCTTCGGTCCTGGTCCGCGGGCCGGAGCATCTGTTCGCCTCGGGCATCACATTCGATGCCGCCGCGGCCCTCGCCCGTCTCCGCACTGTCCTACCCGCGGCCCTGGTCCCCGCCGCGTTGGTCACCCTCGACCGCCTCCCATTGACAGCCAACGGCAAACTCGACCGCGCGGCACTTCCCACGCAGCCCGCCACTCCTCACCGATCGCCACAAACCCCGCTCCAGCACCTGATCGCCACCACCTTCGCCACCGCCTGCGATCTCGAGACGGTCGGCGCCGACGACGACTTCTTCGCGATCGGCGGCAATTCCCTGACCGGCGTGAGTGTTTCGGCGCAGCTGGCCCAGTCGACGGACACCCCGATCACGGTCCGCTGGCTCTACACCGCACCGACGGTCGCCGCCCTCGCCCACCGCATCGAGACCTACCGCACCGACGCCGACCCGGGTGCCGACGCCCTCGCCACTGTGCTGCCCTTGCGCACCGGCGGGACCCACCCCCCTCTGTTCTGTGTCCACTCCGCCGTCCCGCTCGCCTGGTGCTACACCGGCCTGGCACGCCACATCACGGACCGTCCGGTGTACGGATTGCAGGCACCGACCTTGTCGGTCGCGGGGCCGGGCCGGGCCGCATCAGGTGAGCACGTGACCGCGAAACCATCGCGGCCGGACGCCCTGACCGTCGACTTCCTCGCGAGGACCTACGCCACCGAGATCACCCGCTTGCAACCCGAGGGCCCCGTCCACCTCCTCGGCTGGTCCCTCGGCGGCCAGCTCGCCCACGCCACCGCCGTCCGGCTGCGCGCCGAAGGCCGTGACGTCGCCACCCTCGCCATGCTCGACAGTGTCGTCGTCCCCGAGCACGCGGATCCACCCCCGCGCCCCCGCATGCGCGACCTCCTCACCCACCTGCTCGGCGACGAACCCGACGACGCAGACGCCCTTCCCGACCTCTCGGCGGAGCAAGCCGCCGCCGAATTGGCCGCCGCCGGAGCAACTCTCGGATCCGGGCTCACCGCTGCCCAGCTGACCCGACTGCACGAGGCCTACGCCGACGGTGTTCGTCTCTCGCACGGCTACCGCCCCGACCGGTTCGACGGCGACCTCCTCTACTTCTGCGCCACCCAGGGCATGACCGCCTTCCTCGACGCCCAGATCTGGCGGCCTTTCGTCACGGGTCGTCTCGTCGAGCACCCGGTCGACACCACCCACGCCCAGCTCACCAACGTTGATGTCGTCGCCCGCATCGGCCCGATCCTCGACCGTCACCTGCGTGCGGCCGAAACCGCGACGGCCACACCATGACCACCCTGCGCTCGACGACCGGCAGGCGCACCGCTGCCACCTGGTGGTGCGTCTACGACGACCCCGTTCGCTGGTCCGCCGAACACCCTCGAACGGCGCCGTTGCTGGAGTGGTTCGCCGACACCCTGATGCGACCGGATCCCACCCAGGGCCGGCCCGGCCCCGTCTGCCCGTTCGTCAAACCCGCTGCCGCACAACACACCCTGTGGATCGCCGAACTGGCCGGCACCGGCTCGATCACCGAGGCCGTCGACGACGCCTTCGACCTCTACCGCACCCTCGACCACACCCCAGCCGTTCTGACCGTCTTCCCCGACCTCGACGACACCACCCGCATCGACGCCGCCCACGCCACGCGAAAGAGTGACATCGTGCGCGCGGGCGCCATGCTCGGCCAGTTCTATCCCGGCTGCCCGGTAGCGGGCCTGTGGAATCGCGACTACCGCCCGCTGCACGCCCCGCTGCCGATGCTGGTGATCCGTCCGATGATGAACACCGATTTCCCGTTCCTCGTCGGCGAACCGGAATGGCTCTCGGCCTACCTCGCCCGGCACGCGCCCGGACTCCCGCGCAAGCTCCGCGCCACGATTGCGGACCGGATGCACGTCCCCGATGCGGGACCCGCCTCGATCACCGGGCTGCGCGCGCATTTTCCGGATGAACACGCACAATAGGGACACGAACCGCCCAATGCCGGACATTAGCGGGGTCATGCGGCACACTACGTCGCATGCGTCGGCTTGTGTGCTGTCTGCTCGTCCTGCTCGGCTGTGGAATCGTCGTCTCGCCCGCGGCATCGGCGGAGTCGGGGATCCTCGATGTTCGCCCGCTCGGCGGCCGGCAATTCGAGGTGGTCGTGTACTCCGCGGCGATGAACCGCCCGATCACCCTGTGGATGTCGCATCCCGGGTCCGGTGCGCCCGCGCTGTATCTGCTGAACGCGGTCGACGGTGGCGAGGGCGGCGGGCCGTGGATGCGGCGCACCGATGTGGTCGACTTCTTCGCCGACAAGCCGGTGAACGTGATCGTCCCGATCGGTGGCCGCGCCAGTATGTACACCGACTGGCAGCGCGACGACGGCGCGCTGGGTCGCAACAAGTGGTCCACCTTCCTGACCGAGGAACTTCCCCCGCTGCTCAACGATCGCTTCGGCATGACCGGCGCCAACGGCGTCGCGGGCCTGTCGATGTCGGCCACCTCGGCCTTGAATCTGGCGATCGCGGCGCCCGGCCTGTATCGCGCGGTCGGTGCCTTCAGCGGGTGCACGCAGACCAGTAATCCGCTGGCGGAGACGCTGGTCCGGTCCCAGCTGGCCACGTTCGGCGCCGACGCAACCAACATGTGGGGCGTCCCCGGCGACCCGGCGTGGGCGGCCAACGACCCGACTCTGCACGCCGACCGCCTGCGCGGCACCGCCATCTACCTGTCCTCGGGCAACGGCGCTCCCGGCCCGCACGAGGCCTTCAACGATCCGAGCATCGCGGGCAACGTCGGCGTCCTGCTCGACCGGCTGCTGGTCGGCGGCACCATGGAAGCCGTGGTCGGCAGCTGCTCGAGCCCACTCGCGGGACGCCTGGCCCAGCTCGGCATCCCCGCGGACGTCCGCTTCCGCGCCGGGGGCACCCATGCCTGGCCGTACTGGCAGGACGACGTCCACGATTCCTGGCCGATGTTCGCCGCCGCCCTCGGCATCTGAGCCTTCTTGTCGGTGGCTCGGCGCACACTGAGCCGATGGCATACGACGAGGAACTCGCCGAGCGGATCCGGGAGATCGTCTACCCACGGCCCGATCTCGACGAGCGGAAGATGTTCGGCGGTCTCGCCTTCCTGATCGGCGGCAACATGGCCGTGGCCGCCAGTGGCAAGGGCGGGCTGCTGGTGCGGGTCGCCCCGGCCGAAGGCGATGCCCTGCTCGACGGATCGACGATCACGCCGATGGTGATGGGCGGACGCGAGCTGCACGGCTGGCTGCGCGTGGCCCCCGAAACGGTCGACGACGACACCGCACTGCGGGAATGGGTCGAACGCGGGGTGGGGTTCGCGCAGACCCTGCCGCGAAAATAAAGTTCGGTGGATGTGTCGAAGGGCGGTGCGCGGCTCCGACCAGTGGGTGAAGCAAGCCACTCACCCCAAGGAGCACATCATGTCCGTCAACACATTCCTCTGGTTCGATGCCGACGCCGAAGCGGCGGGCCAACTCTATGCCGCGACCGTCCCGAACTCGCGCGTCGTCGAGGTCACCCGCCAGGGCGACGGTTCGGCCTTCATCGTCACCCTCGACCTCGACGGCCAGGCTGTCACGCTGATGAACGGCGGCCCGGGTCACCCGCACAGTGATGCCGCCTCGCTGCAGGTGATCGTGGATACCCAGGACGAGATCGATCGGCTGTGGGAGGCGTTGACGAGTGGCGGCGGCGCGCCCGGTCCGTGCGGGTGGCTCACCGACCGCTTCGGGGTGTCCTGGCAGGTCGTCCCGGCTGTGCTGCCCAAGCTGATGGGTGGCGAGACCGATCGCGTCATCGCCGTCGGCACGGCGCTGCGCTCGATGTCCAAGCTCGACATCGCCGCCCTGCAACAGGCCTACGACCAGGCCTGAACGCGCGAACGGCCGCCGCGGGGAGAGGTTCGCGGCGGCCGTCGTCGCGGGTGGGGCTAGCCGGCCGAGCCCGACAGCAGCCCACCCAGATCAGCGGAACCGGTACTCGTGCCACCGCCGGGGTTGGTCGGCTTCGGGGCGACGGTGATCGTGACGGTCTTCGAGCTGATGAGCTCCTGCACCGCCTTGATCTCGTGCGCGCCGGTGGTCTTGGGCGTCCAGGTGATGGTGGCCTTGCCGTCGGCGACCGAGACCGGCTCGCCGATCTGGGTGCCGTTGTCGGTGAAGGTCACCTTGAACAGGAACGAGGTGGCGGTGACATCGGCGGTCACGGTGTAGGCGGTATCCACGTAGTGCGTGCTGCCGCTCACCGCGATCCCCTGCACGAGCGCGGATGCCTGGGGTGCTGCCAGCACGGCGGCCGCGGCCACCGCGGTGAAAGCCGTGAGTCCGAAACCGGCACGCCGCGCCTGGTAGATCTTCATGATGTTCTCCTGTTCGCGCTGATGATGAGCGCGACATTAGCCACCGGAGCGCCACCGCGTCCCGGAAACTGAAATAACCATGTTTAAAAATGTTTCGGCCGGTGACGTCGCAGGTGGCAAGCGAATTCACCCGGAGCGGATGAGGCACCCTCGGCGACCGGCCGCGACACTGGAACCATGTCGACGTCCGGCCCGCTGCGCTATCAGTTCGTCATCGAGGGCGAGCTGTCCGAGCGTGTCCTCGCGGCCTTTCCCGAGCTGCGCCCCAGCTCGCATTCGCCCACCGGAACCACCACCCTGTTCGGTCTGGTCGCCGACAGTACGGCCATGCGTGGCGTGATGGCCCGCATCGACACCCTCGGCCTCACGCTGCTGAGTATGTCCCAGTTGCCCGACTGAGCATTCGCCGACGAGTCGACGTCGATCTGATAACGAGCGATCTCACTTTCCCTCGCCAGCAACCGTACAGCCGCTGATTCGCCTACCGTCGATCTCGGCGGAGGTCGGCCGCCACGCGGTGAACAGCGTGTTCAGGAGGGTGAAGATGGCTTCGTCGTCGGGTTCTCTGGACTTTCACGGTGGCGGCTCGGTGATAGCTGTGGCGGGTCGGCCCGCCGGTCTTCCCGAGCTGTCCTTCGCCCCGGTTCGATGCAACGAGGCGTTCGCCCGCCTGGATCGGGCGCAGGCAGGCGTCGGGCAGACGGTGCTGCTGTGCGGCCCCGCGGGCAGCGGGAAGACCGTCGTGCTGGTCGACTGGGTGCGCCGCCGGTGCTCGGCCCGCGTCGCGTGGTCGACCGTCGCCGAACAGCACGGATCCGATCTGCTGGCCGACATCGCCCGAACACTCGAGCCGATCCCGGATTTCGTCCCGACCGGGATGCTGCACACGCCGATGGACCGCGCCGTGGACCTCGTCGCCGCGCTGGCCGACGTCGAGCCGACCGTGCTGGTGATCGACAACGCCCACCTGCTCACCGACCCGCTGCAACTCGCCGGCCTCGAATACCTGCTCACACACCTGCCCGGCCAGGTCACCGCGGTGATCGCGAGCCGATTCGACCCGCCGCTGCGTTGGCACGCCCTCGATCTGGCGGGCAGGCTCACCCGGATCGGAGTGCCCGAACTCGCGTTGTCGCCGGATCGGGTCGCTCAACTGCTGGCCCAGCACGGGTGCCGACTCGACGACGCCGAACTCGCCGTGGTCCAGAATTTGACCCGTGGCTGGGCCGCGCTGGTCCGCATCGCGGCGATCTGCCTGTCGGCCGGCGGCACCGACCGCGACACCGCCCTCGCGGCGCTGGCCCGCCCCTCGCACGCCGTCGCCGACTTCCTGGTCGCCGAACTGCTCGCCGCGCTGCCCGCACCCACGCTTGAATTCCTGCTCGCCACAGCGGTTCCCGAGCAATTCTGCCTGCCGATGGCCGAGGATCTGGTCGGCGGCGACGCCGCCCGCATCCTCGACGAACTGCTGCGCGCGAACTTCCCGCTGCACACCGTCGCCCACGCGGGCGAACTCTGGCACACCTACCATCCGCTCCTGCGCGCCTACCTGCTCGCCGAGGCCGCGTACACCAGGCCGGAGCACCTGCCCGACTGTCATCGCCGGGTGGCGGCCTGGTTCACCGCGGCCGCGATGCCGGGGCCCGCGCTCGGGCATGTTCTGGCCGAGCCCGGCACCCCCGGGCTGGTGCCCTTCCTGCGCGACTGGGGGTTGCGCATGGTCCTGGACGGCACGGGCCACGCCCTGCTCGCCGCCCTCGAAAATCTGTCCGAACACGACACTTTCGTTCGCCTGCTGCGCGCGGCCGTCGCGGTGGAGTCGGGCGATATCGCCGCCGCAGAGGTCTATCTCGAAGCCGCCCATGTGGGCCCCGAATCGGCCGCGCCGGTGGTGCCCGCCGAGTGGGTGGCCGCTCTCGATCGCGCTGTGAGCGCGGGAGTGGCTGTCCTGGTGGGTGATTCGTCCTCGATGCGCTGGCCACTGCCGCCGGTGACCGGCCAGCCCGACCTCGACTGCTATGCCGCACTGCACTGCGGCATCGCCGAGATCTACGGGGGCGAGATCGACAGCGGCGCGGCGTCTGTGCGCCACGCGATCGTGCACTCCGAGCAGACCGGACTGGGTCGCGTCGCGGTCCGTGCCAGAACCGCGACGGCCGGGGCAGCCGGGATGGCGGGCCGGCTCGGTGAGTTGCGCGCGCTGGCGGTCCAGGCGATCGACTGCGCCGAACGCTACCAACTGGCCGGCTCGGCCGAAGCCGCTCCGGCCAGGGTGCTCGCGGCCTATGGCGCCTATCAGCAGGGCGCGGATTTCGAGTGGCCGCCGTCGGGTCTGCCCTGGGTCGCGGCCGACGAGACCGTGGTGCCCGCGCCGGTGCGTCAGGTGGCGATCATGACCGGGGTGCTGATGTTCGCCGACGCCGCGGATCGGTCGGCCGCCGCGGTCGCACTCGCCAAGCAGCTGCACCGCCTGCTCGACGAATCGCCGACGCTGTACGGCACCGGTGAACTGGTCACCGACGTGCTGTGGCTGCTGCTGCGTGTGCAGGCCAGGGCCGACGCGCAGCAGTTGATCGATCACGCCACGCGCGTGCTCGGCCGGACCCCCGAGATGGCTGTCGCCGAAGCGGGACTGGCGCTCTACGCCCATCGCCCGGCCGTCGTGCTGACGGTGCTGGAACCGCTGCTCGCCACCCCGCGCTGTTCCTCGCGCTCGCTGGTCGCGGCGTGGCTGCTGGTCGCGGTCGCCGCCGACCGCCTCGATCGTCCCCGCAAGGTCGACGACGCCTGCGAACAGGCTCTCGCGCAGGCGTCGACCGAACAGCTGACGCGCCCGTTCCTCGACGTGCCGGAGGCTGCCGAACTGCTCGCCCGCATCGGCTCGCGCTTCGGCCAGTACGCGGCGCTGGTCGACCGTATCCGTGCCCACCGCGGCGCCACCGCGGGCGCACCGCAACTCACCGACACCGAACTGGTGGTGCTACGCCAACTTCCCTCGGGCATGACCGCGGGCAATATCGCCACCGACCTCGGCGTCTCGGTGAACACCGTCAAAACGCACCTGCGCGGCATCTACCAGAAGCTCGCGGTGAACGCGCGCGCCGAAGCGATCGCCCAGGCTCGCGTGCTCGGCCTGCTCTGATCTCAGTCCGGCGCCTGCAGGGCCGGAAACCAGACATCGGTGAGCACCGCCGCGGCCTGAGCGGCCGAGACGTCGATGGTGCCCTGCATCGCCCAGCGGGTGAAGAACCGCTCGAGCTGGGCGACGAGCAGTTCGATCCGCAGGCGGGCCTCGTCGCGGCGGTGCTCGGGCCAGCGGGCGAGATAGGCGGGCATGGTGTCGGCCAAGGTCATGATGCCCTCGCGCGCCACCGCGCGGAATTCCGGTTCGAGCGCGGTGGCCTCGTCCCATGCCGGGAGCATGTCCTTGTTCGTGAAGAACCAGTCGATCGCGCGAGTCATCCAGTCCGCGAACGACTCTCGGGAGCCGATGGTGAGTACCCGGTCCAGGTCGGCGTAGAAATCCCGGACGCTGGCGAGGGTGCCTTCCTGGGCGATGGCGCGCAGCACCTCGCCTTTGCTCGTGAAGTGCAGGTAGAAGGTCGCCCGGCTGCAACCGACGGCGGCGGCGATGTCGTCGACGCGGACATCGGAGTAGCCCTGCGTTTCGAACAGGGTGCGTGCGGTCTCGACGATCCGGGCCTTCGTCAGGCGCTTCTGTTCCTCGCGGAGCGATCCACGGCGGGCGGGTTCGGTCGTCATGCGGCCATCTTAGACGATCAGCCCATTCACTGGACACGATGTCTAGCGAGACGTTATCCTGTGGTCCACGTCACCGGCATGGTCATCGATGACCGAGGCCGCTCAGGAGTTGTGCATGGATACACGCGAATTACCCAAGGTCTGCGTCATCGGCGCCGGACCTTCGGGTATCACCGCCGCCAAACGGCTTGCCGAGAACGGAATTCCGTTCGACTGTTACGAGGCGTCCGACGAGGTCGGCGGCAACTGGTACTTCAAGAACCCCAACGGCATGTCGGCTTGCTATCAGAGCCTGCACATCGATACCTCGAAGTACCGCCTGCAGTTCGAGGACTTCCCGGCCCCGGCGGATTGGCCGCACTTCCCGCACCACTCACAGCTGCTGCAGTACTTCAAGGACTACGTCGACCACTTCGGCCTGCGCGACAGTATTCGGTTCAACAGCCTGGTCACCTCGGCCGAGCGCGACGACGCGGGCCTGTGGCGGGTCACGACAGCGGCGGGTGACACCGAGGTCTACGACGCGCTGATCGTGTGCAACGGCCACCACTGGAATCCCCGATTCCCGGACTACCCCGGCGAATTCGACGGCGTGCTCATGCACAGCCACGCCTACAACGACCCGTTCGACCCGATCGACATGCGCGGCAAGCGGATCGTCGTGGTGGGCATGGGCAACTCCGGGCTCGATATCGCCTCGGAACTGTCCCAGCGGTTCATCGCCTCGAAGCTGTTCGTCTCCGCCCGTCGCGGCGTGTGGGTGCTGCCCAAGTACGTCAACGGGCAAGTGGGCGACCGGGCGTCGATGCCCGCGTGGATTCCCGACAAGATCGCGCTCAAGCTCAAACAGCGCTTCGTGCGCAAGAACCGCGGCGAGATGTCGACCTACGGACTGCCGACGCCCGATCACGAGCCGTTCGAGGCGCATCCGTCGGCGAGTGAGGAATTCCTGCACCGGGCCGGCTGCGGTGACGTGGAGTGCAAGCCCGCGATCACCCGATTGGACGGCGACACCGTGCATTTCGCCGACGGCACCAGCGAGCAGGTCGACGTGATCGTGTGCGCCACCGGCTACCACATCAGCTTCCCGTTCTTCGCCGACGCCGAGTTGGTGCCCGATGCGGCCAATCGGTTCCCGCTGTTCCAGATGATGATGAAGCCCGGCGTGGACAACCTGTTCTATCTCGGCCTGGCCCAGCCGATGCCGACGCTGGTGAACTTCGCCGAGCAGCAGAGCAAGCTGGTGGCGGCTTACCTGACCGGCCGCTATCACCTGCCCCCGCGCGAGCAGATCGACGAGGTGCTCGGCGCGCAGGAGGCCAAACGCGCCGGACGCTATTACGATTCGCCCCGCCACACCATCCAGACCGAATTCGAGCCGTACGTGCGCTCGATGACCAAGGAGCTGGAGCGCGGCGCGAAACGTGCCGCCGCCGCCGGCAATACGTTGCCGGTGCCCGCTCGGGTGAGGGCCGAGGTGGCGCGATGAGCACCTCCTCGGGCTTCTGCCGTGACGAATTCGCCGGTGTGCGTGCGGCCTTCGACGAGCACCTCGCCTCCGGCGCCGAACTGGGCGCCGCCCTGTGCGTCACCGTCGACGGCGACCCGGTGCTCGACCTGTGGGGTGGCTACGCCGACCCGGAGCAGAGCACCGCGTGGGCGGCCGACACCCTGGTGAACGTCTTCTCGGTCACCAAGACGATGACGGCGCTGTGTGCCCTGCTGCTGGTCGACCGTGGTGAACTCGACGTCGACCAGCGGGTTGCCCACTACTGGCCCGAATTCGCGGCGAACGGCAAGGCCGACATCGAAGTTCGGCACCTGCTCTCACACACCTCGGGTGTCTCGGGCTGGGACAAGCCGATCGTGCTGTCCGACATCTACGACACCGATGCCGCCGCCGCCCGGCTGGCGACACAGGCACCTTGGTGGGAGCCGGGCACCGCCTCGGGCTATCACGCCATCAACTACGGCCATCTCGTCGGCGAACTCGTGCGCCGCATCACCGGTCGTTCACTGGGCACGTTCTTCGCCGGCGAACTGGCCGGGCCCCTCGGCGCCGATTTCCACATCGGCACCGGTCCCGAGCACGCGGACCGGATCGCCACCCTGGTGCCGCCGGAGATGCCGGACTTCGACCTGTCGACCCTCGATCAGGACAGCGTGCTGATCAAGACGCTCACCAGTCCCTGGCTGGAGGTCTCCGAAACCGCGACGCCGGCCTGGCGCGAGGCCGAGATCGGCGGCACCAACGGGCACGGCAACGCGCGCTCGGTGGCCCGCATCCAGTCGCTGATCGCCAACGGCGGCGAGCTGAGCGGCAGGCAGTTCCTCTCGCCGGCGACGATCGAGCTGATCTTCCGCGAGCAGGCCGACGGCATCGACCTCGCGCTGCTGGCTCCGCTACGTTTCGGCATCGGCTACGGGCTGCCACGACCGGAGACGTTCCCGCACATCCCCGACGGGCGGGTCTGCTGGTGGGCCGGGTACGGCGGCTCGATGGTCGTCAACGACCTGGATCGCCGAATCACCTTCGCCTACACCATGAATCGCATGGCCACCGGACTGATCGGTTCCGATCGGTGCGACAGCTATCTGAAGGCCACGTTCGACGCGGTAGGAGACACCCGATGACCATGCGCGCGATGCAGTTGACGGCCCCGGGCACCCTCGAACTCCGTACGGTGCCGGTACCCGAACTCGGCCCCGGCGATCTGCTGCTGCGGGTCGGCGCGGCCGGAATCTGCCATTCGGATTCGTTCGTGCTGAGCCTGCCGTTCCCGATGAGCGAGAAGCCCTTGACGTTGGGCCACGAGATCGCCGGCACCATCGAGGCGATCGGCTCGGGGGTGCAAGGTCGCAGCGTCGGCGAACGCGGGATCGTGTACCTGTGCTGGTCGTGCGGCGAATGCCGGGAGTGCCTGCGCGGCAACGAGAATGTCTGCCTGGCCGCCGGTCGCACCGCGATGCCACCGTGCCCTGGCCTCGGCCCCGACGGCGGCATGGCCGAGTACGTCCGCATTCCGGTGCGCTCGTTCGTACCGATCGCCGACGAACTCGACTTCGCCCACGCCGCGCCGCTCGCTGACGCCGCCCTGACCCCGATGCACGCCATTCGCGGCGCCATGGACCAGCTGTGGCCCGGCGCCACCGCGGTCGCCATCGGCATCGGCGGACTCGGCCACGTCGCGATCCAGCTGTTGAAGACCCTCACCCAGACCACCGTGATCGCGGTCGACGTGGACGCCGACAAGCTCGCCCTGGCCACCGAATGCGGCGCCGACATCGTGCTCAAGGCCGACGAGAACACCGCGGCAACGATCTTGGAGCTCACCGGCGGACGCGGTGCGGAGGCGGTGTTCGACTTCGTCGGCGCCGACCCCACCGTCAAGGTCGCCGTCGAATCCGTCGCCCCCAACGGCGCTGTCCGGCTGGTCGGTCTCGGCGGCGGCGCCACCGGCATCGACGCGGGACCGGCGGGCGGACCCGGACTGCCCTGGGGCGCCACGGTGCGAAAGTCCTACGGCGGCACCAGGTCCGACCTCATCGATGCCGTGGCTCTGGCCGCCGCGGGCAAGCTCCGCGCCCAGGTCGAGCGGTTCGACCTGGCCGACGCCCGCACCGCCTTCGACCGACTCGACTCCGGCGCGATCCGCGGCCGCGCCGTCCTGATTCCCTGATGGAGAAGAACATGACCGATGCTGTAGACCCACAGGAATTCGTGGCCAAGGTGGCGGCGGGCCTGACCGCGCCGGGCGCGCCGTTCGAGATGACCGTCGAACCCGTTCTCGGCGTGCCGATTCCGGTCCTCGCCCATCGCCGTGCCAACCTGCGCGAACTACTGGAGCACTCGCGCAAGTGGGGCGAGCGCGACTACCTCGTCACCGAGGACCGCCGGATCTCCTTCACCGAGCACGCCGCGGCCGCGGGTGCGCTGGCCACCGCGCTGGCCGCCAGGTACGGCGTCGGCAAGGGCGATCGCGTGGGCATCCTGGCCGCCAACGGCCCGGACTGGGTGATCGCGTTCTGGGCCGCGCAGTGCCTCGGCGCGATCCCGGTCGGCTACAACGCCTGGTGGGCGCCGCCGGAGATCGCCTACGGGCTGGGCCACACCACCCCGACTGTCGTCATCGCCGACGCGAAAAGGGCTGCGCTGCTCGCCGAGACCGGCACCGACCTGCCCGTCTTGACCATGGACGAGGATCTGCCCGCCCTGATCGCCGAGTTCGGCGGCGGCGAGATCCCCGGTACGCCGGTCGCCGAGGACGATCCGGCCGTGATCCTCTACACCAGCGGGACCAGCGGCAGGCCGAAGGGGGTTGTCCACTCGCAGCGAAACATGGTGGCGATCAGTGACTATCACCGTTTCACCGACGCCATGCTGGCCGCGTTCATGGGGCAGGAGCCCGGCGACGCCCCCAGCGATCGCCGCTACCTGGTCACCGCGCCGCTGTTCCACATCGCCAGCCTGCACAATCTCGTCATCCCGCGTCTGCTGACCGGTGCGGCGGCGGTGTTCCCGCACGGCGCCTTCGAAGTCGGCCGGGTACTGAGCCTGGTCGAGCGCGAGAAGGTCACCAACTGGGCGGCGGTGCCGACCATGGCCTCGCGTCTGCTGGAACACGATGTGGCCCAGCACGATCTGTCGTCGCTGAGCGCGCTCTCGCTGAACTCCGCGCCGTCCTCGCCCGCGCTGCTCGCCAGCCTGCGCGAGAAGATCCCGGCCCTGCAGTTCTCGTTGACCACCAGCTACGGCCTCACCGAGAGCGGCACCGCGGCGACGGTCGCCACCCCGCTGGACCTGGCCGCGGACGACGCCTCGGTCGGCAGGCCGATCATCGGGGTGGCGGTGGAGATCCGCGACGCCGAGGGCAACGCGGTCGCCGAGGGTGAAGAGGGCGAGATCTGTATCCGCAGTCCCTACGTGATGCTCGGCTACTGGAACGACGACGCGGCCACCGCGGCCGCGATCGACGACCAACGCTGGTTGCGCTCCGGCGATTTCGGCACGATGGACAACGGCAGGCTCACCGTGTCGGGCAGGCGCACCGACCTGATCCTGCGCGGCGGTGAGAACGTGTATCCCACCGAGATCGAGAACGTGCTCGTCCAGCATCCGGCCGTCAGCGACTGCGCGGTCTTCGGCGTCGCCCACCCCGATCTCGGCCAGGAAGTGGCGGCGATCGTCGTCGCCGAACCAGGGGCGGTGGACCCGGAGGACCTGCGCGCTTTCGTCGCCGATCGCCTCGCCTATTTCAAGGTGCCCGCCCGGTGGCGGATCACTTCGGACGCGCTGCCGCGCAACGCGACCGGTAAAGTCACCAGGCGCGAGCTCGCGATCTAAGAGGGGTCACACCATGTTCGACAGCATCATCAAGGGTGCCCGTTGGTTCGACGGCACCGGCGCCCCGTCCGCGGTTCGTCACCTCGGTATCACCGACGGCAGGATCGCCGAGATCTCGGAGACCCCGCTCGACGAGACCGGCTGCTCCCGCGTCGTGGACGCGACCGGCAAATGGGTGATCCCCGGCATCATCGACATCCACACCCACTACGACATCGAAGTCCTGCTCGACCCGTCGCTGTCGGAGTCGGTGCGGCACGGCGTCACCACCGTGCTGCTCGGTTCGTGTTCGCTCTCGACCGTGCACGTCGACGGCGAGACCGCGGGCGATCTGTTCGGCAGGGTCGAGGCCATCCCGCGTCAGTACGTGGTCGGCGCGATGAACGACGTCCAGACCTGGAGTACCGCAGGCGAATACGTCGACGCGCTCGAACAGCTGCCGCTCGGGCCCAACCTGGCCGGCTTCATCGGCCACTCCGATATCCGGGCCGCGGTGATGGGGCTGGACCGCTCCACCCGCAAGGACGTGAAACCGTCCGCGCAGGAGCTGGCCGAGATCGAGCGCATGCTCGCCGACGCGCTCGACGTCGGCTTCGTCGGAATGTCCTCGCAGCAGCTGCTTTTCGACAAGCTCGACGGCGAGACCTGCCGTTCGCGCACGCTGCCGTCCACCTACGCCAAGAGCAAGGAACGCCACCGGCTCAACACGATCCTGCGCAAGCGCGGTCGCGCGTTGCAGGGCGGACCCGACATCACCAACCCCAAGAGCCTGGTGTCGATGGCGGTGTCGAGCATCGGTCTGTGGCGTAACGCGCTCAAGGTGAGCCTGCTGTCGGCGGCCGATGTGAAGGCGGTGCCGGGCGCGTCCAAGATGTTCCCGGCCGTCGGCAAGATCATCAACGGGCTCGACGGCAACTTCCGCTGGCAGCATCTGCCGGTGCCGTTCGAGGTGTACTCCGACGGCATCTCGCTGCCGGTGTTCGAGGAGTTCGGTTCCGGCGCGGCGGCTCTGCACCTGTCCGACCACATCGACGAGCAGCGTCACCTCATGCAGGACGAGCAGTATCGCCGCACCTTCCGTAAGGACTACGACAACAAGTACGGCCCGCGCGCGTGGCACCGCGACTTCTTCGACGCTGACATTGTCGAATGCCCCGACGAGACCGTCATCGGCAAGACCTTCGGTGAGGTCGGTGTCGACCGTGGGGGCCTGCATCCGGTCGACGCGTTCCTCGACCTCGTCGTCGAACACGGTGACAAACTGCGCTGGCGCACCACCATCTCCAACCACCGACCCGAGGTGGCCGACGTCCTGGCCGCCGACCCGTCGGTCCAGCTCGGCTTCTCCGACGCGGGCGCGCACCTGCGCAATATGGCCTTCTACAACTTCGGTCTGCGCCTGCTTCGTCGCGTCAACGACGCCGCGACCAGCGACAAGCCGTTCATGACGGTCGAGCACGCGGTGCACCGCCTCACCGGCGAACTGGCCGACTGGTACGGCCTGGACACCGGCCACCTGCGCGTGGGTGATCGCGCCGACGCCGTCGTGATCGACCCCGCCCACCTGGACGAAACCCTGGACGCCTACGCGGAGAGTCCCCTCGCGATCTTCGGCAACCTGTCGCGCATGGTCAACCGCAACGACGACACCGTCACCGCGGTCTTCGTCAACGGCCGCTACGTCTTCGGCGAGGGTGAAGCGGATCCCGTGCTCGGCACCGAACGAGTGGGAGCCTTCCTGCGCGCGGAGTAGGACCGCCGCCCGGCGCTCGCCGCGTCCGGGTACTCGCTGCTGGGTCGTCGCGCACCCTGACCCGGTGCGCGACGGCCCAGCCCCGATCTGCGACCCTCACCTGATGACCGGGCGGCGGTCGACCCGAACCCGGTCGTCGCCGCCGGCCTACCTCACATCAGCGAGAGGACTCGATATGTCGGACGCGAAACGGATCGCCTGGGGCAAACCGCGTCATCCCACCGACGCCGACCGCGACGCCCTCCGCGAGGACCTGCTCGCCAAGGCACGCGCCGTGCGCGGCGACGGCTGGGCCGACCACCGCGCCGAATGGCCCGCCGGTCAGGTGGCTGTGGTCGCCTATGTGCTGGGCGACGCCGAAGTCCTCGCCGAACTCGAGGAGAACGAGAGCACCGTCCTGAGCCGCTACGCCGCCGACCTGTTCGGCTTCGTCGGCGGCCGCAAGGACAACGAGAAGGGCCTCGTCGGCACCCAGGCCTGGTTCGACGCGGTGCGCAAAGCCCTCGGTAACCCGGCGTCGTGATCACCTGGTCGGCGATCGGCCGACCAGGTGGGCTAGGTGCGGAGCACGCATTCCGTGCGTGAGTAGATGGTCGGCACGCATTCGTTGCAGTGCGTGCACAGGGAACGGGTCGTCGCGTCGGTGTGCCAGCGGCTGATCAGGTCCGGTTCGCGCAGCAAAGCGCGGCCCATGGCGACGAAATCGAAACCGTCGTCGATGGCCTGCTGTGCGGTCGGGCGGTCGGTGATGCCACCGAGCAGGATGATCGGCAGCGTCAGCTCCTCGCGGAACCGGCGCGCCTTGTCGGCGAGATAGGCCGGGCGGTAAGGGTATTCGCGCAGGAAGCCCTTGCCGACGAGCTGGAATCCCCACCGGGTCGGCACCGGCAGCGTCTTCGCGAAGTTCTTGCGCGGCGCGTCACCGCGGAAGATCGCCATCGGATTGAGCAGGGAGCTGCCCGCGGTGAGTTCGAGGGCGTCGATCGCGCCGTCGTCCTGCAACCAGGTCGCCACCTGTAGCGACTCCTCGATCGAGAACCCGCCTCGCACACCGTCTTCCATGGTGAGCTTGGCCGTCACGGCCATCGTGTCGCCGACGGCGTCGCGCACGGCCTTGACCAGTTCCCTGGCCACCCGCGCCCGGTTGACCAGCGACCCTCCGTAATCGTCCTTGCGCCGATTGAGCATCGGGCTCAGGAACGAGCTCGCCAGATAGTTGTGCCCGAGATGCACCTCGACGGCGTCGAACCCGGACTCGCGCGCGAATCGCGCCGCCCGCGCGTGCGCCGCGACGACTTCGGCGATCCCGAGCGCGTCCGGCACCTTGGTGAAGCGCATGCCGAGTGGATTGAACATCCGGCTCGGCGCCAGCGCGGGCGCCTGATTCGACTTGGCGTTCGCGACCGGTCCGGCGTGCCCCAGCTGCGCGCTCACCGCCGCGCCCTCGGCGTGCACCGCGTCGGTGAGCCTGCGCAGGCCGGGTACCGCCTCGTCGCGCATCCAGATCTGATGCCGGTCGGTGCGCCCGCCCGGCGCGACCGCGCAGTAGGCGACCGTCGTCATCCCCACCCCGCCTTCGGCGACCTCCCGGTGGAACTCCACCAGGTCGTCGGTGACGAGTGCGTCCGGTGTGCGCCCCTCGAACGTGGCAGCCTTGATCACCCGATTACGCAGGGTGAGCGGACCGAGAGTGGCGGGTGCGAGGACATCGCTCATGTGCAAAAGTGAAACACGTTACAGTCCTGCGGGCAATGGGGGATCTCCCGCTGAGTGGGCCGAAACGACAACGGCCCGCCTGCGTGGAGAGCGGGCGGGCCGGTCGAACGGGCACTGCGAACTACCAGCGGTCGGGCGTGACCGGGGCGTCCCAAGCCTTCGCGAAGCGGGTCTTGTCCTTGGTGTCCACTTCCTTGCGGCGGTAGACGATGTAGGGGCGGGTGAGGTAGCCGATCGGGGCGCTGAACATGTGGACCAGCCGGGTGTAGGGCCAGGCGGCCACCAGAACGAGAACGACCAGACCGTGCAGCTGGAAGGTCCAGGGGACGCCGACCATCAGGCCGGGTTCGGGGTTGATCGAGAACAGACTGCGGAACCACGGCGACACTGTGGTGCGGTAGTTGTAGGTGCCCCACAGCAGGTTGGAACCCCAGGTGTTGAGCAGACCGGTGACCAGGGCCAGGGTCAGCAGCGTGTACATCATGACGTCGTTGCGGCTGGTGTTCTTGCGCACGGCGGGAATGACGATGCGGCGATAGCACAGGATGGCCACGCCGGCCACGACCATCAGGCCCGCGATGGACCCCGCGCCGACCGCGACGATGTGGTACGCGTGCTCGGAGATGCCGATCGCCGAGGTCCAGGACTCGGGAATCAGCAGACCCATCACATGCCCGCCGAACACCCCGAGCATGCCGAAGTGGAACAGCGGGCTGCCCAGTTGCAGCAGCTTGGACTCATAGATCTGCGAGGACCGGGTGGTCCAGCCGAACTGGTCGAACCGGTAGCGCCAGACATGGCCCAGCACAAAGGACGTCGCCGCGATGTAGGGCAGGATCAGCCACAGGCCTTCGGGCAGGGGGATGGTTGCGTTCATCGGCGGCCTTCTGTTGCTTCGAAGAGGGCGGGGTCCATGGCGTACGGCTCGAGGCCGACCTCTTCCTCGGGCGGACCCTGGGCGGCGAGTTCGGCGATGCGCCTGCGGTCGGCGGTGGTCACCGGCGGCAACGTGGTGAGCACCGCGCCGAGGACGCCGCTGTAGGGAGAGTTGTTGTCGCCCAGCGACAGTCGCAGCAGCTCCATCACCGGTACGTGCTCACCGAGCAGGCGTTCGCCGCCGATCGGGTCGATGGTCGCGGCGAATTCCAGCAGCACCGGCAGGTGGTCGGGCAATTCCTCGTCGCCGAGTTCCACCCCGGCCTGCCGGTAGGCGTGCTTGAACCGCAGCAGTGCCATGCCGCGCTTGCGGGTGTCGCCGAAGGCGTAGAACGTCAGGTGCAGGCTGGCGCGGCGGCGCATGTCGAAGGTCTCGACGTAGCCCTGCGCCACCTCGATCGCCGGGGTATCGCGCAGATAGGCGAATACCTCGGCGAAGTGCGCCTGTACCTCGTCGGGCAATTGCGCTGCGGCTTCGGACAGCTGGTCGAGCATGGCCAGCATCTGCTCGCCGGGATAGTCGAGCAGCAACGCCGCCAGCCGCCACACGACCAGGCGGTCGTGCTCGGCCATCTCGGTGACCGGTTGAGGCCGTTTACGAATCGACAGCAGGCTCATGGTGCGACACCACTCACGGGGTTGTCGGCGACGGCAGCGCCGTTGCTGCCGTTGCCGTTACCGGCGCCGTTGCCGGTCTTCCCGTTACCAGCGGTGCCGCCGTTCGCGCTCGGCAGGAGTCCGCTGGTGCTGCGACCGTCCCAGTTGAGCAGGTTGATCCGGCCCGACTTCTCCTCCGGCGCGGCCTGATTGACATCGGAGAGCGAGAACTTCTCGACGACCTGATCGAACGCGGTCATTCCCGGTCCGCCGTCGGTGTCGAGACTGCACCCGGTGGCCAGCGAATCCAGTTCGTGCGCCTTGGACGTCGCGCCCATCGGGATCACGTACCGGTGCTCGTACTTGGCGATGGCGAGCAGCCGGTACATGGCCTCGATCTCCTCGGGCTCCAGCCCGATCGACGGCGCGATGTGGGCCTCGGGCTCCTCGCCCAGGTTGACCGAACGCATGAACGCCCGCATCCCGGCCAGCCGCTGCAACGAGGACCGCACCGGCCCGATCTCCCCGGCGGTGAACAGCTCGGCGAGGTATTCGAGCGGGATGCGCAGTGCGTCGATGGCGCCGAACAGGTTGCGCACGTCCTCGCCGTCGTGACCGGTCTCGGCGAGTACATCCACCACCGGCGACAGCGGCGGCACGTACCAGACCATCGGCATCGTGCGGTATTCCGGGTGCAGCGGCAGCGCCAGCTGGTAGTCGACGATCAGCTTGTAGACCGGCGAATCCTGGGCGGCCTGAATCCATTCCGGCGAGATGCCCGCCTTCTCGGCCTCGGCGATCACGCGCTCGTCATGCGGGTTGAGGAACACCCCGAGCTGCGAGGTGTAGAGGTCCTGTGGATCGGTGACCTGGGCCGCTTCGAGCACCGCGTCGGCGTCGTAGAGCATCACGCCGATGTAGCGCAGCCGCCCGACACAGGTTTCCGAGCACACGGTCGGGATGCCGACTTCCACGCGCGGGTAGCAGAAGGTGCACTTCTCCGCCTTGCCCGTCTTGTGGTTGAAGTAGATCTTCTTGTACGGGCAGCCGGTGATGCACTGGCGCCAACCACGGCACTTGTCCTGGTCGACGAGCACGATGCCGTCTTCCTCGCGCTTGTAGATCGCGCCGGAGGGGCACGACGCGGCGCACGAGGGGTTCAGGCAGTGCTCGCAGATGCGCGGCAGGTAGAACATGAAGGTCTCTTCGAACTCCAGTTTCACCTTGGTCTCGAGCTTGCCGAGGATGGGGTCCTTGCCGACCTGCTCGGGACCCGAACCCAGGTCGTCGTCCCAGTTCGCGCCCCAGGTGACCTTGGTGTCCTCCCCGGTGATCAGCGACTTGGGCCGCGCCACCGGGGTGGTGTCCATGGGCGGCGACGACAGCAGGTTGTCGTAGTCGTAGCTCCACGGCTCGTAGTAGTCGTCGACCGTGGGCAGGTCGGGGTTGGCGAAGATGTTCATCAGGCGCTTGAATCGCGAGCCCGACTTCAGGGTCAGCTTGCCGCGCTTGTTGAGCGTCCAGCCACCCTTCCACTTCTCCTGGTCCTCGTACTGGCGCGGATAACCCTGTCCCGGACGGGTTTCCACATTGTTGAACCAGACGTACTCGGTGCCGCCACGGTTGGTCCAGGCCTGCTTACAGGTGACCGAGCAGGTGTGGCAGCCGATGCACTTGTCCAGGTTCATGACCATGGCGAGCTGTGCCATTACGCGCATGTCAGTACTCCACGTTCTGGTTGCGGCGGCGAATGGTGGTGACTTCGTCACGCTGGTTACCGGTCGGGCCGTGGTAGTTGAGGGCGAAGGACTGCTGGGCGTAGCCGCCGATCAGGTGCGAGGGCTTGATCAGCACCCGGGTGAGCGCATTGTGGATACCGCCGCGCTTGCCCTTGGCTTCCTTGGTGGTGTCCTCGGCGCCTTCGATGCGCGGCACGTCGACCGCGCGGTCCTGGGCGTGGTACATGAAGACCGTGCCCTCGGGCATGCGGTGTGAGACGATCGCGCGGGCCACGACCACGCCGTTGCGGTTGATCGCCTCGATCCAGTCGTTGTCCGCCACCCCGATCTTCTTGGCGTCGACATCCGACATCCAGATCGTCTGACCGCCGCGCGAGAGCGTGAGCATGTGCAGGTTGTCCTGGTACGCCGAGTGGATCGACCACTTGGAGTGCGGGGTCAGGTAGCGCACGGTGAGACCGTTGCCGCTCACATTGCCGATGCTCGGCTCCGCGAACAATGCCGACATGTCGAGCGGTGGACGGAAGATCGGCAGTTGCTCGCCGAGTTCGATCATCCAGTCGTGGTCGAGGTAGAAGTGCTGGCGGCCGGTGAGGGTGTGCCACGGCTTGAGCCGCTCGACGTTGATGGTGAACGGCGAGTACCGGCGTCCGCCGGATTCCGAGCCCGACCATTCCGCCGAGGTGATCACCGGCACCGGGCGAGCCTGGGTGTCGGCGAAGGTGATCCGCTTGCCCTCGGCCTCTTTCGCGAGGTCGACCAGCTCGGTGCCGGTACGCCGCTCGAGCGCCTCGAACCCCTCGACCGCCAGGCGGCCGTTGGTGGTGCCCGACAGCGACAGGATGGCCTCGGCGGCGTGGGTGTCCTTGGCCAGCGAGGGCCGGCCCGCGGCGATGCCGGAGACGATGGTGCCGTTCTGCCCGGCCAGGTACGCCACTTCTTCCTCGGGGAAGGTGGTGACGCCCTTGGTCGTCAGGCCGAGCTTCTCCACCAGCGGCCCGAGCGCGGCCAGTTTCTCCGCGATCTTGGTGTAGTCGCGTTCGATCTCCACGATCTTGGGCATGGTCTTGCCCGGGATCGGCTCGCACTCACCGGCTTTCCAGTCCAGCACCTTGCCGCCCGCTTGCGCCAGCGCATCGGGCGAATCGTGCTGCAACGGCACCGCGACGATGTCCTTGCGGGTGCCCAGATGCTTTTCGGCCAGCCAGGAGAAACCGCGTGCGATCCGGTGGAACGCCTCGAAGTCGGTCTTGGCCTCCCACGGCGGGGAGATGGCGGGGGAGAACGCGTGCACGAACGGGTGCATGTCGGTCGAGGACAGGTCGTGCTTCTCGTACCAGGTGGCGGCGGGGAGCACGATGTCGGCGAACAGCGTGGTGCTCGTCATCCGGAAGTCCAGTGCGAGCAGCAGATCCAGCTTGCCCTCGGCACCTTCCTCGCGCCATTCCAGTTCCTGTGGGCGCACCCCGGTCGCGTCGGTGGTCTGGAGGTTGGAGCCGCAGCCGAGCAGATGCTTCTGGAAGTACTCGTTGCCCTTGCCCGAGGAGCCGAGCAGGTTCGCGCGCCACACGGTGAGCACGCGCGGGAAGTTCTCGGGGGCGTCGGGGTCCTCGCAGGCGAAGCGCAGGTCGCCGGACTTCAACCCGTCGACGACGTGCTCGGCGGGGGTCTTGCCGGCTTCGGCGGCCTCGTCGGCCAGGTCCAGGGGGTTGCGGTTGAACGTCGGGTAGCTGGGCATCCAGCCGAGACGACTCGCCAGCGCGATGTTGTCGGCGGCGGTGCGCCCGGCGAACTTGCCCTTGCCCAGCGGCGAGGCGAACGAGTCCGAGGTGAACGGGTCGTAGCGCCACTGATCATTGGTGAGGTACCAGAACACGGTGCCCTGCATCTGACGCGGCGGGCGCTGCCAGTCGCTCGCCGACGCCAAGGTGGCCCAACCGGTGACGGGACGGCACTTCTCCTGGCCGACGTAGTGGGCCCAGCCACCACCGTTCTTGCCCTGACAGCCGGTGAGCAGCGTGAGGGTGAAGAAGGCACGGTAGATCTGATCGGAGTGGAACCAGTGGTTGGTGCCCGCGCCCATCAGGATCATCGAGCGACCGCCGGAACGTTCCGCGTTGTCGGCGAATTCGCGTCCGATGCGCGCCGCCTGCACGGCGGGCACTCCGGTGATGGCTTCCTGCCAGGCCGGGGTGTACGGCGACTCGGCGTCGTCATACCCCGTCGCCCACTCGCCCGGAAGACCGTCGCGGCCGACACCGTACTGGGCCAGCAGCAGGTCGAACACGGTGGTGACCCGCTTGCCCGCGACGATTTTCGTCGGCACACCACGGATGATCGACCCGGCGACGTCGGTGTCGAAACGCGGCAGCGCGATCGTGGCCGGTGCGTCGTCGGAGTGGCCGAGCAGGGTGAGCAGCGGGTCGACACCCTCGAGGTCGAGGTTCCACTTACCCGCGTCGCCCTCGCCGAAGCGGTGCCCCAGCGAGCCGTTGGGCACCACCGGGTTGCCCGCCTGGTCGAGCAGGACCGGCTTGTGTTCGACGCCTTCGCCGGTATGCCCGAGATCGGCGGCGGTGAGGAACTTGCCGGGAAGGGCGCCGTCCTGATCTGCCGCCTCGTCGAGGCAGATCAGGTACGGCAGATCGGTGTAGGTCTTGATGTAATCGGTGAACATCGGAGTCTGCTTCTCGATGAAGAACTCCTTGAGCACGACGTGCCCCATCGACATCGCCAGCGCGGCATCGGTGCCGGGCCGCGCGGCCACCCATTCGTCGGCGAACTTGGTGTTGTCGGCGTAGTCGGGGGAGACCACCACGACCTTCTGGCCGCGGTAGCGCGCCTCGGTCATGTAGTGCGCGTCGGGGGTACGGGTCACCGGGACGTTGGAGCCCCACATGATGAGGTAGCCCGCGTCGAACCAGTCCGCCGACTCCGGCACGTCGGTCTGGTCACCGAATACCTGCGGCGAGGCCACCGGCAGGTCGGCGTACCAGTCGTAGAACGACAGCATGTAGCCGCCGATCAGCGAGACGAAGCGGGCGCCGGTGGCGTGGCTGACCATCGACATCGCGGGGATCGGCGAGAAGCCGGCCACCCGGTCGGGGCCGTACTGCTTGATCGTGTAAACATGCGCGGCGGCGGCGATTTCGGCGGCTTCCCACCATTCGGCGCGGACGAATCCGCCCTTGCCGCGCGCGGTCTTGTAGGCCTTGGCCTTGGCCGGGTCCTCGACGATGGACTCCCACGCCAGCACCGGGTCCTTGAGCTCGGCCTTGGCCTTGCGGTACAGGTCGAGCAGCGTGCCACGCACATACGGGTAGCGCACGCGGGCCGGGGAGTAGGTGTACCAGGAGAAGGACGCGCCACGGGGGCAGCCGCGCGGCTCGTACTCGGGCTTGTCCGAACCCACCGACGGGTAGTCGGTCTGCTGGGACTCCCAGGTGATCACGCCGTCCTTGACGTAGATCTTCCAGGAGCACGAGCCGGTGCAGTTCACGCCGTGGGTGGAGCGCACCACCTTGTCGTGCGACCAGCGGTCGCGGTAGAACTCGTCGGCATCGCGACCACCGACCTTGTAGACGGACCGGTTGTCGGGCGATACCTCGCCCCGCTGGAAATACTTACCGAGGTTCAGCAATGTGTCGCCGAAATCGGCGGGCGACGGACCTTGCGTGCGCGAATTAACCACGACGCCCCCTTCGAGCTGTGAAATCGGGCTGTTGGGGGAAACTGTAAGGAGGCGGACTCCTTCGGCAAAACGAACTTTTCACATCCGGATTCGGGCCTCGGTGAGCTGTGAGGTCGGCGCAATGTCGTGGTCACGGGGGAGGTTCGCGACGCCGCCCGCTATCGGGGGCTCACCAGGGTGAACGAGCCGCGAGCTGGCCGAACGCGGTGATCGGGGGGTGCGTCGACAGGTCGGCGGTGATGCTTCGGAAACGACTGGTTCTCCCGCGGTTTACATTTGTTTACACACCCGGTGTGCCCGCTGAACAGCGCTGATGTGACGCCACACACAACTATGGTCGGGTCGGGCCCGCCTCGACGCGGTGCTCGAGGCGGTCGACGGTGGCGGGCTGGGTCGACTGGTGCCCGACGGGCGCCGCGCTCGGCGGGAGGCGTTTCCGGGTCGATCCGCGGTGAACCGGAGCCGACCGGTCGTCGGCGGCGATGTCCGGCGGGGGTTGTGGATCGCGACGGTCGTGGTGGAGCGGTGCGGAATCCTATAGCACTGCTGAACGGAACGAATCAGAATCCTTTTAATTTGGTTCGGCACACCGCATTTCGTGACCACGCACACAGTTGCCCACCGGTAACTACCCAAATGACGGGACGCCAATATAAAGAAACGGCATCTTTTCCGGTCGGCGGTTGGCTCGAGGTTGAATAGTCATCCAGGATGAGCCCGTGCAGACAGGGAGGGTTGGGGTGATACCGAAGCCATCGTTCGACGGGCCTGACGGGCCGCCGAAACCGCCGACGCTCGGCGGGTTGCTGCGGCGACTTCGCGACGATCGACGGATTTCGAGGGAAAAGCTCGCCTTCGCGGCGGGGGTCAGCTCCAGTTACATCACGCATTTGGAGAGTGGGGACCGCGACCGGCCCACGCACGCGGTGATCGAGGCGCTCGTGCGCTACCTCGACCGGATCGCGCCGGTGACCGATATCGAGCGCAGACATCTTTTCGATCTTGCCGGGCTCGCCCCGGTCGACAACCCGACCGTCGAGGATCTGCGAGCCGAGATCAGCACCGAGATGCGCCGCACATTGGCGCTCCAGGAACCCGATCTCGCGGCTTACGTCGACACGCGCTGGAACGTGCTGGCGGTCAACGAATCCTATGATCGCGCGTTTCCCGGACTGGTCGAGGACGTCAATATTCTGCGCTGGTTCTTCGGCAACCCGTTGTCGCGCAAAGTAATGGTCGAATGGGAGACGGAGTCCACGCTCACCGTGCACTGGCTGCGCGGTCTGATCGGCCAGCAGGGCGGCGGCGACTGGGCCACCGAACTGCTCGACGAATTGGCGCAGTACCGCGACTTCCGCCGCATCTGGGACGACGGCGACACCGTCTACGGCCGCGAGCACACCGCCATGCGGCTGTGCGATCTGCACACCGGCGAGAACTACACCGTCGACGTCCAGCTGTTCCGGCTCGACTCCGTCGCCTACCCCGGCCGCATCCAGTACTACCTGGGTGTTCGCGGTCCCGACCGTTAGATCCCGGCGACCGCGACCGGCTCGACCGCGTACGGGGTGCAGGCCGTGACCAGTCCGGCCAGCGCCGCGGCGATCTGCTCGGGATGGGTCAGCGCGCAGCCGTGTCCCGCGCCTGCCACCGTGCGTACCTCGCCCGCCCCCGGCAGCCCGGCGGCCAACCGCGCGCACTTGTCCGCGGTGCTGCTGTGGTCGTGTTCGCCGCGCAGCACGAGCGCGGGCACGGTGATCTCGTTGAGCCGCCCATCGACCGAATCGCGGCCGATCAGGCAGTCGGCCGCCGGGCGGATGGCGCTGCGATCGCCGGCCAGCCAGCGGGTGATCCAGGTCTGCCAGATCTGCGGGTCGGTGCCGCCGATCAATCGTGGTGCGAGGTCTTCGGCCAGCGGCCGCAATGCGCCCGCGCCGCACCATTCGTCGAAGAAGTTCTCGTAATAGGTTTCCTCGTCTCTGGTGCACGCGTCGGCCTCGGTGTCGAGCAGTGCCAGTCCGGTCACGCGTTCGGGAGCGAGCAATGCCATTCGCAATGCCGTGTATCCGCCCTGGCTCATGCCGCCGACAATCGCGTGCTCGATGCCGAGCGCGTCGAGAACCCGCAGGCCGTCGGTGGCCAGATCCCAGTAGTCGAACCGCGGGTTGGCGCCGTATCCGGTGCGGCCGTGACCCCGGGCATCCCAGGCCACGACATTGATATCGGTGTGCGCCAAGACTTTCCGGATCGGGTCGAACATGGATTCGTCCATGAGGAATCCATGGGCCAGCAGCAGCGTCGGACCGTGGACGGCATCGGTGCGGAAATGGACGTTCACAGAATCGGAGTGTACGAAGGGCATTGTCGAAACATACAAGCCATCCGGTCGATTTCGCCCGGTTGCGGACTGAATGCGGTACTCCCGTCTGGGGTACTGCCGGTCCTGTGAATTCACTGGCGAGTGTATGTACCTCACCGGGGACAAATATTTGTGCGCGCCCTGTGGACATGTGTGTTCATGACCGATTGGATAGGGGGCGTACCGATATTCGGCTCGAATCGGAAAATGGGGATTTTGATGAGGGTGACGGAGCAGGGGCTGGACGCCCATATAAGTCTGGCCGCCGCGGGCGACAGTGTCTCGGCGACATTCGCGGTCTGCGACGCGGAGGGCAGGGCGATCTGGTACGGCCCGTTCATCGACGCCGACGCCGACCATCCGCGCGGCGACCAACTCGCGGCCACGATGGGGGCCGCGGGCCGCGCGATCTGGCTCGCGGGCCGAGCACGCGAGGATACCGGGGTCGAGAAGGTGACATTGCACCTGGCGGTCAGCGAAGAGGGGCTCGACGCCATCACCCTGGCCTGCACCGCGTCGATGGCCGGGCTCGCACTGGATCTGGTTGTCACCGACGACAATCCGGCACTGGACTGGTGCCAGGCGTTCGGCAGGCTCGACTGGTCGTCGGGGCCGTTGACCGGTCTGGTCGATCCGGAAATGCCACAGACGATTCCGGTACTCCGGGCGATCACCGGCGGCCTCGACCAGCAGACCGAACCACAGGAAAGGCTCGTCATGCACGAACTAGCACTCGATCCCTCGATGGAACTGCGCTCGGCACTGGAAAGTCTGCTGCTGCACGACGCTATCGGCATGGACGCCAAGATGCGCCACGCGATCGCCGCCGTCGTCCACCTCGCCGTCGACACTCCCCATGGCCCGCCCGAGGACGCCGAGGAATTCCTCGGCCGCCTCGACGCCTCCTGGCTGGTCGCGGCCTGGCTCGGCCACGACACCGAACTCTCCCTCATCGCCACTCTCGCCGCCGGTGAGATCCCCGCCCTGTCCTGGTGCGAACTGATGTTCACCACCACGCTGGCACCCTGGTCGATCAGCCCGGTCGCGGTTCACGCGCGACGGGTGTTCGGGGCGGTGCAGCGGGGGTCGTTAGGCCCGGTCCGGGCTCAGGTCGGCTGAGAGGCGCTGGGAGTCAGCGCTCTACGACCCTGACGCCGAGTTCGCGTAACCGGGGAAGGACTTCCGGGGCAAACAGCGCTCTCGGAAGGATCAGTGGTGTGGTGCCATATTTCAGGACCGCGCAGTCCGCGCGAACGATGACTTCGGTGACGATCGAAAACGGTGCGCGCAGCATGAAGGTGGCGCCCGCCAGTACGACCGCGTCGGTGCCGAACTGCGCCGCGAGGCCACTCGCGACCGGCAGCATGCCCTGATACTGGCGCAGGGCGTTCTCCGATGGCCGACGCATCCAGAACCGAATCGTCAGCGCAAGAAGTGATGCGAGGATCAGCGCCGACAGCGCACCGGGGACTGCGTATCCCAGTGCGCCGAACGCACAGGCCTCGGTCAGCAGGAATACGATGGCGAGCGGACCCCAGACCGGCCGGCGCCACGGCTCGAGGCGGCGCGCGACGGTGAGTCGGTGCGCGGTATCGGCGGCGATCACCGTGTGCACCTGGGGGTGTGGGAGCCGAGGAAGCGGTGGCAGCGAGGCAAGGCGCGCTGTGGGGTCGGCGCCGACGAGCTCGCGCAGTCGCGTGAACAGCGGGTCGGGGAACAGCTCTCGGGGCAGGGCGACGTGCCGATTGTCGAAACCCAGCGTGACGATGCGGCGGGTGGCGCTGACCGAGCGAAGACGGTCGTAGCCGATCCGGGTACGCGACGAACCCTCGGCCAGGTCGAGCGCGTCGGCACCGAGGGTGATGGCGCAACTGCCGGTCGTGACATCGGACCGGGACAAGCTCCGGAACTGGCGACGGAGCGAGAAGTACACGGCGACCAGCACATACGCGACGATCACACCCTGGAACACCAGTATCGATTCGAAGGGGAGACCGAGCCAGAGCAGCATGATCGTGCTCGTCGGTACCGCGATCGCGAGGAGGATCCCGATGTACCGTGGCGCCGCCCGCAGCGCATTGTGCCGGGCGAGCTGCGCGGCTGTGCCGGGTGTCAGCACGAAGGTGGCGTCGGGGGCGTCCAGTCCCGGGATCTCGGGTGCGAGCTGGGTGAACGGGTCGACGTCGGTCGGCGGCATCGTCTGGATGAACGCTGGTGCCGGTGGATCTGTCTGCTGCGGGGCGGGTTCGAGGCTTGCCCCCTGGTCGTTCATGGAAGCAGACTAGTGGGCCGGTAACTGCGGATCTATGTCAGCGAAGGAACTCACCCAGCGGTGGGGTGGGCGTGGGGGATTGGGTTCGTCGGGGCGGTGTACGCCGACGACTTGCCAGCCCGCGGCGACGGCAGCGTCGAGTTCGTCCGGGTGGTCGGAGAGGAACAGGATGTCCGGTGGGGAGACGCCGATGCGGTCGGCGATGGATTCGTAGGAGGCGGGTTCGCGTTTGGGGCCCGCGGTCACCAGGTCGAAGTGGTCGGTGATGAGGCCGGACAGGTCGCCCGCGTCGGCGAAGGTGAACCAATCGCGTTGGTTGCGTTCGGACCCCGAGGAGTAGACGAAAAGCTGGAAGCCGTCGGCGTGCCATGCTTTCAAGGTGGGTGCCACGTCGTCGAAGAAGCGGCCGCGCAGTGCGCCCGTGCGAAAGCCCTGGGCGCAGATCGCGCCCTGTGCTGTCTTGAGCGGCTCGGCTTTGACGTCGGATTCCAGCCAGCCGCGCAGGATCTCGGCGACGCGCTCGGGTCCCGCATCGGGTTCACCGGCGAGCTCGCGGGTCGCGGTGAGCACCGAATCGGCTGTGCCATCGGTGTTCTCGGACAGCCAGGTGGGCAGGTGGGCGGACGTGTAGCCGTAGAGGTCGGTGCGGACCGCGTCGGTGGGGCTGGTGGTGCCCTCGATGTCGAGGACGATCGCGCGGGTCACGCGAGCAGTTCATCGAGCGTCGGGAAGCCCGCGCTGATCTTGTCGCCGGTGAAGTCGCCCACCCAGCCGTCGGCCTCCTCGAAGAAGCGGATGGCGATGAAGTCGGGGGTGGTACCCATGTCGAACCAGTGCAGGGTGCCCGCGGGGACGGAGAGCAGGTCGCCCGCTTCGCAGACCGTCGCCAGCACGGCGTCGCCCACGTGCAGGTAGAAGCAGCCGCGGCCGGCGGCGAAGAAGCGCACTTCGTCCTCGGCGTGGCGGTGCTCGTCGAGGAACTTCGCGCGCGCACCGGCGGCGACGGCGGGCCACTCCGGGTTGTCGGCGTCGGGGTGGATACGGGCGACGTCGATGTGCTCGTAGCGGCCCGAGGCGTTGAGTTCGGCGATCTGCGGGCCGTAGTGGGCGAGCAGGGTGTCGGAGTCGGTCGCGGCGGCGTCGGCGAGCACCTCCCAGTGTGAGTACGCGATGCCGTGCTGGGCCAGCTCGGCGCCGATCTCGGTGGGGTCGGTGGTGCGCACCCGGACGTCGGCGGCGTTGTCGGCGGCCATCACTTGCAGCAGGGTCATGTCGGTCCGATCTCGAGGGGCGTGGCGTCGGTTCGTCCGGTGCGGGCGATCAACTCGCACAGGGCTTCCAGGCATTCGGCGCGATCACGCGCCTGGGCAAGAGTGTCACCCCAGGTGGTGATCCCGTGCCCGGTGATGAACAGAATCGGTGGTGCGGCAGGGTTTTCGCGCAGGTAGGTGTCGATGTCGGCGCCGATCCGCGCCACATCCGGCCAGTTCGGGAACACTGGGACGACGACCGTCGACGGGTCTGCCAGTCCGAAGCCTTTGAGCAGTTCGAAACCGCTGATCCGGACAGGGGTTACCGCGTCACCGGGGCGTGCGGCGGTGGTAGCCAGCGCGGTGGCGAACGGGGAGTGCACGTGCACGACCGCGCCGGCAGCGCGGGTGCGGTAGACGGCGGTGTGAATGCTGGTCTCCGCGGAGGGTTTCCGGCGCTGGCCAGGGCGCGGGGTGGTGTCGGCGATCGCGACGAGCACCGTGTCGTCCGCACCCAGTTCACCTTTGGACAAACCGCTGGCGGTGATGAGCGCGTCCTCGCCCCCGCCCGGTTGGGCCGGGGCGATCCGCACCGAGATATTGCCCGCCGTGCCCGGCATCCACCCCCGCTGGTAGAGCTGACGCGCGGTGGTGGCGATCGCCAGACCTGGGTCGGCGAAAGCCGGGTCCGCTGCCGGACCCGGCGCGCTGCCCGCGCCGGCGGGAATCGCCCGGCCCCGGTCATCGAACGAATCCGAATTGCGGTAGACGACACCGTGTTCGGTGACGACCGCGGTGACGAGGTCGGTGGGCGTCACGTCGAAAGCCGGATTGAACGCCGCGGTGTCGACCGGTGCCGTCGCGACCCCGCCGAACCCGGTCACCTCGGCCGCGGCCCGCTGTTCCACCACGATCTGCGCGCCGGTCGCCATCGCGGTATCGCGGGTGGACTCCGGCGCGACCACGATGAACGGAATGCCGTGGTGGCGGGCGGCCAGAGCCAGGGTGAAGGTGCCGATCTTGTTGGCGACATCGCCGTTGGCGGTGATCCGGTCGGCGCCGACCAGCACGGCGTCGACCTGACCGGTCGCCATCGCCCAGGCGGCGGCGGAGTCGATGGTCAGGCGATGCGGAATGCCCGCCTCGGCCAGTTCCCACGTGGTGAGCCGCGCGCCCTGCAGCAGCGGGCGGGTCTCGTCGACGATCACGTCCGCGACGGCGCCGCGCTCGTGCAGCACCCGCAACGCGCCGATCGCGGTCCCCACCGCGCTGGTGGCCAGGCGCCCGGTATTGCAGTGGGTGAGCAGGCGCAGCGGCTGCGCACCGCACAGGCGTTGCACCAGATCGGCGGCGTGGGTGGCGGCGGCCAGGTTGACCCGCCCGTCCTCGGCGAGCATGTCGAGAGTCTCGGCCAGCACCGCGTCGGCGCCCTCGGCGATCCGGGCTCGCACCCGGTCGACCGCCCATGCCAGGTTGACAGCGGTCGGCCGGGCCGCGGCGATCCTGTCGGCCTCGGCCTGCACAGCGGCCACGTCGACCACGTCACCGGCTCGACAACCTGCCTCGCCGGGCGAGTGACTCGGCGCGTCCCCCGAGCCGCCGCGAGTGTGCGCCCTGGTGGCGATGACCACGCCGAACGCGCCCGCGATCCCGATCGCCGGAGCGCCGCGAATGGCGAGCGTGGTGATCGCCTCGATGATCTCGTCGACGGTGCGCAGGCGCAGTTCCCGCACCTCGTGTGGCAGTCCGCGCTGGTCGATGGTGACAAGCGCACCGTCGTCCCAGATCAGGGAACTGTCGTCCATCTCCGTCGTCCTGTCTGCGTGGCATTTCCGGCTGGTAAACGGTATCCGACCTGGTCGCGACTCGATCCTCGGGGCCCGCGCTGAGCGGCGCCCGTCGAATGAGCGGCGGTCCGTCATTCCGCGGCGTACTCGGCCTCCCGTTCCACCGCGTCGATCGTGCGCTGCGGGACCTGCACGGGGCCGGGCGTGTAGGTGATCGCGCGCAGGCTCCCGCTGTAGCGGAACGGTCCGCGGCGTTCGCGCAGATCCCACGAGACCGGGCCGCGCGCGTCGACGCCGACGGAGATCCCGGTCCACGGCGCCATGCCGACCAGTTGTACCTGGTCGGTGAGTTCCGCGAGCGGCGTGCCGTCGACCTGGATGGTGAAGTCCCAGCGCAGACGCGGCTCGATGGTGGCTCGGACGGTGATCTCGCGCGTCCCGATGGGCAGCGGCACGCCCACCGACGCATACCGCCCATAGCTGTTCACGCCGAGCACTACTTCGCCGTCCTCGATGTAGAGCAGGTACCCGCCGAGCGGGTCACCGTGCGCCACGAGCACACCCTCGTCATCGAGCTGGAATCCGGCCACCTCGGCCCGCTCCGCGACATCGGGTGCTGCGTCCGAAGCACGCGATGTCGCGGGCGCCGTCGCGGCGGCGGGCGGTCGGGCCCCCGTCAGGTCGGCGGTGATGGTGAAGTCGCGGTAGGCGATGAGGCGCTGGGAGCGGTAGCGCTCGAGGGTGGGGGTGCCGGGGAGGAGGCGGGCCGGCGCGGCGAATCGGGCTTCTTCGGGGCGGCGGCGGAACAGGTCGGCGCGCGTCAGCAGCGGGAAAACGGTGTTGGCCCAGGCCGATTCGTCCCATGCGGTGGCGAGTTCGGCGGCCTTGTCCGGGTACTGCGCCGAAAGATCGTGCAGCTCTGTGGGGTCGGCGCGCACGTCGAACAGTTGCCAGTTCGGCGCGTCGATGTCGGCGTCGGCATCGTGCAGCGACAGCAGCTTCCAGCCGTCGCGGTAGAAGCCACGATGACCGGTCATCTCCGAGTACTGCTCGGTGTGGCGGGTCGGGGCTGCCGGATCGCGCAGCAGCTCGGCCGCCGAGATTCCGTCGAAGTCTTTGGCGGGCAGCCCGTTACGCACAGAAGGACGGTCCAGACCCGCCAGGTCGAGCAGGGTCGGCGCGAGATCGGTGACGTAGGCGTACTCATGGCGAATACCGGAATCGGTGCCGGTGCGCGGCAACCCCTTCGGCCACGACACCACTAGCGGCACTCGCACGCCGCCGGCGAAGGTCTGGCCCTTGTAGAACCGGAACGGCGTGTTGGACGCCTGACCCCAGCCGCGCGGGTAGTGCACGCCCAGCTTCGCGGTGCCGATCAGGTCCTCGTCGTGCGGGACATCGCCCACCCAGTCGGGATCATCGATGTGGGCGAACTCGGCGAAATAGGAGCGCGTGCCCTCCGGTCCGCCCTCGGCGGTGCCGCCGTTGTCGGAGGTGAACACGATGATGGTGTTGTCCAGTTCGCCGAGGTCGTCGAGCAGGTCGACGATACGACCCAGGCTCTGGTCGATGCTGTCGACCATGCCCGCGTACACCTCCATGTACTTGGCGTAGCGCCGCTGCTCGTCGGCCGAGAGCGAATCCCACTCCGCCGCTTCGTAACCCGGCTCGGTGTTGCGCGGCTTCTGCTCGGTGCCCGGCGGGAACAAGCCCTGGGCCAGCTGTTCGGCGAAGCGTCGCCTGCGCAGTTCGTCCCAGCCCTGGTCGTAGCGACCCCGGTACTTGGCCTGATCCTCGGCCTTGGCCTGCAACGGCCCGTGCATCGCCACGTGCGCGAAGTACAGGAAGAACGGCTTCTCCGCGTCGTGCGCGCGCAGGTCCTTGATATAGGACAGCGCCTTGTCGGTGAGATCGTCGGTGAGGTAATAACCCTCCGGGTACTCCTCCACGTCGACCACCGAGCTGTCCGAGACCAGCTGGTTGGGATAGTAGAAGGAGTTCAGACCCTCCAAAGACCCGTAGTAGCGGTCGAATCCGCGCTGGGTCGGCCAGGAGTCCCGATGCGCCGACGGATTCATCGTGGCGTCGCGCACCAGATGCCATTTGCCCACCGCGTAGGTGGCGTAGCCGTTGCCGCGCAGTATCTCCGGGAGCGTGAGCACATCGTCGGCCAGTTCCAGGCGCAGGCCGGGGTAGCCGGGGTCGGCATTGGCCACGAAGCCGAAACCCGCTCGGTGGGAATTGATGCCGGTGAGCAGCGCCGCGCGCGAGGGCGAGCACAGTGGCGTCGTGTGGTAGTTCGAGAGTCGAACACCCCGGGCCGCGAGGCGGTCCAGGGTCGGTGTCTCGATCTCGGAACCGAACGGGCCGATATCGCTGTAACCCATGTCGTCCACGAGCACGACGACGATGTTCGGCGAACCGGCAGGCGCGGTGGGTGGATACGTCCAATCGGGGGTCGACTCCGCCGACGTGCGACCGGCCGAGCCGCCGAAGGATGCGTAACCGCGAGCATGGGGTGGGACAGGCATTCTGGCAGTAAAGGCGACGTATCCGCTGGTCGCCAGGGTTATGTGCAGTGTGCGTGGAATCGGTGACCGGTCTGCCGCAACTTGTTAGCGTCACTGCCGTGCCCACGAATCAGCCACCCTGCTGCTGTTCGTGTCGCGTCCTGCGCGGCTGACGAACGCCCACGACGTTCGCGGCCGAGCCGATGTGTTCCCTTTCCTGCGGTGCGCTGTGCGCACCCTCCTCGGCCCGCAGCGCGGGCCGATGCGTCTTCGAGGATCTTCACGATGAGTTCAACGGCGAGTGGCTTCGGCCGCCGAAATTTCTTGCGCACCAGCGGCATCGCCGCCGCGGCCATCTTCGGCGGTGCCGCACTGGCGGCCTGCACCTCGGCGGTCTCGGAACAGAGGGCGGGCGGGGACGACGCGACACCGGTGCGCGGCGGCACCCTGAAGGTCGGCATCCGTGAGGACCTGGTGCCGGCGAACCTGCTCACCAACACCGCGGCGACCCCGGTCGTGATCGGCCTGGTCTACGAATCGCTGATCCGCTACCCGAACGACACCCTGGAACCGCAGCCGTTACTGGCCAAGTCGTGGCAGCTCGCCGCCGACGGTCGTTCGCTGAGCCTGGACCTGCGCGACGACGTGAAGTTCCACAGCGGGCGTCCCTTCACCGCCAAGGATGTGGAGTTCTCGCTGCGCACCTACGCCGACGCCAAATGGTCGGCGCAGCTGCGTAGCTCGGCCGCTGCCGTCACCGGTTTCGACATCGTCTCGCCGACGCGGATCGTGTTGCAGCTCGCCCATCCGCTGAGCAACATCTACGACCTGCTCGACACCGTGCCGATCCTGGACAGCGAAACCGCGGACAAACTCGGCACCGGCGACACCTACATCGGTACCGGCCCGTTCAAATATGTCGAGCGGGTGCCGAACTCGCAGTTGATCTTCGAGAAGAACCCGAACTACTGGGTGCCCGAGCGCCCATACCTCGACCGGGTCGAGGTCTCGATCATCCCCGACCCGAACGCGCTGCTCAACGCGTTGAAGTCCGGTCAGATCGCCGCGGCGCGCGAACTCGGCTACCGCGATGCCGAAAATCTCGGCAAGAGCGGCGGATTCACGGTGCACGATCTCGAAGGCGCCGAGCTGCAAGCCTATGTCGGCGTCAATGTGACCGAGCCGTCGCTGGCCGATGTCCGGGTCCGCCAGGCCATCGCCTTCTCCCTCGACCGCGACCGCATCATCAACGAGGTGTTCCGGGGCGCGGGATATCCGCTGAACGTGCCGTGGCCGAAGAACTCGCCCGCCTTCGACGAATCCCGCAACACCAAGTACAAGCGTGACATCGACAAGGCCAAGCAGCTCCTCGGCCAGACGGCCAAGCCGCCGAAGCTGCCGCTGACCTTCGCCCCCGGTTACGGCGAGGTCGCCCAGATCGTGCAGGCCAACCTCGCCGACGTGGGCATCGAGGTCGAACTCGACCCGGTCGACGCCGCCACCTTCGTCAAGCAGCTCACCGGCCAGCAGTTCCGCGGTCTGTGGGTCACCGACCATTCGTGGGCGCAGTTCGTCCCGTCGACTCTGACGGTGAGCGCCTACCCGTTCAACGCCCGCCGCAATGCCTCACGCTACGAATCGCCCGCCTACACCGCGGCCGCCGACACCGCGTGGCAGCTGGCGCAGGGCACCGGGCCCGAAGCGGTCCGCGCCTACCAGGCGGTCACCGACCAGCTGCTCGAGGGGCTGTTCCTGATCGAGATCGGTGTGCGTTTCCAGCAGTACTCCACCGTCAGCAAGGTGCACGGTTTCGCCTGGACCAAGCGGCGCGAGCCCGTCCTCACCGACACCTTCCTGTCATGACGCGCTACCTGCTGCACCGGCTCCCCTCGGCGCTGCTGGTGCTGTTCGGCGCCTCGGTGCTGATCTTCCTGCTGCTGCGGCTCGTTCCGGGTGACCCCGCCACCATCCTGGCGGGCAACGACGCGACCCCGCAGACCATCGAGGTGATCCGCCACCAGCTCGGCCTCGACCGATCGATCCCCGTGCAGTATCTGCAGTGGCTCGGCGACGTGTTCACCCTCGATCTCGGTCGCTCCTACATCATCGGCGGCGAGATCACCGACCTGGTCGGCCGCGGGCTCACCAACACGCTGGTGCTCACGGTGACCGCACTGCTGCTGGCCGTGGTGGTGAGCCTGGTCGTGTCGGTGGCGTCGGTGCTGTGGCCGAGCCGCTGGCTGAATACTGTGGTCGCCGCCGCTAATACGATCGCGGTCGCGCTGCCGACATTCGTGGTGGGACCGCTGCTGGTGCTGGTGTTCGCCGTCGCGATTCCGGTGCTGCCCGCGGGCGGGGTGCCGCCGGACGGATTCATCGCCCGGCCCGATATCGCCGTGCAGTACCTGCTGCTGCCCGCGATCTGCCTCGCGTTGCCGGTGTCGGCGGCGCTCACCCGGTTCCTCACCGAAGCGCTGCGCACCGAACTCGCGAAACAGTATGTGCTGACAGCACGTTCACTCGGCGTCGGATATCGCGAGATCGTCACCCGTGGCGCACTGCGCAACGCGCTGCCGACCATGCTCACCGTGCTCGGCATCCAGACCGGGCAGCTGCTCGGTGGTGCGGTGCTCGTGGAGGCGGCCTTCGTGTGGCCGGGGATCGGGCAGCTCATCGAGCAGGGGATCAGTCGTCGTGACTATCCGCTCGTGCAGGTGCTGTTGCTGCTGTCGGTGGCGGTGTTCGTGGTGATCCAGCTGATCACCGATGTCGCGCACGCGTGGCTGGACCCGCGGATTCGCATCGGAGGACGCTCGTGACTGTCGCGAAAACCACGGTGGCTGTGGATCGATCACCACGGCACGAGGGGTCCTTGCGCGCGCTGCGTCGTGGGCAGGGGCTGGCCGGGGTACTGCTGGTCGCTGTGGTGGCACTGGCCGGGGTGTTCGCCGGGCTGCTCAGCTCCTACGATCCGCTCACCCAGATCCCCGGCGCCAACCTGCTGGGCCCCAGCGCGCAGCACTGGCTCGGCACCGACCACCTCAACCGTGACGTGGCCGCCAGGGTGCTGGCCGGTATCCGGATCGACCTGCTGATCGCGCTGCTCGCCGTGCCGATCGGGGCCCTGGTCGGTGCGCTGGTCGGGCTGGCCGCCACCGCCCATCCGATCGCGGACGTGACCGTCCAGCGGGTGTTCGATCTGATCCTGGCCTTCCCCACACTGATCTTGGGGATCACGCTCGCCGCGATCACCGGGCCCGGCTGGCACGCGGTGGTCATCGTGATCATCGCCGCCGAGATCCCGATCTTCGGCAGGCAGATCCGCACGGCGGTACTGGCCGTGCGCGAACAACCGTTCGTGGAAGCCTCGGAGGTGATCGGCGCCGATACCTGGTGGACCTTGCGAAAGCATGTGCTGCCCAATGTGATCGAACCGCTCGGCGTCCAGTTCGCGCTGTCGCTGTCGGTGGCGGTGTTCATCGAAGGCGCGATGAGTTTCATCGGGATCGGCGTGCTGCCGCCGCAGCCGTCGCTGGGTTCGCTGATCGCAGGCTCGATCGCCAACCTCGACGCCAACCCGTGGATCGCGATCGGACCGCTGGTCGTGGTGGCCGCGTTGACCCTGGGATTCCTGTTGATCGCCCAAGCATTGGGCCGGGCGAGGAGATTGGCATGAGCACACCATCCGACCAGCTCGACCCCGTGCTCGACATCGACGAGTTGACGGTGAGTTTCGGCGACCGGACGGTCGTCGACCGGGTGAGCTTGCGGGTTCGCCGGGGTGAAGTCGTCGCCCTCGTCGGGGAATCCGGCTCGGGCAAGTCGCTCACCGCGCGATCGGTGCTCGGGCTGCTGCCGGAGACCGCGCGGGCAGGCGGGTCGATCCGGCTCGCGGGGACGCAGGTCGTCGGTGCCGCCGAATCGGCGTTGCGGGACCTGCGTGGAACCAAGGCCGCCATGGTCTTCCAAGAACCGCAGACCGCGCTGAACCCGGTGCAGAAGATCGGCACCCAGATCGCGCAGGCGCTGCGCGCGCACGGCGTGACCGACAAGGCCACCGCGCGAACCCGCGCGATCGAACTGCTCACGGCAGTGGACATTCCGGAGCCGGACAAGCGCCTCGACTGGTATCCGCATCAGCTCTCCGGCGGGCAGAAACAGCGCGTGGTCATCGCACTCGCCCTGTCCGGCGAGCCGGCACTGCTCATCGCCGACGAACCGACCACCGCACTCGATGTCACCGTGCAGGCCGAGATCCTCGCGCTGCTGCGCACCCTGCAACGTCAGCGCGGGACGGCGATCCTGTTCATCACCCACAACCTCGGGGTGGTCGCGGAGATCGCCGACCGGGTCGTGGTGATGCGCGAGGGGCGGGTGGTCGAAGAGCAGACGGTGTTCGGGTTGTTCGCCGAACCGGGCGAGGACTACACGCGGACGCTGCTGGCGGCGGTGCCGCGGTTGCCCGCGGTGTCGTCGCGGGGTGGAGATCCAGAACCTGCCACCGATGCCGCGGCGGACAGTGCCGCCCCGGATGCTGCCGAGATCATCGAGGCTTCGGTCGACGCCGGTGCGCCGGGTGGTGACAGTTCCACGGTGCAGGCCGACGACAGCGAAACCGGTGCGGTCGGTGCGTCCGACCACGACGACGAGCCGGCGGACCTGGCCGACGAGCCGGCCGATGCGCCGTCGGAGGGCAGTGTTCGCAGGATTCTGCGGCGGGTCGTCGTGCGTGGGCCCGCGGTGGTCGCCGAGAAGGGCGGTGGGCGTGGCGAGTCCGAGTACCGCGACGTGCTGCGGATCGACGACCTGTCGGTGGTGTACCCGGGACGCCACGGTGGCGCGTCCTTCCCCGCCCTGCAGGACATTTCGCTCACCCTCGGTCCACGTGAGGTCCTCGGGCTGGTCGGTGAATCCGGGTCGGGCAAGAGCACACTGGGGCGCACCGCGCTCGGACTCGTGCCCGCCACCACGGGACGAGTAGAGCTGCAAGGTGTCGCGCTGGCGGGGTTGTCGCGGCGCGAGCTGCGCGGACTACGCAAGCATGTCGCACTGGTGCATCAGGACGTGAGTGCCTCACTCGATCCGCGACGCACTGTCGCCGACTCGATCGGCGAACCGTTGCAGGTGCATCGGGCCGCATCGGGGACTCTGTTGCAGGCCAAGGTCGAGAACCTGCTCGAATCGGTGCGGCTGCCGAGGGATTACGCGCAGCGCAGGCCGGGGGAGTTGTCCGGCGGGCAGCGTCAGCGGGTGGCGCTGGCTCGCGCGCTGGCCTTGGCGCCGCGCCTGCTGGTGGCCGATGAGCCGACCAGCGCGCTCGATGTGTCGGTGCAGGCGCAGGTGCTGGACCTGTTCGCCGACCTCCGGGCCGAGTACGGCTTCGCCAGCTTGTTCATCAGTCACGATCTGGCCGTGGTGCACCAGGTCGCCGACCGGGTTGTGGTGCTGCGGCAGGGCCGGATCGTCGAAACCGGCGAGGCGCGCGCGGTATTCGCCGCACCGGCTCAGGAGTACACCCGCCGCCTGGTCGACGCGGTACCCGTTCCCGATCCGTCGACGGCTCGGCGTGGGCGGGACGGATCCGGGGCAGGCGCGCTGCTGAGCATCGGGGCATGACGTGGACGAGCCGCCGGTAGCGATACCGGCGGCTCGTCGACACACGTATTTCAGTGATGGCCGGGGCGGCGCTGTTCACGCCGATCGTCCTGGCCTGCTCGCGTCATCCCTTGCGAGTCCTGCCCCTGCTCCTGCCGCTGCTCCTGCTGCTGGCGCGGCATCTGCTTGGGCATTTTCTTCGGTGCTTTTTTAGACTTGTCAGCCATCTCCACACGGTCCTTTCCGAGGGATAAGTGATTAAGCCTTCAACGCACTGTCCGACGCAATCCACCTCGCGTGCGGGGCGTCCCACGCCTGACCCGTCCAACAATAAGCACCATTACGGCACTAGGGTAGACCTGCGGCGAAAATAGGTTTCTGACCTGTGCGAATGCGGCGTGTCAAGCGCACTTCGGCGTGCTGCGGCCAATTAATCCGGACTTCGCCGTTCTGTGACAATGCGAGAATTGCGGCGAGTGCGCGAGATTCGATCTCGATCATTGTCAGGAGAGGAGGGGGATGAATTCGACGATTGATCCGTCGGTGGCATTCGGGGGGACGATGACCAGGCCGTCACGGTCGATCAGGCCGGCGAGGTGGGCGGTGCGGACTGTGGGGTCGCCGAGCCAGCCGCCGTCGGGGGCGTAGCGGGCGGGGGTGATGCGCTGGACCGGGGCGGTGATGTCGGCGGCGTTGTGGAGCGGGCCGAGGATTTTTCGGGGGAGGGGGGAGCCGGTGCGGGCGGCGACGATCGCGGGGGTGAGGGCGAGGAGGACGGCGATGGCGGCGAAAGGGTTGCCGGGAAGGCCGAGGACGGTCTGGCCGGTGGGCAGTTCGGCGACCACGGTGGAACCGCCTGGGCGCAGGGCGAGTCGGGGAACCAGGACGCGGGCTTCGGCTCGGGCGATGGCGGTACGGAGTTGATCGGCCGCGCCGCCGCCGGTGGCGCCGACCACGACCATCAGGTCGAAATCCGAGGTGCCGGTGAGCATGTCGTCGAATCCGTGGGCGGTGTCGCGCAGATGGACTCGGTCGGTGACGCGAACGCCGCAGCCCGCGAGCAGATCTGGCAGGACGGGCCCGATCGAATCGCGGGTCTGGCCGGTCTGGAGCGGGCCGGTGCTGCGAATCTCGTCGCCGGTCATGACAATTCGCGCACGCACCGGTCCGCGAACCGTGCCGGTGGTGACCTCCACCGAGGCCGCTGCCGAGCGCAGGGCGGCGGTGACCCGGGTGCCCGCCGGTGCGACGAGGTCGCCGATCTTCCTGTCCTCACCGCTCTTTCGGACGTCGCCGCGGATCGGGCTGTCGGGCAGGCGGGCCAGCTCGTCGCCGGTGATGGCGGCGAATTCGTCGCGCACCACCGACGTGGTGCCGTCCGGAACGTGGGCGCCGGTGGCGATGCGCACCGCCTCGCCGGGCAGCAGGCCCGCCGGTCGCGCACCACCCGCGAATCCGACGTCGCGGCGCAACTGCCACGGGCCGTCGCCACATACGGCGTAACCGTCCATCGCCGAGACATCGAAGCGGGGGAGTGGCCCCGCGGCGGTGATCGCGGCGGCCAGCGCGGCACCGGAGACTTCGCCCAGCGCGGCCTCGTAGGTGATCAGGGGTGTCAGGCCGGAACCGATCCGCTCGCGCGCTTCGGTGAGATCGAGGCGGGCCGACGCGCGGTCGGTGGCCAAGGATTCGCGCGCGCGGCGGACCTCTTCCTCGGTATCGCAGTCGGCGATGTCGGGCAGCTCGACCAGGACGGTCTCGGCGGGCACGATGGCTTTCATCGGCTGGTTCACCAGTGAATCCAGTTCGGCCAGCGCCGCCACCAGCGCGCTGCGTCGCCAGACACCGACCAGGTACTGCGGGCGACCGGAAGCATCGATCGCGAAAACGGCATCAGCGGTGGACTCGGTTGCGCTGCGCAGCAGTTCGTGGACGGTCACGTCGGTCAGGAAGGGCATGTCGGCCGCGAGTACGACGACCAAGGGCGCGGTGGAGCCGAGTGCGGTGAGACCGGTGCCGATCGCCGCGACCGGGCCGGAACCCGGTGGCACCTCACGAACCTGCCCGAACCGCGCGTCGAGTTCGGGACGATGCGGACCGACCACGACGACCTCGGCGCAGTCGCGCACCGCATCCAGCGCGGCATCGAGCATCGACCGCCCACCGATCATGATCGCCGGTTTGTCGACGCCACCCATCCGACTGGCTCGCCCACCGGCGAGCACGATCGCATCGGCGGTCATCGGCTGACTCGGAATCGGGTGATCGGCACGAAAGTCATGCTAGTAGGCGCGGCCCGGATGCTAGAGCCCCCGCAGCCGAGCGTGCCGCTCCCGCCGGGAAGTCCGTGGCGGATGCGGAGCAACGATCGGCGTGCTCAGAGTCGCGCCGTCCGCAGAACGACCCGGCCGTCGACGATCGGGACGCCCTCCTCGCCGAGAAGCCGGAGCTGACGAGCGGCCAGGTGGGCGGCGGGACGTCCGGACGCGCCGATGACGCGGTGCCACGGGAGGTCGGCGGAATCGGTGCGCATGATCCAGCCGACCGTACGGGCCGAGGACAGCCCGGCCGCGGCCGCGATATCGCCGTAGGTGGCGACCCGGCCGGGCGGAATCGCGGCGACCAGTTCGCGGACCTTCTCCACCTGTTCCTCCGTCGTGACGGCCATCGGGCTACAGCACCGCGGCGATCAGCGCGGCCGTGTCGGCGGGGCGGGCCTGGGCGACCATGTGGTCGCAGTCCCAGACCTCGGCGGTGAACGTGTCGAGGTGGGCGGTGAGGGCGTCGAGGAACTCCGCGGTGACATACGGCGGCTGCACCTTGGCGGCGCGCACCAGCACCGTCGGCAGGTCGGCGGGCGGCAGCACGAACGGTCGCGCCAGCTGACCCCAGTACGAGGTGATCGCCGGTTGGAAGATGCGCCAGCCGACCCGGCCGCCCTCGGTCGGCACGAGGTGCTCGGCCAACTCCCGTTCCAGCACCTCGGGATCGACCTCGTCGGGTCCCCACGCGCTGACCTGCTTGTCGGAGCGGGCTTCGGCAAGATCGGTGTAATCGGGGGAGGCCAGGTTGGCGAGGGCGACCTGCTCGATCAGCTTCGCGTCGATGCCGATGGCGGGATCGAGCAGGACCAGCGCCCGCACGAGGTCGGGGTGCTGCCGGGCCAGATGGATGCCGGCGGCGCCGCCGAAGGAGTGGCCGACCACGACGACCGGGCCGTCGGTCTCGGCGTGCAGCAGCTGCGCGAGATCGGCGACGATCGTTTCCAGATCCCAGGGCGGCAGCGAGGTGGAACGACCGTGTCCGCGCAGGTCGGGGGCGATGATCCTGGCCTGGGGCAGATGCTCGGTGGCGAGGGTTTCCCACCGGTTGCCATGGCCGGTGAGACCGTGCAGGGCGAGGACGACGGGACCGTCGGCGGGGCCGAATCGGTGCACATGAAGCGACGACACGACTGCCATTCTGGCCGGTCGCGCGAGGTCTCGCAGCGTGTCCCTCCGGTAGGGGTGCGCCGGTGTGTCGGACTGGTCTGTTGCAATAGCCGATGTGGTGCGATCGGATAGCTCGGTGCGACTCGTGCGCCGGACAACGCGGGCGCCCCGGCCGCGGGCCTGGGGTGCGTCCGTTCGCGCGCTGTTCGCCGAGCAGGCCCAGCCCGCGCCGCCGCGTCCCGGGTGGCGACCGTGGCAGGTGATGGGCGGGCCGGGGACGGGCAAGACCGCGCTGCTGGTGGATCTGGTGACCGCGCGGATCGCCGACGGTGCCGACCCGGCGTCGGTCCTGGTCCTCACGCACACCAAGCACGCGGCCGCGGCGTTGCGGGATGCGATCACCCACCAGCTGGGACCTGCCGCGGGTGGTATCCCGGGCGCGAGCCGGGAACCGATGGTGCGCACGTTGCACTCCTACGCGTTCTCGGTGCTGCGCCGGCACGCGGACCTGCACGGCAATCCGCCGCCGCGGCTGCTCACCGGCGCCGAACAGGACGCGGTGCTGCGGGAGATGCTGCGCGGAGATCTCGCCGACATCGAAGCGGGGGCGGGCGGTTTGTGGCCGCCGCGATTACAGCCCGCACTGGCACTGGGCGGGTTCGCCGAGCAACTGCGTGACCTGATGCTGCGCGCGACCGAGCGCGGGCTCGGCCCGGAAGACCTGATGGCGCTCGGTCGCGAGCACGACAACGACGCGTGGGTGGCGGCCGGGCGCTTCTTCCAGCGGTACGAACAGGCGTCGATGCTGCGGTGGTCGGTCGGTGTCGCCGCGCCGGAGGCCACCGCGCCCGCGCTCGACGCCGCGGAACTGGTCGGCGCGGCGCTCGATGCCCTCGCCGGAGACCGGAATCTGCTTGCCGCCGAACGGGATCGGATCCGCTACCTGCTCGTCGACGACGCACAGCACCTCGACCCGCAGGCCGCGACACTCGTGCGCGCCATCGGCAGCGGCAGCGCGAGCACCGTCGTCACCGGCGACCCGGACCAGGCGGTCTTCACCTTCCGCGGCGCGGATTCGCACTTCCTCACCGACCTCGACACCGTCGCGCAGCGGCGGATCATCCTGCGTCACAACCATCGCAGTGGTGCGCCGATCCGCTTGGCGAATGCGCGCATCGCGGCGAGGTTGCCGGGGAGCGCACGGCACCGGGTACTCCCGGGGCAGGAGAACGAACCACCCGAGCCCATCGGTCAGCCTGTCGCCCAGGGTCCGGGAATCGAAGTTGACGTTGATCTGTTCGCGCACGCCGGCCCGAGCGCGGAACCAGATCTTCGGCCGGTGCCAGTGGATCTGCCGCCTGCCGACGAACCGCCACCTGATGACGAATGGGCGCCCCCGGCGGATCTGCCTCCCGCCGACGAACCGCCGCCCGATGACGAGTGGACGCCCCCGGCCGATCTGCCGCCCACCGACGAGTCGAGTGTGCGGGTGCGGGTGTTGTCGACTCCGGCGAAGGAGGCGGCGCTGATCGCCGACCACCTGCGCCGCGCGCACCTCACCGATGGTGTGCCGTGGTCGGCGATGGCGGTGATCGTGCGGTCGGTGCCGTTGTCGCTGGCGCCGTTGCGGCGGGCCCTGCTGGCGGCCGGGGTGCCGGTGCGCAGGCCCGCGGTAGCCGAGCCGTTGGCACGTCGGCGCGGCGCGGCGTGGATGGTGCTGGCGCTGCGGGTGTTGCTGGCGGGGGATGCGTCGCGGCCGGGTTCGCGTCGGGCGATCGATGCGATGTTCTCGTCGGACGACGCGATGGATCTGCTGTCCGGGCCGCTCGGCGGGGCCGACCAGATCGCCCTGCGCCGGTTGCGGCGCGGTGTGCGGCGCAGCGTGCTCGACCTGGAACGCACGGGTGCGCTCGCCGAACCCTTCGTCGATGGTGCCGACCAGTTCCTGCTCTGGGACGAAGCCGTGCCCGCGCCGGAAATCGCCGAACCCGAACCGGATCCGATCGACGACGAATGGTTGCCGCCCCCGGACCCCGAGGATCCGCTGCGCCCGGAACCGGAACCGGACTGGGATGTCGCCGAACGGCTGCCCGACGATATCGACCTCCTCGATGCCGAAAACCCGCCTGCCGCGCGCACTGTCGTGGAAACCGTGCGCCCGGAGTCGCCCGCGGTGCCGCTGATCGATCAGTCCTCGGCCGAAGTGTTGCGTGACCTGATCGTCGGTATCGGCGAGGAACGGCTGCTCGACGGGCTCACCGAGGTCGAGGCGGCGCCGCTGCGTCGCGTGTTGCGCGCGGTGGCGAAGGCGAAGGAGACCCAGGCCAGAGGGCAGGGGCTCGAAGACGTGCTGTGGACGTTGTGGACGAATTCGCGGCTGGAACGCCGCTGGTTCCGGCAGTCGCGACGTGGCGGGGCGTCGGGCATGCAGGCCGACCGCGACCTCGACGCGGCCGTCGAATTGTTCGATGCCGCAGCCGCTTACGTCGACCGGTTGCCCAAGGCGAGCATCGACGGGTTCGTCGAATATCTGCTGCACCAGCAACTCGCACAACAGGGCAGGCCGCTGACCGCGGAGGGCGAGGCGGTGACCCTGCTCAGCGCGCACGCCGCGGCGGGCCGGGAATGGGACGTGGTGGCGGTGGCCGCCGTGCAGGAGGGCATCTGGCCCAACCCACGCTCGCGGGGCACGTTGCTGCACACCGAGGACCTCGTCGACCTGGTCGCCGGGGTCGACCCGAGCGCGACCGTGAGCCGGGCCGCGCCGATCCTGGCCGAGGAACGCAGGCTGCTGCTCGTGGCGTGCAGCCGCGCGCGGCGGTCGTTGCTGGTGACCGCCGTCGAATCCGCCGCGGGAGACCAGGATCTGGTGCCCTCGCGGTTTCTCACCGAACTCGTCGGCGACGACGACAGCGGCGAACCCGGCGCGCTGCCGGTCGCCGATCCCGGGCGGGCGCTGGTGATGCACGCGCTGGTCGCCGAACTGCGCGGGGTGGTGTGTGATCCCGGTGCCGACCCCGAGCGTCGTGACCGGGCCGCACGGCAGCTGGCGCGCCTGGCCGACGCGGGTGTGCCCGGTACCGACCCCGGCGACTGGTACGGCACCGCCGAACTCAGTTCGCAGCGCGAACTCTGGGACGACGACGACTCCCCGATCGGGTTGTCACCGTCGACGGTCGAACTGCTGCGCACCTGTCCGCTGCGGTGGGCCCTGGAACGGCACGGCGGCACCGACGGTGACAACCCGCACGCCGTGAAGGGCAATCTCGTGCACACGCTCGTGCAGGCGCTGGCGGGCGATGTCCCCGAGGCGCAGGTGCGGGCGGCGCTGGATCAGGCGTGGAAAACGGTCGACCCGGCCGACGGCTGGCATTCGCGCCAGGAACTGCGCCGCACCGAGACGATGCTGGAGACCTTCCTCTCCTGGGTGCGCACCACGCGCGGCGAACTCACCCAGGCCGGGGTGGAGGTGCCGGTGGACTGTGTGCTGCCCGCGCGCACGGAAGGCGCACGGGCCGTGCGCATTCGGGGGCGCATCGATCGGCTCGAACGAGATGCGCAGGGGCGCTTCGTCATCGTCGACGTGAAGACGGGCAAGACGCCGGTCAGCGAGAAGGCGGTCGCCGATCACGCGCAGCTGGCGACCTACCAGGTGGCGGCCGCGCACGGGGCGCTGGACGAGGACGAGTCCGACGAACCTGCCCCCGTGACCGACCCCGGTGGCGCGCGGTTGGTCTATGTCGCCAAGCCGAACCGCAAGACCGGTGCGACCGAACGGACACAGAGCGCGCTCGACGGCGACGGTCTCGATCAGTGGCGCACCACCATTCACGACGCGGCCGACGCGACGCGCGGGCCCGGCTATCTGGCGGTGCGCAACGACGGGTGCCGGCACTGCCCGGTCGCGGGCAGTTGCCCGGTGCAGGACACCGGACGGCAGGTGACCGACGAGTGAGCGGTGTGCGCGTCACCCCGCAACGGCTGGCCGACGCGCTCGGCCTGCCGCCCCCGACCGATGAGCAGTCGGCGGTCATCGCCGCGCCGCCGGAGCCGACGCTGGTCGTCGCGGGCGCGGGCGCGGGCAAGACCGAGACGATGGCCGCGCGCGTGGTGTGGATGGTGGCCAACCAGCTGGTCGCTCCGGACGAAGTACTCGGGTTGACCTTCACCCGAAAAGCCGCCCAGCAGTTGACCTCCCGGATCCGGACCCGCCTCGCCCGGTTGGCGGGCGCGCCGCTGCTGCGTGAGATCGATCCCAGCGGCGCGTTGCGCACGATCGTCGCCGGTGCCGAGCCCGAGATCAGCACCTACCACTCGTACGCGGGCAGGCTGCTCACCGCGCACGGACTGCTGTTGCCGGTGGAACCCTCGGCGGCGCTGCTCACCCAGACCCAGCTGTGGCAGCTCGCGCACGAGGTGGTGCGGTCCTGGGACGGCGATCTCGACACCGATCGCACGCCGGTCTCGGTGACCGAGGCGGTGCTCGCCCTGTCCGGGCAGCTCGCCGAACATCTGGTGGAACCGGAGCAATTGGCCGAGGCACACGCGGAGCTGGAGAAACTCGTCTACACGCTGCCCGCGGGCCCCCGGCAACGCGGCGGACCGAGCCAGGCACTGGTCGGCGTGGTGACCGCGCAACGGGAGCGCGTTGCCCTGCTCCCACTGGTTCGCCAGCTCGCCGAAGCCCTGAACCGCCGTGGCGCACTGGATTTCGGCTCCCAGATGTCGCTGGCCGCGCAATTGGCCGTCGACCATCCCGAAGTCGCGGCCGCCGAACGCGCGCGGTTCAAACTGGTCCTGCTCGACGAATACCAGGACACCGGGCACGCGCAACGGGTGCTGTTGTCGGCGCTGTTCGGCAATGCCGAAGCGGTACAACGGGATCGGCAGCGACAGCCCGTTCTGATCCGGGGTGAGGCGTCCCCGGCCCGAACTCGCGAAGCCGACACCTTGTTCGCGATGGATGAGCAGGATTCGGCATCCCCGCAGGTTCGCGACCGTGGACAGCAGGACGGCATCTCGGGTACGCGGTCGCCGGACGCGGCGGCAGAGGAAGCCGCCCCGCTCGCGGTGACGGCGGTGGGTGATCCCATGCAATCCATCTACGGATGGCGGGGCGCGTCGGCGGCCAACCTGCCGAGGTTCGCCACCGATTTCCCCGCTGCGCCAGGGGTGCCCGCGCCGGTGCTGCCGCTGCTGACCAGCTGGCGGAACCCGCCCGAAGCGCTGGCGCTGGCGAACCTGGTGGCGGATCCGTTGCGGGCGGTGGCGCGGGCGGGCGGTGGGGCGACGGTGGACGCGTTGCGGGCCAAGCCGCAATCGCATGCGGGGGTCGTCGAGTTCGCGCTGACCGAAACCATCGCGCAGGAGCGGGACTGGATCGCCGAGCGGATCGCGCGCGAGTGGGCGACGGCGCGGGAGAACGAGGGGCCGCCGCCTACCTCGGCGGTGCTCATCCGGCGCAATGCCGATGCGGCGCCGCTGGCAGAGGCGTTGCGCGAGCAGGGATTGCCGGTGGAGATCGTCGGGCTCGGTGGGTTGCTGGCGACGCCGGAGGTCGCCGATATCGTCGCCACGCTGCGGTTGATCGCCGAGCCGGGGACCGGGAGCGCGGCGGTCCGCATTCTCACCGGGGCCCGGTGGCGGATCGGGGTGGCGGACCTGGCCGCGCTGGCGCGGCGGGCGCAGATGCTGTCCATCAGCAGCGGGTCGGGTGCCACCGACGCCATCACCGACGCGGCCGGACTCGCGACGGCGTTGCGCGAGGTCGCGCCCGAACCGACCGAGAAAGCCGGTCTCGCCGACGCCATCGCCGACCCCGGTGCGGCGGACCAGTATTCGGAGGCCGGGTTCGCGCGGATCGCGGCCCTGAGCGAGGAGCTGGCCGCACTGCGCGAACGCAGTGGGCAGCCGCTGGTGGAACTCGTCGCCGATGTGGAACGGACCATCGGCGTCGGGGTCGAGACCCAGGCCAGGCGGGCGATCGCCGGTGGCGGCGCCGGACGCGAGCACCTCGATGCCTTCGCCGAGGTGGTCGCCGGGTACGCGGCCGATTCCCGGGCGTCACTGAGCGGCTTGCTGGCCTTCTTCACCGCGGCGGAATCGGTCGAAAACGGTTTGGAGCCAGGCGAAGTCGAGGTCGCGCGTGACCGGGTGCAGGTGCTCACCGTGCACGCCGCCAAGGGCCTGGAATGGGAAGTCGTCGCGGTGCCGCACGTGAGCGCCACGGTGTTCCCATCGACCACCGCGCTGAGCACCTGGCTCGGCGCGCTCACCGAACTCCCCACCACGCTGCGCGGCGACCGCGCCCAGCCGGACGCGTCCGAGGGCGTGCCCGTCCTCGACCTGAGCGCCGTGGGCGACCGCTCCGAACTCGAACACGCGATCGCCGATCACAAGGACGCGCTCAAGAGCCGCCGGCTCGACGAGGAACGGCGCCTGTTCTACGTAGCGCTCACCAGAACCGAACGGGTGCTGCTGGTTTCGGCCTACTACTGGCCCGAGACGGGGACCTCCCAGAAGGGCCCGTCGGACTTCCTGCTCGAGCTCAAGGAAGCGAACGAGAACCCGGACAGCGAGGCCTACGGCGTCGCCACCGTCGCCCGCTGGGACGACAAGCCACCACCGGACGCGGTGAACCCGTTCGCCGACAACCCACCGACCGCCCCGTGGCCACGCGACCCACTGGGCCACCGTCGCGATCCCATCGAACAGGGCGCCGCGCTCGTCCGCGAAGCACTCGACGAATTGCGCAGCGGCACCTCGGTTGCCGACAGCACCGCCGAGGATCAGGCCGAGATCGACGACCCCGAGGGCTGGGTCAACGATGTCGACGCCCTCCTCGCCGAATTCACCGCCGCCGAACTCGCCGAACAGCAGGTGGAACTTCCCGGCCAACTCCCCGCCACCGCCCTCGTCGAACTTCGCGCCGACCCGACCCGCTTGGCCGCCCGCCTGCGCCGCCCGCTCCCGTACCCCCCGAACCCGATGGCCCGGCGCGGCACCGCCTTTCACGCCTGGGTGCAATCCTGGTTCGGCACCGAACAGCTGCTCGGCCTCGACGAACTGCCCGGCGCCGCCGACAGCACCACCGAAATGGGACGCGCCGACCAGGAACTCGCCGCCATGCAGTCCGCCTTCCGCCGTTCACCATGGGCGCACCGCAACCCGGTCGACGTGGAAGTGCCCTTCGAAACCAGCATCGCGGGCACGGTGATTCGCGGCCGCATGGACGCCGTCTTCGCCGAACCCGGCGGCCGCTGGATCGTGGTCGACTGGAAGACCGGCGCCGAACCCGGCCCCGCCGACGAGCCCGCCGTCGCCATGCAGCTGGCCGTCTACCGCCTCGCCTGGGCCCGCCTGATGGCCGCCCGCACCGGCGAGACCGAGGACCGGATGCTCCAACGTGTCGGCGCCGCATTCCATTACATCCGCTCCGGCCGCACCATCGCCCCCGCGCAACTGGCGGGCCCCGCCGAGCTGGAGCGCCTCATCCGCGACGCGGCACCGGAAAACGCCGACACCGATCCACACGAGACCCACTGAGCCGATAGTGTTGCGGTCGCCGCCGGGTTTTCGGCCGCCTTGATCTGGCCTGACCAGAGGGTGCGGCGAAGGAGTGCCCGGCGGGCGGGAAGATCAAGGTACCCAGGCCGAGAACACGCGGCGCCAGCCGCCAGAAATACAGGAGCAGGCATGTTCGGTGACACGCGCAACCCGGTCGGGTTGAGCAGCAGTCCCGACTACGCCCTGGTCGGTCTGTTGCGGATCCCGGCGGCGCAGTCCAGTCCGTGGGTTTCGCTCACCCGTCGCGTGTTGTTCGCGATCGCACTGCTGTTCACCGCCGCGACTGTGGTCTACGTCGGCCGCCACGGCTACAGCGACAACACCGGCGACGAGCTGTCGTTCCTGGACGCGATGTACTACGCCACGGTGTCGCTGTCGACCACCGGCTACGGCGATATCGCCCCGGTGACCCCGTCGGCGCGGTTGGTGAACATCATCGTCATCACCCCCCTGCGCGTCCTGTTCCTCATCGTGTTGGTCGGTACCACTCTCGGCGTGCTGACCGAACGGTCGCGGCAGGCATTCAAGATTCAGCGATGGAGGCACACCGTGCGTAATCACACCGTCGTCGTCGGCTACGGCACCAAGGGCCGGACCGCGATCGATGCGATGGTCGGTGACGGGATCCAGGTGTCCGACATCGTGGTGGTCGACACCGATCCCATCGCGCTCGAGGCCGCTGCCGCCGCGGGCCTGGTGACCGTGCACGGTTCGGCGACCAAGTCCGATGTGCTGCGACTGACCGGGGTACAGCGTGCCGCCGCGGTCGTCGTCGCCACCAATCGCGACGACACCGCCGTGCTGGTGACGCTCACCGCGCGCGAACTGAACAAGACGGCCAAGATCTCGGTGGCCATCCGCGAAGCGGAGAACACCCACCTGGTCCGTCAATCCGGCGCCGACTCGGTGGTGGTGTCCTCGGAGACCGCGGGCAGGCTGCTCGGTATCGCCACCACCACGCCGACGGTCGTGGAGATGATGGAGGACCTGCTCACACCCGAGCAGGGCTTCGCCGTCGCCGAACGCGAGGTGGAGGCGAGCGAAGTGGGCGGATCGCCGCGCCACCTCAGCGATATCGTGCTCGGTGTGGTGCGCAACGGCGCGCTGATCAGGGTCGGCGAACCCGAAGTCGATGCCCTCGACACCGGCGACAAACTGCTCTACATCCGTCGCGCCGGAAAGTAGTCGGCCGCCCGAGCCGCACCTGCGCCGTCGCTCTATGCTCGGAACGTGTCGTTCCGGCTGAAAAACGTTCCGCTGCTGTCACGTTCCACCATCGACCGGGCCGAGCACGCCCGGCTCGATCCCGGCGCCCTGCGCGAAGGGTGGGGGAAAGCGAAGATTCTGCGTATCGACGCGCGGGGGAAAGTGCGGGTGGAGGACGGCAAGATCGTCCTCGACGCGGCCGTCTCGGTGGCCGAGGAGCCCGGTGAAGGCGCGGTCTTCCTCGGTGCCGTCGACGGCAGTCACCTGTGGGCGGTGCGAGCCGACGATCTGGACGGCACCCTGAAGGATCTGCGCACGCTCGGCGCGGTCGACGATTTCACCGCGGAACTGCTGTCCACCGCGTACGCGCTGCTCAACTGGCACGATCGGGCCGGGTATCACGGCGGCGACGGCACGGCGACCACGACGGCGCGCGGCGGTTGGTCGCGGCTGACCGCGGCAGGCGAGGAAGAGTTCCCGCGGATCGACCCCGCCGTGATCTGCCTGGTCCACGACGGCGCCGATCAGGTGCTGCTGGCCCGTCAGCAGAGCTGGCCGGAGACGATGTTCTCCCTGCTCGCAGGGTTCGTCGAAGCCGGTGAATCGCTGGAACACTGCGTGGAACGCGAGGTCCGCGAAGAGGTCGGTGTCGACCTGCGCGATATCGACTATCTCGGCAGCCAGCCGTGGCCGTTCCCGCGCTCGCTGATGGTCGGCTTCGCCGCGGTCGGCGACCCCGCCCAGGAACTCGTGTTCTCCGATGGCGAGATCGCCGAGGCGCATTGGTTCACCCGCGAGGAAGTCCGCGCGGCACTGCGGGTCGGCGACTGGTCGGCGCGCGAACCCGGCGCCCGGCTGCTCGTCCCCGGGTCCATCTCGATCGCGCGCTCGATCATCGAGTCCTGGGCGGAGTGACGCGGCGAATCAGGCCTGCTGGGCGGCCAATGCCTGCTTGACCGCGGCCAGCGACGGGTTGGTCGCGGTGGAGCCGTCGCGGTACTTGATCGTCGGCACGACGTGGTTGCCGTTGTTGACGCTGCCGACGAACTCGGCCGAAGCGGGATCGTCCTCGATATCGATCACCGAGTAGGTGATGCCCGCCTCGTCGAGCTGGGTCCGCAGGCGCCGGCAGTAGCCGCACCACGTGGTCGAGTACATCGTCAGATCTGGGGTTGCTTCAGTCACGCGATGTGCAACGTCGCGAGGGGGCGCTGTGTTCCTTGCCCCTGCATCCGCGGGCGTCGCGGCACGTTGTCGGTGGGCGCTGTCATGATGGTGCGCGTGCCAGCACTCGATCTCACCGCCCTCGACCCGGAACAGGCCGCCGCGGTGCGGGCACCGAGGGGGCCGGTCTGTGTTCTCGCAGGTGCGGGGACCGGTAAGACCAGGACGATCACGCATCGGATCGCGCACCTGATCGCGGGTGGGCATGTGAAGGCCGACCAGGTGCTGGCGGTGACGTTCACCGCCCGCGCGGCGGGGGAGATGCGCAATCGGCTGCGCACGATGGGACTCGGGGGCGATGCCGGGCAGGTGCAGGCGCGGACCTTCCACGCCGCGGCGCTGCGGCAGTTGCGGTATTTCTGGCCGCAGGTGGTGGGGGATGTGCCGTGGCGGTTGATCGACAGCAAGTTCCCCATCGTCTCGCAGGCCGCGCAACGGGCGGGGCTGCGTGCCTCCACCGAAATGGTGCGCGACCTGCTCAGCGAGATCGAATGGGCCAAGGCGTCGCTGATCGCCCCGGAGGACTATCCGGCCGCTGCCGCCAGACATCATCGTGACGCGCCGGTCGACGTCGCCAAGGTCGCCGAGGTGTACCAGGGCTACGAATCCGCGAAAGCCTCCGCCGACGGCCTGCTGCTCGACTTCGACGACCTGCTCCTGCACACCGCGGCCGCACTCGAGGACTATCCGGCCGTCGCCGACGAATTCCGTGGTCGCTATCGCAGTTTCGTCGTCGACGAATACCAGGACGTGACGCCGCTCCAGCAGCGCGTGCTCGACGCGTGGCTGGGTGAGCGCGACGATCTGACCGTGGTCGGCGACGCGAACCAGACCATCTACTCGTTCACCGGGGCCACCCCGTCCTACCTGCTCGATTTCTCCCGGCGTTTCCCCGACGCCACCGTGGTGCGGCTCGAACGCGACTACCGGTCGACACCCCAGGTGGTGTCGCTGGCCAACCAGGTCATCGGTGCCGCGCGCGGACGCATCGCGGGCACCCGCCTTGCCCTGATCGGTCAGCGGCCCGACGGCCCCGAGCCCGAATTCGCCGAGTACGCCGACGCGCAGGCCGAGGCCGTCGCGGTCGCCGGGCGGATCGAGAAGCTGATCGCCGCCGGAACCCCGGCGTCCGAGATCGCGGTGCTCTATCGGACCAACGCACTGTCGGAACCGTTCGAACAGGTGCTCGGCGCGCGGGCGATTCCGTTCCAGGTGCGCGGCGGCGAGGGGTTCTTCCAGCGTCAGGAAGTACGTCAGGCGGTGTCGGCGCTGCGTCAGGTCGACGCCCGCGACGATCTGCCCGACGAGGCGCGCAGTGGGTCGTCGCTGATCACGCTGGTGCGGGCCGCGCTGGCCCCGGTCGGGCTCACCGCGGAGGAACCGGCCGGTGCGCAGGCGAAGGAACGCTGGTCCGCGCTGCTGGCGCTGGTGCAGCTCACCGAGGAACTGGTCAGCCACGACGACGACATGGATCTCACCGCGCTGTTGCGTGAGCTCGCGACCCGCGCCGAGGCCAAGCATCCGCCGATCGTCGACGGTGTCACCCTGGCCTCGCTGCACGCGGCGAAGGGCCTGGAATGGGACGCGGTGTTCCTGGCCGGGCTCACCGACGGCACGCTGCCGATCTTCCATGTGCTCGGCCGGAAGAACGCGCCCGTCGACGAAGCCGGGCTGGAGGAGGAGCGCCGGCTGCTCTACGTCGGTGTCACGCGGGCACGCGAACATCTGAGCCTGTCGTGGACCCAGCGGCGGCTGCAAGCGGGCGGTGACTATCGGCCGGTGACCCGGTCGCGGTTCCTCAACGGGTTGATTCCGGACAGTTCGGCGGCCTCGCGGATCGCCGTGGAAGTCCCGGTCAAGGCCGACACCCCACGTCCGCTGTGCCGGGTGTGCCTCAAGCCGCTGATCGGCACCTACGCCACCATGCTCGGCCGGTGCAGGCGCTGCCCGGGCGAGGTCGACCCCCAGCTGCTCGAGGCGCTGAAGGAATGGCGAGCCGAGAAGGCCGAAGCGCTCCAGCGGCGTGACTTCGTGGTGTTCACCGACACCACCCTCACCGCCATCGCCGAACAGCTGCCCGCCGACGACGCCGCGCTGGCGGCCATCGCCGGTATCGGCGCGAAGAAGATCGAACAGTACGGTGCCGATGTGCTCGCCATCGTTGCGTCACGTTTGCGGGCAACAGCACAAAACCCCAGGTAGAAAATAAGTTGTTCGGTTCTCGATCATTGCCTATGGTGGAGAACACGCACCGAGAGTGATCCCGGTGCGCGGTAATTGTTCACACACGAGTTCAGGAGGGAGGCAGACACATGAACACGAACACCACGTTCGATGCGATGAGCAATCGCGTCCTGGTGAACGGATTTGTCATGTCCGCCTCCCGGGGGGTCCTCGCTCTGCAGGGGACCGGCCTGTCCGGCGTCGATGCCAAAGCTGTGCCGATGACTGTCGTCCATCAGCACACTCCGATTCGTCTCCAGGACAAGCCCAACGTGGGTTGGCAGCCGACCGCCGTTGCGGCACCGGCAGCAATCGCCGATGAAGCCGGTTACGCACCGGAGTTCATCGGCGCAATCCGCCTCCGCGTCCACCCAGCGACCGTGATCAGGTCTCGACAGAGATGTCGAACTAGGTAGGGAACACCTCCCAGACCTCCTGGCCACGGATCGCGAGAAGCGAAATCCGTGGCCATCTTTATGTCGGCTCCTCAGCCGTTGGCACCGGGTTCGCACACCGAACATTCGACCGCTGCAAACGAGCTGAAGGAGAACGACGTGTTCACCGCCCAGGACTGGCCGACGGCCACTGCTGACGTGACATGCCGAACCGTGGCGCAGACCCCTCGCGTCCGTGAGGTCACCAAGACTCTGCCCTGTAGGGGCGGAAACCCCGATCTGTGGTTCGCCGAGAGCCCCACCGATCTCGAGCAGGCCAAGGAACTGTGCGCGGCCTGCCCGATCCGCAAGGGCTGCCTGACCGCGGCCATCGATCGTGCCGAGCCGTGGGGCGTGTGGGGCGGTGAGATCTTCGACCAGGGTGTCGTGATCGCCCGCAAGCGCCCCCGCGGTCGCCCGCGCAAGGTCGCGATCGTGGCATGAACCCGGGAAAAGGGTTGTACCGCAAGCGAACCGCTCACCTCGTCATGGTGAGCGGTTCGTTTTGTTCTGTGCGGGATGCGCGTTTGACGGTGCGACCGTCGGCGACGGCGAGGACCAACGTGGTGGTGTCCGGGGAGTGCGCCCACCACCGGTGCTTCTCACCCGCGCGGCAGTAATAGGTGTCACCGGTGCCGAGGTCGTGTTCGGTGCCGTCGGCGACCAGTGTGATCCGGCCGCGGATCACGTGGATGATCTCGTCGGATCGGTGGACGAAGTCGCGGTCACCGCGATCGGTACCGCCGGTGAATTCCAGGGCGCGCAGGTCGCGGTCACCGTGGACGAGGGACCGGACAGTACCCGCGCCGGGCTCGGTTTGGGGCAGGGCGGTGTCGTCGGCGGCGCGGACCACGGCCGCGGGCGCGGTGTCGTCGGCCGCGGCCAGCAGAGCTGTCGCGGTGGTCGAGAGCGCGTCGGCGATCAGCTGTAGCGAGCGCAGGCTGGTGTTGGTCCGGCCGTTCTCGAGTTGGCTCAGAAATGACTGGGACAGGCCGGTTTCGCCGGCAAGGCGGGCCAGGGTGTATTCGGCGGCGAGTCGCCGATCGCGGATCACGGTGCCGAGCTGCCGATTCCGGATGTGCTCACTGGCCACTGATCGCCTCCGTGTCCTCGGTCCTGGCTGTGTCTGTGACTGTAGTGAATCTTCAGTGCCCGCGACCGGTGCTGGTCCGCTGTTTCGGCGGCCGACCAGGGGGTGAGCGGGTTTCGCGCACCGTGATCGGAACGGTTCCTGTTCCCGTGATTCTACTGAATATTCAGTGGCATCGAATATTCAGGAAGAGGCGGCATGGAACAGAACACCCTCAAGCGCCGGGGCATCGGGCTGATCGGCAGCAATGCCGAGCTGGCTTCGCCCGGCTTCACGCTCTACGCGCCGCTGGCGGGCAACGGTCGAGTCGACCTGGTCGACCTCGACGGCGAGATCGTCCACCAGTGGCACCTGCCCTACCGCCCGGGCAGGCACGCCCGCATCCTCGCCGACGGCACGCTCGCCTACAACGGTGCGACCCTGGCCCGCGCGCCGCTGTTCGCCATGTGGCGCAAGTACTCCGGTGGTTCGATGGCCCGCTACGACCACACCGGTACTCAGCTGTCCGAGGTCCGCGACGATCTGGCCCACCACGACGCCCACCACTACGACGACGGGCGCGTGCTCTACGCCGCCGTGCAGCCGCTCACCGGCGCCGACGCGGCACGGATCCAGGGCGGTGTGCCCGGCACCGAAGCCGACGGGATCGTCTGGTCCGATGTGATCCGCGAGGTCGGCCCGGACGGCGCGCCGATCTGGGAGTGGCGTGCGGTCGAGCATCTCGATCCCGCGGAATTCGCGCTGCAGCCGCACTATTGGCGTGAGCACTGGCCGCTGATCAACAGCGTGTACCCGCTCGACGAGCACACGGTGGTGGCCAGTCTGCGCAGCGTCTCCGCGGTGATCCTGATCGATCGGCGCACCGGCGTGGTCACCGAGCTCGCCGACCGCGACACCGTCGCTCAACAGCATCACGCCACCCCGCTCGGCGACGGCAAGATCCTGGTGTTCGACAACGGCACCTTCCGCACCGGAGAGTCGGTCACCTACAGCCGCGTCGTCGAAATAGACGCTGCTACCGGCGAAGTCGGGTGGACCTATCAGGACTCCCCGCGTGAGGCGTTCTTCACTCCCTTCATGGGCGGCGCGCAGCGGCTGCCCAACGGCAACACGCTGATCACCGAGGCCGCGTTCGGCCGGATCTTCGAGGTGACCCCGCAACGGCAGATCTGCTGGGAGTACGTGGTGCCCTCGTTCACCGAATACCCCGATCCCGATACCGCCCAGGTGTTTCCGGGTATCTCCAACGCGATCTTCCGTGCCTACCGTTACCGCGCCGAGGAACTCCCATGGCTGCGGTGACCGAGCCGGTGGTGGCGCCGGTCGACGAGATTCCGCCCGCGGGCCGGGCTTTCGCCGGTGCGCTACAGCACCTGGTGGTGATGATCGCGATGCCGCTCACCTCGGTGTTGCTGATCAGCCGCAGCCTGCACCTGGACGACGAGGCGGCCCGCGCCCTGCTCTGTGGCGCCCTGCTTTTCAGCGGTATCGGCACCATCCTGCAGTCCGGTGGCCGTTACGGCCTCGGGGCCGGACTGCCGTTCGTCATGCTGCCCGGTGGCGCGGCGGTGGTGCTGTTCATCCAGACCGCGCAGACCTACGACCCCGCCACCGCCACCGGCGCGGTACTGATCACCGCGGTCGCCGGCATCGCGCTGGTACCGATCGCGCGCAAGCTGGTGCGCTTCCTGCCGATGGTCGTGATCGCCGCCATGATCCTGGTGATCGGGGTGAACCTGGTGAAGGTCGGCGCGAATCTGATCACCTCCGCCGACGACCCGACACCGGTCAGGTCGGTGATCATCGCCGGGGCGACCATCGTGGCGACAGTGCTGGCACATCGCTTCCTGCCTTCCGGTTGGCGACGCGTGTCGGTGCTGATCGGGATGGGGGTCGGGACCGCGGTGGCGGCCGCGCTCGGCCGGTTCACGCTCGTCCCTGGTGACGCGCTGGTGCAACTGCCGGAGCCGTTCCTGTTCGGCGCACCGCATTTCGACCTGCTGGCGGCCGTGCCGCTGCTGGTGTTCAGCATCGGCTCGATGGCCGAGGCCACCGGACAGACGGTGCTCAACGCGCAGGTGGTCGGCAAGCAGATCGATACGGCGCCGACGGTCGGGCGCACGATCCGCGGTGACGCTGTCACCTCCCTGTTCTCCGGGCTGTTCGGTGGACCGACCATGGTGACCAGTGGTGAGAACATCGGGCTGATCCGGCTCACCGGTGTTCGCAGTCGATACGTCACCGCGCTGACCGGCCTGATGTTGATCCTGGCCGCGTTCGTGGCCCCGGTCGGCCGCATCGTGAATTCCCTGCCCGGCTCTGTCGTCGGCGCGACGGCGGCCATCGTGTTCGCCACGATCATCGCTTCCGCGATCGGCCTGTTCCGCGAAGTCGACCTGAACGACGACGCCGCCCTGCTCACCACCACCGCGGCCCTCACCGCGGGCCTGCTGCCGATTCTGGTTCCCGCCCTCTATCGCGGCTTCCCCGCCGATCTGAAGCTGCTACTCGGCAGCGGAGTCACCATGGCCGCTGTGGTCGGCATCCTGGTGCACCTGCTGTGCACGGTGGGCCGACGCTCGTCCGGGGCATCCGCCGACTGAGACGCCCCGGGCGAGAGGGGTGCCCTACGAAGCCTGTTCGGCGCGGAAGCCCGGCACCCAGGTGCGGACCAGGTTCATGAAGCCGAGTTCCGCGTCGAGCTGGGCCAGGATGCCGACCGAGCCACCGAGCACCCGGAAGACGGTGAGGTACTCGGCCGGAAGTTGCAGGGCGCGAGCGGTTTTCATCTCCGGGCTGGAGAACTCGGAGGCCTTGCCCGCCACCCGCTGCATCCACGACCGGGTGAAGTGGAACGTGTCGGTGCGAATCGGGTCGCTGAACGGACGCAGGTACGCCTCGATCTCCTCGTGGGTCACCACCCGGCCGGGAATGACCCAGCCGTGCTCGTAGAGCAATTCGGTGAGGGCCGCGTGCTCGTCGGCGACAGCGAGGGCCAGCATGCGGCCCAGGATCTCCGGGAAGCCGTCCGGCATCGGCGCGCACGCGCCGAAGTCGAGCACGGCCAGGGTGCCGTCGGCCCGCACCAGGAAATTGCCGGGATGCGGGTCGCCGTGCAGCAGGCCGACCAGTTCGGGCGAGCTGAAGTGGAAGGTCCCCATCAGCTCGGCGATCCGGTTGCGCTGCGCCCGGGTGCCCTCGGGGTCCTCCGCGCCTGCCTTGATCAGCGCCGACACCGGGGTGCCGTCGAGCCATTCGGTGACGATCACCTTCGGGGCGCCCGCCACCACCTTGGGGATCGCGATGGTGGGGTGCCCCTCGAACGCGGCGGCGAAGCGGCGCTGGTTGGCGGCCTCGATGCGGTAGTCGAGTTCTTCCTCGGTGCGTTCGGTGATCTCGGCGAGCAGCGGCTTCACATCGGCGCCGGGGATCACCGACGAGAGCAGTCCGGTCATCCGGGACAGCGTCTTCAGGTCGGCGCGCAGCGCGTCGTCGGCGCCCGGATACTGCACCTTCACCGCCACCGCGCGACCGTCGGACCAGACCGCGCGATGCACCTGGCCGATGCTGGCCGAGGCGGCCGGGGTGTCGTCGAAGGACGTGAAGCGTTCCCGCCACTTGGTGCCCAGCTGCTGGTCGAGCACGCGGTGCACCGTCTCGGCGGGCATCGGCGGTGCGGCGGCCTGGAGCTTGGTCAGCGCCTCGCGATAGTGCTCGCCGAACTCCTCCGGGACCGCGGCCTCCATCACGCTCAGCGCCTGCCCGAACTTCATCGCGCCGCCCTTGAGCTCACCGAGCACGGTGAACAGCTGCTCGGCTGCTTTCTGGTTCAGGTTCGCGTTGATCTGCTTCTTGTCACCACCGACGAGCTTCTTGCCGAACCCGACAGCGGCTCGTCCGGCGATGCCGAGCGGAATCTTGGCCAACTTGGCATTGCGGCTGGAACTGCGGCGCACGATCTCGGACACGGTACCCATCATGGCCGAACTCGCGGGGTGTGTGCCATAAGAATGCTCACACCGGCTGATGCGACGCCCGTCACCGGGCGGTTTCCGGCGCGCGTGAGGTCATGTTCCGGCACCCGCATTCCTGATGCGGCAGCCACGGCCGGCGCTGGATCTCGTGGGTGTCGAGATTCAATTCCACGGTAGCGTCGAGAGTGCGCGGTGGACGCCGCGGTGAACAGGCGACGATCGCCTCCAGCTCGCCGAGCGCCAGCGCGGTCGTCGCCGCGATGCCCGCCGGGGACGCGTGCCCGGTGCGGCCCAGTAGCTGGGCGGCCAGATGCGGCCAGTCGTTGTCGAATCCGGCCCGGGTCAGGTCGGCGCAGCGCAGGCAGCTGGTCTCGCCGGGCAGCACGAGCGGGCCGACCACGCCGACCCCGTCGCGAACTCGGACCTGCAGGTGCGGCACCCTGCGCAACACCAGATCCACCGACAGTCCGGGGTCGATCATCAACGCGTCGGTGAGCACCACCAGATCGCCCGCGGCGGTACCGAGCGGATGGTCGGGCCGGTACGCGCGCGAGCGGGTGGGGCGAAAACCCATGCGCCGCAATCCGATCGCTACCGCGTCCGAGAGCGGACCGAGGCCGTGCACGGTGATACCGCGGATCTTGCCCAGTGCGGGTTCGGGCTCGAGCAGCAGGCCCGCACGCTCGATCGCGGTGAGCATGCCCATGGTGCGATCGGGGCTGATGCCGAATTCGCCTGCCCGCCAGATGATCTGGGGCCACGATTGCAAGCCGTCGAGCAGGCGGAGGAAGGCGAGCACGGTACCGGTGTCGTGATCGGTGGTTTCCAGGAGCAGCGCGCGTTCGGGGTCCCAACCGAGCTGGACCGTGCCGGACGGGCGAACCAGGGTGGTCACTCGCGGGTTGAGCATCGGCCCGCGCAGTGGGGAAGTGGTCGTCATGCCAGAAGTATCGGCACCCGGCAGCGGCGCGAGGTGCGCCGAAAGTGCAGTTATCCACAGGCTTTCGGCGTGTCGGCCCGCGGATTCCGAAGTGTGAACAACCGCTGTACCGCGGGTCGCCGCCGCGTTTCGCGACGAACGTTAGCCTCGGAACCGTGTCGCGCCACCGAGATCGGAAGTTTCTCACCGACCTCGGCGGCGAGGTGGATCAGGCCTTGCCGGAATCCGAGTCGGAATCACCCTCGTCGCGCGGGGTTTCGTCGGAATCGGACTCTTCGGCCTCGGCTTTGCCGAGACCGGCCGCGTCGCGCTCCCGCGCTTCGGTCGCGGCCAGCTGCGCCAGCGGGTCGTCGAAAGCGCCGGTGCTGCCACCGATGATGGAGTCGATGAACCCGGCAGGGGAGTCGAGATCGGTGGAGTCGGGCAGCAGATCGGGGTGTTCCCACACCTTGTCGCGCCGCTCCATCCCCGCGTCGGTGGTGAGCCGCCGCCACAGCGCCGAGGCCTCACGCACCTTGCGCGGCCGCAACTCCAGGCCGACGAGCGTGGCGAATGTCTGCTCGGCGGGTCCGCCCGTCGCCCGGCGGCGACGCAGCGTCTCCGACAGCGCGTTCGCGCCCGGCAGACGCTCACCCACCGCGTCGCTGACCACGACGTCGACCCAGCCCTCGATCAGCGCAAGCAGGGTCTCCAGGCGCTCGAGCGCCTGCTTCTGCTCCGGTGTGGTCTGCGGTTCGAACGTGCCCTGGGAGAGCAGTTCCTCCAGCTTGGAGGGGTCGCTCAGCGACATCGGGTCGATGCCCTGCGCGGCTTCCTCGATCGCGGAGAAGTCCATCTTGATGCCGCGCGCGTAGTCCTCCACGGCGCCGAGCACCTGCTGACGCAGCCAGGGCACGTGCGCGAAGAGCCGCTGGTGGGCGGCCTCGCGGGCGGCCAGGAAGACCATGATCTCGCTCTCGGGTTGCTCGAGCCCTTCGCTGAACGCCGAGATCGCGGTCGGCAGTAGTGCCGCGGTACCGGCCGGGCCCAGCGGCAGACCGATATCGGTGGAGGTCAGCACCTCCTTGGCCAGCTGGCCGAGCGCCTGACCGAGCTGGGAGCCGAACGCCAGCCCGCCCATCTGACCGAGCATGCCGACCATCGGCCCGGCGAACTGCTTGGCCTCCTCGGGCAACTGCGCCGTCCACATGCCCGAGATCTGCTCGGCCACCGGATCGCACAGGCGCTTCCAGGTGGGCAGCGTCTCTTCGATCCAGTCGTTCGGGGTCCACGCGACCGTCTTGGTGGCGCCCGCGGGCAGCACCGTGGAGCCGTCGAGCCACAGTTCGGCCAGGTGCGCCGCGTCGGTCACCGCGGTCGTGGTCCCCGACGCGATAGGGGCGATGGTGGAACCGAGCTGCTGGCGGGCCAGTCGCTTGGCGACGTCATAGTTGACCGGGCCGGACTGCGAGCCGCCGGGACCCATGCCCTGGCCCATGCCGCTGATCATCTGCCCGAGCTGGCTCAGCATCTGGCCCAGCTGCGACGGATCGAAGCCGCCCGCACCGCCGGCGCCGCCCGCTCCGAACCCGAACGGATCGTTTCCGCCGGGTCCGTTGCCCTCGTCGCGACGCTTGCCGGAATCGTCGTCGTCGCCGGTCGAGAAGCCGAAGGGGAGATCGCTCATACCTCTTACGTTACGCGGGACCCCCGGGCCCACGGTGTTCGCGCATCGCGAAATCGCGCGACGACGCCCACGCCGTAAAGCGTGCCACTGCCGTCGGTCACGGCCGTTGATCACTACTGTGGTCCGAGTGAATCGTCGGATCCTCACCCTGATCGTCGCCCTCGTCCCTGTCCTCATGCTCGGTGTGGCGGGCAGCGTGGTCACCGTGCCGTTCGTCGCGCTGGGCCCCGGCCCCACCTTCGACACCCTCGGCCAGGTCGAGGGCAAGCAGGTGGTCGATGTCACCGGCGCGCCACTGGATCCCACGAGCGGGCACCTGAACATGACGACCGTGTCGGTGCGCGACGGGCTGAACCTGTTCGAGGCGTTCGGGTTCTGGGCCAGCGGTGAGCACGGCCTTGTCCCGCGCGCCGAGGTGTACCCACCCGGCGTGTCACGCGAGGAGGTCGACAAGTCCAACCAGCAGGACTTCAAGGACTCCGAGAGCGATGCCGAGGTCGCCGCGCTGCACTACCTGAAGATGCCGACGGTCGTGCTGGTCCGCGGACTCGGCGAGGACGGGCCGGCCAACGGCGTGCTCGAGGTCGGTGACGAGCTGATCAGCATCGACGGCACCCCGATCACCACGCCCAAGGACGTGATCGACATCGTCGGCACCAAGGCGCCCGGCGCCACCATCACCGTCGTCCACCGTCGCGGCGACGCCGAGCTGACCAGTCCGATCACCCTGGCGCCGCGCCCCGGCGACGAGACCAAGGGCTACCTCGGGATCACCCCGGGCGAAGGCGGACGCCCGCCGTTGCAGGTCGAGTTCAACCTCGCCGATATCGGCGGACCGTCGGCCGGTCTGATGTTCAGCCTCTCGCTGATCGACAAGCTCTCGCCGGGCGAACTCAACGGCGGCAAGTTCGTCGCGGGCACCGGGACTATCGACCAGGACGGCAAGGTCGGCCCGATCGGTGGCATCCAATACAAGATGATCGCGGCGCGCGAGGCAGGCGCGGAAACGTTCCTCGTGCCCGCCGACAACTGCAACGAGGCCGGTCAGCGTGCTCCGGAGGGTCTGCGCCTGGTGAAGGTCGACACCCTCGACAGCGCGATCGCCGGACTTGCCGAGATCAACGCGGGTCGCGAGGCGATCGGCTGCGGGTAGTCACTCCAGCGTGTGGTGCAGGGCCTCGACCAGGCCCGGCGCCAGGTTGGGGTAGGTGCGCAGGTCGAGGTCGCCGAAGCCGTCATCGTCCTCGGGACGGATCTGCAGCAGGCACAGGGTGGCGCCCTGGCGCAGCACACCCGCGATGAGCCGGGCGTCGCGGCGACCCGGATGCGCGTGCGCGGCGGCGCGCCCGGCCGCGTCGGCGGCTTCGTCATCGGCGAGTAGCGGAACCAGCGCTTCGTCGAGATCGCTCTCGGCGTCGGGCGGCAGCACCACGATCTCCTGCACCAGCACGCAGCCTTCGACCGCGGGCGGCCAGGTGGTGGTGGCCAGGAACTCGTCCAACGCCATCGACCCGCCGGTGATGTCGTCGGGGAAGGCTTCCTGGGCCACCGGGGTCAGCTCGCTGCCGTCGTCGAGCTGGTCTTGCAGGTCCGGTTCGGCCGCGGCCAGGTCGGCGGTCGGCACCAACGCGAACATCTGCGGCGGGTTTCCCCAGCCCTCGGCGTCGGCGAACTCGACGACCTCGCGCACACAGCGGGCGAGGAGAACTTCGGCGTGCTCGTCTTCGGTCACCCGCACATCCAATCATTTTCGGCCCAGACGCTTGCACGGTGTCCGATTTCCGTAGAGTGGGCGCCAACGGTCCGGCAACGGATCACCCGCAACATTCGGACTGCGGTGACTGCGCCGATCACGGTGTGGAACCGCCGGAGCATGGAGAGTGGCACCGTGGGCATGCGGCCCCCCACCGGCTTACCTTCGTTGTCCCGACGCAGCCGTGTGCTGCTGGTGACAGCAGTCGTCCTCGCGGCGCTGTTGCTGCTCGGGCCCCGCTTCACCGATGCCTATACCAATTGGTTGTGGTTCGGTGAGGTCGGTTATCGCAGTGTGTATCTCGGCGTGTTGCGCACGCGGCTGATGCTGTTCGTGGTCGTCGCGTTGCTCGTCGGCCTGGTGGTCTGGGCGGCGCTGCTGCTGGCCTATCGGTCGCGTCCGGTGTTCGTGCCGGTCGCCGGGCCCAACGATCCGATCGCGCGTTACCGCACGACCGTGATGAGCAAGCTGCGGCTGTTCGGCGTCGGTATCCCGGTGCTGCTCGGCGTGCTGTCGGGTTTGGTCGCGCAGTCGAACTGGGCGACGGTGCAGCTGTTCCTGCACGGTGGCGAGTTCGGTCAGCAGGACCCGCAGTTCCATCTCGACATCGGCTTCTACACCTTCGATCTGCCGTTCTACCGGATGGTGCTGAACTGGCTGTTCGTCGCCGTGGTGATCGCGTTCTTCGCGAACCTGGTGACCCACTACGTGTTCGGCGGCCTGCGGCTGGCCGGGCGTGAAGGCACCCTCACCAGGGCCGCGCGCGTGCAGCTCGCGGTGATCGCGGGGATCTTCGTGCTGCTCAAGGCGGTGGCGTACTGGTTCGACCGGTACGACCTGTTGTCGAGTACGCGCAAGGAGCCGACGTTCGGCGGTCCGTCGTTCACCGATATCAACGCGGTGCTGCCCGCCAAGCTGATCCTGCTGTCGATCGCGGTGATCTGCGCGATGGCGTTCTTCGCCGGGATCGTGCTGCGCGATCTGCGGGTTCCCGCGATGGCGGCCGCGCTGCTGGTGCTGTCGTCGATCCTGGTCGGTGCGGTGTGGCCGATGGTGGTCGAGCAGTTCTCGGTGCGTCCCAACGCCGCGGAGAAGGAAAGTCCGTATATCGAGCGCAACATCCAGGCGACTCGCGAGGCGTACGGGATCACCGACGACAAGGTCGAGTATCAGAACTACCAGGGTGAGAGCAGGAAGAGCCCGCTCGAGGTGCCTGCCGACGCGGCCACCATCGGCAACGCCCGCCTGCTCGACCCGAACATCCTCTCGCCTACCTTCACCCAGCTCCAGCAGCGCAAGAACTTCTACGGCTTCCCCGAGTCACTCGACATCGACCGCTACAGCCTCAACGGCGACGTCCAGGACTACATCGTGGCCGCGCGTGAGCTGCACCCGGCCGCGCTGTCGGGCAACCAGAAGGACTGGATCAACCAGCACACCGTCTACACCCACGGCAACGGCTTCGTTGCCGCGCCCGCCAACCGGGTCAACAAGCCGCAGTCCGAGGCCCAGAGTGCCACGGGCGGCAGTGATTCGGGCTATCCGCTGTTCATGGTGAGCGACCTGTTCACCAAGGTCGAAGACCAGCAGATCAAGGTCGAGCAGCCGCGGATCTACTACGGCGAGCTGATCGCGCAGACCGATCCCGACTACGCCATCGTCGGCACCGCGGAGGGCCAGGCGCCGCGCGAGTACGACTCCGATCAGGCGCAGTTCACCTATGACGGCAGCGGTGGCGTGCCGATCGGGAACTGGTTCAACCGGCTGGCCTTCGCGGCCAAGTACGCCGAGCGCAACATCTTGTTCTCCTCGGCGATCAGCGAGGACTCCAAGATCCTGTTCAACCGTGGCCCGCGCGACCGGGTGCAGAAGGTCGCGCCGTGGTTGACCACCGACGGCAACGCCTACCCGGCGGTCGTCGGCGAGCGCGTGGTCTGGATCGTCGACGCCTACACCACGCTGGACAAGTACCCCTACGCCCAGCCGACATCGCTCGACGGCGCGGTCGAGGACAGTATCGACAAGAAGACCGGGCGGGTCATCCCGCGCAAGGAGGTCAGCTACATCCGTAACTCGGTGAAGGCCACCGTCGACGCGTACGACGGCACCGTCACCCTGTACGAGACCGACACCACCGACCCGGTGCTCAAGGCCTGGCGTGGCGTGTTCCCCGACGCGGTGAAGCCGCAGAGCGAGATCTCGCCCGAGCTGCGCGCGCACTTCCGCTACCCGGAGGACCTGTTCAAGGTCCAGCGCGACATGCTCACGAAGTACCATGTGGACAATCCGCGTGAGTTCTTCACCAACAACGCGTTCTGGTCGGTGCCCAGTGATCCGACCATCGAGGGCGGCACGTTCAACCAGCCCCCGTATTACGTGTTGCTGGGTGACCCGAAGACCAACAAGCCGGTGTTCAACCTGACCTCGGCGATGGTCGGCTACAACCGGCAGTTCCTCTCGGCCTACATCTCGGTGCGGTCGGACCCCGACGGGTACGGCAAATTCACCGTGTTGCAGCTGCCGGTGGAAACGCAGACGCAGGGCCCGCAGCAGACGCAGAACTCGATGACCACCGCCGACGCGGTCTCCCGAGAGAAAACCCTGCTGTCGAACTCGAACAAGATCCGCTACGGCAACCTGCTCACGCTGCCGGTGGCCGACGGCGGCATCCTCTACGTGGAACCGTTCTACAACGAGCGCAACACCGGTTCGTCGACGTTCCCGCAGCTGCTTCGCGTGCTGGTGAGCTATCGCGACGCGGCGGGCAGCGTGAAGGTCGGCTACGCGCCGACACTGGCCGAGGCGCTGAACCAGGTGATGCCGGGTGCGGGTTCGCTGGCGACGCCGTTCGGTGGCGATCCGTCGGTGAAGCCGAAACCGGGGGCGATCCCGCCGGTCGACCAGGGCACCGTCACCCCGCCCGGTAACGGCACCACACCGCAGCCGGGGACGACTCCGCCCGCGGGGTCGACGCAGGAGGCCGCGGCCGCCGAGCTCAGCCGCAAGATCGAGGCGGTGCGCACGGCGATGCGGACGGGCAACTTCACCGATTTCGGTAAGGCGCTGGAAGAACTGGACGCCGCGGTGAAGGCGTATCAGGACGCAGGCGGCCGGTAGCCGGCCGCCGCGCAGCAGCAAGAAAGGCCCCGTCTGGTCGACGGGGCCTTTCTTGTGCAGGGGGAACGGTGGATCAGCCGCCGATCGAGGCGATCAGCGGAGCGTTGGCGTCGAGCAGGGCCTGGTACTGACCCGCGACACCGTACTGGTCGGCCAGCGTCTTGCCCGCGGCCTTGGCCTGGTCGACGGCAGCCTGGACATCGGTCTTGGCCTCGGCGGGCAGTTCGACCGGCAGTTCGACGGCGGGCTCCTCGACCACCTCGGGCTCGGATGCGCCCGACTGGAGGAACTGACCGCAGTGCGGCCACGCGCCGACGCCCTGGCTGGCGAGCACGTTCTCCGCGACGCGGATCTGCTCTTCCTTGCTGGCGTTGTGCGCCGAACCCTGGCCGCCGTTGGCCGCCCAGGTGCTCTGCGAGAACTGCAGGCCGCCGTAGTAGCCGTTGCCGGTGTTGATGCCCCAGTTGCCACCGCTCTCGCACTGGGCGACGCCGTCCCAGTTGTAGGCGGCGGCGGAGGCGGTGCCGGTGGCGAGGCCGAACGGAACGGCAACAAGGGCGCCGGCGATGGCGGCGACGCCAAGGGCGCGGGTGCTGAATTTCCGGGTCTCAGTCATGGGGGAGACGCTAACCAAAGAATCGACGCCGATCACATCTTGATAACGAGCTGATTCTGTGAACGGAATAGTCGCCTTTTCAATGTTTACACCGCATAACCAGTGGGAATACCTAGATTCCGGTCGGTCTGTTATTGGACCGTTATGTGTTCGGGATCACGGGGTGATAGTGACGCCGCTCACCGAAACTCGGGCCCGGCGCGTGTAGTTGCCGGAATGTGTGATGGCTGCCACAGTCAAAGGGTTGGATGTGCGGTGCTGCTCGTCGAGGATTGGGATTTTTGGTCACGAAACCCTTGTTGACCTCGCGATTTGGCGCCTGCGCACACCTGTGTGTAATGTTGTGTTCACACCGACGCGGGGTGGAGCAGCTCGGTAGCTCGCTGGGCTCATAACCCAGAGGTCGCAGGTTCAAATCCTGTCCCCGCTACAAAGAAAAGACCCGGAACCACTGGTTCCGGGCCTTTTCCATTTCTCCGGGTCGCTTCAGGCGTCGAGGTCGCTGGCGACGAGCTCGGCGATCTTGTCCAGAGTCGGCTGATCGTCGCTGGTGATCACCACCTCGGCGCCCTGGCCTGCGCCGAGGGTCATGATCATCAGCGCGGAGCCCGCGTCTACCGGGTCGCCGCCCGTGACAGCGATGGTGACGGGAACTCCTGCCGCGCCGACCGCTTCGGCGATGAGGGCCGCGGGGCGGGCGTGCAGGCCGACCGAGGAGCCGACGGTGACGGTGGTGCTTGCCATGGGATATCTCCTTGTGTGCGAATGGATTACGCGGTGGTGAGAACAGGGGCGACGGACTGCTTGCGGGTGACTTCCTTGGCGAGGGTGACGCAGGCCGCGGCGACGAGCGTGCCGGCGACCAGCGACACCAGGAACCAGCCGAGATGCCCGATCGCGAAGAACACGAAGATGCCGCCGTGCGGTGCGCTCAAGGTGACGTCGGTAGCCATGATCAGCCCGCCGGTCACCGCGCCGCCGACCATCATCGACGGCAGCACCCGCAGCGGGTCGGCGGCGGCGAACGGGATCGCGCCCTCGGAGATGAACGAGGCGCCGAGCAGCCAGGCGGCCTTGCCGTTCTCGCGTTCGGCCTCGGTGTAGAGGCGCGGGCGCAGCACGGTCGACAGGGCCATCGCCAGCGGCGGCACCATGCCCGCGGCCATCACCGCGGCCATGATCCGCAGGGTCGCGATATCGGTGACCGAGAGTCCGGCGGCGGCGAATGAATAGGCGGCCTTGTTGACCGGACCACCGAGGTCGAAGCACATCATCACGCCCAGGATGACGCCGAGCGCGATGGCGGAGGTGCCGGACAGGCCGTTGAGCCAGTCGGTGAGTCCGTTGGTCACGGCGGCGAGGGGCTTGCCGAGCAGCACGAACATCACGATGCCGACGATCGCCGAGGCCAGCAGCGGGATGAGCACCACCGGCATGAGCCCGCGGGCCCACGTGGGTACCGGCAGCTTGCTCACCCACAGCGCCGCGAATCCGGCCACCAGACCGCCGACCAGGCCGCCGAGGAATCCCGCGCCGACGAAGACCGCGATCGCGCCTGCGGTGAAACCCGGTGCCAGGCCGGGACGGTCGGCGATCGCGAAGGCGATGTATCCGGCCAGTGCCGGGACCAGGAAGCTGAAGGCGAGCGAGCCGATCTGGAAGAGCACGGCGCCGAAATAGGTGGCCAGACCGCCGTCGGGCAGGTCGGTGATCGAGTTGTCGAGCACGATCGCCTTCGCGCTGTCGGAGATCTCGTAGCCGCCGAGCAGGAAGCTCAGTGCGATCAGCAGACCACCCGCGGCGACGAACGGGATCATGTAACTGACGCCGGTGAGCAGGATCTGGCGCAGGCGGGTGCCCCAGCCGATGCCCTTGGCCGCCGCCTGCGCGGGTGCGGGTGCGGTACCGCCGACGGTGGCGGCGTCCGCGGCGGTACTTGCCGCGACGGCCTCCGCGATCATCGTGTCGGGCTCGTTGATGGCGCGTTTGACGCCGGACTCGATCACCGGCTTGCCCGCGAACCGGCTTCGGTCCTTCACCCCGACATCGGTGGCGAAGATGACGGCGTCGGCGGCGGCGATCGTGGCCGGGTCGAGCTTGTCGCCACCACTCGAGCCCTGGGTTTCCACCGCCACGTCGACTCCGGCCCGTTCGCCCGCGGCGACCAGGGAGTCGGCGGCCATGTAGGTGTGGGCGATGCCGGTCGGGCAGGCGGTGACCGCGACGATCTTCTTCGGCGCACCGGACTTCGCTGTGCTGACAGCCGGTGCATCGCCCGCAGCGCTGTCTCCAGCTGACGCTGGGTTGTCGCCCGGGTGTCCGGTGGGGGCCGTCGTCGCGCCATCGGTTGTCGCGCCGGAACCGGCCACGCCCACTGCGGCGGTACCGGCTGCCGCCGCGCCGACTCCGGCGGCCGATGACTCGGAGACGGGAGTCGCGTCCTTATCGTCCGCGGCGGAGGAGGTCCCCGTTCCGCCGTCGGCGGGCGAACCGGACCCGGCCGCACCAGCCGATCCCGTCGCCGCTGTGCCACCGGGGGAAGGTGTGGTCGCGGTCGGTGGGGGATTGATGACGCCGTCGACCAGGGCGACCACGTCCGCCGGTGTCGCGGCCGCGCGTAGGTCGGCGACGAAGGCAGGCCGGACCAGTGCGCGAGCCAACGACGACAACAATTTCATGTGCTCGGCGCCCGCGCCTTCCGGAGCGGCGATCAGGAAGACCAGATCGGCGGGCCCGTCGGGAGCGCCGAAATCGACGGCGGGTGCGAGGCGGGCGAAAACCAGCGAGGCGGTGGTGACGGCGGCCGATCGGCAGTGCGGGATCGCGATGCCGCCGGGTAGCCCGGTGGCCGATTGCGACTCCCTGGCGAGGGCGGCTTCGGCCACCGCGCCGACGTCGGTCGCGCGGCCCATGGCGGCGAGCTTGTCCGCGAGCGCGGTGATCACGGCGCCCTTGTCGGCGCCGAGGTCGGCGTCGAGCGCGATCAGTTCTGGGGTGATGATCGAATCGGCCATCGTCGTGTCTTTCCGGAGTGGGGGTGGAGCAGGAGCTTGTCGGGTCCAGCGGTGTCGATCGGCGCGGTTATCGGCGTCGGCCGGTGGGGTAGCGCTGGGTGATGGATGTGTGGCGGTGGTGATCGCCGTCTGCGGTCGGATCTCGGATCAGCGGCGGACGAACGCGCAAGTCGCAGCGGTTCGAGTTCGGCGATGGGCGAAGGCGCCGGGCGCCGATCGTGGGGACGCTCATGCCGGGGCCGATGGTCGGTCGGCGGTGAGTGGGTGCGCGGTGACGGCTTCGAGGACGATGTCGGCGGGGCCGGGGAGTTCGGTGCCGGGGAGTGCGGTGGCGGCGCTGCCGTAGGCGACGGCGGTGCGCAGGCGGTCGGCGGGGGATTCGCCCGCGAGGTCGGCGAGCAGGTAGCCGGCCAGGGCCGAGTCGCCCGCGCCGACGGTGCTGCGCGCGACGATCGGCGGGGCGGCGGCGAACCACGTGTCCTCGGCGGTGACCAGGACCGCGCCCGCCGCGCCCAGGGTTGCCAGCACCGCGCCGACGCCACGGTCGATCAGCATCGTGGCAGCTTCGGCGGCGGCCGTGGGGTTTTCGAGGTCGACGGCGTCGAGGCCGGTGAGCTGAGCCAGCTCCTCCGAGTTCGGTTTGATGAGATCCGGTGCGGCGCGCGCTGATTCGGCGAACAGGGCGAGCAGCGGCGCATCGGAGGTATCGACGGCGACGCGGGTGCGACGCATACCGTCCGGCGAGACGGGCGGTGTGGACAACATCGCGACGAGCTGCGCGTACCAGTCGACGGGCACGCCCGGCGGTAGTGATCCGGACAGCACGATCCACTCGGCTCCCGCGGCCACCTCCACGAGCAGCGCTGTGAGCTCGGCCAGCTCGCGCGCCGACAACGGACGGCCGGGCTCGTTGATCTTGGTCGTGGTGCCGTCGGATTCGGCGATGGTCAGATTCACCCTCGGCCCGCCGGGCGCCGGTACCGTGCGGAATTCGATGCCCGCCGTACGCAATCCGTGCACCACGGGGTCGTCGTCGGCCCCCGGCAGCACCGCCGTGACCGCCGCCCCGCCCCCGGACACCACCCGTGCGACATTGACTCCCTTGCCGCCGGGGTGCGAGGTGACGCTCGCCGCGCGATGCACCTGCCCGCGCCGCAACGGCTCGGTGAGGGTGACCGTGCGGTCGACACTCGGGTTCGCGGTCAGCGTGACGATCATGCGAGTACCACCTCGATTCCTTCGGCGACCAGTTCCGCGTGTGCGGTGGCCGGGATGTCGGTATCGGTGACCAGGACGTCGACCTCGGCGGCACTGCCGAAGCGCACGAAGTCCTCGCGCCCGATCTTGCTCGCGTCGGCGACCACGACGACCCGGTCGGCGGCGGCGATCATCGCGCGTTTCACGGCGGCTTCCTCCGGATCGGGGGTGGACAGCCCGTGTCGCACCGTCAGCGCGTTGGTGCCCAGAAACGCGACGTCGACCCGTAGTTCGCCGAGCAGCCGCAAGGACTCGGCGCCGACGGCGGCCTGGGTGACGCCGCGAACCCGCCCGCCGAGCAGGTGCAACCGGACACCCGCGAACCCGGTGAGGCGCGCGGCGACCGGTAGCGAGTTGGTGACGGTGACCAGGTCGACGTCGGCCGGCATGGCCGCGGCCACCCGCACGGTCGTCGTGCCCGCGTCGAACAGCACGCTGCCGCCCGTTCGCGGCAGGTACCGCTGCGCGAGTTCGGCGATCCGGTCCTTCTCCGCGGCGCGAGTGCTGTCGCGCTCGGCGGTGCCCGGTTCGAAGGTCGTGAGCGCGCCGGAACCGACCGCGCCCCCGTGCACCCGCCGGATCACCCCGAGTCGGTCGAGTACCGCCAGATCGCGGCGCACGGTTTCGGTGGTGACCCCGTACTGGTCGGCGAGTTCGGCGACGGAGACGCGCCCGCGATGCCCGATCAGGGTCGCGATCGCCTGCTGCCGTTCCTCGGCGTACATGGAGTTCCTCCGGCCTCGATGAATCTTTACTTATGTTGTTTTATGCCCACTTGTGTGGGTTTGTCAATGAATTTTGGTGATCCGAGTCACAACTGTTGCCCTCTGCCTATCGGGCGAATGGTGCCGACAGTCACACCACAACAGTGCGGGTGCTCGACATCACCGCGGAAATCAGTGCAGGTCAACGGCTTTCGCTCGCGCTTTCACGTCGCTGTTACGCACCTCGTCCAAGATCGACACGAAGGCCGGAGACGCTGACCCCATGTGGCGATTCGCAGTGCGACCCCGTGTCACGGTCCTGGCCTGCGAGGTATGCGGCAGACTGCCGCATCCCGGCCGGACCAGGCTCACGCTGGCCAAACTCGCGGCGGTGTTCCCGGTGGAGCTGGCGCTGCACGCGCTGGTCGTCCACCTGCACCCGCCGTACCTGCTGACCGTCGCCCTGCTCACGGTCACCACCACGATCCTGGTGATCTGGGTGGTGGAGCCGTCGGCGATGCGAATGCTCGGCGGCTGGCTGCACAGCCCGGAACTACGGCACCGCGACCGCATCGACTCCGCGCCCGCGCTCTGGCGGATCCGCGTGCGCCTGGCCGACCGTCCCGGCGCGCTCGAGACGCTGGCCAAACATCTCGCCCACCGCGACGCCAACATTCTCACCGTGCACGTGCACCAGCTCGAGGACGCCGTCCTCGACGAACTCGTCGTCGCCGCGCCCGCCGAGGTCACCGCGCACGCGATCACCTCCGCCGCCGAACACGCGGGAGGGTCCGGAGTGCGGGTCTGGCCCGCGACCGTGCTGTCGCTGATCGATGGTCAGACCAAGGCGCTGGCCATCGCCGCCCGCATCGTCGGCGATCCGGACGAATTACCCTTGGCCGTCGCCGAACTGCTGGGCGCGCGCTACCTCGCGCCCGGCACGCCGGAGGTGAGCGAACCGGGCGAGGGCACGCTGCTGGAACTGGACCGTGACGATCGTCGCTGGGGTTTCGTACGCCCCGACGAACCGTTCACCCCCGCGGAGATCGCCCGCGCGCATCGGCTCGCCGATCTGGCGGTGCTCACCGCGCGACGACGGTGAGGTTCAGTCGAAGCCGAGGTCGCTGGTGAGCGGATCGCGTAGGGCGCCCTCGGCGGCCCGCAGGCGATCGGTGACCGAGGTCAGCAGATCCATCGAATCCTGGGACAGCCCGAGCGCGAGGCGGGTCAGGTGACGGATGGCATCGCAATGGAAGAGGTCGGCGAGTAGAGCGTCCGGGTCGGCGGGCGCGGCCGAGTGTTCGACGACGGTCACGGCAGGGGCACTCACAATCTCGTATTTTCGAGTATGACGCACCTTACATCCACCCTGCGGTCCGTGAACCCCGGTCGGCGTGCGAAAGTGCAGCAATGAGTCAGTTCGCCGACTATCAGAACGAGATCTACCTGGCCGCGCTCGGTGGGATCCAGCCCGAATTTCCCATGGATTACGCGACGCTCGAGCGCAAAGCCACTGCGGCACTGCCGGATTCGTTGCTGAACTATATCGCAGGCGGGGCGGGCGACGAGCTCACACAGCGGCGCAACGCCGAAGCGTTCGCCGATTGGGGTCTGGTGCCGCGAATGCTGGTCGGCGCCACCGAGCGCGACCTCGCCGTCACCGCCTTCGGCCACACCTTCGCCAACCCGCTGTTCCTCGCGCCGGTCGGGGTGATCGGTCTGGTCGGCGAGAAGGGCCACGGTGACATCGCGGTGGCCGAGGCGTCGGCACAGACCGGTGTGCCCGCGATGTACTCGACGCTGATGGAGGACCCGCTCGAGGACGTGCGGCCGCACGCGGGCGACACGCCTTCCTTCTTTCAGCTGTACACGCCGAAGAACCGTGAGCTCGCCGAGAGTCTGGTGCACCGGGCCGAGGCCGCGGGGTACGCGGGAATCACGGTCACCCTCGACACCTGGGTGCCCGGTTGGCGGCCGCGCGACCTGGCCGGCGGGAACTTCCCGCAGCTGCGTGGGCACGTGCTGAAGAACTACACCAGCGACCCGGTCTTCCAGCAGATGGTCGGCTCCGACGATCCCAAATTGATTGTCCTGCACTGGATCGCGACCTTCGGCAATTCGCTGACCTGGGATGATCTCGGTTGGCTGCGCTCGATCACCGATCTGCCGCTGATCCTCAAGGGCATCTCGCATCCCGAGGACGCGCGCAAGGCGATCGACTTCGGCGCCGACGGCATCTACTGCTCCAATCACGGTGGGCGCCAGGCCAACGGTGGGCTGAGCGCGCTGGAGACCTTGCCCGCGGTCGTGGCCGCCTGTGACGACCGGGTGCCGGTGCTGTTCGACTCCGGGGTGCGCTCGGGCGCCGATGTGGTGAAGGCGCTCGGACTCGGCGCGACGATGGTCGGGCTCGGCAGGCCGTATGTGTACGCGCTCGCGCTGGGTGGTGTGCGCGGCCTGGTGCATCTGCTGCGCAGCTACGCGGCCGAAGCGGATCTGCTGATGGCGGTCAACGGCTATCGCGATGTGGCCGCGGTGCGCGAGAACATCCGGCCGACGACGCGCGGGCGCGCCACTCTCGGCTGACGGTGTCGCGGCCCGGAAGCCCCGAGCAGGAGGGTCTTTCGGGCCGTGTGGGCGGCTCGGGGGAGAACTTGTCGGTGCTGTGCGGCATCATCGGTGCGAAGACCACGCTGTAGCACCAACCCCCGGAGTCCACGATGTCCTCGCCGAGCACCAAGTCCGCATCCCGCCGATCAGCACCGCCGGTACTATCCGACGCCGAGCTCGCGCGTATCGCAGGCGAGCTCGCCGAGGGCAAACCGCCGATGGTGTGGTTCACCGCCGCCGCTGTCGGTGTCGCCGAGGGGAAGTCGGGCAAGGTTGTCGCGCTCGACGACCCGTCCGCGGGCGACTTCCTGCAGGTGCGGCCCACCGGTTCCAAAGATGTGCTCTCGTTCGGCCCGAGCGAGGTGACGCTGACCAAGCCGGCCCGCGGGACTACCGTAGCGCCGGGCGGATCCGCACGGACCCGCCCGGACAGTGCCCCCGCGCCGAGCAACCGAAAGGACAACACTGTGACCCAGCCGTCGACCCTGCCGAGCGCTGCTACGCCCGCGCCGAGGTCGCTCGCCCCGGTAGCCGATGATCCCAAGCCCGCCCCGGCAACGCCGCGGCCGGCGAAGGCGCCCGCGGTGCGCAAGGCCAAGGTGGCCGAGGTGACCGTCACCCTCACCGGAACCGCCGATGGTGAGTGGACTGTCGATGTGATCAACGGCAAGAAGCGCAGTGTGAAGGGGTTGGCGGTCAGCAGTGCGGCCGTCGCTCAGGCCGCGAAGATCCTGCACCCCGAGGTGGAGGAAGTGGTCGCCGGGATTCTGGAGGCTGCGCGGGGGGCTCAGCAGGCGAAGGTCGCGCAGTTGCAGGCCGAGCTGGAGGCGGCTCGGAAGCTGTTGGAGGAGTTGGGGGACTGACCTACTGGGCCACCCGCTCAATCCGCGGGGAGGCGGAGACGCGCCGCCGCGTCGACGGCTTTCTCAGTTCGTCGTGGAAGCTGAGGCCGAGGCGGTATTCCTTGGCGTGATACATGGCGGCGTCGGCGGTGCGGATCAGGTCGTAGATGGTTGTCTCGGTGGGGCGGGTGGTCACGCAGGCGACGCCGATGCTGGCGGTGATGGGGATTTCACCGCAGCTCAGTTCGAAGGGGCGGATGAAGGCGCCGAGGATGTGTTCGGCCAGCACGGCGGCTTCGGTGCGGGTGCGTGGTGCCAGGACCACGAATTCGTCGCCGCCGTAGCGGGCCGTGAGATCGGCGCTGGCGGTGGTGCGGCGGATGCGGGACGCGGCGTTGGCGATGAGTTCGTCGCCGACGGCGTGACCGTAGCTGTCGTTCACCATTTTGAAGCCGTCGAGGTCGATGAACAGCAGGCACAGTGGTTTTCCGGCCCACTGATCGCGATAGCGGTGTGGTGCGCGCAGCAGCGCGGCCCGGTTGAACAGCCCGGTGAGCAGGTCGTGGTCGGCCTGGTACTGGGCGCGGCGTTCGCTGCGCATGCTGCGCGCGATGGCGCGTTCGCTGCGCACCAGGACACCGACCAACAGCAACGTGAGCAGCGCGCAGATCACCACGCGGTCGACCACCCCGAGCTCGGCGCCGACCACACTCACCAGCGAGGCCGCCACCAGTGCCACCGCGATCATCCCGGCCCGCTGCCGCGATCGATGCGGTCCCACATCCTCGGCGTCGCGCAATCCGCCCATCGTCGGCTGCACCGCGGCCAGCCCGGCCAGCAGATACGCCCACTGCTGCGGCACCAGCGCGACTTCGGGATCGATCGCGATCGTGCCTGCGGCAGTGAGACTTTCGATCAACCCACCGATGAGCACGGCGATCAGTGCGGCCTGCAACAACCGCAGCGATGTCTCCGAGCGCACCACCGTCGCCAGCGAATGCGCGAGCACGGTAGCCAGCAGCGCGTGGATCAGCGGATAGCTCGCGGCCAGCGAGGTATCGACGAACCCGGTGCTGTGCCGCAGGATCGGCGAGATCAGGAATGTCCACGAGGCCAGCAGCGCGCTGAGCCCGATGAGCGTCGAATCCAGCCAGAGGTCACGGGCATTGCGGAGGCGGTGCGGCTGCAACCAGCCGACGGCGGCCAAGCCCAGGCACAGCGAGGCCGCCAAGGTGCACAGATCGTCGACCGGGTGCCAGCTCGGGTGCAGCCCGAGCGCGCGTATCGCGGTGCCCGCGGCGAACAGCGGCACCGATGCGGCCAGCAGGTACCAGGGCAGCCGGTGTGCGGGTCGATGGCAGTACATGCCGTACCCGATCATCGCCAGCGATCCCGCGACGATCACGATGAGCAGCAGAAACGGCAGCGCCCGGCCGCCCGCCAGCGGCGCGATCAGCACGGCCCCCGCCGCGCCGAGCAGCACCACGCACCGTCGCAGGCTCCCGTAGCGTGTCTCGCTGATGGTCATCAGCCCCCCTCGATCTTGCTGCGCACGCGACGAGCGTCGATCGAATGTGAGGCCGGTGAATCACTCGAAGTATCGGCCGAGAGCACCGAGTGTTGTTGTCCGAGCACGATCCCCAGCCGGCAGTGCCGACGCTCAAAACCTTTACAACTCAGTCGATCATGACACGTCCACGGCCCTGCTGTCGATGCGTTGAGAGCATTGCCGCATACCGATTCGGCACCCGGTGCTCGACAGTTGCCCGCCGCGGTGTTCGGTGATGACATCGTCGCAGCAAGCGGAGGGAAGTACGGGTGGAGAAGTGGATCGCGCCGGGCCGGGTGAACATCATCGGCGAGCACACCGACTACAACGACGGGTTCGTGTTGCCGATCGCCCTGCCGCTCGGCGTCGTCTGCGCGGCCGGACCGCGCGGTGACGGGCTGGTGCGGCTCACCTCGGCGCAACGGCCCGGTGAGGTCGTCGAGGTGGGCATCGATACTCTTGCGGCACAACGGGATCGGCTGCCGGGCTGGGCCCGCTATCCGCTCGGTGTCGTCGACGAGTTCGTTCGTGGCGGTCACCGCGTCACCGGGGTGGACCTCGAACTCGACGGCACGGTGCCGATCGGCGCGGGCCTGTCCTCGTCGGCGGCCCTGTGCTGCGCGGTGACGATCGCGCTGCGCGACCTGTTCGCGCCCGCGCTCACCGATCGGCGCATGATCGAGATCGCCAGGTCGGCGGAGAACGGTTTCGCCGGAGTGCCGACGGGCCTGCTCGACCAGTCCGCCTCGATCCTGTGTACCGAAGGCCACGCCCTGTTCCTCGACATCCGTGCCTTCGCCGACACGGAATCAGTCGCCGCAGAACAGATTCCGTTCGATCTCGCCACTGCCGGTCTGGCATTGATCGTCGCCGACACCGGCCACCCGCACGATCTGGCAGACGGCGGATATGCCGAGCGTAGAGCCCAGTGCGAAGCCGCCGCCGCCGCGCTGAATCTGTCCGCCCTGCGCGATGCCACCTCCGAAGACCTGCCACGCTTACGGGATCGAGTGCTGCGGCGTCGCGCGAGGCACGTGGTCACCGAGAACGCGCGGGTGCTCGCCGTCGTCGACCGGCTGCGCGCCGGTGCGGACCCGCGGGCGATCGGTGAGCTGCTCACGGCCTCGCACGACTCGCTGCGCGAGGACTTCGAGGTCTCCGCGCCCGCACTGGATCTCGCGGTCGACGCGGCACTCGACGCGGGCGCACACGGTGCGCGCATGGTCGGCGGTGGCTTCGGCGGCAGCATCATCGCCCTGGTCGAGCACGTCGACCGGGTGGCCGAGAACATCATGCACCGTTTCGCCACCACAGGTTTCGCCCCGCCCCGCGTCTTCGCCGTCGAACCGGCAGCGGGAGCGCGCAAACTGGAGTGAACAGTTGTCCATTTTGTTCTGTGCGATTTCGCTGTGAGGCGCAGGACGGGCGCGCACAGTGGAAGCACCCGAAACAGTTCGACGGACGACGCGACCCGCGCCGTGTGAACGACGCTCGTGTGCCGTCCGGCTCCAGGTCAGGAGGGACACGCTGTGCCGCTTGCCTTTTCGCTCGCCACCCCAGAAGCCTCATCGACACTGCGGCTCGACGCCGCTCCGGTCGACTACGCGCTGGTCGCCCTGTATTTCGTCTTCGTCCTCGGCATCGGCCTGATCGCCCGGCGCCGGGTGTCGTCGAGTATCGACTTCTTCCTGTCCGGGCGCTCATTGCCCGCGTGGGTCACGGGCCTGGCGTTCATCTCCGCCAATCTCGGCGCGGTGGAGATCATGGGTATGTCCGCCAACGGTGCCCAGTACGGCTTCCCGACTTTCAACTACTTCTGGATCGGCGCCGTGCCCGCGATGCTGTTCCTCGGCGTGGTGATGATGCCGTTCTACTACGGCTCGAAGGTGCGTTCGGTGCCGGAATTCATGCGCAGGCGGTTCGGCACCGGCGCGCACCTGGTGAACGCGTTGAGCTTCGCGGTCGCCCAGGTGCTGATCGCGGGGGTGAACCTCTATCTGCTCGGCACCATCGTGAACGTGCTGCTGGGCTGGCCGCTGTGGATCTCGGTGGTCGTGGCCGCGGTGATCGTGCTGTCCTACGTCACCCTCGGCGGGCTCTCGGCCGCGATCTACAACGAGGTGCTCCAGTTCTTCGTGATCGTGGCCGCACTGCTGCCGCTGACCCTGGTCGGCCTGCACCGTGTCGGTGGCTGGGACGGCTTGCAGGACAAGGTGTCCGGCTCGCCGGGTGGCGCCGATCAGTTGCAGACCTGGCCGGGCAACGCGATGAGCGGTTTCACCGACAACTTCGCCTCGATCATGGGCATCGTGTTCGGTCTGGGATTCGTTCTCTCCTTCGGGTATTGGACAACCAATTTCGTAGAAGTACAGCGCGCCTTGGCCACTCACTCGATCTCGGCTGCCCAGCGCACCCCCATCATCGGCGCCTATCCGAAGATGTTCATCCCGCTGATCGTGGTGATCCCCGGCATGATCAGCGCGGTCCTGGTGCCACAGATGATCGAGTACAAGCAGCAGGTCACCGCGAATCCCGATTTCGAGGGCGACGTCACCTACAACCAGGCGTTGTTGTACTTGATGAAAGAGGTGCTGCCCAACGGCCTTCTCGGTGTCGGGCTCGCGGGTCTGCTGGCGGCGTTCATGGCCGGAATGGCGGCCAATGTCTCGGCCTTCAACACCGTGTTCAGCTTCGATCTGTGGCAGCAGTACGTTCGGAAGGGACGACCCGACGGGTACTACCTGAAGGTCGGCAGGTTGGCCACGGTCGGTGCGACGGTGGCGGCGATCTTCACCGCGTTCATCGCGGGCGGATTCAGCAACATGATGGACTACCTGCAGACCCTGTTCAGCTTCTTCAACGCACCGCTGTTCGCGACATTCATCCTCGGCATGCTGTGGAAGCGGATGTCGCCGACCGCGGGCTGGGTCGGCCTGGTCAGTGGCACGCTCGCCGCGGTGTTCGTGTTCCTGCTCAACGAGACTGGGGTGACGAACCTGTCCGGGCAGGGCGCCAGCTTCGTCGCCGCGGGCGCCGCGTTCGTGGTCGACATCGCCGTCAGCGTCGCGGTCACCCTGGTGACCAGGCCGAAGCCGGCCGCCGAACTGGTCGGCCTGGTGTATTCCGAGACGCCGAAGGCGATGCGCACCGACGCCGATGCCGACTCGCTGCCCTGGTACCAGCGGCCGGCCCTGCTCGCCGGGATCGCCCTCGTACTGGTGATCGCCCTCAACATCATCGTCGGATAAGGAGTCAGCACCATGCTTTTCGATATCCGCACCATTGTCGGTGCACTGCTCGGCAGCTACGGCGTCATCCTGGTGATCACCTCGCTGGTGCAGGACAGTGCGGCCCAGGAGGTCAAGACCGGCGGGATCGATGTGAATCTCTGGGCGGGGCTCGGCATGATCGGGTTCGCCGTCGTGTTCATCGGCTGGGCGCTGCTGCGCCCGGTCCAGGTCCCCGAGGTCGCGACGATGACGATGGAGGAATTCACCCCGGATCAGTGACGCGTGTGCGCCCGGGTCGGTGTGCGGGGCGCGGTAGCGTCGAGACCATGGCGAACACGATGCGCGCGTTGCTGACCGGTGCCGGATCGCTGCGGGTCGGCACGGTGCCGGTTCCCGTGCCGGAGCCGGGTCAGCTGCTGGTCCGGGTCGCGGCGGTGTCGTTGAACAACGCCGATGCCGGTGCCGACGCGAGCTCCGACGGTGTCGAGCGGGTCGCCGGGTACGAGTTCAGCGGTGAGGTGGTCGGCGGTGACGACTCCCTGCGCGGACAGCGGGTGATGGGGACAGCGCCCGCCGCCTTCGCCGAATTCGTCGTGGTGGACAGCCGTCACGTGGTGCCGGTGCCCGCGCACTTGTCGCCGACGGCCGCCGCCGCCCTCCCGGTGGCGCTGTTCACCGAGCACGGCGCGCTCACTGTCGCCGGTGCGGCACCCGGGCAGACCGTGTTGGTCACGGCGGGCTCATCGGCGCTGGGACTGATCGGCATCCAGGTCGCCCGCGTACTCGGCGCCGCACGGGTACTGGCCACGACTCGGACGCCGGGTAAACGCGCGCTGCTCCAGCGGGCGGGCGCCGACCTCGCGCTGTGTGTAGACGGCGCCGACCTGGCCGATGAGGTACTCGAAGCCACCCACGGTGCCGGGGTCGATGTCGTGCTCGACCATATCGGTGGCGCGATGGTCGACATCGCGATCGGGTCGACGGCACCGGGTGGTGTCGTGGTCAGTGTGGGCAGGCTCGGCGGCGCCGAAGCCACCATCGACCTGTTCGGTTTGGCGCGCCGTCGGGTCCGCCTGCAATCGGTGTCCTACGGTTTCACCCCGCCGGAGGTGATCGGCGAGCGGCTCGCCGCCCTGACACCGGTCGTCTTGCCCGCCGTCGCCGACGGCCGGATCGCGGCTGTCATCGACAGCGTGCACCCCTTCGCAGATGCGGCCGCGGCCTTGGAACGCCTGCGTGGCGGCGCCACCGAGGGGAAAGTCGTGCTCACGCTGACCTGACGCGCAGTGCCCCACAGCCGGAAACGCAGGGCTCAGACTTCGATGGCGCCGGGGATTCCGTCCTCGACGACGAAACTCGCCCGCGTGCTGATCGGGGCACCCGGACGGCTCACATAGGAAACCACGCGGAAGTCGTTGCGCCACTGGCGATGGTCGAGGTCGACGCGGACATAGCCGCGTTGCCGGTTGTAGAACTTCAGGTCCGGGTTGGCAGCCAGCAGAGTACGGCCCGCGTCGGTGAGGTCCGCGCCGTCGCTGCCGGTACTGATCGACGTTCCGGTGAATTCTGTTGCCACGACGGGTGATTCGGGATCAGCGTAGTCGCGGCGTAGGTCGGCGACGTAGTTCTCGTGGCGGTCGCCGGTGATCACGACCAGGTTGTCGACCGCGTGGTCGGTGGCCGCGGCCAGCACCGTATTGCGGTCTGCGACATAGCCGTCCCAGGCGTCCGTGCCGAGCAGCAGGTCGGGGCCGGGGTCGTAGTCGGACTGGGCCATGGCGACCTGATTGCCGAGTACCTGCCAGCGGGCGGGCGAGGTGGCGAAGCCGTCGACGAGCCAGTCACGTTGGGCCGCACCGAGAATGGTGCGGTCGGTGGCGAAGCGGTCGGCACATCCGATGACCGCCGAGCCGTCACCGCAGGCCTGCGGGGTGCGGTACTGCCTGGTGTCGATCATGGTGAATTCGGCCAGATCGCCGAATCGGTAGCGGCGGTGCAGGTGTATCGACGGGCCGGCGGGCAGCTGCGCCAGGCGCATCGGCTGGTGCTCGTACATGGCCTGGAACGCAGCGGCCTTACGGCGGCGGAACAGCGGCGCGAGGCGGTACACGTCGAAGCCGAGGCCGGGACTGTCACCGGCCCAGTTGTTGTCGAGCTCGTGATCGTCGAGGGTGACCAGCCAGGGGAACGCCGCGTGCGCGGCCTGGAGCGGCGCTTCGCCTTTGGCCTGGGCATAGCGCAGTCGGTAGCCCGCCAGATCCACTGCCTCGCCGGCGAGTTGCGGCGGCAGGTGCGCGCCGCGGCGGGCCAGCACCCAGGAGGATTCGTAGATGTAGTCGCCGAGATGCACGACGAGGTCGAGATCTTCGGCGCTGAGATGTTCATAGGCGGTGTAGTAACCCGAACTCCACGACTGGCACGACGCGAAGGCGAACCGGAGCCGCGCGGTCGGGCTGTCGAGCGCGGGCGCGGTGCGGGTGCGCCCGACCGGCGAGATCGCCGAACCGGCCCGGAACCGGTAGTAGTACCACCGATCCGGCGCCAGCCCGGCGACCTCGGGATGCACACTGTGCCCGAGCTCGCGGGTCGCCACCGCCGAGCCACTGACCACGACTTTCGTGAATCGTTCGTCCTCGGCGACCTCGTAGTCGACGGTCACCGGGGCGACCGTCATCCCGCCGTACCCGTCGGGGGCGAGCGGATCGGGGGCGAGTCGCGTCCACAGCACCACTCCGTCCGGGGTCGGTTCGCCGGAAGCGACCCCGAGCGAGAACGGTTCGCCGAGCCACCGTGGCGCGGCGAACCGCGCACTGCTCACCGCGGAGACCCCCACGAGAGCGGCGATCGAACCGCCGATGCCGCCGTGCAGGAGTTGTCGGCGAGACAGCGTCATCCGCTGATCCTTTCACCGCGGATCCGAACCATCCACCGATCGTGTCCGGTTCGGCGTCGCGATGCTGGTGTCAGAGCCGGAAGATCCGCGAGCCGACGGCCCACCCCGCGCTGGACCAGTTCGGACCGAAGCACGCCACGGTGCCCGCCTGGCCGACCGGCAGGTCCTGGCGGATCGTGTACGGCCCGACGGCGAAGGGCGCGATGTTGTAACCGATGCAGTCGACCTCGAGCCGGTAGGTGCCCTCACCGCCGTAACAACCACCATTGAACGCCCACGGGCCGTTCATCGACCCCTGGCAGCCGGGATCAGCGGCGGCTGTCCCCGCGGCGACACCGGTCAAGGCGACCGCGATGGCCGGAGCGGCCAAGCACATCGCTACTGCGCGAGCTGAGGTTCTCATGGGGAAGCTCCGATCATCGGGGGTCATGGGTTACATGGGATGTTTCCTCGATAGTTAGCCATGCGTTACACCTTGTCCGCGCGAGCGGCCAGGCCCAAGGCGACATCGATGAGCAGGAAAACGATCAGGCTCACGCCGATGAGCGGGAGGAACCAGCCGATAGCGACCGCCGCACCGACCAGCGGAACGGTGATCCACGGCGACGTGCGGCGCAGCACCCCACGCCGTGGCGGGACGGGCAGAGCGGCCCTGCGGGTGGGTCGACGCTGCCACCACATGCGGTAACCGAGCACGATCACGGTGACGAGGCCGATCATGATCGCGAGCAGCAGCAGCTGGTTGACCAGGCCGAACAGCAGACCCATGTGGAAGGCGATGCCCCAGTTGGTGAGCTTGGCCATCAGCGGCCAGTCGGCGAACGCCAGCCGGTCGGTGACCGTGCCGGTCGCGCCGTCGACGGCGAGCGAGTCGACGGTGTAGGTGCCGGGCAGGCGCAGTTCCTTGATGCCGAACGCCGTCTCCGGTGTCGCCGGGATGGCGATTTCGGCGCCCTGGGTGATGCCCTCGGCACGAGCGACCTCGTGTACGCGATCGAGTTGCGCGATCCGCGCCGAGGAGTCGACCGGGGCTGGGACGGTCTGCCCACCGCTGTGGTGGTCGCCGCCCGAGGACTGGGCGGGACCGGCGGTGCCCGGCAGCTTCACACTCACCGCGGGGGTGGTCCAGCTGAGTTCTTCGCGCAGCTTCGTGACGTTCTCACCGGCATAGGTCGACCACGTCATGCCGGTGGCCGAGAGCAGCAGCACCACGGGCAGGATCCAGACGCCGATCGCGCCGTGCCAGTTCATCTTTCGACGCCTGGTCTGGGACAGATCCGGCTTGAGCAGCCACTGCGCCGACCTGCGGTCGCGCCGCTTGCGCACCCGGTGCACCCACAGCACCAGCCCGAACAGCGCGATCACCCACAGCCACGACGCGGCCAGTTCGCTGTAGAGCCTGCCGGGTTCGCCCAGGTGCAGGCTGCGATGGAACTCGCTGAGCCAGGTGCGCAGCGGCAGTGCGCCACCACTTCCGTAGACCACGGACTCGCCGACCGGCTGGGCGGTGTGCGGGTCGACGAACACCGACAGCCGCTCGGAATCGCCGAGCGCCGGATCGTTGAACAGGACGCGCGTGGTGTCGCCCTCGTTCGGGGCGGGGGCGACCGCGACCAGGGTGAGGTCGGGGCGCGCCGCGACTGCCGCGCCGACCTGGGCGGACAGGGCCTGGTCGGGCCCGGTGGTGTCGACCTGCAACAGATCGCGCGAGACGAACCCTTCGATCGTCGGCGCGATCGCGTACAGCGCGCCGGTGAGCGCGGCGATCAGGATGAACGGGGCGACGAAGAACCCCGCGTAGAAGTGCAGGCGCAGGGCCAGCGGAGACAGACGTAAGCCCCGGCGTGCGCCGGAACGGGGACTGTCACCGGGGATCGGTGGTGCCGAGGGGGAGTTCTTCTCGGCCGGACGAGTGTCCGTGATGCTCATGCTGATTCATTTCTGGAGTACTGGAACCCGGTGCGCGCGGACAGGTCCGGCTCGGCACCCGCATCGACGACGGCACGCGAAGGCTGTCGACCTGGTGCGGCGTGGAGCCTGCCGATCGTTGGCGCGGACTTCGTCTGAGCGGAGCCGGACGAACACGGCCGACCGGCGGCGCACGTCGAGCGCCACGCTCACGTCGAGACAACGGGTGACGTCAGCGTGCGGAGGCGACAACGAGGCGCGTGTTCGACACGGAGACAGCGCACGACGAGTCCGTGCACCGGGTGAGGGAAAGGTTCAGAAAGGAACAGCGAGCGGGGGAGCGCGGGTGCGCAGCGACGACGTGGCGAAGATCCGCAGGATGACGCGGTCGCGGTGGGCAAGGCGCAACGGCGCCGGGTCGGGGATGCGGGGAGTGCGGTAGCGCAGCGGCAGGATGCGCGCCAGCACAGCGCCGCCGACCCGATAGGCGGCCTCGGCGCCCACGATGACGGCGGCCGCGAGCAGCGCGGCGACGGTGTGGGCGGTGAGCATGCCGAGTCCGAGCGAATCGTCAGCCGAGTGCGAGTGCCCCGACCAGCTCATCGTGGTGTGGCCGACCAGCTGACCACCCAGCAGCACCGCCGCCAAACCCAGCGCACCGTGACGCAGTGGTCCGATCCCGGCGACCAGTGCGCCGACAACCGCCGAGGCCGCGGCCAGCAACACGATCGCGGTGCTGCCCGGCAGCGCCCCACCGGCGGCCAGCCCGTGCGCGGCCAACGACAGCGCGCCCGACATCGAGCCCGCGCAGGCACCACGCAGCCGCGCGCCGACAGCACGCGACGGCGCGGACGCCTGCTCGAACCCGATGATCACGCGCTGATGATAGTCGACCGACGAGGCCCGCTCGGCGGCAATAGAGCGGGCTACGTCCCGCCGTTCTCAGTCCGTCTCGACCGGCATCTCGATCAGCGGCTTGCGCAGCAATTTGCCGGTCGCGTTGCGCGGCAGCTCGTCGACGAAGATCACCTCGCGCGGCACCTTGTAGCGGGCCAGGTTCTCGCGGACGTATTCCTTGATCTCCTTGGCGTCGCGCTTGGACTCCGGGCCGGGCACCACGATCGCGCGCAGTCGTTTGCCGTAGTCGTGGTCGTCGACGCCGACCACCGCGGCCTCGAACACATCGGCGCGGCCCGCGATGAGGTTCTCCACTTCCAGCGGGAAGACGTTCTCGCCGCCGGAGACGATCATGTCGTCGTCGCGGCCGTCGATGTAGAGCAGACCGTCGGCATCGAAATGGCCGACGTCACCGCTCGACATCATGCCGTCGACCATTTCCTTGGTCCGGCCGTCGGTGTACCCGGTGAACGCGAACCCGTTGTCCACGAAGATCGTTCCGGTGACATTCGGGGCGGTGATCGGCTTGCGGTTCTCGTCGAGCAGCACGATCCGGATGCCGACGGGCGCCCTGCCCGCCGTGGTCGGCGCCTTGCGCAGATCCTCCGGGGTGGCCACGGTCATCACCGCGCATTCGGTGGAGCCGTAGAGGTTGTAGAGCGAATCACCGAAGTAGTCGAGGGTGCGGGTCACCACGTCGGGGGCGATCGCCGAGCCCGCGGCGAAGATGACCTTCATCGTCGACGGGTCGTACTTCGCCAGCACCTGCTCGTCCAGATCGAGGATGCGCTGGAGCATCGTCGGCACCACCACCAGCGAATCCGCCTTGTACTTCACCACATCGGCGAGCGTCTGCTCCGGGTCGAACCGGCGCTGCTGGAAGATGACCCGGTTTCCCAGGGCGAGCCCGAGGGTGAACTGCGACAGGCCGGTGCCGTGGAAGATCGGCGCCGCCATGATCATGGTGCCGTTGTTGGGCAGCGGCACCCGATCCACGAACTGCGCCGACGCGAACGGGCTCACCTTGTCGCGCGGTGCGCCCTTGGGGGTGCCGGTGGTGCCGCTGGTCAGGATCACCATGCCGCCGGGCTTGCTCGGTGCGGTGATCGCGGCGGTCGAACGATCCGCCGACAGCGATGCCACAGTCGGGATCGACGGGTCGGCGCCGTGCGCTTCGTCGACCCAGGTGAGTACCCGCGGGATGTCGGTGGGGATGGCGCTCATCAGGTCGAGGAACTCGCTGTCGTGCAGCACCGCCTTGACCTTCTCGCGCGCGGCGACATCGGCGAACTGCGGCTTGGCGAACCCGGTGTTCATCAGCACCGCGCGCACACCGAGCTTGCCCGCCGCCAGCAGGCTCAACACCATGCCGCGATGGTCGCGGGCCAGCACGGCGATCACGTCGCCCTCGCTGATCCCGCTCGCGCGCAGGCCGCGGGCGAAGGCGTTGGACTGCGCGTCGAGTTCGCCGAAGGTGATCTCACCCAGTTCGTCGACGATCGCGCCCGCCTGCGGCCTGCTCTGCGCGGCGTGCATGACGACGCCGGCGAACGGGCCGAACTTCGAGACATTGCGGAACGAACGGGCAGCGTGGTCGAGGCGCAGCGGATTGAACAGCTTGCGATCGACCATGACCTTGACGCCGAGCGCGAAGTCACCGGCACGTCGGGCGGTAGTACCTAGCGCGGGCAGAGACAGAGACATCGAACAGCCTTCCGGCAGACCGAGCCCACGCAGAACCGCAGGCCGGACCGCGTCTTCGAGATCCAGTGCTGTCGCTAACACTAGCAAGCGATCCGGCCGCGCTGTCTACTCCGTAGTAGCCAGCGCCTATCCCTGTGAGACCTCATAGTCGATGAGGGTGCGGCGCACGATCTTGCCGGTGGCGTTGCGGGGCAGTTCGTCGAGGAAGATCACCTCGCGCGGCACCTTGAACCTGGCCAGATTCGCCTTGACGTGCGCCTGGAGTTCGGCGGCGTCGAGGGTGTGACCTTCTTCGAGAACGACGAAGGCGCGCAGGCGTTTGCCGAACTCCGGATCGTCGACGCCGATCACCGCCACGTCGAAGATCTCGGGCCGCTCGACCAGCAGGTTCTCGACTTCCTGCGGGTACACGTTCTCGCCGCCGGAGACGATCATGTCGTCATCGCGGCCGTCGACCATGAGCAGCCCGGTGTCGGTGAAATGGCCCATGTCGCCGCTGGACATGAAGCCGTCGATGATCTGCTTGTGCCTGCCGTCGGTGTAGCCCTCGAACGGCGCGCCACTGCGCACGAAGATCCGGCCACGCGCGCCCGGCGTCTCGACCCGCTGATCCTGGTCGTCGTAGAGGCGGACCTCGCAGGTGATCGGCGAACGGCCGACCGTGCCCGGCGCTTCGGCCAGCTCGGCCGGGTTCGCGATGGTCGCGATGGCGACCTCGGTCGACCCGTAGAGGTTGTAGAGCACCGGTCCGAAGGCCTCGGTGGCCTTGATGCACAGCTCCGGGGTGAGCGCGGAGCCGGCGAACAGGATGACCTTCAGCGAGGACAGGTCGTATTTCGCGCGGACGTCGGCGGGCAGCTCGGTCATCCGGTGCAGCATCGTCGGCACACACACCAGCATCTCGACCTTGTGCTCGGCGATCGCGGCGAGGGTGGCCTCGGCATCGAATCGACGGCGCATGACGATCTTGTTCGACAGGATCGTGTTGACCAGCCAGGTGCCCAGACCCGTGCTGTGGAAGATCGGCGACACGATCATCGCCGTTCCGCGCTTCGGGAACGGCACGCGGTCGACGAACTGCGCGGTCGCCATCGGCGTGACCTTGGTGCGCGGTGCGCCCTTGGGCAGGCCGGTGGTGCCGCTGGTGAGGATGATGAAGCCGCCCGGCTTGCTCGGCGCGGGCAGATCCTCGGTGGAGTTGTTCGCGATGAGGTCGTCGAATGTCGTGGCGCCCGCGGGGAGTTCTGTGCCGTCGTCGACCCAGGTGAGGTAGCGCGGCAGGTCGGCGGGCAGTGCGTCGAGCAGGCCGAGGAACTCGCTGTCGTGCAGCACCGCGCGCACGTTCTCGCGTGCGCAGACCTCCGCGAACTGCGGTTTGGCGAAGCCGGTGTTCATCAGCGCGATACGCGCGCCCAGCTTGCCCGCCGCGATCATCGACATGATCAGCCCGCGGTGATCGCGGGCCAGCACGGCGATGACCGTGCCCTCGCCGATGCCCGCTTCGCGTAACCCGCGGGCGATGGCGGTGGATTGCTCATCGAGCTCGCGATAGGTCAACTCACCGCGCTCGTCCACGAGGGCCACCTGATCGGGGGCGACGCGGGCCGAATGGCGCACGAGGGTGGCCTGCGGGCCGTAGATCTTGGATTCCTTCATCGTCCGCAGGGTCTCGAGCGGTGTCTTGGGATCGGAGACTCCGCGCGCGCGCAGTACACCGATCGCCTTCACGCTTTCGAGCAGATGTGACAGGTTCACTCGACTACCTCCGCAGCTTGAATCACTCGACGCTCACCGTAGCAGTCGATGTGCTGTGCATCACAGTAGTCTAACCGGGCAATTGGGACATCTCCACAAGATCAGCGCTGGGCCGCCGCCAGCACCGCGAGGAGCGGGACGAGCCTGCCCTCCGGCACCTCGAAACGGCCCAACCCCGCGGTCTGCAACCAGCCGACGGCGGCTAGCTGGCGCAGGTGCTGGTAGATCTCGGGTGAGGTGCCCAGTTCCGCGATGGCGGCGAGATCGGCGGCGGTTCTGCGTCCGTAGACGATTTCCTGAAGTAGTCGCAGCCGCACCGGATCGGCCAGCGCGGCAAGACAATTGGCCGCCTCGATGGTCCAGACATCACCGACGATGGCATCGGTGGGGTACTGGGCCTGCCAATCGAAGCGCTCACCGGTGGGCAGTTGCAACGCGCCCGCCAGCAGCACGCCGCCGGTGCGTTTCCCGGCATCGGCGAACTCCTGCCGCAGGCGCGCCACCGCCCACGGCAGCTGCGCGTGCTCGGGTTGCGCGCTCTCCAGCGCGGCAACGCGGCGTTCCAGTTCTTCGAGTCGGTCGACCAGATCCTCCACGCCGGTCAACCTACGCCACACCGAAGCTGTTGCGCTGCTTCACCGAAACGACAACGCACCCCGGACCGCGTGGACCCGGGGTGCGCAGTGGACGAACGTCAGCGCGTGACAGCACCGAACGAGGGCTGCTGGATGGTGCCGAGCTGGTAGGCGAACCCGTCCGGGTGTGCCTCGTCGACCGGCACCGGCCAGCGGTGCCACAGGTTGCCGTACACCGCCGCCACGACCAGCCCGGCGCCGGTGTTCAGCGCCGCTGTGCGGATGGTGGTGTCGACCGGCACGTCCTGGTGTTCGCTCAGGACCGCGGTGCCGCTCTGCCCGCTGGACAGATTCAGCCACATGACCTCGAGCTTGGCGTTGCCCTGGTTGGGCGAGATGGTGCCGGGCCCGCCGAAGAAGCCGAGGCGGAAGCCGTCGATATCGAGGGCGATACCGGAGCCGTACACCCCTGGCCCGCCACCGTTCTGGCCGATATCGGAGGTCGCCGGGATCTGGAACGGCTGCGCGGGCAACGCGACATCGACCGTGCCGTCGGCGGTGAGCTTGTCGAGGGCGGCGAGTGCGCCCGGATTGTTGGCCACCGACGTGCGCAGCTGCGAGACGGCCGCGGCCACGTCGACAGTCTGTGTCGCCGGTTCCGCGACCGCGGGGCCCGCGAAGACGATGGCGACGGCGGCCGAGGTGACGGCTACCGCGGTGGTGAAGCGACGCATGAAACTCAGATGATGCATAACCAGCTCTCCTCGAGTGTTCCTGGTACTGCTTTCCCTGGTGATTCGTCCGCTGTGCGAGTCGGCCGGGCTATCAGCCGCCGACCACCTGTGCACGGTACCGACAGCCGATGTGGGATCTGTCACTACCCCGGGGAAAGCCGAGTCCAGGACCTCGAGGGCCGGTTACGGCATGTTCGCGATCTCTACCTTGTAGCCCCGATAGAGCTCGGGTTTGGCGGTGAGGACCGGCACGTCCAGATTCTGCGCGGTGAACACCACGGGCGCGATCAGCGGCCAGTCGAGATGGTCGTCGACGATCGGCACGGTGGTGCCGATGCGGATCGCGGTGGGGGCGTCGAGTTCGGCCCAGCGCACGGCGACGCGATTGTCGAGCAGGCGACCGAGTTCGTCGATGTTGTCCACGGCGCGCATCGCGGCCATCAGACTCACGGTGGGCACCACCAGAATTCGGCGCTGCTGGGTGAACTGACGCATGATCACCTGCCCGAACAGCGGTGACAACGCCAGCGAGGTGAGCGCGGTGTGGTCGGCGACGCTCACTGGCGACTGTCCAGCGCGCCCATCAGCTTGCTCAGTTTGGCTTCCGCCTCGGCGATGTCTTCCGCCGAATGCTGGGTGATCCTGGCGTCGAGCTTGCCCAGGATCTGCTCACGCAGATCGTCGTTGAAGTACGCGGGGGGCAGTGCCCCGTGCCGCAACACCTCAGCGGGTACCACCGCGACCAATTCTTTCCCCTCCCGCGTCACGATCACGGGCCGTCCGCTCGCGGACACCCCGTCGAAAACACTACCCAGCTGACCACGTAACTCGGTCAGCGGCACACTGTCGTAATCGGCCATAGTCAACTGTACATCGCTGTGTACAGTCGCGCCGACCGATCGCTCAGGCGACCTTGCGGGCAGGTTCGCTGCGGTAGCGGGTAACCGGGCCGTCGATGCCGAGCAGGCGCCAGGTCAGCTTGGCGACCGGGTTCATCAGGCCGCTGTTGGTGGCGAGGGCGCGCACATCGCCGAAGATATTGCGCATCGTGGTCTGCGATTCCTCGCTGCCCCAGTACGCGTCGCGCATGACCTCCGCCGGAATGTCGAACTTCTCGACGAATTCCTTGGGCGGGGTCATGATCATGTCGAGCATCACCCGCATGGCGATCGGGAAGGCCACGGAGAGAACCGATTTCATGATCGGGTTCATGCCGGGCACGTTGCGGCGCAGGTATTCGTGAGCGAAGGAGATGTGCCGGGCTTCCTCGGCCACGTGGATCTGCATCACCCGCTGCACCATCGGGTGCAGATCGACGCCGGCGCGCAGCAGCGACTTCTGCAGGTGATCGATCGGCTCCTCGCCGCCGAGGATCATCGTGAAGAACAGTTCGGGGAAGTACTTCACCGCGGGCCAGATGGCCATCGTCAGCTTTCGATCGATGGTGCCCATGCCGATCACATCGCGGTAGCCGATGCGGTTGATCATCTCCTGGAACATCATCGTGTGGTTGCACTCTTCGGCAGCCTCGTGGGTGATGTACCGGAATTCCGGGTCGCCGTTGGGGACCGACACCAGGTACTGCATCAGCCCGCGGATCAGCAGCTGCTCGAAATCCAGGCCCACCTTGGCGATGCCGGCCTGGCGCCACATGCCGATGGCGATCTGCTTCTCGATCGGCTGGGCCTTGTACCAGGGGTGACGGCCCAGCGGGTCCTCTTCGGGCATGATCCAGCGCGGATCGTCGCTGTGCACGGCGAACTCGGGGGATTCCCAGTCGATGTCGACGTAGGGGTCGAAGTGCCGGTTGACCGAACCTTCGGACAGGTTGCGCAGGATCTCGTGGTATTCGGGATCGGTGGCGGTGTTCTTGATTGTCGACAGCATCAGCGGTGTCTCCTTTTGGTGTGGCGCGACTCCTACGTTATATGAGACTCAGAGTCCCACACAACCCCTCTGGTGGTCGGGTTCGTCCTTGCGGCGCGATCTACCAGCGCCGACGTACGATGAAACGTCGCAGGACACGCCGAGCGGTTGACCAATCAGCCAGCGCACCTGGCTGCGAACGGGCGGGCCCACGGGGTCGCGCACCGAGAGAGCGAGGATCCGATGGCACGTTCGACTCCCGCCAAGGCCGTCTGGCCTGCCCTACGCGTCGACTCCTGGTCCGACACGCGCGACACCCTGCACATGTGGTCGCAGATCATCGGCAAGCTGACCATGGCGGGCACTCCGCTGGTGAACCACTGGTGGAACGTCACGTTCGCGGTCAGCGCGCGCGGGATGACGACCGGCGCGATTTCCGTCGACGGCCGCCTGCTCGACATCGAATTCGACTTCGTCGACCACGAACTCGTCCTGCGCAGCAGCGACGGACGCCGCGCCACGATCGCCCTGCGCCCGCGCACGGTCGCCGACTTCTACGCCGAACTCGGCCATGTGCTCGGCCGGCTGGACATCGTCGTCGATATCGAAGCCTCACCCAACGAGGTCGACCCGGCCATCCCCTTCGCCGAGGACACCACCCACCACTCCTATGACGCCGACGCCGTCCACCTGTTCTGGCAACAGCTCGTCCAGATCGAGCGGGTATTCCAGCTCTGGCGTGCCGGGTTCGCCGGGAAATCCAGTCCGGTGCAATTCTTCTGGGGTTCCTTCGACCTGGCCTGCACCCGCTTCTCCGGCCGCCCCGCGCCCCTGCACCCCGGCGGCGCCCCCAACTGCGCCGACTGGGTGATGGAGGAGGCCTACTCCCGCGAATGCGCGAGCGCGGGCTTCTGGCCCGGTGGCACCGAAGGCACCTTCTACGCCTATTCCTACCCGGCTCCGGATGGATACTCCGCTCGTCCCGCAGGTCCCGACGGCGCCCAGTGGGACACCACCCTCGGCGAATTCGTCCTCCCGTACGACGTGGTCCGCAATTCCCCCGACCCCGACGCCACCCTCCTGCACTTCCTCGATACCACCTACGCCTCCGCGGCCGACCTGGCCCACTGGGACCGCCCACTCCTCGAAGTCGATCCGCACCGCCTCGATCGCCGACTCCACGTCGACGACACGACGGCGCTCTGACCGATCCCCACCCGGCGCGACATCACATCTCCCGCAACAGTTCTGTCAGCAGCGCTGGGTCGACCCGATAGGGCGTGTTGAACCCGAGCCGTCCGACGATTCCGTCGTAGCGCTCGTGCAGTTGCGCCGCCGCGCGGGCGGGGTCGGTGGCTGTGATCGCGACGGCGTCGAGGAAATCGTCGTCGACGAGGTCGGCCATCCGATCCCATTCCCCGTTCTTGGACATTGCTTTCAGGCGGGGTCCGAGTTCGGCACGATCGTGCAATTGGAGAATCGGCCAGTAGGCCGGTGTCGATCCGTAGAACGCCAGCTGCTTTCGGACGGCCTGCCTGGCCGCGGCGAGCTCGCTCGCGGATCTGCCGGTCGCGACCATCGCCGAATGGTGGATCACGATGTCGTCCACGGGTTTCCGTGCGCGCGCCGCACCGTGCGCCAGGGCGGGCAGGGTCACCTCGCGCAGAAATCTCGGCGTGCAGAAGGGGTGCGACATGAATCCGTCGGCGACCTCGCCCGCCACCGCGGTCATGCCCGGACCTACCCCGGCGAGATAGATCGGCGGCGGTCCGAACCCGGCCACCTCGTCGGCCGCGGGGCGAAACAGTGGCGGCATCAGGGTGTGCTGATAGAACTCGCCCTGGTAATCGAGCCGCCCGCCCTGCTCCCAGCTCGCCCAGATGGCACGCACCGCCAGCACCATGTCGCGCATCCGGTCGGCCGGTCGGCTCCACGGCATCGAGTAGCGCCGGGTGATGTGCGCGCGGATCTGGCTCCCGAGGCCGAGGACGAACCGACCACGGGAAAAGGCCTGGAGATCCCAGGCGATGGTGGCGAGCAACAGCGGATTGCGGGCGAACGCCACCGCGATCGAGGTACCGACCTCGACCCGCTCGGTGTGCTCGGCGGCGAGCAACAGCGGCAGAAACGGGTCGTGCGCGCCTTCGAACGTCCAGATGCCCGCGTACCCCGCGGCCTCCGCGGCGGCGGCGTCCTTGCCCATCGTGGCGAGCCCGCCGGTCAGCGTTGTGTCGATCTTCAAAACGCGTGTCCCATCACTGTCGTGTGCCGTCCAGCGATGTTCGTGCCGGCGCGGACAAGTCGACCATCAACGTATCGCCGCGCAACCGTCGATCCGGGCTGAACCGGCAAACGCCGACGACACCGGCACGACCGGCCCGCGGATCAGACCGGGACACCGCCGTAGGTCCTGCGATGCTTGGCCTCGAGAAAGGACAGCGCACCGAATGCGATGAGGCCGAGCGCGATCAGCATGAGTAGCCAGGGGCCGAAGGGGTTTCCGGCGAAATCGTGCAGGACCGCGTCGACACCTTTGGCGGCCGCGGCGTCGTAGTTCACCGCCGCCACCATGGCCGCGAAACCGATCCCGATCACGACGGCGCCCCGGGCGAGATAGCCGACGCGACCCAGCCAGATCGCGGCCTGCCGCATACCGTGTGTCATCCAGCCCATCCGGAGGTCATCGGCGAAGTCCAGGCGCAGACCGCGCACCGTCTGCCAGATGCCGAAGGCCAGGACGGCGATACCGATCAGCAGCACGACCACCTGCCCGCCCTCCCAGCTCAGGACGCGACCGGTCAGATCGCGGGCGACCGCATCGCTCGGCGTCGGCGCCCGGCCGTGCATCACGAACCGCAGGGTGCTCCAGAAGGCCAGGGCGTAAACGATTCCGGAGATCACGGCGTAGGCGCGGTGTCCGCCGGAATAGGTCCGCCGCGCACCGGCCACCTGCACCACGCGCCACACGACGAGCGCGGCGAAGCCGAACACGAGGATCCACAGCAACAGATAGCCCAGCGGTTTCGCGGCGATCGCGGCCAGTGCTCCGCCGCCGTCGGGCTCGTGCTCGGCCGATCCGATCGCCAGCAGGAAAGCGAGAATGCCGAGCACGATGTAGGCGACGCCACGCGCCACGAAACCGAAACGGGCGGCAGCCTCCACTCCGCCGGAACCGGCGGACCTGCGCGGCGCCCGGTCATAGGTGCGGCGCCCCCAGCCCCGGTTTCGGTTGGAGCGCCACATCCTTCGCCGATCGGTCCCGACCCGATCACGTCGCCGATATCTGTTCGCATTGCGAAATATGCTCATGGTGTTCCCTATCTCTTCAGCTGCGGGAATGCCCGCACCGTGGGGTTCAAACACCATGAAGAGATTTTCGACGCAGCGAGATCTACTGCCGGGCAACCGAATGCGTCGAAAACAAGAAATCCGGTGCAAGTCGGCAATCGACTCACACCGGATTTCGTTGTCTATGTGGTCACTTCAGTTCGGAGCTGGTCTTTCCGAGCACGCGGCGAGCCACGATCAGCTGCTGGATCTGCTGGGTGCCTTCGAAGATGTCGAGGATCTTCGAGTCGCGGGCCCACTTCTCGAGCAGGGTGCGCTGGGAGTAGCCGATGGTGCCGGCCAGCTCCACTGCCTTGAGGGTGACGTCGGTGCCGGTGCGACCCGCCTTGGCCTTGGACATCGAGGCCTCGAGGGAGTTCGGCTTCTTGTTGTCGGCCATCCAGGCGGCGCGCAGGGAGAGCAGGTAGGCCGATTCGTAGTCGGCTTCCATGCGCAGGAACTCGGCGGCCGCCGCGGACTGGTTCATCGCGGGGGTGTCGTAGGAGATCTCGACCCCGGCCTCGGTGAGGACGGTACGTAGTTCCTCGAGCGCGGCGCGGGTGACGCCGACGGCCATGGCCGCCACGAGGGGACGGGTGTTGTCGAAGGTCTGCATGACCCCGGCAAAGCCCTTCTCCACGTTGACTTCCGGCGAACCGAGGATGTTGTCGGCGGGGATGCGGCAGTCCTGCAGCAGCAGCACCGCGGTGTCGGAGGCCTTGATGCCGAGCTTGTGCTCGAGCCGCGCCACCGACAGGCCCGGAGCGTCGCGCGGGACGACGAAGGACTTGATCGCGGCGCGACCGAGGCTCTTGTCGACCGAAGCCCACACCACGATGTGGGTGGCGCGCTCACCGCAGGTGACGAAGATCTTCTCGCCGTTGAGGACCCACTCGTCGCCGTCGAGGGTGGCGGTGGTGGTGACGGCGGCGGAGTCGGAACCGAAGGACGGCTCGGTGATCGCCATCGCGGCCCACACCTTGCCGAAACGCGAGAGCTGCTCGTCGGTCGCGACCGCGGCGATCGCGGCGTTGCCCAGTCCCTGGTAGGGGATGGTGAGCATCAGGCCGACATCGCCCCACGAGGTCTCGAGGGCGTTGAGCAGCGCGGACATGTTGCCGCCGTTGGCATTCGCGGTCAGGTCCGCGGCGGCCTCGTCGTTACGGCCGCCCGCGGCGCCACCGATCTTCTGGGTGCCGGAATCGGCGAGCCCTTCGATCATGGCGGCCATCGTGTCGAGCTCGACCGGGTACTCGTGCTCGGCGAGGTCGTACTTGCGGGAAATGGGACGGAAGATCTGCGAGGCGACCTGGTGGGCCTGGTTGGCGCTCGCCTTCAGCTTCTTGGGGAGTTCGAGATTGATCATGAGGGGGCTCCTGGAAGGTGAGAAACGGGCCTAGACCAGCACGATGCCTTCGGCGACACCGACGGAACGAAGGTCGCGGTACCACCGCTCGACCGGGTGTTCCTTGGTGAAGCCGTGGCCGCCGAGCAGCTGCACGCCGTCCAGGCCGATCTGCATGCCCTTGTCGGTGGCCAGCTTGCGCGCCAGCGCCGCCTCACGGGCGAACGACAGACCCTGCTCGGCGCGCGAGGCACCACGCAGGGTGACCAGGCGCAGGCCGTCGAGCTCGATCGCCATGTTGGCGACCATGAATGCCACCGCCTGGCGGTGCGAGATCGGCTCGCCGAACGCCTCACGCTCGTTCACGTACGGGATCACGTAGTCGAGCACGGCCTGGCCGGTGCCGATGGCCAGCGAGGCCCAGCCCAGCCGGGCGAGCTGCACCGCGTCGCCGTACTCGGCGGCACGGGTCTTGGCGTCACTGTCGCCGAGGACGGCGTCGGCGCCGACGGCCACGTTGTCCAGGATCAGCCGGCCCAGGCCCGCGGCGCGCAGGCCCATGCTCGGGTCGGCTTCCACCGACAGCCCGGCGGTGTCGGACTCGACGATGAACAGCGCGGGGCGCCCGTCGAGCTCGGCGGCCACGATGAACAGTTCCGCGTCGGCCGCGGCCGGGACCAGGCTCTTCACGCCGTTGAGCTTGTAGCCGCTGGGGGAGCGCACGGCCTTGGTCTGCAGCGCGAACGGGTCGAACAGGGCGCGCGGCTCATTGATCACCACGGACGCCTGCGGCACACTCTCGCCGGTGAAGGCGGGTAGGTAGGTCTGCTGCTGGGCGTCGGTGCCCCACTGCGACAGGGCGACGGTGACACCGCTCGGCGCCAGAATCGGCAGCGCCAGGCCCATGTCACCGTGCGCCAGCGCCTCGGCGACCAGGGAGTTGGTGACGGCGCCGCGCTCGGAAGCCGCGCCTTCCAGCTCCTCGGGCACGTTGATCAGGGTGATGCCGAGTTCGGCGGCGCGCTCGAGCAGGTCGCGCGGGGCCTTGGCGGCATTGTCGGCGTCGTAGGCCGCGGGACGCAGGATCTCGCCCGCGAAATCACGCACCGTCTCGACGATCATCTGCTGCTCGTCGGACGGGGTGAGATCGAAGTAGTCCTTGGTCTTGGACTCGTTGTCGACCAGACGCTTGGGCTCACCGCCGCCCGCGACCTTGGCGAACGTACGAGTGGCCGCGCCCAGGGTACGGAACCCGGTCTTGGTGCCCTCGTAGGTGACGCGCTCGATCGGCTTGCGCAGGTTGTACTTGCCCGCGAGCTCCGACCCGGTAATGGTCGTCAAAGCGCGCATCGCGGCGCCCATCCAGTCCCGTTTGGGCTGGCTGAGGCCGACCGCGGACGTGTCGTTCGGACGTCGCTTCGTCGCGCTGTCTCGAGTGCTCATCATCACCTGATTTCCTCGGCTGTCGGGGTGCCTTCGACCCCACCATCTTACTCTTCGGTAAGTCTATCTTACTCCAGAGTAAGAAGTGTGCTGACCCGTCGTCGAATCGCCGGTTTCTGTCACGCTGGTCGGGTGCCCGTCATCGCGCCGGTTTTCGCGCTCGTCCTGCTGGTGACCTCGGGGCGCTACGGCTACCACCGCGACGAGCTGTACTTCCTGGCCGCGGGTCGGCGGCTGGACTGGTCTTACCCCGATCAGCCGCCGTTGTCGCCGTTTCTGGCCAGACTCATGGCTGCGGTCGATCCCGATTCGTTATGTGTCATGAGATTGCCCGCCATCGCCGCGGCGACGTTCGTCGTGGTGTGTGCCGGCCTGATGGCGGGGGAGTTGGGTGGTGGGCGTGGCGCGCGAGCCCTGGCGGCCGGTGCGGTCGCGAGTTCCGCGCTGATGATGGGCGTGGGGCATCTGCTGGGGACGACGGTGTTCGATCTGGCGGCCTGGTCGCTGATCTGTCTGCTCGTGCTGAAGCTCGGGCGGGATCCGCGATGGTGGCTGGTGCTCGGATCGGTCGTCGGGATCGGGCTCCAGAACAAGGTACTGCTGATCGTGCCGGTCGGTGTGCTGGCCGCGACCCTGGCATCGACTGGACAACGAAAGTTGTTCGCGACCAGGTACTTCGGGTTCGCTGTCGGCATTGCGCTGGTGGTGTGGTCGCCGTATCTGTGGTGGCAGGCCGGCAACGGGTGGCCGCAGTGGGAGCTGAGCAGAGCCATCGCCGGTGGTTCGTCGGGTACCTCGGATACGCCGATCATGTTCGTGCTCTTGCAGTTCGGGCTGTTCGGGCCGCTGCTGGTTCCGCTGTGGGGGTACGGATTGTGGCGGTTGTGGAATTCGCGGTGGCGGGCGTTTGCGCTGACCTACGCGGTGCTGTTCGTGGTATTTCTCGTGACCGGCGGCAAGGCCTACTACCTCGGCGGGATGTACCCGGTGCTGTTCGCGGCGGGTGCTGTAGGTGTGTTCCGGTGGCTGGGTGAGGACCGAAAACGCTGGGCGGCAGTCACTTCGGTGCTCACGGTCAACGCGGTGATGTCGGCGGTGTTGTTCCTGCCGGTGCTGCCGGTCGCGTGGTTGCGCGACTCCGCGGTCCTCGCGATCAACTACGACGCGGGCGAGACCATCGCCTGGCCCCGCTACGTCGAACAGATCGCCGCTGCCCGCCCACCCGGTGTCCCCATCCTCACCGCCAACTACGGCGAAGCGGGTGCGATCGAGCACTACGGACCTGAATATGACCTGACCACACCGTATTCCGGCCACAACGCCTACTGGTGGTGGGGACCTCCGCCCGACACCGCGACAGAGGTCCTCACCGTCGGCATCGACCATCGGCGACTCACCGAGCTGTGTTCGATCGTCGAACCCGCGGGTGTGCTCGACAACGGTCTCGGCATCGACAACGACGAACAGGGTGAGCCGATGTTCGTCTGCCGGAACCCGATCCGGCCGTGGTCGCAGCTATGGCCGCAGCTGCGCACGCTCGGGTGATCGGTGGTTCGCGGGTGCTAGAGCCCGTGCCGATCGAGGAAATCGGTGAGCAGCTTCTGCCACTCGTCGGGACGCTCGACCATGACCACATGGCCTGCTTCGATTTCCGCGTATTCGGCGCCGGGTATCCCCGCGGCGAGTGCCCGCGAGTTCTCCGGATCGACGAGCAGATCGGCGGTGGTGGCGACGACGAGAGTCGGGACCGAGACAGTGGCGAGATCGGCGGTGGTGTCGACGGTTTCGATCAGGGCCGCCTGTTGGCGGGTACCGCCGGGGATCGAGCCGGCCGTCTGCCGGACCATCTCGTCGACTGTCGGTGCCGGAAGGCTGTTGACGAAATCCGTGGAGAAACCGGTGAGCAGAACCAAGCGGGCAAAGGATTCGTGCGCGCCCCGGTCGAGGAGGTCCCGCCAGGCCTGCACGGCCAACCGGGCTCGATTGTCGGGTGCGGCCAACCCGGCGGTGAGCAGCAGGCCCGTGACACGGTCGGGATGACGTGCGGCAGCGCGCACGGCCACCGCGGTGCCGAGGGAGAAACCGACGATGGTGAAGGTCGGGACACCGGCGTCGGTGGCGGCCGCTACCAGGGCATCGGCGAGGTCATCGAGCGTCAGCGCGGTGTCGTCGCCGGGGTAGTCGGGGGCGACCACGGTGTGCCCGGCCGCGAGCGCGGGGATCACGGTGCCGAAGTTGCTCTCGATCGAGCCACCCCCGCCGTGCGCGAGGAGAATGCCGGGGCCGGCGCCGTGGATGCTGGTCTGGAGCGGAATGGTTGTCATACGGGCGACGTTAGGGATTCACATGGATGTGAAGGTCAAGCCGAAGGTGCCGGTGGTCACATGCTGATCGGCGAATTGGCGCGACGCACCGGGGTCGCCACCCGGCTGCTGCGCTACTACGAGGAACAGGGTCTGCTGCATCCGCACCGCGACAGCAACGGTTACCGCAGTTATCCGGCATCGGCGGTAGCGGCGGTCGCCCGGATCAGGGAACTGCTGGCCGCGGGACTGAACACCGATGACATCGCCCTGCTCATGCCGTGCGCCGAGGACGCGGGACCGGTGCAAGCCTGCGAGATGTCGGTGCGGATCATGGCCGATAGAACCGCCGAACTGGACCGACGCATCGCCGACCTCGACCGCCAGCGATCCCGACTCGCCGCTCAACTCGGCGCCAGCCTCGCCCACGCCGGGACGGGCTTGACGTAACCAGCACGCTTGGTGTCGTCTGCCGTCGACGCGGCGGGACCGATCGAGCTGGGCCCGCCGCGCCCAAACCTTATTCGCGCACGTAGTAGCGCAGGGTCAGGTAGGCGGTGACGGCGGCGAAGACGATGCCGACGGGCGCGATCGTCAGGGCAACCACGGCGATGTCGTCGCCGGTGATGCGCGGGAAGACATTGCTGTCGAACAGCGGGCCCAGCGCCCGGTCGATCACCAGCGGCCGGGCGATCACCAGGCCGAGGATCGCGAGTACCGAACCGACGAAGGCGGCCGCGACCGCTTCGAGCAGGAACGGAAGCTGGGTATACCAGCGGGTCGCGCCCACCAGGCGCATGATGCCGACTTCCGTGCGCCGCGTGAACGCGGCGATCTGCACCATGTTCAGCACCAGCAGCATCGCGGCCAGCGCCATCACCAGCGCCAAACCGAACGCGGCATTGCGCAGCCCGTCGAACAGGCTGGTCAGCCGGTCGACGAACTCCTTGTCGTTGGCCACGATCCGCACACCCGGCCGCGTCGCGAAACTGTCGTAGATGTGCTGATACTGATCGGCGTCGGTCATCTTCACCCGCAACGAGGCAGGCAGTGGCGAGTCGGAGATGTACTGCACCATCTCCGGCTGATCCGCGAACAGCTTCTTCGCCTCTTCCAGCGCGTCGGCGCGGTTGAGGAACTGCACGCTCTCCACACCCGAGGTCTGCTTGAGGTCGGCGAGCAGCGACTTGCACGGGTCGGCGGCGCAGTCGGGATCGGTGTCGGAGACCGCGTCGTCGAGATAGAAGCGCACCTCGAGGCGGCCGATGAAGAAGTTCTCGGTCTTGTCGGCCATCCGCACCGACAGCATGCCGCCGCCGAGCATCATCAGCGACACGGCCGTGGTCAGGATCATCGCGATGGTCATCGTGAGATTGCGGCGCAGGCCGTCGACGACCTCGGTGAACAGGAAACTCAGTCGCATTATCGACCCACCCCGTAGACGCCGGTCGCTTCGTCGCGCACGAGTCTGCCGTGGTCGAGTTCCACCACCCGCCTTCGCATGGCGTCGACGATGTGATTGTCGTGGGTGGCCATCAGCACCGTGGTGCCGACGCGATTGATCCGTTCGAGCAGGGCCATGATGTCGGCGCTGGTGTCGGGGTCGAGGTTGCCGGTCGGCTCGTCGGCGAGCAGGACCAGCGGCCGGTTGACGAACGCGCGCGCGATCGCGACCCGCTGCTGCTCACCACCGGACAGCTCCGACGGCAACCGCTGTCCCTTACCACCGAGCCCGACCATGTCGAGCACCTCGGGCACCGTCCGGTCGATGAACTGGCGCCGCTTGCCGATCACCTCCAGCGCGAACGCGACGTTCTGTTCCACGGTCTTCTGCTGCAACAGCCGGAAGTCCTGGAACACGCAGCCGATCCGCTGCCGCAACTTGGGCACCTTCCGGCCGGGCAAGCGGTCGACGCGGAAATCCGCGACCCGGATCTCGCCCGATGTCGGCGCCTCTTCCTTGAGCAGGAGTCGCATGAAGGTCGACTTGCCCGAACCGGACGGGCCGATGATGAAGACGAACTCGCCTTTTTCCACATCGACGGAAACGTTGTCCAGCGCCGGTCGCGTCGAGGTCTCGTACGACTTGGTCACGTTGCGCATGGTGATCACGGGGAGCCAGTGTAACCAGCGAACCAGCCGTCTCAGCGGGACGCGGCGCGTCGATCAGGGTTGGGGGTCGGCATTCACCCAGGTCGGTACGGCGTTGAGGAACGTCGTCGGGCCCTCGGCGGCGGTATCGGTGGGTTTGACGAACAGGTACACGACAAACGTCGACAGCCACGCCGCCATCAGGATCGCTGTGGACTTACGTGGTTTCACTGATTCCCTCCTTACGCAGGGCCGCGGCGACGCGTACGCGCAGTTCGCGACCCACTTCGAATTGTTTGCCTGGCAATGTGCGGGCAACCATCCGGATGTTCATCACGTCGAGCGAGAGATCTTCGACACCCATCACCGACGGCTCGTCGAGCAGCAGCGGTTTGAGGCGGCGATCCTCGTAGGCCTTGGTGCACACCGCGTGCAGGATCTCGTTGATCTTGGTGATATCGGCCTGCGCCGACACCGGGACGTCGATCGCGGCCCGCGCCCAATCCTTGGACAGATTGGTGACTTTCACGATCTGCCCGTTGGGGACGATGATCACCTCGCCGTCGGAGTTACGCAGCGTGGTGATGCGCAGCGTCACGTCCTCGACGGTGCCCTCGGCCGGGTCGGCGGAGCCGGTGACCGAGATCTGCACCACGTCACCGAAGCCGTATTGGCGCTCGGTGATCAGGAAGAACCCGGCCAGAATGTCCTGGACGATGCGCTGCGCGCCGAAACCGAGCGCGGCACCGAGCACCGCCGCCGGCGCGACCAGACCCGTCACCGCGAAGCCCAGCCTGCGCAACACCTCCATGCCGACCAGCACGTACACGATGGTCAGCACCACCCACGTGACCACCTGTGCCAGCGCGTGACGGTGCTTGGCCGCTTCGGTGCGAACCAGGGCGTCACTGGTCTGGAAACCCGAGTCGATCTTGGTGGTCACCCGATCGCGCAGGAACGCGGCGAACCGGCCGAACAGCATCGCGCCGACGATCAGCAGGACGATTTCCAGCCCACTGGAACGCATCCAGTCGCTGATCTCGGGTCCGCTGCTGGCCGCGAGGACGTCGGTCATCGCGTCTCCTTCATGGACCTGCACAGGCACAGTTTCGGTTCGGTCGAACGCACACCAGAAAGGTTACAGGTCGGTCACGGCGTGCGGTCAAACGTGCTGAAGCGCACGGTTTGTGAGCGAACAGCTGGCTACGCGTCGTCCTGATCGCGCATGCGCCAACGGATTCCGGACTCGATGAAGCCGTCGATGTCGCCGTCGAGGACCGCGGTCGGATTGTTGACTTCGTGGTTGGTGCGCAGGTCCTTGACCATCTGGTACGGGTGCAGCACGTAGGAACGCATCTGGTTGCCCCACGACGCGCCCTCGTTGGTCTTGAGCGCGTCCATCGTGGCGCGCTCCTCCTGGCGCTTGCGCTCGAGCAGCTTGGCCTGCAGCACGCGCATGGCCGAGATCTTGTTCTGCAGCTGCGACTTCTCGTTCTGGCAGGTCACGACGATGCCGGTGGGAATGTGGGTCAGGCGCACCGCGGAGTCGGTGGTGTTGACCGACTGGCCGCCGGGGCCCGACGAGCGGTACACGTCGACCCGGATCTCGCCCTCGGGGATCTCGATGTGGTCGGTCGTCTCCACCACCGGCAGGACCTCGACCTCGGCGAAGGAGGTCTGGCGACGGCCCTGGTTGTCGAACGGGCTGATCCGGACCAGGCGGTGCGTGCCCATCTCCACCGACAGCGTGCCGTAGGCGTAGGGCGCCTTGACCGCGAAGGTGGCGCTCTTGAGGCCCGCCTCCTCGGCGTAAGAGGTGTCGTAGACCTCGACGGGGAACTTGTGCCGCTCGGCCCAGCGGATGTACATGCGCATCAGCATCATCGCCCAGTCGGCGGCGTCGACGCCGCCGGCGCCGGAACGGATGTTGACCAGCGCGTCACGCTTGTCGTATTCGCCCGAGAGCAGGGTGCGCACTTCCATCGCCTCGACGTCCACGCGCAGTGCGGCGCGCTCGGCATCGGCGTCGGCGGTGGCTTCGGCGGCGGCCGCGTCCTCTTCGGCCTCGGCCAGTTCGTAGAGCACCGGCAGGTCCTCGAGCCGCTGGCGCAGATCCTCGACACGGCGCAATTCGCTCTGCGCGTGCGAGAGCTCACTGGTCACCTGCTGGGCGTGCTCCTGGTTGTTCCACAACTCGGGATCGGCGGCCTGGTGCTCGAGTTCATCGATGCGGCGGCGTAGTTCCTCGACATCGAGGACCGACTCGACCGTCTTGAGCGTGGTGTCGAGTTCTGCGAGGTCGGCGATAACGTCAGGATGCACGATGTCCTAGGCTACCGGTCCCGTCCGACACAGTGCCTATTCGGTCAGCTTGCGATGGACCGCAGGCCCCCCGGGCGGCGTCCGACCAGCCGGTCGAGGGCGTTCGCGCTGGCCTCGTCGGCCGGGAGCAGGACGTAGAGCGACTGGTCGTCGTCGATGGACAGATCCAGCGATTCGTAGGCCAGCCGCAGCGTGCCCGCCTCGGGGTGATCGATGCGGTTGATCCCGCCCGACGGGGGCAGACCGGGCAGCGTCGCGAGGCGATCGGTGAAGGCGCTGCCCGCCGTCACGGTGAGCTCGTCGACCAGGGCGGCGACCATCGGATCGGCGCGGAACGGGCCCTGCTTGAGCGAAGCGACCAGCTTGTCGGCAGCCGATCCCCACTCCGGGTACAGCGCGCGGGCGCCCGGGTGGGTGAACACGAATCGGGCGACGTTGGCGGGCTCGCCCTGCTCGAACAGTCCCGCGGGCGCCATCAACTTCCGGTAGCCCTCGGTGCAGGCCAGGATCTCGGTGAAGCGGTTGGTGATCGCGGCGGGCGCCGGTTCCAGCTGGGCGAGGATCGCCAGGATCGTCGGACGCACCGTGCGGTTGGGACCGTTCTCGGCAGCGCCACAACTGAAACCGGACACGCCTTTGCTGAGTTGATGCAGGTGAACGCGTTCGCGAGGACTCAGCCGCAACGTCTCGGCCAGCGCGGACAACACCTGAGCGGAGGGATGGCTGTCGCGGCCCTGCTCGAGCCGGATCAGATATTCGACGCTGACACCCGCCAGCATCGCGACCTCGGCGCGACGCAGACCCGGCGTGCGCCTGCGTTGTCCGGCGGGCAGCCCGACCTCGGCGGGGGAGACCGCTTCGCGGCGGGTCCGCAGGAACAGCCCGAGTTCGTTGTCGCTCACCTCTTCGACGGTACCCAGCGCGGCGCCACGCAGAGTGGCCGTGCCACTACCACTCTCAGCGTGGTCTCCCTGCGACGCTCGCGGTCCGCGAGATTTGGTCGTACCGGCTGATCGAGCCGGTACGACGAACAGGAGAACATCGTGTCCACGCTGAAGCTCGCGATCATCATCGGCAGTGTCCGTGACGGACGATTCGGCCCCGTCGTCGCGAACTGGTTCGCCCAGCAGGTCGACGATCGCTTCGAGGTCGACATCATCGACCTCGCCGACACCGCCCTGCCCGCCCTGCCCACCGTGCCGCCCGCCCTCGACCCCGACCCGGTCCGCCCCGCCGGTATGCGCGACCTCACCGACCGCCTGGCCGCGGCCGACGCCTACGTCATCGTCACACCCGATTACAACCGCAGCTACCCCGCCGCCCTCAAAGCCGCCATCGACTGGCACTTCACCCAGTGGGACGCCAAGGCGATCGGCTTCGTCGGTTACAGCGGCGGCTCCGGCGGACTCCTGGCCATCGAACACCTCCGCCAGGTGTTCAACGAACTCAACGCCCACACTGTGCGCCACTACGTCTCGTTCCCGCGCTACTACATGCTCTTCGACGAGACCGGCCAACTCCACGACCCGCAGGAACCAGAAGCCGCCGCCACGGCCCTGCTCGACCAGCTGCACTGGTGGACAAGTGCTCTGGTCGCAGCGAAAACAGCCCAGGTCGTGGCCTGACCGGGCGGCTTTCGCACGTTCTCACGCACCCGGCCGGAGCCGCTGAGCTGGGGCGGGCAACGGCAGCGATGTTCACCGCGCCGCGAACTCGAGCGCGCCGGCTCGGCGAATACACTCCCACCGTGGCTGCCTACTCCGCTGACCTGGACCTTGCCCTGCGACTGGCCGACCAGGCCGACGCCATCTCCCTCGAGCGCTTCGGCGCCGTCGACCTCAAAGTCGACTCGAAACCGGACCTCACCCCGGTCTCGGACGCCGATCTCGCGGTAGAACAGCTGATCCGCCGCGTACTCGCCGACGAACGCCCCGCCGACGCCGTGCTCGGTGAGGAGTTCGGCGGTGACGCCGAGTTCAGCGGCAGGCAATGGGTGGTCGACCCGATCGACGGCACCAAGAACTTCGTTCGCGGCGTACCGGTGTGGGCCAGCCTGATCTCCCTGCTGGAGGACGGTGTCCCGGTGGTCGGCGTGGTGAGCGCGCCCGCACTGGGCAGGCGGTGGTGGGCCGCCGCCGGTTCGGGTGCATGGGTACAGGTCCACCCCGGAGCGCCCAAGCCGATCTCGGTATCCGCGGTCGCCGACCTCGACGCCGCGAGCCTGGCCTTCTCCAGTCTGTCCGGCTGGCACGAGCGCGGTCTACGCGAGAAGTTCATCGACCTCACCGATGCCGTCTGGCGAGTCCGCGGTTACGGCGACTTCTTCAACTATTGCCTGGTCGCGGAGGGTGCGGTCGATATCGCGGCCGAGCCGGAGGTCTCCCTGTGGGACCTGGCCGCCCTCGACATCCTGGTCCGTGAGGCGGGTGGCGCGTTCACCTCCCTGGACGGGCGCTCCGGCCCGCACGGCGGCGACGCGATGGCCTCCAACGGCCTGCTCCAAGACGAGGTCCTCGGCCGTTTGCGCGGGTGAATCGAAGTTATCCACAGGTGCGCAACTTCGGCATCCGCCGCCGTCGGCTCCGGTCGACGGGCTGCGCGACCGGCGCTCGCTCGTAGGATGGCCCGGTGAGCAATTCCGGCGCCACAGCCCCCGATGTCGACGACTTCCCGCCCGAGGACTTCCCACCCGACGACGCGTACCCGTCCGACGGCGGGTACGTCTCCGAGCACGATTTCGCCGATACCGGCGGCTTCCACTTCGACGATCTCGCCCCGGCCACCCCGGGCCGGGTCGCGGCTCCCGATCGCGCTGAGACAGCCGACGAGGTACTACGCCGCGTCTTCGGCTACGACAGTTTCCGCGGCGACCAGGCGGCCATCGTCGAACAGGTCGTCGGCGGTGGCGACGCGCTGGTACTGATGCCGACCGGTGGCGGCAAATCCCTCTGCTACCAGGTCCCCTCGCTGGTCCGCGAGGGCGTCGGCGTCGTCGTCTCACCGCTGATCGCCCTCATGCAGGACCAGGTCGACGCGCTGAGCGCCCTCGGTGTGCGGGCCGGTTTTCTCAACTCCACCCAGTCGCCGGATCAGCGGCGGACCGTGGAGGCGCAGTTCGTGTCGGGCGATCTGGACTTGCTGTACCTGGCGCCGGAACGCCTACGACTGGAAGCCACGCTACGGCTGCTCGATCGCGGCAAGATCGCCCTGTTCGCGATCGACGAGGCGCACTGCGTGTCGCAGTGGGGCCACGACTTCCGGCCCGACTACCTCGCGCTGTCGCTGGTGCACGAACGCTGGCCCGATGTCCCGCGCATCGCGCTCACCGCGACCGCCACCGAGAAGACCGCCGCCGAGATCGTCGAACGGCTGGATCTGGGCGCCGCGAAACAGTTCATCTCCAGCTTCGACAGGCCCAACATCCAGTACCGGATCGAATCGAAGAACCGCGCCGACCGTCAGCTGCTCGACTTCATCCGCGCCGAGCATCCCGGCGACGCGGGCATCGTCTACTGCCTCTCGCGCAATTCGGTGGAGAAGACCGCGGCCATGCTCAACGAGAACGGCATCCGCGCGGTGCCCTATCACGCGGGCCTGGATTTCCGCACCCGTGCCGAGAACCAGTCCAGATTCCTGCGCGAGGACGGCCTGATCGTCGTCGCCACCATCGCCTTCGGCATGGGCATCGACAAACCCGACGTGCGCTTCGTGGCCCACCTCGACCTGCCGAAATCGGTCGAGGGGTACTACCAGGAGACCGGCCGCGCGGGCCGCGACGGCCTGCCGTCGACAGCCTGGATGGTCTACGGCCTCAATGATGTTGTGCAGCAACGCAAGATGATCGACTCCAGCGAGGGCGACGCGGCACATCGCAGACAGCTGCAACTACACCTCGATGCCATGCTCGCCCTGTGCGAGACCGTCGGCTGCCGTCGCGCGCGGCTGCTCAACTATTTCGGTCAGACCGGTGGCGCCTGCGGCAACTGCGATGTGTGCCTGAACCCGCCCGAGACCTGGGACGGCACGGTGCCCGCGCAGAAGCTGCTGTCCACGGTGCTGCGGCTCAAACGCGAACGCGGACAATCGTTCGGCGCGGGCCACCTCGTCGACATCCTGCTCGGCAAGACCAACCAGAAGATCACCCAGCATCGGCACAACGAGCTGTCGGTGTTCGGCATCGGCACCGATCTGCGCGATACCGAATGGCGCGGGGTGGTGCGGCAGCTGCTCGCGGGCGGCCTGCTGGCGGTACAGGGCGAATACGGTGTCCTCGCACTGACCGACGAGAGCAACGAGGTGCTGTTCGAGGGCAGGAAGGTGCCGATGCGGCGCGAGCCCGAACGCGCCGCCCGCCCCGCGCGCAGCGCGAAATCGGCCAAGGCGACCGCCGACCTGCCCGCAGCGGACGTCGGAGTGTTCGAGCGCCTGCGGGCCTGGCGTGCCGCGACGGCGAAGGAACAGGGCGTGCCCGCCTACGTGGTGTTCCACGACGCCACCCTGCGCGAGATCGCCGCGCGCAAACCCGCCGACCTCGCCGCGCTCGGCACCGTCGCCGGCGTCGGCGAGAACAAGTTGGCTCGCTACGGCGAGGGGGTGCTGACCACACTGGCCGGGGAGTAGCGGTGCACCTGCGCCTCCCCGCCCAGCAGGGGGTACACGCGCGGCGGCGAGGAACCCGCACCGAATCGGACGACGCCGAGTTACTGTCGAGTCATGGCGAACGGTGAAGGCTCGGACGACGATACGTCGGGCAGCAGCCCGAGTGCGGGAGCCGATACTCCGACACCCCCGATGCCGCACCGCCACATCGACCCGGTCGTCGCACCCACCCTCCTCGGCGCCCACCACGGCGCGATCCACCGTGGCAGGCCACGCTGGTCGACCCTCGCGCTGATCGCCATCTTCACCGCCGCCTTGGTCCTCTACCTCGTACTGAGCCCCGGCTGACGTTCCGCCGCCGCCCGATCGGCCGAGTTCGACAACGTCCCAGACACCGCTGCCGGATCCAGTGCTGTGTCACTGACGGCCGTGTTCCAGCGATCGCCCTCGCTGCCCGCCGATCGATCGCGTGCTCGCCACGTCCTCGTATGCCCCGGCGTCCGATTCCGGAAATTTTGCGATGCCACGCACCAGCGGTGGCCGACATACGCATGTGAGTTGTCGTAGCCGCAGGTCAAAGGGATACCTGACGTCGACGACCCGGCGCACCGTTGCCGAGCGGGACCGATCACGGAGATCGGCCCGAGCTCGAGGAGGCGACGGCAATGGTGCGGTGGACTTGGGGCAAGCGTGTGGTGTGCGCGGCGATAGCGGTCACGGGATTGGCCTGCGTGCCGGTACCCGCCGGTGCCGACTTTCCGGCCCCACCCGGTCTCGACTTCGCGCGGGCGCTGGGCACACCGACCCTGCCCGGCATCTACGGCCCCGACACCGCCGTCGTGGTCCTCGGCTACGGCCTGACCCCGGAGGGCACGATGCGCGAGGAACTCGTGCGACGACTGCGCGCGGGCCTGGCCCAAGCCGTCTTCGCGCCGTGGTCGCCGATCATCGTCACCGGCGGCAACCCGCAAGCCGGTCTGTCCGAAGCCGACGCCATGGCCGAGTGGCTGATCGGCGCCGGCATCGACGAGAGCCGGATCCTGCGCGAATCCGAGGCCGACTCGACGGTGGCCAACGCTCGTAACACCGCGGCAGTGCTCGCCGACAAGGGCTTGCGCTCGGTCGTTCTGGTCACCTCCGAGGACCACATCGCCCGGGCCAGAGGCGCATTCGCCGACGCGGGCGTCCTGGTTGTCGGCGACCTCACGCCCGACCGCGCCCAGTGGGATTCGGTGCCACTGCACGTCGGCAGCTTCGGCCCCGCACCGCTGTGACCGATCATCGCCGCACGTCGGCAGTTGTGATGAGTAGTCGCGGAAATCTCGGCAATACCCCCGAGAACCCACCCTTCGCCTCGTAGCGTCGACCCATGACGCTCCACCTGTCCGACAGCGACATCCTCGCCGAGCTCGAGCCGACGGCCGAAGCCAATCTCAACGACCACCTGTCCAAGGCCAAGATGTGGCACCCCCACGACTACGTGCCGTGGGACGAGGGCCGCAACTTCGCGGCCATGGGCGGCGACGACTGGGATCCCGAGCAGTCGCGACTGAGCGAGGTCGCCAAGGCGGCGATGATCACCAACCTGCTCACCGAGGACAACCTGCCCTCCTACCACCGCGAACTCGCCGACACCTTCGGCTTCGACAACGCCTGGGGCACCTGGGTCGGCCGGTGGACCGCCGAGGAGAACCGCCACGGCATCGTTTTGCGTGACTACCTCGTCGTGACCCGCGCCGTCGACCCGGTCGCGCTCGAAGAGGCCAGGATGTCGCACATGACCGCGGGCATCGCCAAGCCGGAGAAGGGTTCGCAGTTCCTCAAGGGCGTCGCCTACGTCACGTTGCAGGAGCTCGCGACCAGAATCAGCCACCGCAACACCGGCGCGCTGTGCGACGACCCGGTCGCCGATCGCATGCTGGCCCGGATCGCGGCCGACGAGAACCTGCACATGATCTTCTACCGCAAGCTCTGCGCGGCGGCCCTCGACCTCACGCCCGACGAGGCCATGCGGGCCATCACCGACGTGATCCTGCGTTTCCAGATGCCCGGCCTCAACCAGCCCAACTTCCGCCGCAACGCGGTGCTGCTCGCCAAGCACGGCGTGTACGACCTGCGCCAGCACCTCGATGTCGTCTTGCGCCCGACCCTGCGGATCTGGCGAATCTTCGAGCGCACCGATTTCGGTCCCGAAGGCGAGATCGCCCGCGACGAGCTGCACACCTACCTGCTCGACCTCGAGGTCAAGGCGGCCCGTTTCGAGGAGCAGCGCGACCGCGCACTGGCCAGGGCGGCCGCCCGGGTCTGAGTCAGCCATGGAATAAAGCGCTGGCGCCGTCACTTACAGTTGACCGTTATGAAGGAAAAGGGGCGCAAGGTCATCGCGACCAACCGCCGGGCGCGGCACAACTACACGATCCTCGACACCTATGAGGCGGGGATCGCGCTGGTCGGCACCGAGGTGAAGAGCCTGCGTGAGGGCAAGGCCTCGCTGGTCGACGCCTTCGCGACCGTCGACCACGGTGAGGTCTGGTTGCGCGGGTTGCACATCCCGGAGTTCAGCCACGGCACCTGGACCAATCATTCGCCGCGCCGCACCCGCAAGCTGCTGCTGCACAAGCGTGAGATCGAGCACCTGGTCGGCAAGTCGCGCGAGGGCAACCAGACGCTGGTGCCGCTGTCGATGTACTTCTCCGACGGCAAGGTGAAAGTGGAGCTCGCCCTCGCCAAGGGCAAGCAGGACTACGACAAGCGTCAGGATCTGGCCCGCAAGCAGGCCGAGCGCGAGGTCACCCGTGAAGTAGGTCGGCGGGTCAAAGGCATGCGTTGATCTCCGTAGTGCTCGCCCTCGTCGCGGCGGCGGGCTACGGAGTCAGCGACTTCTTCGGCGGGATCGCCGCGCGCAGGGTCACGGCGCTGCGTGTGGTTGTGGTGTCGTACCCGTTTTCCGTGCTGCTGGTCTTGCTGATCGCGCCGCTGGTGGGCGGGCATGCCGACACGGCGTCGGTGCTGTGGGGTCTGGCCGCCGGTGTGGCCAGCGGCTTGGCGGTGTGGTGGTTCTACGCCGCGCTCGCCGACGGTCCGATGTCGGTGGTGTCGCCGCTGACCGCGGTGCTGGTCGCGGGGATACCGGTCATCGCCGGGTTCTTTCTCGGCGAACGGCCCGGCTCGATCGCGATCGCGGGCATCGCCGTGGCCCTGGTCGCGGTGGTGCTCGTGAGCCGGGAGGCACCCGACGAAACCACCGAGGAGATCACCGGCGGCAGGCAACTGCGTTTCACCCGCCGGGTCGCGCTCCTCACGATCGGGTCGGGCGCCGCGTTCGGTTTCGCGTTCTACTTCCTGCACGAAACGAGCGCGAGCGCCGGACTGTGGCCCCTGCTCGCCCAGCGGGTGGCGGCCACCGCGGTCGTGTGGACATCGGCGCTGGCGGCAGGCGAATTCCGCGGACTGCACGGTGAACCCTTGCGCTTGGCCCTGGCGGTCGGCGTGCTCGATGTGATCGCCAATGCCGCGCTGCTCTACGCCTTCCACGGCGCGATGCTGTCGGTGGTGAGCGTGATCGGCTCGCTGTATCCGGCGGCGACCGTGCTGCTGGCGATGGTCCTGCTCGGCGAACGCATCAGCGCCACCCAGAAGGTCGGTATGGTGCTCGCGCTCACGGCGGTCGCCATGATCGCCGCGAGCTGATTCCCTACAACCGGGTGCAGGGCTCGTGCAGGTTCAGCCGACCCAGCGTCTTGCCCTGATAGCCGACACTCACCGCTCTGGCGCCCATCGGCGCCTCCCGGTCCGGTTCGAACACCGCCGACCACTCCGTCTCCAGATCCGGTTCGGCCGCACCCGCCGGGTGGATCACGACCATGCCCTCACCGTCGGGTTTCATCGCGCCGACGCTGCGGCGCAGGCCGGCGCGGGTGAGTTCGCCGTTCGCCGCCGCCGCGGTGAGCAGGGCTTTGAGTGGATAGGTGATCGCCCAGCCCAGCGAATAGCCGAAGTTGGCCGGTTCGCCGGTGATCGCGTCGCGGGCGTGCTTGGCGCCCACGCTGTCGCCGGCCCAGCTGTCGACCGGGGTCGTGTAGTTGTAGAGCGCGGTCAGCGCCGGTGCGGCCGCCGATTGCAGCAGTGCCGCGTTCCAGGTGGGCAGCGAGCCGAGGAATCGCCCGGTGAAACCCGACTTCACGAGCTTGCCCACGATCTCCGCGGTCTCGGCGGGTCCGGTGGCCAGCATCACCAGGTCCGGCGCCGCGGCCAGGATCTCAGCCACGGGCCCGTCCTGGTTGCCGACCTCGGCATTGGGTCCGGTGTCGATGCGATCGGCGATGGTGGCGTCGTTGGCCAGCGCCCACTTCAGCGCGCCGCTGGCGTAGTCGCCGCCGTAGTTGCCGCGATAGGCGACCACGGCGATATTGCGCGGCGCGTAATGGGTTTCGGCGAACCAGTCGAGGCCGGTCACCGCTTCGGTGCAGTAGGAGTAGCCCGCGCTGAGCACCAGATTGCGGTCGGCGCTGCGATAGTTCCAGCCCGACCACTGGGTGGCCGCGGTGCTCACCATGTCGTCGGCGTCCATCTGGTTGAGCATCGCGACGGTCTGCGCGGTCCCGAAACTCATCGACAACGCGAGCACGTTCGGCTCGATCTCCTCGTACGCGCTGCGATGGGTGCGCGGATCGTAGGAGGTGTTGCGGGTGTAGGTGCTGATGTCGATGTCGTAGCCGCCGATGCCGCCCGCCGCGTTCACCTGCTTCCAGAACGCCACCTGACCGTCGTTCATCGAGGCACCGAGCGGGGTGAACGGCCCGTTCGCCAGATCCGAGAGCACCCCGAGATAGATGCAGCCGTTATCGGTGTTCGGCGAACCGGGACAGGGCGTGCTGGTGACGCCCGGCGCGGCGGTGGACTCGCCCGACGAGCAGGCCGCGGCCAGCACGAGACTCGCAACAGCCGGGATCGCCGCGAATCGGCGCAGTCCACGGTGACTGGTGAATGCCATGAGATAACTCCTTGCTCCAGTCGCCCAGGACATTTGACCGTTCCGGGGCGGCCGAACGAGAACAGTACCCGTCACCACCGGCGGCCCCACCCGGATTCGTCGAGGCCATCTGGCGGGGTTCGCTACAAGATCACTCAGGCGACACCGCGAGCTGGCAGAAATAATGGGAAGATCTCACGCCGCGCCGGTGTTAATATGACTAGCCCGCACGGTGCGGGCACGTACGGGGCTGAACGGTTTCGACTGCGTACGTTGATTCAGGGGAAGCGTGTCGGTGCAGGCAAGAGACCACCGTAAGCGTCGCTGCAACCAATTAAGCGCCGATTCCAATCAGCGCGAGTACGCCCTCGCTGCCTAAGTAGCCAGGTCGTCTCTGTCAGTCCGGGTTCGTCCCTCGACCCGGGTACTGGCATCAGCTAGAGGGAATTACCGTTCGGCTCGGTCGCGGAGTCGGATGGGACATCTAACAGCGACTGGGATCGTCATCCAGGCTTGTTCGCGAGACTTGGAGATCCGAGCAGAGACATAGCGAACTGCACACGGAGAAGCCCTGAAGACGCGGCGGAGGACCCGGGTTCGATTCCCGGCAGCTCCACCAAAGAGTCTCTGGCCTGTTAACGCAGGTCAGGGACTTTTTTTATGCGCTGAGTACGGGCAGATTCAGCCTGCTGCCCACACTTTGCCCACATCCTGCGGCAGCAAGTCTCCCCAGCGCCACGGCGAGAATCACGCACTCGGCTGTCTGGATCAGCTCATCGAAGTAGAACGTAAGGATCGGTAGGACAACGGCTGTTATCCACGGTGACGATCACTCCCCTGATACTGAGTGCTCAGGGTATCGGCGCACACACGCTTCGGGTGGCCGAACAAGACCTATGTTCACTGGTCGCGCTTTGGCCACACGGCTGCGACGAACACGATGGCTGGTAGGCCGATCACGATCGCCCACCCGATCACGATCACGTGTCCGCCTGGCATCCGGCCGGGAAGTACTGCCGGGGGCGGCGGTCGTAGGTTTCTGCGGCGCTCAACCATGCGGCGATGGCGTCCACGTCACCCACAACAACCACCCTCCAAGCCGAGGCGAGTTGCCAGCCTTCCGGGGTGGATGTGATGGTCATCGACCGGCGTGCGGCGCGTTCGGTCAGGTCGGCAAGCTGGGCCTTCGTCTGGCTGGTCATGAGGGCTGCTTGTTCGTCGGCCACGCCTCGAGCGCTGCGAGCAGTCGCCTGATCACGCTCGGTGGCGCAACGTTGATCGGGTGCGGGCGTTCGGTTCTGGGTGTCCAATGCGGGAGCATCGCGGCCTCCTGGTGCTCTTCGGGATTCACTCCCGGCGGGGACTCTTAGTTCAAACCCGCCGGGAGCGTTGGAGCTGACGGTATGGGTTTGTACAACCGCCTGGACAGGAATTTTCTTGAACTTGCTCCAACTGGTCTGAACAGGCGACAACCTGTGTGACACGGTGAGACGATGTGGGAGTACGGGAAAGCTCGCGCAAGTTCTCACCAGGGGGTAGCGATATGCGCCTAACGTTCCTCGGCAACGGCGGCAGCGACTCGGGCGGCTGCCCGACACTGTTCGCCACCGACAGCGGCACCTACGCGGTCCAGGGATGGCAGACGGACTCACCGGAAACCGTCGAAATCCCGCACTTGCTCCTAGGTTTCGCCCAACCAGATACCTACGTCGGGGTACCGATGGCCGACAGCGGTAGGGGCACGTTCACCCTGACCGGCCGACCGATTACCGACCCGGAAACGCTCGCACAGATGAACCTCGCCGCCGACGAGTCGGCTATCGAGGTCCCCAAGCTCGAAAGGACCTTTTACGGTGCGCTATCGGCCCAACGCCGAGCCTGACCTGTGGCCCGGACTGTTCCGGGAAACCAAGCGGTCAGCGTTCCATTTCGAGTGCCGAGACACCTATTTCGTCGCCGACGAGGACGAACGTCTGCGTGCGTTCCTCGCTGGTGAGCCAGCGCCCTACACCGCGACGCCGTGGCAGGCGCTTATGCGGGAAACGACCGAACGCGGCGTGAGCGTGAGCCGTGTCCGGGTGGTCACCACACCGCTGTCGGACTATCAGCGATGGTTGCTGTCGGTCACCGGCCACAACGTCGAAGCGGGCGAAAACATCCGGTACGTGCCACGTCACGACGCCGGAGAGATCCCGCCGGATGATGCGTGGCTGTTCGATGACGAGCGGGTCGTCTACAACCTGACCGACGAACGCGGAGCCCCGGCAGGCTTGGCGGTCACCACCGACCCGGCCGTAGTCGATCATTTCGTCGCGACTCGTGACCGGCTGTGGAACGTGGCTGTTCCGTTCGGAGAGTTCGCCGGGTGACCAATCCGGCAGACGCGCGGGAAGCTCTCGGGGCCAGGCTCCGGGAGCTTCGCCGTACAGCAGGCATTACTGGCCGCGCCCTGGCTGACCTCGCCGGTTGGGGCGAGGCGAAGGTCTCGAAGATCGAGAACGGCCGACAGACACCGTCATCCGACGACCTACGCGCCTATTGCGCACACACCGGCACCCTCGACCAGCTCGCCGATCTGCTGGCGACCCTGCACAACCTCGAAACGGCCTACACCGAGTGGCGCAAGGTTCTGGGCACCGGCACACACCGGCAGCAGAAGGCGAACATCCGCCTAGCCGAGTCAGCCGAGATGATCCGGATCTACCAACCGCAGATCATCCCCGGCATTTTGCAAACAGCGGACTACGCGACTGCCGTTCTTCGCCGTTACGTCGAGTTCTATCGGACGCCCGACGACGTAGACCAGGGCGTCGCCGCGCGCATCGAACGTCAACAGCTCTTGTACTCGGGTCGGCGGAAGTTCCACATTCTCATCGCCGAACAGGCGCTACACACCACGGTCGGCGACGACGCGGTCATGGTCGGCCAACTGGACCGCCTGCTTGCCGTGGCGGGCTTGTCCAGGGTGCTGCTGGGCATCATCCCCGCGAAAGCCGAGATGCCGATACAGGCGACGAACTTCGTCCTGTTCGATCAGCGGCTCGCCACGGTCGAAGCGATCACGGCGGAACTGCGGGTGACCCAACCCCGCGAGATCCTGATCTATCTCCGTGCGTTCGACGCGCTCGCCCGCCAGGCCGCCACTGGGGACCCTGCCCGGCTGCTCATCCGCCGGGCGATGGAAACGCGGCTGTGAAGCCAGCCCAGAGAGCCAGAATCGGCTCGGACTCGGGGCCCACATTTCGCCCACACCGGGAGCGGAAACAGGGCACTGGAGGCCGGACCGATTGGAATGCAACCGCAGGTCAGCAAGCTGCCGAATCTGCGACGCGGCGGAGGACCCGGGTTCGATTCCCGGCAGCTCCACAAGGCGAGAAGTCACAGGTCAACAACCTGGGACTTCTCGCGTTTGTGGCTCTATAACCTCGTTGCTCTGGCCGTCCGGATCGCAGGGTGCGGTTCGCATTGTGCGTCGTTTTTTGAGTCAGTCCGAAAGTTTTTCGCGCAGTGATCCTTTGGCCACTATTCTTCACTGCGTGACGAGCAACAACTCTCAGGCTTGGCAGCCGTTCAGCAGCCGCAAGGCAGGTCTGCCTGCCGACCTGGGTTGGCATGAAGATGTTCCAGAGTGGCTGGAATATCCGCTTCGAGAGTGGCTCGCCAGCCAGTTGATCGACGACGCGAAGCGTCAGCAGATAGCCGCTCGGCTCCGTTACCTGCCGAGTGAGCGGTTCTGGTATCACGAAGCACGTGGGGTTTCGTCGGATGCGCTGTTGGACTGGATCGATGCAGCTCTACATGTGTTGACTCACGACGAGAGCTCTCTATACCGGCGCCGGGCGCCGAACGAGGTCAAGCAGATCGACGCTGTCCTGCGTGATGGGAGCTCGGTCTGGAAGGTCAGCAAATCCGGTGACTCTCTGGAACGTCGTCACGACCCTGCGGTCATGGCAGCAATGCGCCACGCGGGCGAGAGCGCTGCGGCAGTTAATCGCACTGTGGCTTCCACTCATCTGCAGGCTGCCTGGGACGCTGCGCACAGGTTCCACCCTGATCCGTCTACGGCGTACCGGGAAGCGGTCCTTGCTGTCGAAGCGGCGGCGATTCCTGTCGTTGTACCCGCTCAGGCGGGTGCAACCTTGGGACATGTTCTGGGACAACTCGATCGTCAAGGCCATCTGTATGCGGTTGCCATCCGCGACAAATCTGGTGTCTCAGTTCCCGTGACGGCAGTGGTGCTGATGATTCGGATGCTTTGGGAAGGGCATACGGACCGGCACGAAGGCGTCACCCCCGCGATTCCGATCACGAAGGATGCCGCTCAGATGGCAGCAACGCTGGCTGTGACCTTGGTTCAGTGGTTCGTCTCAGGTGCCGTCCAACGCAGGTAGCTGCCTCGGCGACTGGCTCCAGGTTCAGGCGGCGTCGGAGTGGTGGTTGGGCCTTTTGTTTCCGCTCAACGGCGCCATCAGTACATCCTTTTCTGAATACAGTTTCTGATGTACCGTTAGGTCTATGGAATCCACGGTGCAGACCGACGCGCTGTCCCGGTTCGGCTATGCCCTCTCGGACTCGACCAGAACCAAGATCCTGCTGAGTCTGCGGAAGGAACCCGGCTATCCGTCGGAGCTGGCCGAGGCGATCGGTGTCTCGCGGCAGATCCTGTCCAATCATCTGGCCTGCCTGCGTGGATGTGGTTTGGTCGTCTCGGTTCCCGAGGGGCGGCGCAGCCGGTATGAGCTGGCGGATCCGCGGATCGGGCGGGCGCTGGACGATCTGGTCGGGCTGGTGCTCGCTGTTGATCCGGCCTGTTGCCCGGCGGCGGAATCGGATGGCTGCTGCTGATGGAGACGATCGGGATGCCGGTGCCGATCGCGCCGAGTTCGGTGCGTCAGGCGGTGCTGGCGACGCGGATTCGGTGGTTGGTCGCGGCGACGATCAGCTACAACGTGGTCGAGGCGGTGATCGCGCTGACCGAAGGCGCGCGGGTGTCCTCGTCCGCGCTGATCGGGTTCGGGCTGGACTCGGTGATCGAGGTGTCCTCGGCGGCCGCGGTCGCGTGGCAGTTCGCCGGGCGCGATCCGCAGGCGCGGGAGAAGGTGGCGCTGCGGGTCATCGCGTTCTCGTTCTTCGCGCTGGCCGGCTATGTCGCTGTCGATGCCGTCCGTTCGCTGCTCGGGGTCGGTGAGGCGCGGCATTCGGCGGTCGGGATCGGGCTGGCGGCCGCGAGTCTGGTGATCATGCCGGTGCTGTCCGCCGTGCAACGGAGGGCAGGACGCGAGCTCGGGTCCGCCTCCGCCGTGGCCGATTCCAAGCAAACCCTGCTGTGCACCTATCTTTCGGCCGTGTTGCTGGTCGGCCTGCTGCTCAACAGCCTGTTCGGCTGGTCGTGGGCCGATCCGCTCGCGGCGCTGGTGATCGCGGTGATCGCGGTCAGAGAAGGAATCAACGCCTGGAAGGGCGAACCCTGCTGCGCGACGAGGTCCACCGATGTCGGTCCCCGCAGCTGCTGTGACAACGACGATCGAGGAAACACCTGATGATGGCGATCTGCGCACTGGTTCTGTACCTGGTATTCGGCCTGCTCGGCTTAGGCTGGCGGAGTTGGCGTCAGTATCAGGCCACGGGTTCGTCCGGTTTCCACGGCATCAGCGGACGGCCCGGCTCGATCGAATGGCTCGCCGGCGTCGGTTTCGTCGCCGCGATCGTGGTCGGCACGGCGTCGTCGGTGCTGCAGCCGGCCGGTGTCGTAGCCCCGATCGGGGCGCTGTCCGCGACGCCGATTCAGACCGCCGGATTCGTGCTCGCCGTCGCGGGTATCGCGGCAACGCTGTACGCGCAGAACGAGATGGGCGAATCGTGGCGCATCGGGGTCGATCCCAGTGAGACGACGACCTTGGTCGACACCGGGGTGTTCGGTCTGGTTCGCAACCCGATCTTCACCGCGATGCTCGTCTTCGCGGGCGGTGTCACACTGATCATCCCGAACGCTGTCGCGATCGTCGCGTTCGCACTGTTGCTGGTGACGATCGAGCTGCAGGTACGGGCGGTCGAAGAGCCCTATCTGACGCGGGTCCACGGCGCGAACTACCGTGCCTACCTCGCGGCGACGGGACGGTTCGTCCCCGGTCTCGGACGGGCTCCACTCTGATCCGGTAGACCCTGGTGAAGGGTGGTGCGGGTGGGCCACGTAGAACTGAGCGAATGACGCGGTATGCATACGACTCGGGGGCGGGAACGCTGGTCGCCACCTGGGGGACCGGTCGCGGTGATGTCGCCGAGACGATCGCCGAGGTGCCAGGCGCCGAGCACGGCGTGGAGCTGGCGGCGGCCTTGGCGAGTCTGGCGCGGTTCCAGTGGCGGACCTACACCCATCCGGCGACCGCCGCCGGTGATCCCGACGTCGTGAACGGGGAAGCGTGGCGGCGGGCGGAGGAGCGCAATCGCTTCGCGAAGGTCGAAGCCGCGCTGCGCACCCCCAATCTGCCCGACGACGACGGTTGCATGCTGGTCTTCTACAGCCCCATCGAGGAATCCGCGCACCATGTGGGCCGCGTGCTCCATGCGATCGGTGACGCGAGCCTGGTGGACCGGGTGGTGAACGAGGTGCTCACCGAGCAGGCGGCGATCACGGCCGCGGAACTGGGCGATCTGGCAGGTCGAGCCAGGCAGGCCGTCGAACTCACCCGCCCGGAGATCTCCCCGGTGCAGGTGCACGCGGCGGACAGCCTGCTCCGGGCCAATCCCCTCGGCTCGATCGACCTGTTCACCGAACTGGACCCCGCCGCCGCCTCGGTCGCCGCCGCGCACTGGCTGCGAGCCGCGGCGACGGTGGCAGGCGAGGTCACGGGCCTCGAGCCGGTGGACGTGGTCGCCGAGGCGGACGACATCGAAGCCCTCCAGGTCGAGACGCCGACCGTGGTCCTGGAACGGCTCGGCGCGGGGGAGACGCCCACCCAGGTGGTGGTCGACCTGATCGCCGATGCCATCGCGGTCTCCGAGGGCAAGGTTCGCGACCTGGACGGCATCATCGAAGCCGCGCAGGAAATCGAGGAACGCGACGACGAAGACGACGATCTCGACGACTGGACCGACGGCTACCGCATCTGCCGCCTCGACCCCACTCGCCCCGCGATCGATCTGCTCGAAGACCTGCTCGGCGCCATCCGGGGATGCTGGCTGGTCTTCAGCGAAGCCGACAGCGGCGCCACCTTCGAGGACTCCGTCCGAACCGAAGCGGACGCCGATACCTCCCGCTTGCAGTAGCTTCCGATCTACCGAAAAGCCCTGCGCCGCACGGTGATCACCGCGGCGCAGGGCTGCTCACGGACGGGATAGCGCCGCCCGGTGCGGGGCTATCCGCCGGCGCGACGACGGAAGGTGCGCTTCCCGCCCGCCTGCGCATGCGTCCCACGCACTTTGGCGGAATTCTGGGCCGCTCCACCCGCGGAGGAGTGGCCGTTCTTCCGCTCGAGCGCCTCGCGGAACCGCCGCTTCGTCGCCTCCTCCGGGGTTTCGATCGCGGCCGCGGACTGTTCGGCGGAGACTTCCTGTTCATCGGGCATGCGTACAGCCTGCCACCTCGGCGCACCGTCGAACACCATCGGCAGGACCATCGCCCCGCTCGCGAGGGTCCCTCGGTAGGATCCACCGATGCGGGGCAGGCCAGGAGGGACGTGGCTTTGATCGAAGTATGGGGTGCGCGAGTCGCGGTCCGGTACGCGGACGGGCGGTTGGTGACGACGCCGCTGCGCGCCGACAACGAGATCGCGCTCGACGTCGGGGTGGCCGAGCTGGGCAGGATCGCGCTGGCGAACACCGAGGACGGGCAGATGGCGTTGCTGCTGTTCTTCCGGTCGGCGCAGTTCGTGGTGAACGGTGCGCCGACGGATCGTCATCCGGTGCCGGTGTTCCTCGAAACCGGCCTACGCGAACAGGCGCAGGCGCTGATCAGGGCGGTCGAACGCGACCTGGTCAGCCTACGCAGGGTGTTCCCGCCCCGCCCGAATCTCGTTCCACCGCACTCGGTACAGGGTTCGAACGGCCCGCGGCGCCCCGATGTCACGGCGGCCGCGCGCCGAATGCGGCACGCGGGCAACTCCTTACGTGAGATCGACATCCTGCACAGCTGTGCCCGGCCCGACGAGTACGTCCTCGAACTCGCCCAGGCGGGCCACGAGGGCGCTCCCGGCCTGGTGGCGATCACCACGCTGCGCCTGCTGTTCGTGTCCGCGTGGGCGGTCTACGAATTCCCGGTCTCGGTCCTCACCGGCGCCGAAGTGCTCACCGCCCCCGGACAGGTCGCGACGCTGCGGATCTCGGGAGCGGGCACCGATCTCGATTTCGTCGACTGGGAACCCGCCGACTTCACCCGCATCACCGAGGCCATTCGTCTGGCCTGCGAGATCGAGCACGTCGACGGATCCATCGCCCAGTCGATGCCCTGCTCGGCCGACCTCTTCGGCGAATGGCAACTGCTGGTGGAACGCCGCAGACTGGGCATGGTCGACGACGATCCGTTCCGCCGTCAAGCCGTCGGCATCATGCTGACGATGCCGGGCTGAACACGGGCGCACCCGGATGCAGCGACACCCGCCGCCACGGACTCGACGGTCGAAGGTGCAGCCCCGCGATCATCCGCCTACGTTCGGCCACTTGGCTTTTCGCGGCCGACAGATCTTGCGTGGCCGCCCAGAAGATCGCACCGGTGAGGAACCCGTCGCCGAACTGGCGCCAGTTGCGATAGTGCTGACGCGCCCGATCCAGCCCGGTCAGCATGTGTTCCCACGCCTCGTCCTCGGTCAGGTATCCGGCCGTGCACGCGGCGCGGGCGATGAACACCAGCCGTGCCAGGTCCCATGCGGTGGCGTCGATCTGTAGCGGCGTCGGCAGGCTGTCGGTGATGCCGAGTTTGATGGCCTGTAGCCAGGCGTCGTAGTCGCGATCGATCCCGGCGGGCCCGCGATACCCGCGGAAACCCGAGAGGGTGTGCAGGAATTCGCGATGTTCGTCGGCCAATCCCGACCGATCGACCCGGCCGGTGTCGGTCGCGGCCATCACGGCGAGCGGATGGACGAGTTCGAACAGCGGCGCGTGCATCCCGGCCAGCAGCCGCCGCACGGTGTCGTGGGCGTCCTCGGCGTTGTCGACGCCCCACGACTCGTGAAGTCCTTCGATCGCGGTCTCCCGCCGCGTCGACGCGCTGTCGGGCTCCTCCGGGAGGAACGCGACGCCGTCGCACTGCGCACCCCAGCTGCGCCCGTAATACGCACCGACGGCCAGCGCCCTGATCCGGTCGTCGTCGACAGCCGCCCCCGACCACACGTCCGGCTCGATATCTATGTCCGCACCGGGAAACCCCGCCACCCGCGGCCGTCCACCCCGCACTGATGCTGTCGGTTGCATTGGCACCCCTCTGCCGAGCCGAACGTCGTGCCGTCAGATCTTACGTACCGGGTGATCACGGTGCGGCAGCTACCTGTCGGTGGGCGGGACTACCGTCGAAGTGTGGCCGAATACCGGGAACGCGAATCGCGGCTGGACCGAGCGGTGGTCTGGTCGCGGACCATGCCCGCCGCCACCGGCCCCGTCACCGTGTTCCCCGACGGTTGCATGGATCTGATCTGGACCGAGGGCACATTGATGGTGGCGGGTCCGGACAGTCGCGCGTTCCTCGCGCCTGCTGCGCGTGCCAGGGAATTCGTCGGCATCAGGTTCGCGCCGGGCATCGCTCCCACGTTGCTCGGGGTTCCGGCGGTAGAACTGCTCAACCAGCGGGTCGACCTGGCCGAGATCGCACCGTCGCGCACCACCCGCGAACTCGTCGACCGTATCGACAACGCGCCCGACCGCGTTGCCGCCTTGGAAGCGATCGCATTACGATTCGCCGCCGACAACGGCCCTGCCGATCCGGCGCTCACCGCCGTTGTCGATGCCCTTTCGGCGGGCGCGACGGTCGCCGAAACCGCCGATCGGACGAGCATGTCGGCCCGGATGCTGCACCGGCGCTCCCTGTTCGCCTTCGGCTACGGACCCAAGATGTTGGCCCGTATTCTCCGATTTCAACGTGCGCTCGCGGCGCTTCGCACCGGAGTTCCGGCGGCGCACATCGCCGCCGTGACCGGCTTCGCCGACCAGGCGCACCTGTCCCGGGAGGTCCGTGACCTGGCGGGATGCTCGGTGCGCACCCTGCAAACCGGCTGACCGGGCGCCTCACCGCCCGGAAAGTCTCATTCGGCACAGCGTGACGGAAGGTTTAGGCTCACTAGTGCACGCCCCGTCGCAAGTGCTTAGGCCAGTCCGAACACCGACGAGAGGATGTGACCTGATGATCGACGAATCCGTGTACTCCACGCTCCGTATCGAGGCAGAACGAGACGAAATCCGCCGGCTTGTCGTCGGCGCGGTCGTCGTCCGCCATCAGCGAGTGCTCATCCTGCGCCGCCGACGATCGGATTTCCTGGGTGGCCGGTGGGAGTTGCCCAGCGGCGTCGTCGAGCCGGGTGAGGCACTCGACGAAGCGCTGGCCCGCGAAGTCGCGGAGGAAACCGGGCTCGAGGTCACCGGAGTCAGCGACTACCTCGGTGATTTCGACTACCTGACCGGTGCGGGCGCCCGCACCAGGCAGTTCACCTTCGTCGTCGACGTGGCCGCCACGGGACCGGTGACGCTCACCGACCACGATGCCCACCTGTGGACCAGGCTCACCGGAGAACCCCCGGTCAGCGACGAGGTCCGCGAGATGCTCGGCCGCTACCAGCAGCGTCAGCGCGACCCCCACGACTGGTCGTCCTATTCGGCGGGCAACGGCGCGTAGAGGTCGATGCCGTGCCCGTCGGGGTCGGCGAGCGAGGCGTAGCGCTGACCCCAGAAGGCATCCCACGGTGGCAGTTCGCCGTGATGGCCGGCGTCGACGAGCTCGGCGTAGAGCTTGTCGACCTCGGCCGGATCGGCGCATCGGAACGCGAGACTGCTGCGGCCGGGACCGGTCGGCGGCTGCCAATCGGGCGCGAAGGAGGCGATCGTCGCCTCGGTGTCCAGCGCCAGCCGAAGCCCGCCGCCGATCACGGCCTCGGCATGGCCCTCGGCTTCGGCGCCGTCCGGGAAGACCAGTCCCAGCCTGCGGTAGAAGGCCACCGAAGCGGCCATATCGGAAACTACAACGGACACGACATCAAGCTGTGGAGTCATATTCGCAGCGTAAACACTCGATCGCGGGTGCGTCTTGAACGAATCGGACGTATCAGCGCGCGGGTACCGGCAGCAGTTCGGCGATCAGATTGCCGATCAGAATCTGCAGGTGGTCGCGAATGCCGCGCACCACCTCGATCGGCTGACCCGCCGGATCCGACAGCACCCAGTCGCGATAGCTGATCCCCGGAAAATACGGGCACACCTCGCCGCATCCCATCGTGACCACCACATCCGAGAGCCCGACGACATCGTCGGTGAGCGCGGTCGGCCGTGCGCCCGCGATATCGATCCCGATCTCGGCCATGGCCACCACCGCGGCGGGGTTCAGCGCGGCGGCCGGTTCGCTGCCCGCCGTGCGCACCTCGATCCGGTCACCGGCCATGGCGCGCAGGAGACCCGCCGCCATCTGTGATCGGCCCGCGTTGTGGACGCAGACGAACAACACGCTGGGAGTGTGGGCCATGGTCGCCCTTTCGGCGCAGGGGCGAAGTGCTTGTGGCGCTTCGGATATCACCCGTCATCATTCCATCAGCGCGCTGCGCCGGGGGCGGGTGTGGACGAACCGGCGACCCGGTTGTCCGAGCAGTGTCCGCGCGGCGAGGACGTCAGTCGAGTGCACCCAGTACCCGGTGCACGTAGTCGTTGGCGAATACCCCGGTGGGGTCGAAGCGGCGGCGCACCGCGGTGAAGCGGTCCCAGTCGGGGTAGCGCGAGCGCAGTGTCTCGGCGGTCTGGAAGTGGCGTTTGCCCCAGTGCGGCCTGCCGTCGTAGGCGTCGAAGACCGCCTCGCACGCGCGAAAATACGGTTCCCATACCATGCCCTGATACTGGTGCACCGCGATGTAGCAGGTGTCGCGTCCGCCCGCGGGGGACAGGAAGGCGTCGTCGGGCGCGACCCAGCGCACCTCGATCGGCATCGGTGTGCCGAATCGTCTTCCCAGCGCGAGGATCTCGCGAATCGCCTCGGCCGCGTGCGCGCGCGGGATCGCGTATTCCATCTCGTTGAACTTCACCAGCCGCGGGGTGGAGAACACGCGATAGGAACGGTCGACCTGCCGGTTGTTGCTCCCGGCGAGCGTGGCCGCGCGGTGAATCAGGGGGATGGCGGCGGGAATTCGCCGACCGAGCTTGCACATGCCGTCGTAGACATGGTTGGCGATCAGGATGTCGTTGATCCACTCGCGCATCGTGCCGCGCGGCTGTTCCGGCGCTTGCGTGCGATCGATGGCCTTGGTCATCGCCGTGGCGCTGTGCGGGAACGCGAAGAACTCGAAATGATCACTGCCGTCGGCGAATTCGTCGATATCGGCGAGCACATCGTCCAGCGGCACCGGCCGCTCGACGCACTCGAGGACGAACGACGGCTCGAGTTGCAGGGTTGCCGCGGTGACAACGCCGAGCGCGCCGACGCTGACCCGCGCCGCCTTCCAGCCGTCGGGGTCGGTCTGCTCGTTGAGCTCCACCAGGGTGCCGTCCGCGCGCAGCACCTCCACCGAGTGCAGTGCCGCGGAGATATTGCGCAGCCGGGCGCCGGTGCCGTGGGTGGCGGTGGCGGTCGCGCCCGCGAGGCTCTGCGTATCGATGTCGCCGAGATTGGGGAAGGCCAGGCCGTGTCCGTGCAGCAGCGGGCTCGCCGCGTGCAGCGAGATCCCGGCCTCCACCCGCACGCGTCCGGTGGCGGAGTCGACGTCGAGAACCTTGTCCAGACCGCTGAGGTCGATCAGCGTGCCGTCGGTGAGCACGGCGTCGGTGAACGAGTGTCCCGACCCGGCGACGCGCACGGTCCGCCCCGCGGCCGCCGATTCGGTCACGATCTCGGCCAGTTCCTCGACGTCGCGCGGCGCGGCGACGACGGCGGGTGTGCAGCTCTGCTGGCCTGCCCAGTTCACCCAGGTGCTCTTGGTCATGTGTCCAACAGTAGAGGATGCACTGTGACGCGCGCTACTGGTCGGACAGGTTTCGGCTCAGCGGCGGCGTCCGAGGCAGCCGGCGGCCTTGGCCTGCTCGACTTCCTCGTTGGTCATCGGCGCGACCAGCAGTGGCCTGCGCGGCACCGCGTCGGTGCGCACGCCGTTGAGTGCGATGGCCATATATCGTTGCCACACTTCGGAATTGATCGGCCCCGCGAACTCCGCGAGGGAATTGACCATGTGGATCAGCGCGAAGAAGTCGGTGGTCGCGATGTCGGGGTCCACCGCGCCCGCCGCGCGCGCACGATCGATGATGCCCGCGACCGCCGGTTGGATCCGGTCGCGCAACTCGGCGAAACGGGCCGGATCTTCCTCGAGTTCGAGCATGACCTCGCCGAAGCCGCGATTGGTCGCCAGGTGTTTGCACGCACTCTCGAAGAACTCGACGAGCGCGAGCCAGGCGTCCGGGTTGCTCATGGCCGCGTCAGCCGCGTCGGCGAAGTCCTTCACGTGCTGGTCGAAGACCTCGGCGATCAGTTCCTTCTTGTTCGCGAAGCGCCGGTACACCGTGCCGACGCCGACTCCGGCGCGCTCGGCGACGTCGTCGAGGGTGATCTCGAGGCCGTGATCGGCGAATAGCTCACGGGCGGCCGCGACGATGCGTTGCTGATTGCGCGCGGCGTCGGCGCGCAGTCTGCGAGGTGGTGTGGCAGTCGTCGTGGCGTGATTCACAAGTACATCCTATCAATCCGGGGATTAAGTGGAGGTCATTTCTCCGTTACTCTGGTAGCTTCGAATGAAGCGGAGGCGGTATCTCCGATTATGCCACCTGAAACCACCCGCAGACCTTCTAGGGGAGTTATGACCACCACACTCGACACCGGGCTCGAGAGCCCCGCGGATACCGGTCGCCGCGGCTCGCACGCCCTGCGCTGGTGGGTGCTTGCCGTACTCGGCATCGCCCAGCTGATGGTCGTGCTCGATGCGACGATCGTCAATATCGCGCTGCCCGCGGCCCAGGCCGACCTCGGCTTCGGCGACGGTGACCGGCAGTGGGTCATCACCGGCTACGCCCTCGCCTTCGGCAGCCTCCTGCTGCTCGGCGGCAGGCTCAGCGACCTGTTCGGCCGCCGCAACACCTTCATCGTCGGGCTCGTGGGCTTCGCGGTGGCCTCGGCCATCGGCGGTGCGGCCTCCAGCTTCGAGATGCTCGTCGCGGCCCGAGTCGGCCAGGGTGTGTTCGGCGCGCTGCTCGCGCCCGCCGCGCTCTCACTGCTCACGGTCACCTTCACCGAACCCGGTGAGCGGTCCAAGGCGTTCGGCATCTTCGGTGCCGTCGCCGGTGCCGGTGGTGCGATCGGTCTGCTGCTCGGTGGCGTGCTCACCGAATGGGCGTCGTGGCGCTGGGCGATGTACGTCAACCTGATCTTCGCCGCCGTCGCGCTCGTCGGTGCTGTGCTGTTGCTGGCCAAGCACACGTCGACCTCGCGTCCCAAGCTCGACTGGTACGGCACGGTCACCGTCACCGCCGCGCTGTTCGGCATCGTCTACGGCTTCTCGCACGCCGAGTCCAACGGCTGGAGCGACCCGACCACGCTGGCCTTCCTGATCGGTGGCGCCGTGCTGCTCGCGGCCTTCGTCTGGATCGAGACCAAGGTCGCGCACCCGTTGCTGCCGTTGCGCATCGTCGCCGACCGCACCCGTGGCGCGTCGTACCTGACCGTGTTCGTCATGGGCATCGGCATGTTCGCGATCTTCTTGTTCCTCACCTTCTACATGCAGCTGACCCTGGCGTACACGCCGATCGTCACCGGTCTGGCCTTCCTGCCGATGGTCGCGGGCATGGTGGTCTCCTCGACCACAGCGCCGTCGCTGCTGCTGCCGAAGGTCGGCCCCAAGATCGTCATCAGCGGTGGATTCCTGGTCGCCGCCGCGGGCATGCTGTGGCTCACCCAGATCGGTCTGGACTCGGGCTACGCCACCCATATCCTGCCCGCGCTGGTCCTGCTCGGCCTCGGCCTCGGTGGTGCGATGTCGGTCGCGTTCCAGGGTGCGACGGCGGGCGTGCAGCACGAGGACGCCGGCGTCGCCTCGGCGATGGTCAACACCAGCCAGCAGGTCGGTGGGTCCATCGGCACCGCGCTGCTCAGCACCATCGCGGCCTCGGCGATGACCGATTACGTGTCCTCGCACCAGCCGGGCCCGCTCACGATGGCGCAGGGCGCGATCGAGAGCTACACCACCAGCTTCTGGTGGGCTACGGCCACTTTCGTGCTCGGCGCGATCGTGATCGCGGCGATCATGCCGAACACCGTGCCCGCCCCGGCCGAAGGTGAACCGGTGCTGGCGCACTGATCCAGGACAACTGCCAGACGATGGCCCGAACCGACAATCGGTTCGGGCCATCGTCGTTCGCCGGTGAGGGCTGCTGAAAGTTTGCCACGGGGCGCACCGCTCGCCGGGGTGTCGGTGGGTCTCGATACGATGAGCGATGACCACCACACGGATCGGCCGACGGGAGGGGAACGCATGGCATCGCGGCCCCCGGCGCTCGATCCGGCCGTCCTCGCGGCGATCTCGGTGGGTGGTGGACTCGGCGCCACCGCCCGTTTCGGCGTCGGGCACTGGTGGCCGGTACTCCCCGGCCGATTCCCATGGTCGACGTTGACGGTGAATGTGCTCGGCTGCTTCGCGATCGGGGTGCTCATGGTCGTGGTCACCGAACTGTGGGAAGCACCGAAACTCGTGCGGCCGTTCCTGGGAATCGGTGTGCTGGGGGGCTTCACGACTTTCTCCACCTATAGCCTCGAGATTCGTAGACTCATCGGCACCGGTGCGACGGGCACGGCGGTCGCCTATCTCGGCCTGTCGGTGCTCGCGGCACTCGGTGCCGTGGCAGTCGCCATGAGCGTGACCCGCTGGGTCGCGCGACGGGGGTTCGCGTGAAATCGACGACGGAAGGGGGCCATCCGATGGTCGAGATGTGGGCTCCCACACGGGGAGGCGCGGCATGACGGTGGCGCTGGTGCTGGCCGGTGGCATGCTGGGGGCACCTGCCCGGTACCTGATCGACCGGCGGATGTCGGCGTGGTTTCCGACTGGGCTGCCGTGGGGGACGCTAACCGTTAACATTGTCGGTTCGGCGTTGCTCGGGGGTCTGATCGGCGCGAGTGCGGGCAGTGCGCTGCTGGCATTCGCGGCAACCGGCTTCTGTGGTGCGCTGACCACGTTCAGCACGTTCGGCTACGAGACGGTCCGTCTGGTAACCGAGGGCGCCTACGTGTACGCCGTGGGCAATGTCGCGATCAGCGTCGCGGCGAGCCTGGCCGCGGTGTACGCCGCCGCGTCCCTGACCCAGTGGTTGTGCGCATGATTCTCATGACCAGCCGCGCGCAGCCGACACGGAAGGGAACACCCACCATGGCCCACGATCGCGCCGGACGGCCCGCCCGCCCGACCGACCTGGTGGATATCGCTCACCTGGTCACCGCGTACTACAGCCTCGTCCCCGATCCGGACGAGCCGAGCCAGCAGGTGGTGTTCGGCACCTCGGGTCACCGTGGGTCCAGCGAGGACAGCGCGTTCAACGAGGCCCACATCATGGCGATGACGCAGGCGATCGTCGAATACCGCGCCACCCGTGACATCACCGGCCCGGTCTACCTCGCGCGCGACACCCATGCCCTGTCCGAACCCGCCTGGACCACCGCGCTCGAGGTCCTGGCAGGCAACGACGTCACGGCGGTGATCGACGCCCGCGGCCGCTACACGCCCACGCCCGCGCTGAGCCACGCTGTCCTGAACCACAATCGCGGCGGTACCAAGCACCAGGCCGACGGCATCGTGGTCACGCCTTCCCACAACCCGCCGCGCGACGGCGGCTTCAAATACAACCCGCCGCACGGCGGCCCCGCCGACACCAAGGCCACCGACGCCATCGCCGCCCGCGCCAACGAACTGCTGCGCGGTGGCCTGGCCGGGGTCAAACGAGTCTCGCTCGATCAGGCGATGAACACCCACGTCCAGCGCTACGACTACCTCGACCAGTACGTCTCCGACCTGCCGAACGCGTTGAACCTGGACGCGATTCGGGGCGCGGGAATCCGGATGGGCGCCGACCCGATGGGTGGCGCGAGCGTGGACTACTGGGAGGAGATCGGCCAGCGTTTCGATCTCGAGCTCGAAGTGGTCAACCCGTTCGTCGACCCCACCTGGCGTTTCATGACCCTCGACAGTGACGGCCAGATCCGGATGGACCCGTCCTCACGCCATGCCATGGCGGCCCTGGTCGGCATCAAGGACGACTACGACATCTCCACCGGTAACGACGCCGACGCCGACCGGCACGGCATCGTCACCCCGGACGGTGGCCTGATGAACCCGAACCACTTCCTGGCCGTCGCGATCGAATACCTGGTCGCGAACCGGATGTGGTGGGACGCGCTCACCAAGATCGGCAAGACCGTCGTCACCTCGTCCATGGTCGACCGCGTGGTCGGCGTGCTCGGGCGGGACGTGCACGAGGTGCCGGTCGGTTTCAAGTGGTTCGTGCCCGGATTGTTCAGTGGCAGTTTGGCATTCGGTGGTGAGGAGAGCGCGGGCGCGTCGTTCCTGCGGATGGACGGCACCGTCTGGACCACCGACAAGGACGGCATCCTGCTGGCCCTGCTCGCCGCCGAGATCGCCGCCGTCACCGGCCAGACCCCTTCTGCCAGGTACGGCGAACTGGAACGCCAATACGGCAGCCCCGCCTACGCGCGGATCGATGCCGCCGCCACCAGCGAGCAGAAAGCCAAGCTCGCGCGCCTGACCCCCGAGGCCGTCACCGGCACCGAGATCGCGGGCGAGGAGATCACCGGCATCCTCACCACCGCGCGCGGCAACGGAGCGCCGCTGGGCGGGCTGAAGGTGACCACGGAGAACGCCTGGTTCGCCGCACGTCCCTCGGGCACCGAGGACAAATACAAGATCTACGCCGAGTCCTTCCTCGGCCCCGAACATCTCACCCAGGTACAGGCCGCGGCCGAGGAGATGGTGAACCAGGCGCTGACCGAGTGAGCGCTCCGGCCAAAGTCCGGCTACCCGCCGAGATCTGGGTACTGATCGCGGCCGCCTTCGTGATCGCGCTCGGGTTCGGTCTCGTGGCGCCCGTGCTGCCCCAGTACGCCCGCGAATTCGGGGTGGGCATCGCGGCGGCGTCGGCGATCGTGAGCGCGTTCGCGTTGATGCGGTTGCTCTTCGCGCCCGCCAGCGGTCGGCTCGTGCAGAAGCTGGGCGAGCGGCGGGTGTATCTGGCGGGCATCGTGATCGTGGCGCTGTCGACCGGGGCATGCGCGCTCGCGCAGACGTATTGGCAACTGCTGGTGCTGCGTTCGCTCGGTGGCATCGGGTCCACGATGTTCACGGTGTCGTCGATGGCGCTGATCATCCGGGTGTCACCGCCCGCCGCGCGCGGCCGGGTCTCGGGGGTCTACTCGACCAGTTTCCTGATCGGGTCGTTGCTCGGGCCGCTGGTCGGCAGCAGTCTGGCCGGTTTCGGGCTGCGTGCGCCGTTCGTCATCTACATGGCCGCGCTGCTCGTGGTGTGTGTGATCGTGTTCGCCGGGCTGCGCGAATCGCCGGTGCTCGCGCCCGAGAACGGCGCGAAGCCTGTCGAATTCACCTTCCGTCAAGGGTGGGCCGAGCCCGCCTATCGGGCGGTGCTGCTGTCGAGTTTCGCCGGTGGTATCGCGGTGTTCGGTGTGCGGATGGCATTCGTCCCGTTGCTCGTCGTGGAAACGCTGCATCAGGAAGTCGGCATGGCGGGTGTCGCGCTGACGGTGTTCGCCGCGGGCAACGCGGCCGTGTTGTTCGCGTCGGGCAGGCTCTCCGACCGGCTCGGCCGGAAACCGTTCCTGATCGCCGGATCTGTCATCTGCGCCCTCGGCACCGGCGCGCTCGGTTTCGCGCCGACACTGCCGTGGTTCCTCGCCGCGTCGTTCATCGCGGGTCTGGGTTCGGGGATGTTCAGCCCGGTGCAGCAAGCGGCGCTGGCCGATGTGATCGGGTCGCGGGCCCGCGGTGGTCCGGTGCTGGCCGCGTTCCAGATGTCGGCCGATCTGGGCACCGTGCTCGGTCCGATCGTCATCGGCTGGTTGGCCGAGCGCACGTCGTTCGGGGTGGGTATGGCCGTGACCGGTGCGGTGCTGGCGGTGTCGGCGGCCGTATGGGTATTCACGCCCGAGCCCTCGCAGATCGAGCACCCCGACGATCCGGAGCACCCCGACCACGCGGGCGACGGCATCGACCCCCAATGCGCCTGCGACGGCAGTCCCGACGGTAAGCCGGTGGTGCGTGACGGTATGGTTCCCGCCGGTCGACCCAGCGATTACCACAAGCCGCAGTAGCAGGTCAGCGCCATTTCGGCGTGCCCGCGCGGCGCGCCGCCGGCGACTCGAGGCAGAGTGGACGGGTGAGCACAGCCGGTTCTTCGCACAATCCGCGCCCCGTTTCCAGCAACACCACCTACGCGCTGGCCGCGGTGGCGGTCGTCCTCATCGGGTTGATCGTGTTCGCTGCCTACAAGTGGAGCGCGGAACCGCCGCCCGCCGTCCGCAACGAGGGCTACGGCCCCGTCCGTGAGGCCGCCGTGCAGGTCACCACCACCCCCGAGGGCGTCATCCGCCTCGGCCGCCCCGACGCCCCCAAGACCGTCGACATCTTCGAAGACCCCATCTGCCCCGCCTGCGGCGCGATGGAAACCGCCTACGGCCAGGAGCTCGCCCAGAAGATCGACGAAGGCAAGCTCGCGGTGAACTACCACCTCGTCACCTTCCTCGACCCCCAGTCCAAGAGCAAGGACTACTCCACCCGCGCGACAGCCGCGAATCTCTGTGTCGCCCAAACGGGTTCAGGGCCCATCTACAGCAAGTTCCACGAAGCCCTGTTCACGAAGAAGCAGCCCTCCGAAGGCGGCTCCGACCTGAGCAACCCCGCCCTGGCCACCATCGCCACCGAATCCGGCGCCCCCGAATCCGTCGCCGCCTGCATCAACAACGGCACCCAGTCCGACGCCGCCAAGACCGCCGCCGCGAAGAACCTCGCCGACCTCGACGCCCGCACCGGCAACAAGGCCGCCACCCCCGCGATCTACGACGGCACCACCAAGATCAACTGGCAGGACGAGAACTGGGTAGTGAACCTGGCCCCCTGAGCCCCCGCGTGAGGTTCGGCACATTCTACCCCTGACCAGCCGATCCTTCCCGCCCCACGAGCCACTGCGCCCCCGCCCGTAACCCCACATTTTCGCCGCCTACCAGCCGATTTGTTCTCTCTCAGACGCATGGTGTAACTTCATTCAGGCAGCAGCGAGAGCCGCTGAAACAACTGAACACGGGGCTATGGCGCAGCTGGTAGCGCACCACACTGGCAGTGTGGGGGTCAGGGGTTCGAGTCCCCTTAGCTCCACTTTCAACAAAAGGTCCGGCTTTCGAGCCGGACTTTTGTCGTTTCATGGTCAGATGGTCGTCGTAATACGTACGCCGACATCGGCTCGATCTTCAATCCAGCACGGTGGCCGGGCCGCCTCCGGTGATGGTTCGGTAGTCGTCGATCCGATGGCCGGTCCGCCAGGGGCGTGCCGCGCCCGATACCCACCAGCGCCGCCACAGTGACGGGTGCTTCAGAACGATGGGCAGCACCGGTAGGGGATCGAAGTAGTTCATTCGCTGGATCGCCTTGCCGTCGCGAAGGATCATGCGATCGACGTTCGGCCATTCGATGCGGTGGCGTCCCACGTGCGCCAGCAACCGGAACTCGATGAAGACCACGTCGTCGTCACCGCGCCACCGGTCGACGTGCGCCCGTAGGTCGGGGAGGAATCGCCAGATCTGGGCGAATTCTCTTTGCGCCGCGGCGATTCCGTGCATCGGTGGGGACAACGGCTGGGTCAGCACCACGTCCGGATGCAGAATCTCCGGGATTCGGTCAACGGACGGTCGATCCCAGAAATCGATGAAGTTCGCGACGAACTGTTCAGCGGACATGTGACTCCCCTCGTCAGCCTGACGGTAGCGAATTCCCGCCGAACTCCGCGACCACCCAGCGGTGGATATCGCGGATCTGCAACCCGTTCACCCGGACGTGGCCTGCATGCGCCATGCTTGTGGCGTGGTTATCGCGTCTGATGTCGTTCCCGTGCGTGGCAGTGAGTACTCGGTCCTGTTGCGTCGCGTCCGGGCGGCGGACCTGCTCGACCGGCAAGTGGGGTATTACGGGTGGAAGAGCGCGCTGACCGCAGTGGCCTTCGTGGCTGGTTGGGTGGCATTTTTCGCCATCGGTGACTCGTGGTGGACGCTGGCGGTGGGGGTGTTCCTGGCCGCGGTGTTCTCGCAGATCGCGTTCCTCGGGCACGATGCCGGGCACAAGCAGATCTTCGCCGGGCGGCGGGCCAACTACCTGTACGGGCTGATCGCGGGCAACCTCGCCATCGGGCTGAGCATCGGGTGGTGGACGAGCAACCACAACCGTCATCACGCCCACCCCAATACCGAGGGCATGGACCCGGACGCGATGGGTGTGCTCGCGTTCTCCGGTGACCGTGCGCGGGCCGGAACAGGTTGGCGGCGATTCATTTTCCGCTACCAGGCGTGGCTGTTCTTCCCGCTGCTGCTTCTGGAAGGTGGCAGCCTGCACTGGAAGAGCATCGTCGCGGTGTTCCGCTGGCCGATCCCGAACCGGGTCTGGGAGGGTGCGCTGCTGGCCGCCCACTTCATCGGCTTGCTCTCGGCGGCGTTCCTGGTGTTGTCGCCGGGGAAGGCGTTGGTGTTCATCGCCGTTCAGCAGGGTCTGTTCGGTTTGTACATGGGCTCCACCTTCGCGCCGAACCACAAGGGCATGGAAGTTCTGCCGGACGGCGACAACACCGATTTCCTGCGTCGCCAGGTGCTCACCTCGCGCAATGTGCGCGGCAGCTTCCTCGTCGACACCGCGATGGGTGGGCTGAACTACCAGATCGAGCACCACCTGTTCCCGTCGATGCCGCGCGCCAACCTGCGCCATGCCCAGCCGATGGTCGCGCAGTTCTGCGCCGAGATCGGCGTTCCCTACTGCGAGACCGGCTTGTTCGAGTCGTACCGCCAGGCGATGGCCCACCTGAACGAAGTCGGCCGCCAGGCGGCTCGCTGACCCTTACTCGCCGGCCGCCGCGAGGTAGGCGGCGGTGAGTTCTGCGAGCACCCCGTCGTCGGGAAGCGGCGCGCCACGGAGATGGGTGGCGCGCAGTTCATCCATGAAGCGCTCCCACATCGGGGGTCCGCCCGCGGCGAGTAGCTCCGCGCGCACCGTCAGCTCCGGCGCCGTGTGCAACCATCGCGCACCCCACGCGCCCAGTGCGGCCAGCACCGGAACGAGCTGAATCGCGGCCTCGGTGAGGTGGTATTCGACCTTCTGCCGGTGACTGGGGTCGTCGTCGCGAGTGAGCAGACCTGCGGCGACGAGTTTGGCGAGCCGTGCGGCCAGGATGTTCGAGGCGATGCCTTCGATGGAGCCGGTGAGTAGTTCCCGGAAATGCGTATGTCCGCCGAACATGATGTCGCGCAGGATGATCAGGCTCCAGCGGTCGCCGAGGAGCTCGACTGTGAGGTTGATCGGGCAGCCCGACTTGCCCGGCGGCACCGGCAACTTCTCCTGAGCAACTGGTTGCGACATAGGATCAGTCTAGGATACGTTCATCACTGCTTGCACATTGCAATCAGAAAGGGCACCCCCGATGGCTCAGATGGTCCGCGTTCAGAATTTCAGCATTTCCAGCGACGGGTACGGCGCGGGGGAGGGGCAGAGTCTGGAACACCCCTTCGGTCACGCCGAACCCTCTGACTTCATGTTTTGGGCAGGCGCCACCGCGCACTGGCCCAACCGCACCGATCCCGGTGGCACCTACGGCCTCGACGACTACATCACCCGCGACTACGCCGTGAACATCGGCGCGGAAATCATGGGCCGCAACAAGTTCGGTCCGCAGCGCGGACCGTGGGAGAACTACGACTGGCAGGGTTGGTGGGGCGACAACCCGCCGTTCCGCACTCCGGTCTTCGTCCTCACCCACCACGAGCGCCCGTCGTTCACCTTGGCCGACACCACGTTCCACTTCATCGACGCAACCCCGAAGGACGCGCTCGCCCAGGCTCTGGACGCCGCCGACGGCAAGGATGTACGCATCGGCGGCGGCGTCGCCACGGTCCGCGAATTCCTCGCCGCCGACCTCATCGACGCGATGCACATCGTCGTCGCACCGGTGGAAATCGTTGCGGGCGAACGCCTGTGGGAAAGCCCCGACGAATACGACGACCGCTTCCACCACGAGCAGGTCCCCAGCCCCAGCGGAGTCGTCCACCACTTCTTCTGGCGTCGCTGACGTATCACGTGACCTGCGCGGCAGCGATAATTGTGTGGTGCCAACAGATCCCGTCCTGCTCGACGACCTGACGCTGGAACAGTCCTCGGTAGTCGCGAACAACGCGATGAACCGCGGCCGAGGACTGTCCGGGGTGAACAGCTACGCCCGCGAACTCGGATTCGACCCCTACGAGGTACTCGCCGAGCGCTTGCGCGCCGACCCCACCACCCGGGTCACGTGGATCGACGTCTGCTGCGGCTCCGGCCGGGCCCTGCTCGAAGCAGAGGAACGATTCGACCGCGAATTCCCGACCGCCGACGTCACCATCATCGGCCTGGATCTCGTCGACTTCTTCCTGGACAAACCCCGCACCCCGCGCCTGCGCCTGCTCACCACCTCGGCGACAGCATGGAGTCCGCCACGTGAAGCCGACCTCGTCACCTGCGTCCACGGCCTGCACTACATCGGCGACAAACTGGCGCTGATCGAGTCGATGACATCCTGGATGACGCCCTCCGGCCACTTCGCCGCCGACTTCGACCCCTCCGAAATCCGCTGTCCGGGCGGTTCCCCGGCGACGACCGCTGTCGTCGATGCGTTGCGCGCGGCAGGACTGACCTACAACCGCCGTCGACACCAGGTGCGTGGACACGGCCGCCCGACCTTCGCCGCCACCTTCCTCGGCGCCGACCCGACCGCGGGTCCCGGGTATACCGGTCAGCCGGCGGTGGTGTCGTACTACGAGTGGTGAACCGGGATCGTCAGTTCTGGCACACCGCAACGGCGGCGAGCTGACGGACATCGGTGGGCACCGCTCCCTGGAAGTGCAGGGCATCGAGATCAGTGTTCGCAGAGGGAGAATTCGCGTTCGTAGAGTTCGTTGTTGTGTTCGTCGACGAAGAACTTGCGCTCTCGCATCAGTTCCGTGCGGAAGGCGTCGGCCTGTGCCGCTGTCATCGTCGACGTCGGGGACAGGGTTGTTGGGGTGGGATGTCGGAGGTCGAGACGATGGTCGTCGAAGGGTCGACGAGGAAGAAGGCCAGGATCTTGCGGTGACCGGTCCGGGTCGGGTCCTGGAGCCGGAACGGTGCCACGCGATGCTGGAGGATGTTCGGGAACGCCACGCAGCGACCGGCTGTGGCCTGGACCGATCCCAGGTCCTGGTTGAGTGCGTCCTCGTCGGCGAGACCGAAGATCTCGCGCATGCCGGTTTCGTCGTTCTGGTCGTATTCGGGGTCATCGATCGCCGCGCGGAAACCGAGCCGGCTGTCGGTGATGTTCTCGTTGTCCCAGTAGTAGATTCCGGTGGCGACGATGCTTTCGTTGAGCATTGCTTCGACGTGCCACGAACCGCCCGGATATTCCGGCTTCTCGGGTGTGAGGTAAATGTTGGCGAGTTTCACGATGACCTGCAATCTGCGCCCGGTGAGGTCGACGCGATCGCTGTCGTCGACGGGTATGGGTGGCTGAAAAGCGGGGGCGTCGGGGATGGCCGGTCGGCGGTTTTCCCACCATTCGTCCCAGGCGGCCTCGAAGGCTTCCTGGGCTTCGTCGCTCTCATCGGTCGGCTCGGTGGGTTCGGAGTCTTCGTACCAGGCGAAGGGGTTGACGTCGATCCGCACCGGTCGTGGTCGGCGCAGGTCGGTCAGCACATCGGCCAGCAGTGGGAGCATGCGGGCGAACAGTTCCGGCAAGACGGATTCGAGTGCGTGATGGCGAGCGGGGTCGACGTTGTTGACATAGGAACGGAAGGCGACCTCGCCGGTGTCGGTGACATCGACATCGGTGGGCAGCCATTGAAACTTCTGCGAATACGCGTACCCGGCATCATTTTTCGCCGGGCCGGGCCATGGCGCGTCATCGGGCCGGCTGACGCCGCGGACCAGGCAGTACAGCGAGGGATGGACGAGATTGCGCACCTGACCGTTCGACCCGGGTTGCCAATCGTGTTCTGCCGCTGGAACATCCTCGAACACCCGGGCCGCTGCGCGCAGGCGAGCCCGCAACGTGTCGTCGATCAGGGTGTCCGATTGCCACATCCCATCGACAGCGGACATCTCGATCCCGGTCTTCTCGTCGCGTAATCCGGCGTAGTACGCGAGTTCATCGAGCACATAGCGGATTTGCGCCTCCGTCATTCCGGATTCGGCGGCTTCTCGAGTCCATCGGGCGACGATGTCGGAGTCCAGCATCTTCTGATGCCACTGTGATTTCTCCCGAACAGCGGCGCTCAATCGCATCATCTCCAGCTCGCGCACCGTCCTGACCGGTGCGACAGCCACCAGATGAGCGGCACGGAAGGGCAACGGAAACGGGGCGAGCTGAGTCAATTCTCTATTCTCTCAACAGTTCTGGCGAGTCGCGCGGTGCGAATACCGGAGACGACACTATTTGACCGCCGCAGAGCTCAGAGGCGAGGGTCGGTCGGTACGGATTCCATGGCCAGGACGGCGAAGACCAATTCATGGACGCGCCACAGTGGTTCGCCCGCGGCGACGGCGTCCAGGGCGGCCAGGCCGAGCGTGTGTTCGCGGAGGGCGAGGGTGCGTTTGCGGCTGAGGGTGCGGTCGCGCAGACGGGTGAGGTGTTCCGGGGTGGTGTAGTCGGGGCCGTAGATGATGCGGAGGTATTCGCGGCCTCGGCATTTGATGCCGGGCTGGACGAGTTTGCCTCTGCTGCGGTGGGTGAGGCCGGCGTAGGGCTTGAGGACCATGCCTTCACCACCTGCCGCGGTCATCTCGAGCCACCAGGTGGTGGCTTCGGCTTCGGCGGCAGGGTCGGACAGGTCGACGATTCGGCGGCCGGTAGGGCGGAAGGTCACAGGGTCGGCCGCGACCAAGCGGTCGCTGATGTCGAGGTGCCAGCCGTGGTCGCGGTCGGCGTAGCAGGCGCCTGCGGAGGCGAGGAGGGCGAACGGGGCGATCTGGACGCCGTCGAGTCCTGTTGTCGGCCAGCAGTATCGGCGGTAGGCGTGGGTGAAACCGGCCGCGTTCTCGGCGCGGTCGGCGGTGCGGGCACGCAGTTCGCCGAGGTCGAGCCCACGGGCCAGTCCGGCGTCGAGTGCCGCGACCGCGGCGGGCAGCGCCGACCGTGCGGCGGCGCCTGCGGCCGCGTACTGGGTGCGGATCAGCCCGGCGGCCTTGGCGGACCAGGGCAGCAGTTCGCAGTCCAGGAGCAGCCAGTCCGAGACGAGTTCGTCGAAAAGCGGTGCGGCCGCGGCACGGACGCGGTCCAGGAGGGCCTCGGTGAGGGTCGGATCGTTGAAGAACGACCGGCCGGTGCGGGTGTAGATCGCACCGGAGCATCCGTCGCCGACGCCGAAGCGAGCCGCCGCCTTGTCACGGCACACGAGCACCACGGCCCGCGACCCCATGTGCTTCTCCTCGCACACCACCTTGTCCACACCCGCCGCGCGATAGTCGGCGAACGCCTCGGTGGGATACTCGAGATACCCCTCGACGGTCGACGTCGACGGCGGGGACATGGTCGGCGGCAACCACAGCAACAGCCGGGGATCGATCGCGAACCGGCTCATCACCTCCAGCGCGGCCGCCGAGTTCTCGGCATCGACGATCACCGTGCCGTGCTCGGTGCGGATGTGCCTGCGCCCGGTGACATCGGCGAGGTCGAGCGTCTCGTTGTCGCGCGCGGATTCGGCATCGGCGAGCGGCCGGATCGGCTCGTAATACATCCGCTCGGCCTGCACCGCGACGAACGTCTTCTCGGGGTAGCGCAGCGCCGTCAGCTCGCCGCCGAACACCGCACCGGTGTCGAGACAGACGGTGTTGTTGATCCACTCCACCTTCGGCGTCGGTACGTGCCCGTAGACGACCATTGCCGCACCGCGATAGTCCCGCGCCCACGGATAGCGCACCGGCAAGCCGTATTCGTCTGTCTCGCCGGTGGATTCGCCGTAGAGACAGAAGTCGCGAACGCGCCCGGACGCGCGTCCGTGGTATGCCTCTTTGAGTCCGGCGTGCGCGACCACCAGCCGCCCACCGTCCAGCCGCAGGTGACTCACGAGGTCGTGGATCCACTGCGCCGCGGACTCGATGAACTCCGGTGTCTCGCTGTCCAATTGCTCGAGCGTCTCGGCGAGGCCGTGGGACACCGTGACGTTCTTGCCCCGCAACTTCTTGAGCAGCTTCTGCTCGTGATTGCCCGGCACGCACAGCGCGTTTCCGCTCGCGGTCATGCCCATCACCAACCGCAGCACGCCCGGTGAATCGGGCCCGCGGTCGACGAGGTCGCCGACGAAGACCGCCTGACGTCCCGCCGGGTGGGTGGCATCGACAGCACGTCCGGCCTCGTCGCAAACCAGCGTCCACCCGAGTTCGCCCAGCAGCGTTTCCAATTCGGCCCGGCAGCCGTGCACATCGCCGATGATGTCGAACGGCCCCGTGAGCTCACGCCGGTCGTTCCACGCCTTCTCGTAGGTGATCGTCACCTCGGCCGGATCACTGACGACGTGCACCTTGCGAAAACCCTCGCGACCGAGCTCGCGCAGGGAACGCCGCAGGTCCTGACTCTGCCGCTTCAGCACGTTGCGCCCGAAGTCGCGATCGGTGCGGCCCTGAGTACGTTCCCACGCCACAGCTTCGGGCGTATCGATGACGATCGCGACCGGCAGCACATCGAAAGACCGTGCCAGCGCGACCAATTCGGCCCGCGCGTGCTTCTGCACATTGGTGGCGTCGATGACGACGCGTCGACCGGCGCGCAGCCGGATCCCGGCGATGTGGCCGAGCGCGTCGAAGGCGTCCTTCGTCGCGGACTGATCGTTCTCGTCGTCGGCCACCATGCCGCGGAAGAAGTCCGACGACAGCACCTCGGTGGGCTTGAAGTGCTCACGGGCGAAGGTGGATTTGCCGGAACCGGAGATGCCGACCAGGGCGATGAGCGACAGCTCGGGGAGGTCGATGTTCATTTACGCGGCCTTCCGGAACAGCGCGAGCTGGGTGGGGGAGCCGGTCTGCGGGTCGTGGTCGCCGACCGGGCGGATATCGACGGTGTAGCCGAAGGTCTCGGCGACGCGGGCGCACCAGGCGGCGAATTCCGCACGGGTCCACTCGAATCGGTGATCGTCGTGGCGGTGACCGTCGAGGGTCTCGTAGTGCACGTTGTATTCCACGTTCGGCGTCGTCACGATCACCGCGCCGGGCGCGGCATGCCCGAAGACGGCGCGTTCGAGCGCGGGCAAGCGGGACTCGTCGACGTGTTCGATCACCTCCATGAGCACCGCCGCGTCGAAACCGCGCAGCCGGTTGTCGTGGTAGGTCAGCGCCGACTGGATGAGCGTGATCCTGGCCCGCTGCCGGTCCGACATCCGGTCGAACTTCAAGCGCCGCTCCGCCATCGACAGCGCCGCGCTGGAGACGTCGGCGCCGACGATCTCGGTGAACCGGGCCTCGGCTTGCAGCGCGAGCAGCAGAGCGCCCGGGCCACAACCGAGATCGAGGACACGCGATGCGCCGGTCTCGGCGAGTGCCGCGAGCACCGCTTCCTTGCGCAGCTTCACCAGGGGTGTGCGGCGCTCGGCAGCTTCGACGCGTTCGATCGCGTCGCCGGGGATTTCGGCATCGTCGACCACCTCGTCCACCGAGCGCAGCCGTTCCAACGCCGACAACATGAGTGTGCGCCGTCCGGCCAGATAGCGTCGCGCGATCAGTTCACGGTCGGGGTGGGCGCCGAGCCAGCCCTCGCCCGCGCGGAGCAGTTTGTCGACTTCGTCGGCGTCCACCCAGTAGTGCTTGGCGTCATCGAGCACCGGCAACAGCACGTAGAGGTGGTTCAGTGCCTCTGCCAGCCGCAGCGTCCCGGTCAAACGGAGGTGGGTGTAGGGCGACGGGCCCCATTCCGGGAACTCGGGATCGAGCGGCACCGAGGTGGTCGACACCGTCCAACCCAGCGGCGCGAACAGTCTCTCGACGATCTCGGTCCCACCACGGCACGGTACGGCGGGGACTTCGATCTCCAACGGAATCGCGGTCTCCGCCAGTTCTTTACGGTCGCGGCTCGTGCCGTTCAGCGCCGACCGGAACACCTTGCCCAGCGCCACCGACAGCAGGCTCGACGCCACATACGGCCGGTCGTTCACATAGCGTCCGAGCGCGGACCCGTTGTGCCCCTTGCTCGGTCGCGCCAACTCCACCGGGTCGACCTCCAGCAGCAGGGCAACGGTGCAGCGATCGACATCGGCCTGTGGATAGAAGACGTGTGCCGTGCCGCCGGTGGTCGTGAACGACTGCACGCGGTCGGGATGTTTGACCACGAGGTATCCGAGGTCGGTCGCCGGCGTGTGAGTCGTGGAGATCGTCAAGAGCACTTGATGATCCTGTCACGGTCCGCCAGCGATTTTCGCCGAGTCCGGAGATCATCGGAAGTCGAACGACGGTGGGATGGCGACGATCACGGCGGCCGCCCACACGCCGTATACGGGCAGATAGTCGGTCTGCCAGCGTTCGACAGCGGCGAAGGTCTTCCTGCCGCGCACGAAGCCGAGCCCGAGGTGGCCCGACCACACGAGGTTCACCAGCAACACCACGTTCAGTCCGAGCGCGACCACCTTGTTGGGGGTGGAGCCGAACTCGGCGATCCGGGTGAGCATGGCGGCCAGCATCGCCACGTCGACGACCAGCGCGGTGACCACCAGCACCAGCTGCAAGCGGTCGAAGAAGCCGGGTGGGGTCAGTGGATCGCGGGCGGAGATCGTGTAGAGGAGCAGGCCGAGGACCAGGACGAGGATCAGGTCCATCAGGATGAGCAGATCGCGGTCGATCGCGGTCAGGCTGCGGGTGGTCGCGAGGGCGGCGAGCAGCGCGAACAGCATGACGATGGTGAGCGGGGTGAAGACCCGGGTGAGCACCGGGGCGATGTTCTCCACGACGTTCTGTTTGGCTTCGACCAGCCACGCGGCGACGATCACCGCGCCCGCGGCGCCGAAGGGCAGCACCCAGTCCTCGATCACCGGCTCGATGTCGAAATCGAGGGTCCCGAACGCGCCGACCGTCAGGCCGATCAGCACGCCGCCGCCGAGCGCCAGCAAGGTCAGGTAGACGAACCACTCCCCGGTGAACCGGATGAGGTCCATCCGCCGCCGCCCGCTGCGCCAGTCACCGCCCGCGTAGGCGAAGCCGACCACCAGCCACAGCAGGATCGGCGCGTGGATCGCGGCGATGATCTCGGTCGCCCCTTCGGGCTCGAACGGATACAGGTTCAGCACGAGTGCGGTGAGCACGACGGGCACGAGCAGCACGGCGGCCACTCGCGCGGAAACCTGGCGCTTCCACGCGAAATATCCGGCGAGGAACGGCAAGACGAGCAGGCTGATGTTGAGACCCAACGCGGGGCCCTCCAGCCAGGTGAAGCCCGCCTTCATCGTGAACGCCGCACCTACGGCGAGTGCGAGAACAACTATCAGCTCTCGATTGCCCGCACCGCCCTCGGACCCCTCCGGCACCAGAACGAGCTGCTTCCACAGTCTTTCGGAATGCTCGAGCGCGAACTCCCGGGAGATCGCGTCCATGCTGCCCATCCGTTTCACGGCGACGAGGAAGGCCTCGTCGCCGGACAAGCCCGCGGTTCGCAGGTTCGAGATCTGTTCGCGCAGATGGTCTTCCATCTCGTCGATGTCGGCGACCGAAATCGCACGATGACGCTGGACGTACCCGCGCCACTGGTCGATGTGGGCCTGCAACTCGGTCTCCATCACGCCCATCCCTTCTCCACCGGCTGGGTGGCGCTGCGCCAGACCTGGTCCAGCGCCTCGGCGACCACGCTCCACTGGGCTTGTCGTTCGGCGAGTGCCGCCCGGCCCGAATCGGTGATCAGGTAGTGCTTGCGTCGACGTCCGCCCTCGGAGACGCGCCACGTCGACGACACGTGCCCGAGCCGTTCCAACCGGTGCAGCAGCGGGTACAGCATCCCGTCGGTCCACTGCATCCGCCCGCGGGAGAGCTGGTTGACCTGCTCGAGGATGGCGTAGCCGTACGACTCGCCTTCGGCCAGAATTCCGAGCACCAGCGGCGTCGCCGAGGCTGCCACCAGGTCTTTGTCTATACGCATCGCACCCCTATACCTAGAAGATCTAGGTAATAACCTAGCAGATCTAGGTATATGGGTGTGGATGTCGCACCCTAGGGTGAGGATTTCGTTGAATCGCCTAACGACCGTGTCGAGGGCCCCGATGAAGTCTGCATGTACGCGCCACAGCGCGTAGGGGACACAGAATCGAGGAACCATGAAGAACGCAGTTCGGATGGGCGCGCTGATCGCCGTCGCCGCGGCACTGGTCACAGGCTGCACCGACGAGAGTGGTTCAGGGACAACCACATCGACCTCCCGTGCGACGGCCGCCTCGTCGACCACCCGCGCACCCGCGCCGGGCACCGCGGCCCCGGGTTCGCCCGCGCCCGAGGAGACCGCCGCGCCCCAGCCCGGCGCCACCATCGCGCCGGAGCCCGAAACACCGCCGGTCACACAAGCGCCCACGCTGATCCCGGCCCCCGACACCACCTCTCCCGCCCCCGCTGACGACATCAGTGGACCGGGCCGCTGCATAGACCCGGCCTCGACCGGTGTGCAGAACGCCCTCGCGAGCCTTCAGGGAAGCTGGGTCGCCGGGCAGGCTTCGACTGATCAGCCGGGGAGCTGTGGTCAGCTGTTGTATGTGCGCGCCATCGGCGGTAACTCCGCGGGTGCGCCGATCCACATCTTGTTCTTCCGCAACGGAAAGTACCTGGGCACGGGCACTTCCGAGCCGTACGCCTTCACCACCGTTGTCGGGTCGAGCAACAACGCGGTCACCGTCGACTACCGCTGGCTGGCCGGTGACGAACCCTTTGCCGCGCCGCAGGGCGGCCCCGCGACGATCACCTATTCGTGGAACGGTTCGAAGGTGGTGATGGGCGGCACGCTGCCGACCGAAGTCACCCAGCCGCACCGCTGATCCGCTCTCGGATTCCCCGAGGGTCGGGTGTCAGCGCTCGGGATGCAGCACCAGCACCGTGATCTCGCTGGGGGCGAAAACCCGTAGCTGGGGACCCCAGAAGCCGGTGCCGCGGCTGGTGTAGAGCTGGGTGTTGTTCGCGTGTCTGCTCAGGCCCGCGACCACCGGCTGGTCGAGCCGGACGAGGTAGTGGAACGGCCAGATCTGCCCGCCGTGGGTGTGACCGGAGATCTGCAGCGCGATGCCCGCCGCGGCGCTGTCGGCGATCTGTTTGGGCTGGTGGGCCAGCAGGACGACCGGCAGCGAGGGGTCGGCGCCCGCGAGTGCGGCGGGCAGATCGGGACCGTGACCGGGCAGGCCGACGCCGGTCGGGTCGTCGATGCCGGCGATGACGAGGCGGTCGCCGTCGCGGGTCAGGACGCTGTGCTGGTTGTGCAGCGGCTGCCAGCCGAGCGAGGCCATGTAGTCGATCCAGCCCTGCGCGTCGCCGAAGTACTCGTGATTGCCGGTGATGTAGAACCGGCCAAGCGGCGCCTCGACCTTGCCGAGCGGATCGACCTGCGCCTGGCGTTTCACGACCGAGCCGTCGGCGAGATCACCGGCGTGGCATGCGATATCGGGCCGCTGCGCGTTGACCACCTCCACCACGCGTTCCGACCAGCGCCGCCGATTCAGCGCGGCGTAATGGGTGTCGGTGACGACCACTACGCGCAACCCGTCCAGGCCCCGCGCCAGCCCGCGAATCGCGACGTCGACTGTGCGTACCCGCGGTACCCGACGCGCCTCGTACACGCCCCACCCGACCAGCGCCGCGGAAGTCACCAGCACCCCTGCCGCCACGATCCGGGCACCGTCGACCCCGCCGACGGCCAGCGCGCCCCGCACGAGCAGCCCGATCACCGACCAGGAGAACACCACCCACACCACCCCGAGCAGGGTGTCGCCGACGATCACCGCCGGATCGGACTGCGCGGGCCCGTGCCCGAGGAACATCGTGAGCGGCAGGCACACGAGCGCGGCCGCGGCGATCGCCGTCCCGATCCAGAACAGCGTGCCGCTGCCACCGGTCGGCGCCGAGACCAACGTCCACCAGGGGACCCCGAACAACAGGGCGAGGACCAGCGACAACATCATCAGGCGTACGGCGAGCTTCACGGCGGTCCCGTTCTGGGCAGGGCGGCCGGGCGCGGCCACGAATCGACCTCCCAGGGTAGCGCTCCGCCTGCGCCGCCCCTCGCCGAGAATCCGCAGTTCGCAGCGGGCGCGCGAAGCAGGCTGCCCCACTGCACAATTCGATGTACCCCTGGGATCAGGTGCGCGCTATGCTGCCCGACAGGGCCCCGCGCGCAGGTGCAGTACCGCGGCGGGTCGAGTGGGGAAGCGGCGAGGCCGCACAAACGGGAAGGTCAGAACACCGATCATGCGTGGGGTAAAGAGAGTTCTTCGGCGAGTGATGGCAGGCGCCGTCGTGGTGGTGGTGCCGTTCGGCGCCTCTGTCGCGCCCGCCGCCGCCGATGCCGACCCGTCCGCGATCGACTTCCGGGTGGATACGTCGATGGGGGAGATCAACACCAGGATCATCCGCGCGGCCGACGGCAACACCGATCGGGTGGTCTACCTGCTCGACGGCGAACGCGCCGAGGACGACCTGAACGGCTGGGAGAAGCACACCACCATCCCGGCGCAGATGGCGAAGTTCAACATCAACGTCGTGATGCCGGTCGGCGGGCAGTCCAGCTTCTACGCCGACTGGGAGCAGCCGAGCAACTTCTTCGGCGTCAACCCCGACGGGTCAATGCTGCCCAGTGCCGACTCCGGTTCGGCGATCGGCGGCTGGGAGGACACCCAGGGCAAGGTCAACACCTACCAGTGGGAAACCTTCATCACCAAGACGCTGCCGGAGGCGATGAAGTCCCGGCTGGGCTTCAGCGCGACCCGCAACGGTGTGGTCGGCCTGTCCAGCGGCGGTAGCGCGGCGATGCTGATGGCGGCATACCACCCCGAGCAGTTCACCTACGCCGGGTCGCTGTCGGGCTACCTGCACATGTCGATGCCCGGCATGCGCGAGGCGCTCGGCGGGGCGATGATCGCCAGCGGTGGGTACAACATCGAGGCGATGGCGCCCGCGGGCAGTGAGAAGTGGAAGCGGATGGACCCGTACGGGTTCGTCGAGAAGCTGATCGCCAACAACACCCGCCTCTACGTCTCCGCGGGTAGCGCCAAGCCCGCCGACCAGGACCTGTCCTCGGTCGACGCGATCACCCAGGGCATGCCGCTGGAAGCGATCGCCCTGGCCAACACCCGCTCGTTCGAGAAGCGGGTGACCGCACTGGGTTACGAGAACGTCAGCTACGACTTCCCCGACATCGGCATTCACAACTGGGGCACCTGGGAACAGGTCGCCATCCGTCTGATGCCCGACATGGCGCGCAACATCGGCAAGCCGTTGCCCGCGGGCGCGACCCCGCCGGGCGGTGGCGCTCCGCCCGTCGACGGACCGCCCGCCGGTGGCCCGCCCGCCGGTGGCGAACCGCCGAAGTAGCCTCTGCCACAACCGACACCGCCGCTACCCCTGCTCGGGGTAGCGGCGGTTCGTGTTTGCCGGGGTCAGCTGGTTTTGATCGGGGTTTCGTTCGTCAGGCCCCAGCGGATCTCGGTGCGCACGGTGATGTCGGCCGGTGGTGCGGCGACGGTGCGGGTGAGGCGTTGGAGCTCGCCCCAGTCGCGGGTCCAGTCGTCGGCCAGATAGGCGGGGACGGTGCGTGACTGCATGAGCATGCCGGTCCAGCCGAGCGGGCCGCCGCCGGTGTCGCCCTGCCAGGTCTCGGAGACCTGGGCGTTGAGCTTGTCGGGCTGGATGCGCCAGATCGGCATCTCCGCGACGCCGGTGTGGTGGTCGAACGGGCGCTGGCACGGGAAAGCCAGTCCCACATGCCAATCCGTGAGGACCGGGTCGGTGCTGCCGACGACGGTGTTCAGGCTCGACAGTTTCGGCAAGCGCGGTGGGGTGATCGCGAGCCACTGCATGGGGTCGGGCTCCGCCGCGTCGGCGACGAGCCGAACGGCAGTGGTACCCACAGGAACTCGATCCAGCGCGATCGGGAGGTTCCGCCAGCCCGGAGCGCCACCAACCGTCGGCGGGATCGCTTCGCCCAGGGCGGTGGTGGTTCCGTCCTCGGCACGACGAGCGAACTCCACTCGCAAGCGTTGCCCCGGCATGCGTGAGCCATCGGGCGCCGTGGACTCGATCCGACCGGCCACCGTCAGGATCATCACCCGGTAGGCCGGATTCTGCTGTGCGGCGGCCAGATCCAGCCGATACCACTGCGTCGTCAACTGCGTCCGCTGTGGTTCGCCGGTCGAGTGACTGCCGAGCACCGGCGTTCGTTCCGGGGCGAGGCCGAACGGCAATGCCACCGTGCTGCCGTTCACGCCGGCCACGGCAGGACCGGCCGCTCCGGGTGGTCCCGCGTTCGGACCGCTTGGTGGTGTCCCGGTCGAGCCGCCGGCCGGGGCTGGACCGCTTGGGCCGCTTCCGCCAGGGCCTGAGCCGCCGGGGCCGCTTCCGCCGGGACCCGAACCCGAAGGCGGGGCGGAGGATTGGCCGGGACCGGGATCGGGGGCGAGACTCCCGACACCGTTCGGGGTGAAGCCGGTGTTCTCGGCGGCCAGCCCGTCGGCGACGGTGCCGCTGTACGGGGCGAGCAGTGAGTCCGCGGTATTCGTCTCGACGAGAACGTCATCGGCCATCGCGCACCGGTCACCCGTCAGCGCGCGCAGATTCGACAGCCCGACCGAATAGGCCGGGTACTGCGAAACAGCCGCGGCAGCAAGCGAAGCCACTTCGAACAGCACCATGGCCGCCGTGGCAACGGTCAGCGGCGCGACAGCCGGGATCTTGCGATTCGGCCTGCGGCGACCGATACCGCCGTAGTACTGGAACAGGGCCGTGAGGAGGCTCGCGGCCGCTGCGGCGAGGAAGAGGGTCGATACCTCGATCCCGCCGAGTGTGGGAGCGCGGTCGGGCCACGGGACGCCATAGCCGGAGACGAACCACCACCCGTTGGAGCCGGTGAAGCTCACGGCGAGCAGGAACAGCACCGCGGCGGCGAACAGTGTTCGGAGATAGTTCCGGCCGACGCGGACCAGCGCCACTGCCGTGATCGCGGCGAGTGCGGCAGCCAGGCCCCCGTAGACGCCGAAGTGATGCGTCCACTTGGTGGGGGTGAACATCATCAGCAGCAGGGCCATGAAGACGACAGCGAGGATTCGGGTCACCGGGCCACGCGCGGTCGCCGGGATGCGACCGCGGCGCAGGGTCGCGACGATGCCGACCGCGAGGCACAGGAGCATGGCGAGGACGCCGAAGCGACGGGCCAGGGAGCCGTCGGGGTTGACCGACAGCAGGGAATCCCAGCGGGTGCGTTCCTCGAACCAGGACATGTCGGGGCCGACGAGCTGGCGCACGCGGGTGGCTTCGAGGACGGTCGAGAAGGTTTGGTCGGCGAAGACGACGACCAGTACGAGAGTGCCCGCGGCGACGATCGGAGCGACGAGTGCGGCGTATCGGAGGACCACGGTTCCGCGAGGGGTCACGCCAGCGCACGAATCCGGTCTGGCGCGGGCGATGATCGTGCGCAGCACCGGTCGCGAACCGGCCAACAGCGCTGCCACGCAGATCAATCCGGTGGGCCCGGCCGCCAGGGAGAACGCGGCGATCAGCACCGCGACGGCGGCGGGCAGCAGGCGGCGAGTGGCGATCGCCCGTTCCATCGAGCACCAGGTGAGAAGCGCGCCGACCGCGATGAGGGGTTCGGGTCGCAGGCCGTTGTTGTAGGGCAGCCAGATCGACAGGAACACCAGTGCCGCGGTCCAGTGCGCGACGCGGCTCACGCGCACGCCGGAACCCAGGCGCGGCAACACTTCCCGGCTGAGCACCAGCCAGCACACGAACCCGGCGAGCAATGCGGGCAACCGCATCCACACCCCGACCTCGCTGACCCGGGTCATCTGGGCGAGCACCTCGTAGGGCCACCCGAACGGTGCCTCGGCGACCTGGAACCAGCGGTAGTAGTTGGCGGTGTAGCCCGCTTCCTTCGACGCGCGCGCCATCGTGAGGATGTAACCGTCGTCAGAACTGTTGGCGCCGATCACATGCCAGCTGACCAACGTGCCCGCGACCACCGCGTCGAGACCGGTGAACCGCCACCATTGGGCGGGCAGAACGCGACGCGCCCGGCGGCCGTCGCGAGCGTCGCCGCGATGCAGGCAGATCAGGGCGAGCAAGGCGCTCAACACCGCCCCGGCGATCGCCGCCAGCTTCCAGTCACTCGGACTCGACGAGAACCGCGCATCGATCTCGGCATGCAGTCGCGCGTCTCCCATCCGTCCGCGATCCAGCTCGGTGAAGACTCCGACCACCTGTGGGCGCACATCGGCGTCCACGGTCGTCTTCATCGGCGAGCCGTCGGCTCGGGTCATACCGGTGAGCTCGGCGGTGGTGCTCGAGCCGGTGGAAATCACGGTCAGCGCTCCGCATCGGGCGTCGCGTGCGGTCTCGGGCACGGCTGTTCCGGGCGCGCCGCCCGGACCGGCCGGTGGCTTCGTCGTCGAGGACGGCGGCCCGTTCGGCGGAACCGCGCCCGAAGGGGGAGTGCTGCCAGGAGCGGGAGCGCCGCTAGGTGGAGTGGTGCCGGTGGGTGGCGCGCCGTTGGGTGGAGTGGCACCGCCGGGTGGCGGCGCACCGTTGGGAGTGGTGCCGCCAGAGGGCGGTGCACCGTTGGGCGGGGTGCCGCTGAGGGGCGGTGCGCCGTTGGGCGGGGTGCCGCTGAGGGGCGGTGCACCGTCGGGTGGGGTGCCTCCGACGGACGGTGCGCCGTTGGGTGGAGCGCCGCCGGCGGACGGTGTGCCGTTGGGGGCAGGTGGCCGGTTCGCGTCGGTGGGGGGCGGTTGTGTGCCATCCCGGCCGTCGGCGGCCGAGCTCTCTCGCACGGGGGCGTTCCCCGCGATATCCGCGATCGGCGCGCTCAACAGCAACTTGTCGCGCAGCACCACGGACAACGTGCGCCCGGCTCCCGGCTGGCCCTCGATACGCGCGACCAAGCCTTTCGATCCTGCTCGCGGCGCCTGGGCGGGAACCGTGGACAGCACTGTCCCGCCGGTCATGTCGCGCAACGCGGTACACGGAATGCTCACGTCGAGCGACAACGGCACGTAGTCCACGAGTGGCGCACTGAGTTGCATCGACTGGGGCTGTGGCCACTCCAGGCTCGCGCGCTGCTGCTGAACCGGCAGCAACGGAGTCGCCACCGCCAGCACCACACCCAGCGCCCCCGCCGCGATCCCGATTTTCTGTACTCGGCCGAAGCCGGAAGAATCTCCACCCACAAACGACGATGCTAGCCATGGTCGTCAGGTAGTTGTCACCTCAGCGCGGGCGGCGTAGTTCGGTGACGGCGATCCGTGCCGCCTCGCCGATCGCGGCATCGACCACCGGCAGCATCGGATCCGCGCGGGCGGCGCGGGTGAAGACCGCTACCGCTACCGGTGTTTCGCCGGGGAATTCGATGACGGCGACTTCGTTGCGGATCACCCCGATGGTCCCGGTCTTCCCCGCGACGAGTACTCCGCGATGGGGGAAGCCGGCGGCGATTCGGTGCGGCCAGATCTGCTTGCTCATCACCGTGCGCGCGAATGCCGTACTGGCCGTGGACAACAAGTCACCTGTCCACAGCTTCCACAGGAACCGGGTCATCTCTTCGGGCGTGGTCGCGCTGGCGTAGGAGGGGTCGTAGGCGGAGACCGTCCACGCCTCGTCGTTGTCCGCCAGGACCGCGAAAGCCTCTGCGGTGCTGTGGGTATCGGTATCGCGGACCAGGCTGCGGTGCTGGTCGGCCGTGCCGCCGACGATCCGGGTATCCGTCAGGGCGAGCTCGTGCACCAGCTCACTCACCGCGGCGAGACCGACCTCGCCGAGCAGGACATCGGCGGCGGCATTGTCGGACACGGTCATCATCGACGCCGCCAGGTCGCGACGGCTCAGCGTGACCGGATCATGCAGTGCCGCAAGACCGGTAGGCCCCGGAGTGCAGTCGGCCGGATCGATGGTGAGCCGGCCGGTGGGGTCGATCAGGCCGTGGTCGACCTGTCGCAGGAACGCTGCCAACAGCAGCAGTTTGTAGACCGACGCGATCACCACCCGGTCGTGCCCACCGACAGAGATCTCGCCGGCGGAGCCATCGCAGCGCCGGGCGTGCAACCAGCCGACGCAGCCCGCATCGGCGAACACGGCACGGATCCGGGCACTCGCAGATTCCGGCATGCCGGCACCGCCGTGTCCGGTGTCGGTGGTGCTCGATCCGGGCAGCGTGTCGGTCGCGCTGAGCCGGCTCGAATCGGGGCGGCGGCCGTCCGTCGCCGCGTCGAACCCGCTCATCGCAGCCGCTCCCGGTACAGCACCCGATCCAGCGCATCGGCCTGCGCTCCCGCGTCCGCTCTGCGAATGACCCTGATCCGCAAGGCAATCGACTGCGGCGCCAGCGTGAGCCATGCCACCCCCGGTGTCGGCGTCGGTGAGGTGGCGGTGACGCCGAAACTCGTGCCCGCGGCCACGGCGGCCAACACCGCCCGATCGTCGGGAGCCGCGAGTGGCGGTGCGTCCAGTCCGCGTTCCCGCAGCAGATCGATGATGCTGTCGAAGGCGGGCGGGTTCGCGGCGCGCGGCGGATGCGCGAAATACAGTCCGGCGAGCATGGGGAAGGTCGGCCGTTCGGCGGTGGTGGTGCGGTGCTCGGCCGGCACCACCAGCCAGCGCGGCAACTTCACCACCGGTCCGGCCTCCACCGCGTCGACCAGCGCCGGATGTTCGATCACCGCCACATCGCAGACGCCCGCGCGCACCTCGGCGACGAGATCGACGGTCGTGGCCAGTGTCGTCGCCACGCTGCCACCCGCGGCGCGCAAGCCGGTGACACACGCGGTGACCAGGCGATCGGGTAGCGCGGTCGTCGCCGCGAACCGCACGGTCCCGCTGAGCTGCGCGATCCGCTGTGATTCGGCGAGCAATCGGTCGGCGTCGTCGACGAGCAGCCGGGCGCGCGGCAACAGGTGTCTACCCGCGGTGGTGAGCAGCGCGCCCTGGCTGGTGCGGTGGATGAGTTCGACGTCGAGATGTTGTTCGAGGCGGCGCAACCCCTGCGACAGGGGCGGTTGGGTCATGTCGAGTGCCGCTGCTGCCCGCCCGAAGTGGCCCTCGTCCGCGACGGAGACGAAGAACCGGAGGTGGCGGATCAGATCCATATCGGCCATTGAACCAGCGCGCTTGCCGCGACTCGGTCGATCTGGGGTGACGAGCTGGTGGGGATCGGTCTTCCACGTCGCCTCACCGCTGTTCACCTGCGGTGATATCGGGTACGACTCGTCCAGCCCGCTGTCCGGTATTGGCTTCGAACCGGTCGGCGATGATTGCGTGCACCGGTGACTTCCTCCATACTGACGCCCCGCCTCCGCACCAGGATCGCCGCCGTCGCGCTGGCGATCTCGGCCGTGACGTTCACCGCCTGCTCGAGCAATGACGCCGAACCGGCATCGACTACGTCGGCCGGCGTGCCCGCCACAACGTCGTTCGCCGATATGGAGGCCGGATACGGTGCGCGGCTCGGTCTCTCGGTGGTCGACACCGGAAACGGAGCGACCGTCGACTACCGGGAGGATGAGCGCTTCCCGATGGCCTCGACGTTCAAGGGTCTGGCGTGTGGCGCTCTCCTGCAGGCGCATCCGTTGTCCACCGGTTATTTCGACCAGATCATCCGCTACACCGCGGCCGACATCGTCGTGAACTCGCCGGAGACGGAGAAACACATCGACACCGGCATGACCGTCACCGCGCTCTGCGACGCGGCGATCACCCAGTCCGACAACACCGCGGGCAACATGCTGCTCCGATTGCTCGGTGGCCCAGCGGGGTTCACCGCTTTCCTGCGTACCCTCGGCGACACCGTGTCCCGTCTCGATCGCTGGGAGCCCGAGCTCAACACCGCGATCCCCGGCGACGAGCGCGACACCACCACCGCCGCTGCCCTGGTGGCGAACTACCGCGCCCTCGTCGTCGGCACCGCTCTCCCGGAACCCGAACGCGCCCAACTCGCCATGTGGCTGAAGGCGAGCAAGACCGGCGCCAAGCGCATCAAGGCAGGTCTGCCCACGGACTGGATCGTCGGCGACAAAACCGGCAGCCCCGCCTACGGCTCCGCCCTCGACGTCGCTGTCGCCTGGCCCCCCAGCCGCGCGCCCCTGGTCCTCGCCGTCCTCACCACCAAGCCGGACCAGAACGCCGAACCCTCCAACGACCTCGTCGCCGAGGCGACGAAAGCCGCTGTAGCCCAACTCAACTGATGATCCAGCCCGACTCCGCCGACCGCGCGCACTGGCGCTGATCATCACCGGCTCCCACGAACAATGCTGTGAGCAGGGGAATTCCGTGGCCCAGCGCGGCCGGTGGCAGCGGCCCGGTCGCGACCAGGCCCGCCAGCCCGTGTCCGATGGTCCAGCTCTGCGTGGCCAGATCGAGCGGATCGATATCGGCCTCGAATCGTCCGATCGACCTGGCCGAGTCGGCCGCCCGTACCAGGCGGTCGAGGGTGGCGTCGGCGGCTCCGGCGTCCTCGAGCGCGAAACCCGCGTCGAACATCACCCGGTAGAGATCGGGATTGGCCATGGCGTTGGCGAGGTAGGCGCTGCCGAGCGCGGCCAGATCGTGCACCGGATCCTCGGTGACCGGCACCTGCGCCAGCCGCGCCGCCAGCTGCGCCGCCCGGTCGATCAGCATCGACCGCACCGCCGGGTTCTTCGTCCTTGGCCGTGCGGACAAGTATCCGCTGCTCGGCGAAGGTGTCGCCAGGGCGGCGGCGAAGCTCGGTGTGGATCCGGTCAAGCCGATCACGTTGATCGGGGTGGCCGCGCTCGGGGAGCCGGATCTGCTCGTCGAGGTGGAGGCCACGGCTGTGCTCGACTGAGGGTTACCGCGCGCCCGCCATCAGGAGCTCGGTCGGTGTCGAGCGGTATCGGCCAGGTGCCGTGCCGAATTCGCGTTTGAAGGCCTTGCTGAAGGCGTACTCGGAGCTGTATCCGGTGTGCCTCGCGACGGTCGAGAGCGGGTGGTCGGTGTCGCGGAGCAGGCGGGCGGCGGTGAGCATGCGCCAGCGGGTGAGGTAGGTCAGTGGGGGCTCGCCGACCAGCGTGGTGAAACGTTTGGCGAAGGCGGCGCGACTGAGACCTGCTCGGGCGCCCAGGGATTCGACGGTCCAGCCGTGGGCCGGGTCGTCGTGGACGGCGCGCAGGGAGCGGGAGATGTCCGGGTCGGCGACCGCGGCCGCCCAGCCGGTCGTCTGGGCGGAGTCCGCGAGCCGGGCGCGTAGGAGATAGAGGAGCAGCAGGTCCAGCAGTGGGGGTATCGCCGCGTCGGCGCCGGGGTGGGTGTGGGTGAGTTCGTCGGCCAGCAGATCGACCGCGGCGCGCAGCGACGGATGCGTGCCGAGCCGGGCCGGAATGTGCACCACCTCGGGCAGTTCCGTCAGCAGCGGATGGGTTCGGTCGGCGGCGAGCTGGTAGGAACCGCACAGCAGGGTCGCGGGAGCGCCCGGTCCCGTCACGATCCGGACATCCTCGGGGCCCGCGGTTTCGGTCACCGGGCTGTCGAGCTGGTCGAGCAGATCGTGGGCCACCCCGCGTGGCATGAAGACCGCGTCACCGGCGCCCAGGGCCAGCGGCTCCGCATCGGGTCGCGTCAGCCAGCACGAACCCTGCAGAATCACATGGAAACCCGCGCTCTCGATGCGTGGATACGCCCGGCCCCACGGCGCGTGCCGCACGAACATGCCGGAGGCCGGGCTGCCGGTCTTCGCGGTGGCCAGGACATCGCTCAGCAGATCCATGTTCGAAACAATACGCGCGGAGACGATCGGATATCCAGAAGAGATTCTGGATGATTTCTTGTCTCACCAATAGTTCATACGCTGTGTTCATCAGCCCGATGAGCACAAGGAGTACGACATGAAGATCGCCGTCTACGGAGCCAGTGGCCACGTCGGAACATTCGCGGTGCGGGAACTGCGCGAGCGCGGCATCGACACCGTGGCCGTGGGCCGCGACGCCGCGCGGCTCGCCGGTCGCGACGCCGAGGTTCGGGTCGCCGCGGCCGACGATCACGGCGCACTCGTCGCCGCATTCGCCGATGTCGACGCCGTGATCAGTACCCTGCCCGACTACACCGGTCGCGGCGAGGGCGTACTGCGCGCCGCCATCGCCGCCGGCGTCCACTACGTCGACGTCGCGGGCGAACAGCTCTTCGTCGAGAAGGTCTTCGCCGAATTCGGTCCGCTCGCGGCAGAGGCCGGGGTGACGCTCTCGACCGCGACCACCGAAGCGGGGATCTTCGGCGACCTGCTCGCCCACCTCGGCGCCGAGCGGCTCGGCGGCGCCGACGAGATCGTGCTGAGCCATGTCGCCACGCCCGGCGGTGAGGGCTCGCGCGGAAGTATGCGCACCGTCTTCCAGAATCTAGATGTCTTCACCAGTGGCGGCCTGTCCTGGTCCGACGGCGAATTCCGCACCGGTCCCCAGCCCCGCCGGGCCACCTTCCTACTTCCTGACGAGACGGAACCCATTGCAGTGATGAAGTTTCCGCAACCCTCCGTGGTGACGATTCCACGCCACACCACGGCGCGCTCGGTGGAGGGTGTACTCGCGACGTCGATTTTCGACATCGTCGGCACCGTCACCGAGGCCGATCTGGACGCCGCGCCCGAAACCCCGTCGGCCCCGGCCGCGTACTCGATGGTGGTCGACATCCACCGCGACGGCCGGACCCTGCGCGGGATCGGTAGCGGCCCCGACGCCTACCGCAACAGCGCCCAGCTAGCGGTCGAGGTCGCGACGCGAATTGCCGCGGGGGTGGGCACGCCCGGCGCGCAGTCACCCGCCGAGCTGTTCGAGCCGGTCGAATTCCTCGACACTCTCGCGCCGTTCGGCATGACATGGTCGCTGCGTTGACGGTGCGCCTACGGTGGATCGCCGCGCCCGTCGCCGCCGTGGCCGCGCTGGTCCTGGTGGCGTTCGGTGCTCGCGACACCGAAACCTCGTGGTCGAGTGCCTGGACGACCGCTGTGCAGTACCCGGTCTACCAGAACTGGTCGGCGATGGGTTTCGCCGATCAGACTGTGCGACAGGTGTTTCGCCTGTCGCAGGAGGGTCCGCAAGTCAGGATTCGGTTGTCGAACCGCTTCGGCGAGTACCCCCTGCCCGTGTCGGCGGCGACGGTGGCCGCCAGTGCGGGCGGCGCGGCGATCACCCCGGAATCGGTGCGGGGGTTGAGCGTTGGTGGGCAGTCCACCTTCGTGATCGCGCCGGGGGCCGAGGTGATCAGCGACGCCGTGCGCACCGTGGGGGCATCGATCGCGGTCACCCTCTACTTCGACCGACCCACCGGCCCCGCGACCCAGCACGGCCAGTCGCTGGCCACCAGCTACCGAGCGCAGGGCGATCACGCCGCCGACCCGTCGGCGGCGCCGTTCGCCGACACCTCGCAGTCCTGGTATTACGTGGCGGGCATCGAGACGCTGCGGTCGAGCACCGGCGACGTCACCGTGGCCTTCGGCGATTCGATCACCGACGGCTACCGCTCCACCCTCGACGCCGACCTGCGCTACCCCGACCAACTCGCGGCGGTAGGCCACCACGGCCCGGTGGTCAATGCGGGAATCAGCGGCAACAGGCTGCTCACCGACTCGACCGTGCTCGGCGACAGCGCGCTGGCTCGGTTCCGTCGTGACGTTCTCGACCAACCGGGCGTCGGCACCGCCGTCGTCCTGATCGGGATCAACGACATCGGCCTGTCGGGCAGTGCGGGCCCGGACGGGATTGTCTTCCCGCCGGTGTCGACCGACCAGCTCGTCGCCGGATATCGCGCCTTGATCGCGCAGGCGCGCGCGGCGGGCGTGCGCATCGTCGGCGCGACCATTCTGCCGTTCGCCGGTTCCGCGTACTACTCGCCGGAGAAGGAACGATTGCGGAACGAGGTGAACACTTGGATTCGGGAGTCGGGCGCCTTCGACACGGTGGTCGATCTCGAACAAGCGCTGGCCACTCCCGGTGATCGCACCCGCCTCGCCGACGCGTTCGACAGCGGTGATCACCTGCATCCCAATGATTCGGGCTACCGAGCCATGGCGACGGTCATCGCACCCGCTCTCGCGACGTGATCGCCGTCTCGCCCCACCTGTCGTGACCAGGCCCGATACTGACCCGTACCCCAACGGCCGGTGAACCCTGATCGGTCGAGTGGCAGGTCGGGCGGGGGCTCGATATGCTCGACTCCGACTTCGAAACAGGCTGCCTTGCTGCGTGTTTGATCGACCACTATGGCAGGGGGCCTGTGAGTACTGCGGAAGTACTGCCGATGGCACAGACAGTAGCTGCGCCGAAGGCGTCCGGCGACAGCGCCGGATCTGTGGTGCTCGGCGCCGGCGTGGCGGTGGTGGCGATCGCCGCGGTGACCGCGGTGTTCACGCCACCGGCCATCGGCATCCCGGTACTCGCCGCGGCGGTGGCCGCGGCACTGATCGGCTGCCCCGCGGTGTGGTTCGCTCTGCGTCAGCGCGCGCAGGCGCGCGCGAGTCTGGCCGCTGCCCAGCAGGCCGAGCAGCAACTGGCCGCTACCGTGGCCGAGGCGAGCGCGCGCCTGACCCAGGCCGACGAGCACACCGCCGCGTACGCGTGGGAAGCCCAGGAGAACTCGCGCCGGGGCGCGGCGGCACTGGCGGCCTTCGCCGGTGCGGCCGGCCGCATCCAGGCGATGACCACCTCGATGCTGGCCGAACTGCGGGAGATGGAACACCGCCACGCCGATCCGCGAGTGCTCACCGACCTGCTCCACATCGACCATCGCACCGCCCAGGCGGGACGCCTGGCCGACAGCATCGCGGTCCTGTCCGGTGCGCGGACCGGGCGCCGCTGGGCGAAACCGATTGCGATGGAATCGATTCTGCGCGGCGCGATGGGCCGCGTCGCCGGGTATCAGCGCGTCCGGCTGCGGGCGATCGCCGAGGTCGGCATCGCCGGGCACGCCGCCGAAGGCGTGATGCACACACTGGCCGAACTCCTCGACAACGCCTGCAACTTCTCGCCGCCCACCACCGAGGTGCACGTCTACGCCGCGGAAGTGCCCGCGGGCGTGGTGATCACGATCGAGGACAGCGGCCTGATCATGAGCGATTCCGCGCTGCGCCGCGCCGAAGCCGCCGTCACCGGGCGCGATCACAAGGGCAAGGGCGTGGATCTCGCCTCGCTGTCGGGTACCCGGCTCGGCCTCGCGGTGGTCGGGCATCTGGCGCGCAAGCACGAACTCACCGTGTCGTATCGGCCGTCGGCGATCGGCGGCACCGCGGTCGTCGTCGTCATCCCGCGCGAACTCACCGCCCGCGCCGAACGCCGCAGTCGCAATGTGGTGGCGGCGCCGCGCTTCGCCGAACCCGCCACGCTGAGCCAGTTCGACAGTCCGATCCCGCGCAGAACCGACACCGGCACCATGGATTTCAGCGAGGCCGCCGGCCAGCACGCGCGACCGGAGACCGACGGCGCGATCCCGACCTCGCCCTCGCTGCCGAAACGCCGCCGGGGCGACACCCTGGCCCAGGTCCACCCCGAAGGTCTCACCGCCGCACCCGCCGCCAAGGCGGCCCCGGCCAAGCCCACCGCCCTCGGTGCCTTCCAGCGCTCCGCGCCGGGCCGCACCAACGCAAGCCACGAACCGGGCAGCGCCGCCGCGGCTCCCGACCCCATGGAGGACCGATGACCACCACCGCCCCCGCCCACCTCGGCTGGCTGCTCGAGAAGCTGCTCGCCCGCACCCCGCGCGCCAGGCACGCCCTGCTGCTGTCCGGCGACGGGCTCAAGATCTGCCATACGCCGGAACTCGATGTGGACCGCGCCGATCAGCTGGCCGCCATCGCCGCCGGATTCCAGAGCCTGTCGCACGGGGCTTCCGTCGAGTTCGGTGACGGGCGTGGCGGAGTTCGCCAGTCGATGACCGAGTTCTACGGCGGCATCCTGTTCGTGGTCGAGGCGGGGCGCGGCGCGCACTTGGCGGTGGTCGCCGCCGAGGACGCCGATGCCGGTCTGGTCGGCCACACGATGCACGAGCTCGTCGAACAGCTCGGCGAGCATCTGGCTGCCCAACCCAGACGCGGAGCGATCGAGTGACCAGGGCAGGTCGCGACGACGATCCCGACCGCTTCTACACGCTGACCGGCGGCCGCGCCCCCGCGACCGAGGACTTCGACCTGGTCACCCTGGTGGTCAGCGAGTCCGCGCCCACCGCGGGCATGTCCTCGGAGCAAGCCGCGATCCTCGACATGTGCCGGGCGCCGACCGCCGTGGTGGAGATCGCGGCCGAGCTGCGCCTGCCCGTCGGGGTGGCCACGGTCGTGCTGTCGGACCTGCTGGCCTCGGGCAAGATCACGGTGCGCCCACCGCTGTCGGCGGCGATGTCGCTGGACGCTTCCACCCTCGAGAAGGTGCTCGTTGGACTTCGCAAGCTCTGAGAACGTGCCCGAGCGGGCTCGAGCGCCGCTGCACAGCACGGCAATGCACGGGTTGAAGATCGTGGTGATCGGCGGATTCGGTGTCGGCAAAACGACACTGGTGCGCTCGGTGAGCGAGATCCGGCCCCTCGACACCGAAGCCACGATGACCGACGTCGGGGCAGGTGTCGACGACACCAGCGGTGTGCCCGGCAAGTCGACCACCACCGTCGCCTTCGACTTCGGCCGCATCACCCTCGACGACGAACACGTGCTGTATCTGTTCGGAGCTCCTGGGCAGCAACGGTTCTGGTTCCTGTGGGACCGGCTCTTCGCGGGTGCACTCGGCGCGATCGTGCTGGTCGACCAGCGCCGGATCAGCGACTCCTGGTATGCGATCGACCGGCTCGAACATCAGGGCACCCCGTTCGTGGTCGCCTGCAACGACTTCGGCGATTCTCATTCGCCCGGAGCGGTGCGTGACGCGCTCGATCTCGATCCGGCGGTGCCGCTGGTGATGTGTGACGCGCGCTCGCGCGAATCGAGCAAGCAGGTGCTGATCACGTTGGTCGAGCACCTGTATTCCGCTGTCCCGCAGGGAGAAACCGTCTGATGAGCACACCGACCGGCGCCTGCCCGATCACCGGCGCGGTGCCGTTGAGCGGGCCCGAGTTCCACATCGAACCGCACGAGGTCTACCGGCGGATGCGCCGCGACCACGGCCCGGTCGTCGAGGTAGAGCTGCCGGGCGGTTTTCCGGCGTGGCTGATCATCGGCTATCGCGAACTGCACCAGGTGACCAGCGATCCACTGCTGTTCCCGCGCGATGTGTCGCTGTGGAATCAGTGGGGCCGGGTACCGGAGGACTGGCCGCTGCTGCCGATGATCGGGCACCCGATGCCCTCGATCTACTTCACCGCGGGCGCCGAACACCGCAGGCACCTGGCGATGGTGGAACCGGCACTGGACGCGGTGGATCACTTCGAATTGCGCAGAGCCTGTGAGGAACTGGCTGACCGCCTCGTCGACGGGTTCTGTGGTCGCGGCAGCGCCGACCTGATCGCCGAATTCGCGGTGCCGCTGCCCGCCCTCGCTCTGGCTCGCATCCTCGGTCTGCCCGACATCGATGCGGCAGACCTCGCCCTGGCGATGAAACAGCTCGCCGACGGTGGCGCCGACGCCCAGTCCGGCCATGCCCGCTTCGCCGAGCACATGGCCCGCCTGGTCGCGGCGAAAAGGGCACGTCCCGCTGGGGATCTGGCCTCGATGATGCTGGCCGACCCCGAGCCGTTCACCGACGAGGAATACATGAACGACCTGATGGCGATCGCCGCCGCGGGTCACCTCACCACCGCGGACTGGCTCGGCAGCTCCATGCGGTTGATGCTCACCGACGACCGATTCGCGAACGCGCTCGGCGGTGGCAGGCGCAGTGTCGGTGAGGCCATGAACGAGGTGCTCTGGGAAGAGGGGCCCACCTCGATTCTGGCGGGGCGCTGGGCCGCGCGCGACACCCGTCTCGCCGACAAGACGATTCGGGCGGGCGATCTCCTGCTGCTCGGTCTCGCGGCGGCCAATCTCGATCCGCATGTGCGCCAATCGTTTACCGAGGGCGGCTCGGTGCCCACCGGCAACAACGCGCACTTCGCGTTCAGCTATGGCGAGTATCGCTGTCCTTTCCCGGCGCAGCAGATCGCGGAGATCATCGCGAGGACCGGGATCGAGGTGCTGCTCGACCGGCTGCCCGATGTCGACCTCGGGGTGCCCGCCGACCAGCTCACCCGGCGACCTTCGGCTTTCCTTCGGGGCATGACCGCACTGCCCGTTCGTTTCACACCAGTTCGACCCGTCGGAGGTTTTTCGTGAGCTCGCCATGCCCTTTCGCCATCGACCCCATGGTCGGTGACCTCAACGGGGAAACCGCCCGACTTCGTGCACTCGGTCCGATCACCCGGATCGACCTGCTCGGTGTGCCCGCCTGGACGGTCACCGATCACGCCGTCGCGCGTCAGCTGACCACCGACACCCGGCTGGTCAAGGACATCAACGCGTGGTCGCTGTACGCCGACGGCGTGGTGACCAACCAGTGGCCGCTGATCGGGATGGTCCTCGTCGACCGGTCGATGTTCAGCGTCGACGGTGCCGAGCACCGCCGGTTGCGGCTCAAGACAGCCCAGGCACTGGCCCCGCGGCGGCTGGAAGAGCTCCGTCCGGTGATCGAACAGCTCACCGCCGACCTGCTCGACGACCTCGAAGCCGCCGGTGCCGACGGCGCGCCGGTGGACCTCAAGGAGGTCTTCGCCTACCCGCTGCCGATGCGCGTGGTCGGCGACCTGATGGGCGTCGCGCGCGAAGACCACGCGCAGCTGCTCGAGTGGTACAAGAAGTTCTTCTCGGTGATGACCCCGCAGGACGAGCGCCTCGAGGTGATCGGCGGCCTCGATGTGTACTTCACCGACCTGGTCCGGCAGAAGATCGCCGACCCGGCCGATGACCTGACCTCGGCGTTCGTCACCGCCGACGAGGGCGGCGAGCCGCTCACCGAGGAAGAGGCGATCGGCAACATCAAGGCCCTCGTCGCCGCAGGCCACGAGACCACCGTCAGCCTGATCATCAATACCGTGCGCGCGCTGCTCGCCGAACCCGAGCAGCTGGCGAAAGTCCTCGCCGGGGACGTGGAGTGGAAGCAGGTCATCGAGGAATCGCTGCGCTGGGACGGCCCGGTCTCGCACCTGCTGATGCGTTTCGCCACCGAGGACATCGTTGTCGGCGACACCGTGATCGCCAAGGGCGAGGGCGTGGTGATGTCCTACCGTGCCGTCGGCCGCGACACCGCGGTGCACGGCGAGACCGCCGACGAGTTCGACGTGACGCGCCCGACCGCCAACCGCCACCTGGCCTTCGGCTACGGCCCGCACATCTGCCCCGGCGCCGCCCTGTCGCGGCTGGAAGCCGCGATCGCGCTGCCCGCGCTGTTCGCCCGCTTCCCGAAGCTGCGACTGGCCGTGCCCGACAGTGAGATCGGCAACCTGCCGGTGCTCACGCAGAACGATCTGGCCGCGCTGCCGATCATCCTGAGCTGACCGGCGACGCGTCGCGCCCGGTGGCTCCTACGCCGGGCGCGACGCTATCCGTGCGCTACAGACCCAGATCGCGGCCGATCAGTTCCTTCATGATCTCGTTGGAACCCGCCCAGATCTTGGTGACCCTGGCGTCCATCCACGCCCGCGCGACCCGGTATTCACGCATGTAGCCGTAGCCGCCGTGCAGCTGCACACACGCGTCGAGCACGTCGTTCTGCACCTGCGCCGACCACCACTTGGCCTTCGCCGCGTCGACCGCGGACAGCTCACCGGCAGCGTGGGCGACGATGCCCTGATCGACGAACGCCTGTGTCACTTCGATTTTGGTGACCAGCTCGGCGAACAGGAACTTGTTGTACTGGAAGCTGCCGATCTGCTGCCCGAATGCCTTGCGCTCCTTGGCATACTGCAGCGTCTCGTCCAGGATCGCGGAGGCGTGCGCGAGGTTGGAGATCGCCGCGCCGATGCGTTCCTGCGGCAGCCGCTCCATCATGGCGATGAAGCCCCGGTCGACCTCACCGAGCCGGTTGGCGTCGGGGACACGCACATTGTCGAAGAACAGTTCGGCGGTATCGGATTCGGGCTGACCGACCTTGTCGAGCTTGCGCCCGCGAGTGAAGCCGTCCATTCCGGTCTCGATGACGAACAGGGTGATGCCCTTGGCCTTCTTCTCCGGGCTGGTGCGGGCGGCGACGATCACCAGATCGGCGTTGAAACCGTTGGTGATGAACGTCTTCGAGCCGTTGACGATCCAGTCGTCGCCGTCGCGCACGGCGGTGGTCTTCAGCGCGGCCAGGTCGGAACCGCCCGACGGCTCGGTCATGCCGATGGCCGTGATGATCTCGCCGGTGCAGAACTTCGGGAGCCAGCGCTGCTTCTGTTCATCGTTGGTGAGCTCGACCATGTAGGGCGCGCACACGTCGTAGTGGATGCCGAACGAGGACGCGATCGCGGCGCTCGCCTTCGACAGCTCCTCACCGAACACCGCGTTGAACCGGTAGTCGCCGGCGTCACTGCCACCGAACTCCTCGGGCACGCCTAGGCCGAGGTAGCCCAGTTCGCCTGCCGCGAGCCAGGTTTCGCGGTCGATCGCCCGCTCTTCGACGAAGCGTTCGGCATTCGGCGCGATCGAGCGCTTGACGAACTCGGCGACCGACGCGCGGAAGGCGTCGTGGTCCTCGGTAAAGATGGAGCGCTTCATGGTGTCCTTTCGCTGACTTACTGTTCGGGCCGTTCGCCCAGCAGAACCAATGACGCCCGGACAACTCTGGCCGCGTCGGGTTCCTCACCGCTGATCACATCGGTGTAGATGAAGGTCTCGGTGATCCGCACCAGCAGCAGCGCCAACTCCGGCACCGGCAGCAGCGGATCGAGATTCCCGGCCGAAATCTCCTCGGCGAGTAGCTCTTCCACGATCGCGACGACGCGGTGCTGCACCGATCCCGCGCGTGTGGTGAGCAGTCGCAGCGACCGCTCGGGTTCGCGCAGCAGGAACTGGCGGAAGGCGTAGGAGGTGTTGGTGGCCTGCGCGAAATCACCGAGGATCGTCGCGATGCGGTACGCGCCGTGACCGGGCGCCGCGGCGGCCGCGCGCCGCAAGGTCGGCTCGGCGACCGACCAGATCACCTCGGCGAGTAGTTCGTCGCGCCCACCGACCCATCGGAACAGCGTCGCCCGGTTCACCCCGAGCGCGACGGCGAGTTCCTTCATCTCGAGTCGGTGCCCGGCCAGGAATACGGCCCTGGCGGCGCGGAACGCGCTCACGGCATCGGGACGCGCCGCGGCGTCCTGGAGCCGCTTCTCCAACGCCGTCTGCTCGATCACGTCACCTCCATGCACCGTTTCCTACAGTGTATGAACTGTGCAACGTCTGTCAATATGTTGCACTCTGGGCACAAGACGCGAGCACAAAAAAACTCCCCGGTCACCATGACCGAGGAGTTCTCTCTGTAGCCCCGACGGGATTCGAACCCGCGCTACCGCCTTGAGAGGGCGGCGTCCTAGGCCGCTAGACGACGGGGCCAGAACTACAGCTCACCGGGGTGAGCCGCGCGGAACATACGATAGCCGACGACCTGGTGTTCGACCAAAACGGGTGATGATCGCTGCTCGATGTGCCTGATGCGCTCTGCTGATACGCCGCCGCCCGAGACGAGCTCGGGCGGCGGTTCTGTGCGCACGACCGGTTGACCGCCCTCTGGCAGCGGGGCAAGGTGGGGCCATGACCAGCAAAGAGCTGCGCGGTGGGGTGGAGATGAGCAATCTCGATCAGCCGTTGTTCGACGGGGCCGAGGCGACCAAGCGGGATCTGGTCGACTATCTCGAGTTCGTGGGGGAGCGGCTCGTTCGGGTGTTGCGGGGGCGGGCCCTGTCGGTGGTGCGGGTGCGGCCGGGGCAGGAGCCGTTCATGCAGAAGAACCTGCCGAAATACACCCCGGACTGGGTTCCGCGCGCGACGGTGTGGGCCGAGAGCTCGCATCGCGAGGTCACCTACGCGCTCGGCGACGACGTGCGTACGCTGCTGTGGTTCGGAAACCAGCGCGCGGTGGAATACCACCCGCTGCTGCTGCCGGTCGACCACAGCGCGGGACCGACGCACCTGGTGCTGGATCTTGATCCCTCACCGGGGCAGACGTTTCACGACGCGGCCGCGGGTGCGCATCTGATCCGGGCCGCGCTGGCGGCCGACGGGCTCGCCGGTGCGGTGAAGACCAGCGGCGCCAAGGGATTACACGTCTACGTGCCGATCGAGCCCGGCGTCGCGATCGAGGACGCCGCGGCGGCGACACGGGCCGTCGCGGCCAGGGCCGAGCGCATCGACCCCACCGTCGGAACCACCGCGTTCATCCGCGAGGACCGTGCGGGCAAGGTCTTTCTCGACTCCACGCGAGCCGGTGGCGCAACGGTGATCGCGGCATACAGCCCGCGTATCCGCCCGGGTGTTCCGGTGTCTTTTCCCCTGCGCTGGAACGACATCGACTCGGTGACCCCCGCCGACTTCACCCTGCGCACAGCGCCGAACCTGCTCGGCGATACCGACCCGTGGGCCACGGAAATGCCCGCACCACAAGCACTTCCGGCCGACTTGATCGCCGAGGGCCACACCATTCCGATCGCCCGGGTCCAGGCGATGCACGAGGGCAAACGCCGGGCCCGCGCCCGCCGCACCGAATGAGCACTGTCCCCCTGCCGAATTCGGCAGGGGGACAGTGCTTCAGATGCTGATCAGCTCCCGAGCGACGCGACGCCCGCCTGGGCGAACTTCTCGTCGAGGTCACCGCTCGGGGCGCCTGCCACGCCGATGCCCGCGATCGGGGCGTTGTTCGACTTCACCGGGGCGCCGCCACCGAGGAAGAGGGTGCCGTCGATGTCGGCCAGATGCGGAGCCGACTCGAGACGCTTGGCCAGTTCGGTGGTGGGGGCGTTCCAGGAGACCGCGGTGAAGGCCTTCTGCTGGGCGGCGTCGTAGGACTGCGGGCCCGCGCCGTCGCCGCGCAGGGTGACGATGACATTGCCGTTGCGGTCGACAACCGCGACGCTCACCCGCTGGTTCTCCTTGGCGGCGGCGTCGAGGGCGGTCTGCGCGGCCTTGGTGGCGGCGGCGATCGACAGGTGAGTCGACTGGGCCAGGTTGGCGTCGGCGGCGTTGACGACGACGGGGGTGCGGGTGGCCGGGTCCTGATCCTGCGCCTGGACCGTCACGACGCCGACCACACCGGCGGCGACGACACCGACGGTGGCGCCGGCGATGATGAGACGGTTGCGGGTGGTGGACTTGGCGGTCATGACTGCTCCTGTGCGGATCTCGGCCGGCCGGCGGTCTGCCGTGGCCTGTTGATATCCATCCTGTTCGCTCGCGGGCCCGCGCGGATCGGCGTACCGGCTGCACTCCGGGGCCGGATCGGTCGACACCCGGGTCAACCGATCGGATGACCCACCGCGGGCGATCGCCGGGGGAGAATCGGAGTTTGCCCAGGACCCGTAGGGGCGAGAACCCGCGGCCGCAGCCGTCGAGAGATGCAGGTGGACGACATGACTCAGTTGCTCGGCGCCCAGCGGGACGACACGCGACTGCTTGCCGTCATCGTTCACAGTGCCTTCTATGTCCTGCTGGCCGCTTCCCTGATGCGATGGTTGATCCGGCACAGCGAGACCCGGTCGACGCCGTTGATCGTCGTGCTCTCCGTGGTGATCGCGGTGCTCTACGCGCTGAGCGAGCTGCGGCAATCGGGGCGGCTGGTGTGGTTCGCGCTGTTGGTGCTCACCTGGTCGGTGCTGGTGGTGCTCGCGCCGAGTTTCGCCTGGTGCGCGGTGCCGCTGGTGTACACGGGGTTGCGGATTCTGTCGGAGCGGGTCGCGGTGATCCTGGTCGTCGCGCTCACGGCGCTGGTGGTGGTGAGCCAGGTGCGCATCGCCGGGTGGCTCGATCCGAATCTGGTGCTCGCCCCACCCGCGGTGGCGGCGGTGACCACGGCGCTGTTCGTCGGAATGCGCCGTCAGGCCGAACGGCAGGCCGCGCTGATCGACGACCTGGTGCGGACCAGGCGGGAACTGGCAGCCACCGAACGCAGGGAAGGCACCCTGGCTGAGCGGCAACGGCTGGCCATGGAGATCCACGACACCCTCGCACAGGGCCTGTCGAGTCAGCGCATGCTGCTCCAAGCGGCCGACCTGGTGTGGGACAGCGATCCGCAGCTCGCGCACACCCATCTGCGCTCGGCCGCCGCCATCGCCGAACGTGACCTGACCGAGGCCCGCCGGTTCGTCCACGACCTGGCACCGGCCGACCTGGCCGCGGGCGGATCGCTGCCCGCCGCGCTGGCCGCGCTGGCCGAGCGGGAGACCACCGACACCCTGAGCGTGCGCTGCCATATAGAAGGAACGCCGGGACCGCTGCCCCAGCGGGTCGAGGCCACCCTGCTGCGCATCGCCCAGGGCGCGCTGGCCAATGTGCGCGAACACGCGGCGGCCACCACCGCCACCATCACCCTGACCAGTCTCGACGACCAGATCGTGCTCGACGTCGCCGACGACGGACGCGGCTTCGACCCCGACGCGCAGACCGACCCGGCACAACATCGCGGCCACGGGTTGCCCGCTGTTCGGGCTCGGGTCCGCCAACTCGGCGGCACCTGCACCGTCGAGTCCGCGCCGGGCGACGGCACCGTGCTCTCGGCCGCCATTCCGCTCGGCACCGTCTCCGGCGCGACCGCGGTCGACCGGTCGGCGGATTAACATCGGCACCTGTGACCACCACCGTGCGCCTGTTGATCTGTGACGATCACGCTGTCGTCCGCGCCGGACTGCACGCGCTGCTGTCGAGCGCGCCGGATATCGAGGTCATCGGGGAGGCCGCCGACGGGCCGACCGCGGTCACGCAGGCCGCGAACCTGAACCCGGACGTGGTGTTGATGGACCTCCAGCTCGGCAGTGACATGGACGGCGTCGAAGCGACCCGCCGGATCACCGCCCAGCCCGCGCCGACCCCGCACGTCCTGGTACTCACCACCTACGACACCGACGCCGACATCACCCGCGCGATCGAGGCGGGCGCCACCGGATACCTGCTCAAGGCCGAGCGGCCGGAGGAACTGTTCGCCGCCATCCACGCCGCGGCGAGCGGGCAGACCGCCTTGTCCGCGCCGGTCGCCGCCAAGGTGATGGCCAAGATGCGCAATCCAGGACCCACGCTCACCGCGCGTGAGCGCGACATCCTCGGTCAACTCGCTCACGGCCTCGGCAACCGCGAGATCGCGCGCGCCCTCCACATCAGCGAGGCCACGGTGAAGACGCATCTGGGCCGCATCTACGACAAACTCGGCGTCGACACCCGCGCGGCGGCGGTCGCTGTCGCGACCGAGCGCCGCTTGCTCGCCTGACCGGTCGTTATCCCGCTGATCTGCGGGTTTACGCCGGAACGAGGGTGGCGGCGCCGAAGGACACGTGGAAGCGCTCGCACCAGATGCTGACCGACTTCACCGTGGACAGATCGGTACCGGCGGGCAGCTCGTAGTTCTGGTTGCCCTCGTTTCCCTTCAGGGAGCCGAGGTCGATGTGGTTGCCGTCGTCGAAGTTGTGCCAGTCGTCGACGATCACCGGCTGATCGGTGAGCCAGACGTGCAGTGCAGGCCCGTCGGAGGTGTTCAGGTCGACGATCCGGAGCACGATGGTGCCCTCCGACGTGCGCTGGAGCTGGGCGGTGCCGGAGGTGTCGTGCTCATGGGAGACGAAGGTGCCCTCCGCGATGACCGGCGGTGGTGCGCCGTCCACCGCGACGATCGGCGCCTCGTCGACGGTGACCGTGGTGAACAGTCGCCACGGCTGGAACAGGTAGAGGCCTACGCTCACGGCCGCGACCACGCCGAGGGCGATGATGGTGAACAGGGTCCGGCGAGTGCTCATGTGCGCCTCCTTTTCACCCATCATCCCCCGGCCCGGCGTGGGCCGCTTGCCCGAATTGCCGGGAAAGAAACGTGACTGGGGTCTCTTGTTCCGCATGAGCCCCGTCACATTACGGCGCTATAACGACAGTGGTGTGATTACGGATTTATTACGGTCGACCAGGGGTGAACAGTGTTCGTTTGGACAATGCTCGCTACAAATGGCGTCGTGATCGGTACGTGATCTCAGGTCGCAAACCGGCTACATTCGATCACGGCTTGAACAACAACCCGAGCCGAATCGAATCGCAGAACGCCAGAAAGCCTGCCCCGTGATTCGAGGATCCCCGACATGACTGAGGGGCAGGGACGCGGTAGTTTCCATCACCGAGTCGGTGGGCGCAGGCAGGAAATACTTTATGTCTTTGAATCGCAAGTTCACCACCCGTGCCCTTGGTCTTGCCGCTGTTGCCGGCGCGATGATCGCCGTTCCGGCCGGTCTGACCACCGCAACCGCCTCGGCGAACAACTGGGACGCCGTGGCGCAGTGCGAGAGCACAGGCAACTGGAACATCAACACCGGTAACGGCTACTACGGCGGCCTGCAGTTCTCGCAGAGCACCTGGGAAGCCTACGGTGGCGCGGGCACCGCCGACAACGCCAGCCGTGAAGAGCAGATCCGCGTGGCCGAGAACGTGCTGGCCGCGCAGGGTCCCGGCGCCTGGCCCGTGTGCAGCGCCTACCTGTAAAGAGCGCTGACAAGTAAGACTTTCCTTGTCGGGAAACGAATTACCCGCTATTCGATGCACACGTCGAATAGCGGGTTTTTTCGTTCTCGAGGGAATCGAGTCGATACACCGTGAGTGACGCGGCGAGCATACGCGAATCTTTCGGATCGGCCGGGTCGAGACCGGTGAGTTCGGCGATCCTGCGCAGGCGATAGGTAAAAGTATTCGGGTGCACGTGAATAAGTCGTGACGCAGTTTTGCGGTCGGCGCCGTGCACGAGATGCGCTTCCAGCGCATCGATCAGGTGCGGGCTGCTCAGGAGCGGAATCACCCGCTGCGCCAGGCGTTCTCGGGCCGGGCCGGGCCGGGTGAGCTGATATTCGAGCAGTAGATCGTCGAGCCGATAGCAGCCGCCGGGCTTGCCGCGTAGTCGCGCAAGTTCGGTCAGTTCGGTCGCGTCCTTCGCCGCGGCCGGAATGGCGTCACGACTGACGCCGGAGAATTCGGCCAGATACACCGGTACCCCGAACTGGGCCCGCAGTCGGTCGGCGAGTTCGTCGAACTTCGCCGTGTCGAGGATGTCGGTTTCGGAACTGTGACTCAGCAACGCGATCCCGTGAGCGCCGTCGAAGGTGGCCGGGGTGGTGGTGCCGGTGAGTTCGTCCAAAGCGCGCTGCAACACGCGGATCCGTCGCCTGGTCACCAGGTTGGCCGCGGTGCCCACGCGCGGCGGCTCGCTCAGATGGACCGCCAGCACCGTGTACTGGTCGGCGAGGATCGTGTCGGCGCGGGCCGCGAGCTCCTCGGCGGGCAGGCCGCGAACCAGTGCCGAACACAGCTCCCGGCGCGCCTCGCGTTCGGCGTGATAGATCGACTGCTCGACCTCGGTGTAGGTCTCCACGACCGTCATGTTGATATGGCGCAGCAGGTCGAGCAGGCGGTTGCCCACCCGCGCCATCTCCGCGGTCTCGGTGGGCAGAGCCAGCGACAACGCCTCCGCGAACACCGACTGCGCCGAGCCGTGGATCGCGCCGATCAGCATCAGCAACGGCAGCCGGTCCTCGGCGTGACGCTCGGCGACCGGGGCGACGAAGGCCGCGACCTCGGCGTAGGTGAACTCGCGGTCGGCGCCGATCGCCTCGAGCACGGCCCGCCCGCACGCGTAGATGGTCGGTAGCACTTCCGCGGTGAAGTGTCCGTCGGGCAGTTCGGCGGGCGCGTTGGCGCCGAGACCAGCGGCGAGCATGCGTTCGGAGATCTGTGGCCACCGCGTCAGCAGGCGGGCGGTCAGCGCGGGCAGAGCGGGGAGTTCGGAAACGGGGTGTTCGGCGAGCATGACTCGATTGTGTCCGACGACAGCCCGGTAGTGGACCATCCGATCGAAAACGTACAGAACTTGGTTCCCGCGCCAATCCGGTCCAGAGTTTCTCGTTGCCCGGTGCAGTGACATCACTGTGTCCTGGGTCATAGATTCGCAGAGCGCGTCCGAGCTACCTGTTCGTCGACGCGGATCTACGGAAGTGAAACCATGATTGCAACGACGCATTCCCTTCGCCGCGCACTGTGCGGAATCGGCATCGCCGCGGCGCTGACCGTGGCCGCGGGCCCGGCCGGCGCGGCCCCCACGCTGGAACCGACGATCGCCTCGCTAGCCGAATACATGAACGCGGGCACGGTGGCCGCCGCCGACGGCCGCACCCCCACCGCCATCGCCGACACCGGCAGCGCCTCGGGCAGCAGTTCGGGTTCGTCGGGCAGCCGCGCCTCCGACGCTGTCGGTGAGGGCCCCGAGATGTCGGCCTACCTGCCCGCCTTCGCCTACGGCCTGCTCCACCCCGACGCCGCGCCGCCCGGCGCCAACCGCTGGGATTGCAAGCCCTCGGCGCAGCACCCGCGCCCGGTGGTGCTGCTGCACGGCACCTGGCTCAACGCCTACGACACCTTCTCCTATCTCTCGCCCCGCCTCGCCGAGGCCGGGTACTGCGTGTTCGCCTTGAACTTCGGCAAATCCGGGCTGCTGGAGGCCGGTGGACTCGGCGCCGTGCTGCCGGGGCGCTACGGGGTCGGCCCGATGGCCGATTCTTCCCGTCAGGTCGCCGCCTTCATCGAACGAGTACGCGCGGCGACCGGGTCCGACCAGGTCGACATCGTCGGCCATTCCCAGGGCGGCACCATCGCGAATCACTACCTGAAGTTCGAGGGCGGCCAGGGCAAGGTCGGCAAGCTCGTCAGTTTCGGCGCCACCCACCACGGCACCTCGCTGCTCGGGATCGCCACCCTCGGCCGCATGATCAACAACGCCGGCATCGACATCCTGGGCTTCTACCGGCCGATCATCGGCGCTGCCAATGTCGAACAGGCCATCGGCTCGTCGTTCTACACCACCCTCAACGCCACCGGCGACACCGTGCCCGGCGTCGCCTACACCGTGGTCGGTTCCCGCTACGACGAGGTGATGAATCCCCTCGACCTCACCTTCCTGCGGGCCGGACCGGACGCGACCGTCGACAACATCGCCCTGCAGAACGGCTGTGAGCAGGACGTCTCCGACCACCTGACCATGATGTATTCCCCGCGCGCCGCCTCGATCGCGCTGCGTGCCCTCGACCCGGAAGGCAGTCCCACCTTGACCTGCACGTTCAACCCCTGGTTCTTCGGTGGCGGCGGCAGCCTATGACCGTCGACGCCCCGGCGCCGACCCGGCAGGCCGCGCCGCTGCTCCCGCCCGACGACCCGTTCTACGACGCGCCATCCGGTTTCGACGTGCTCGCGCCGGGGACGGTGGTGCGGTCGCGGCCGGTGGAGGTCGCGTTGTTCGGGGTGATCCGGCAGCGGATCACGGCCTGGCAATTGCTGTACCGCACCTGCGATCTCGACGGTGCGCCGGAAGTGTCGGTGACGACGGTGCTGCTGCCGTGGGACGCCGCCGCGCGTCCCCGGCCGCTGGTGTCGTTCCAGTGCGCGATCGATGCGGTTGCCCCGCAGTGCTTTCCGTCGTACGCGTTGCGGAGCGGCGCGTGGACGATCGGTTCGATCGCGCCGCTCGAGCTGCCGATCATCGCGATGGCCCTGGAGCAGGGCTGGGCGGTATCGGTACCCGATCACGAAGGGGCGGGTGGCCGGTTCGGAGCGGCACGTGAACCCGGATACCGTGCGCTGGACGGGATTCGGGCCGCGCTCGACTTCGCCCCGATGGTACTGACGCCCACCACGGCGGTTGCCCTGTGGGGCTATTCGGGTGGTGGGTTGGCGACGGCGTGGGCCGCCGAACTGGCCGCCGAGTACGCGCCGGAGCTGAACATCGTCGGCGCGGCGGCGGGATCACCGGTGGGTGACCCGGCCGCCGCGTTCGTTCGTCTCAACGGCGGATGGTTCGCCGGGTTCCCGGCGGCGTTCGTCGCGGGATTGCGGCAGGCCTATCCCGAACTCGATCCGGTGCTGAGCGATCACTTCGACGCGCGATATCGCGGTCTGCTCGGTGAGGCCGAGGAGCGCAGCACCTTCGCGCTGCTGCTGCGGTTCGCCCGTCGCGATGTGACTCGGCATCTGCGCGGCGGCATGGGGGAGTTGCTCGCCGAGCCCGTCCTGCGCCGCATTCTCGCCGACATCGAACCCGGCACTCGCGCACCCGCCGCACCGCTGCTCATCGTCCAGGGGGTGAACGACGAGGTGATCGCCGTCGCCGATATCGACGCCCACGTGCGCCGGTACGAGCAGGCCGGGGCGACGGTGCGCTACCTGCGCGTGCGCCGCGGTTCGCACCTGCCACTCGAATTCCTCATCGTCCCGGCGATTCTCGATTGGCTCACCGACAGATTCGCTGGAATTCCCGCACCGACCGGCACGTGCACGGTTGCCTCCGTCGCCCGCTCACCGCGGGCTCTGCGTACGCACTTCGCGTTCGTGCGGCTGGCGCTGCGGATGCTGGCAGGTATGCCGATCGGTGGGGTGTCACCGGAACGAACCGGCCTGCGCGACAGCGATGCCGAACATCCGCACGTGGTCGGTGATGCCTCGATCGCGGTCGAATGCTGAGTCGGTGTACTCCGTGAGACGCGTGCTCGATTGTGGTGGCGTGTCAGGAGCGGCCGCCGTGAGCTGAGCCTCGCCACGCAGCGGCCAGAGCGCGACGAACTTCGCGGTGTCGCGCCGTGTTCGGCTGTCGCTGTCTCGTTGTCGCCGCGCCGCCTCGAGATCGGCCGACGCGGCGAGCTGCCGCGCCGTGTCGTTCCTCGAAGGTGTCATTCCGTGTTCCTCACTACCGGCACCGGCACCGGCACCGGCCGTCGGAACATAGATGCGCCATGCCCCGGCGGCGGTTCGCCGCGAACCGTTTGCCCCTCGCACGGCATCAGTGTCGGTGAGGGGTTTCACCGACGTTGTCGCCACCATCGCGCCGACGTCGGTGAAGTACTACTGCCCTGGGAGTGACGGCCGCGCCGCCGCTCGCCGAGTGGAGCCGCAGGGGGGTTCCACCCGGTCCGTCGGCGCGCCCTCCCGGGGCGTATCCGAACCCGGTTGCCGGACGAACATCTCCGGCAGCCGGGTTCCGTGCCTTGCACCACAACCCGCGACGATCAGCTCAAACCGGCGACGATCGCCGCCCGTACCGGATCACCGGCAGGTAGGCCCTTGGCCACCCGCCGCCAGGCGTTGCGCCCGGCCGTCAGCGAGCAGCGCACCGCATCGGTCACCGCCGAGACGTGCGTGCTGTCGAGTGCCGCACCCGGCAACAGCGAGATCTCGAGATCCTCGGACATGGTGAGCGCCCTGGTGACGGCCTGCCCGGTGAGCGTGCCGTCGTCACCGGCGTAGAGGACGACGAGCAGTTCGGTGCGCTCGGCACCGAGACGCACCGAGACCCGCACGATGTCGCCCGCCGCGGCCCGAGCGCCGAACGAGTGCACCGAGATTCGCGTCTGCTCCGCGCCCGCGGGCGAGCGTGTGAATTCGATCCCCAACTCCCGGTCGCGCTGCTTCTGCACCGTGCGAGTCGCTGTCTGCTCGCTGTCCGACGACGCGGCGAGCGGCTGCACGGACCAGCCGGGCACCGTCATCACAGCCCGGCGCGCACCGAGGTCGCCGAGCGCGGCTGAGCCGCCCGACACCGCGCCCGCGCGTAACAGTCGCTCGGCGATTCGCGCCCCCGCGGCGGCGGATTCCGCGTCGGCGTCCGGACTGTCGGCCGCGGCGAAGGCGATCAGCACGTCGAGGTCGACAGGCAGACTCAACCGGTCCGCGTCATGATCCGGCGCCATCACGCTGTCTCCTCGTTGTCCCGGTCGTCGAGCTGCGCGCGCACGGCCTCGCGCAGCAATTTGGCGCCTGCCGCGCGTAATCGCTTGACCTTCTCCTGGCTGAACCGCAGGTCGCCGGCCACCTCGCCGGTGGTCTGCACATCGGTATAGCTGCCGTCCGTGGCGATCACGAAGGTCGCGCGGAGCACGGCCGCGGTCTCCGCGTGCGTGATCGAGGCCAGTGCGTCCCGCAGGACTGCGCGGTCGGCGAGCCGGTTCTCGGCGTCGCCGCACCGGTGATCCTCGAGTACCAGGACCGCCGACTCGTAGTCGACCCGCTGGCCGGGGTGGCGTTTCTCGGCGGTGCGACTGCGGCGGTCCTGGAGTACCTGCCACTGGAGCTTCTTGAGCACCAACGCTTTCCAGTGCCGGATCCGCTCGGTGGGCAGCGTCGCGGTGAGTTCGATTATGGTGTCCTGGGCGACGTCTTCGAAGTCGCTGCGCATGTCCGGGTCGAGCCGATCCAGGACGTAGCGTGCTTTGGTCGCCGCATAGGTCGACATGGTGACCAGATCGGCGCCGAAGATGTGATCGACCACCGCCGGGCGCAGGCGTTCGGGGACCTCGCTCCAGCAGGCGCCGAGCCATTCGTCCAAGGGTTCAGTGCTCACCCGGCACCCCCACGCGGCCGACGGCGCGCCCACCACGGCTCGGTTTCTCGACGCTCCCCACGCCGCAGGCCGGGCCGAGGACAGACAGTGGCGCGCGGTACGGGGTCGAGCATGTCGCATCGCGGAGCCTCCTGTCGGGTCGATCGGCTCCTACACAGATGCGGTTGCGGCCCGCGGCGGTTCGCTCAGTCGGCATCGACGGTGTCCACGGATCAGGTCGGGCACGCCGGGGAGGCGACCATGAACGAGAACGCGATCTGGCAGTACCAGGCCTTTTCGACCTTCCACTTCCCGTCCTCGACGACGAAGTTCACGATGAGCGGCTGCGGCGGGCTGTTGTTGATGGAAGCGGTGCCGTCGGCGATCATGCCGGGGGGTGCGGCGCGGGTACCCGTGATGGTGAGCGCGATGGTGGCGCCGCCCTGGCGGGGCGCGTCGGCCACCCGGTTCGGCAGCTCGGGGTCGCTCCCGATGCCCTGGATCAGCTCGAGCTTCTCGGCGTTGGACACGGTGGTGTCGAGCAGCCGTCGCATCAGTTGCCCGACCTCGTCGGCGCCGGGCAGCGGCGGCGGTGCGGAAATCTCTTGCGCGACCACGGCTGTCGGCTTCGCGCCGGTGTCCGTGTCGTCGACACAGCTCGCCGATACCGGGATCGTGACGAGCAGGGCCGCGGCGGTCAGGGTGCGTCCGGCGATGTGTCGTCTCGACAACGTGGTCCCCTGGGTCGATCGGTGGTGTGCTGGAATTCCATCGTATCGGGGCATTCCCGGCAGGGTCGCCGGTGCTGCCCGGAGGGAGATGGGGGAGACATGGCAGGCGAATCGACCGATCAGCCGACGGATGCGCTGTTGTCCGATGACGCGGTGCTGATCGAGCTGACCGGCGCGTCGCAACGCTGGCTTGCGCTGTGCCGTGCTGCCGTTGCGGCCGGGCCGGATGCCGCCCGCCGATTGCTGGAACACCGGCGGGAGACGGGCGTGCTGGCGAGGCAGTCGCTGGCTCGCTGGAAGGATCTCGCCGCGGACGATCTGCTCGAGGAAGAAGCCGAAGATCCCGACGCGCAGGACCGTCGGATCACCGCGGATCTGTCCGCCGCACGCGCGATGGCGGTGCTGGCGCGGGCATTGACCGGTTCGATCGACACCGACGACGCGTGTGCGGCCTTTCTCGATCACGCCGAACGCGCCGGTCTGACCTCGGTGGGTACCCAATTGCTGCCCGCGGGCATTCCGATCACCAGCGCGAACGCTCCGCTCGGCGAGATCGTGCGCCATCTCCTCGGACAGGGCGCTCGCGCGGCGCGCGGGTACGCCATCATGGCCGCGCTGGAGTTGTCCGGGCATACCCTCCCGGTCGTGCGCAGCAGCCGGATCAGCGTGCTGTTCGCCAGCTTCGGCGGTGGTGGCGAGGTGGGCGTGCTGCGCCTCGACCAGGTCCGGGGCGGACCGAGCGGCCTGCACCCCGACCCGGCGCGGATGGGTTTCCTGCAGGCCGATCGTGCCTTCACCGACAGCCTCGAAAAAGCATGGCGCATCAGCAGATTGGCCGGCACCGACGCGTGCGTGCGATGGTCGGTCTCGACGCACGGCAGCGCCCCGGCCAACGACATCAACGGCGCGTCGATGGGCGCGGCGTTCGCGGTCGCCCTGGACGATCTCGCACCGCGGCACGCCCTGCTGCGAAAGCTGCGGCCCCGTCGACTCGACCCCGAGTGCGCGGTCACCGCGGGCCTGTCCGGGTCGAATCTGACGGCAGTCGGTGGCTATGCGGGCAAACTGACTGCCGCGCAACGCTCGTCGCTGCGCGTGGTGGTCGCGTCGGAGGCATTGCGGGAAGCCGCCGACGAGGCGCCACAGAATTACGCCGACCGGATCTCGGCCGCCCGCACGGTGACCGAAGCGATCGCCCGGACCCGCACACGGGCCAACCTCGCGCTGTGGATCGTTTCTGTCGCGGCCGGGCTGGCCGTGTTGCTGGCGGTGGTGTCGGTGACCAATGTGGTCCAGCTGCGCATCGGGAACGCGGCCGCTCGCGCGGAATCGAATTCGCGCCTGTTCGCCGGTGTCGCCCGAGGGGGCGGCAATCTCAATCCCGCGCTGTCCCAGCAGATCGCCCTCGCCGCCTATCGCACCGCTCCGACCGAGGAGGCGAGGTCCGCGCTGCTGGAGAACACCGCCACGAATGCGCCGATCCGGATCAGTCCCGGCGTCGTGCTCGGTCGCGGGGTGGTCTTCGATCCCGACGCACCACGCATCGCGACCACCGCGCAGGGCGACGTGATCGCGATCGGCGAAGGTGACGGCTCTGTGGAATTGGTGCGGGTGAGCGAGTCCGGCATCGATCGGTGGCCACGGTTCGCCACCGGGAGCGGGCACATCCGCGGTCTCGCGATGAGCGCCGGTCACGAGTGGTTGGTGGTCGCGGGCGATATGCGGTCGGCGTTGTGGAACATCGCCGACCCCGGTGCACCGCGCCTGGTGACCGAGCTGCCGCTCGGCGGCCGGTTGCCTTCGTCGGCAGCGCTCAGTCCCGACCTCGGGTTCGTCGCCATCGGCACCCACAGCGCGACTGTTGTGAGCTGGCGCCTCGGCGACGATCCGGCGCACCCGGTCGCCCTGCCGACGATGTCCGGTTCGGGGCAGCGTGCGGAGGTCGCCCTGAGCGATCGCACGCTCGTCGCGGCGGTGCCGTCGTTGTTCGGCGGAATCTGGACCACCACGGTGCGCGCCTGGAACATCGAGACCCTCGACCGCGAGCAGACACCGGTGTTCGACCGCCGCCTCGAACGGCCCGGCGGCGCGGAGGCGAGGTCGGTCGAGTTCAACGGCGACGGCACCGTGCTGGCCGTCGGCCTCAATCCGGGCGAGGTCGCGCGCTGGCGAGTAGGCGCGGACGGCTTCGACCCGATGCCTGCCGTGCCGCGGGGCGCCAACGAATACCTCGACGTATCACCGACCGGGGACGGTCGATCCGCCGTGATCGTCGGCGGCGACACCCGGGCGCGCATTCGCGATCTGGACACCGGCGAGGAGCTGGTCACGCTCCCGATCGACATGGTCGCGCGGGCGCGCTTCCTGCGCGGTGGAAGGTCGCTGGTGACAACGAGTTTCGATCATGCCGTGCATGTGTTCGAACTGCCGGGCCCGGTCGTGTCGACCAGCTCGCTGACGCTGTTCCGGTTTCCGCTCGACCAGCCTGCCCTCCCGCAGGACCTGTTCCCCCACCTGCGAAGTCTGGCCAGAACTCCCTACGCCACCGATCGAGCGCTGCTCGACGGCGACCCCGCCGGCCTGATCGACGTCGTCGCGATCGCCCCGAACGCGGCCAGGGCGGTCACCAGAACCGAATCCGCGATCCAGGTATGGGACATCACCGACCCGGTGACTCCGCGTCGTGTCGGCGCGCCGCTCAGCGCGGCAGGCGTCGACATCCGCGCCATCACGTTCAGCCCCGACGGTTCCTTGGCCATCGGCCGCAGCATGACCCAGACCGTCGATCTCTTCGATGTCGCCGGCGAGCCCCGGCTGCGGTCGAGTATCCGATTCGGCCGCGGCTACCCGACCTCCCTCGCGTTCAGCCCGGACGGCGGCCTGCTCGCCGTGGGCAGCCACCGCACCGGCAATGTCAGCGTCTTCTCGACCACCTCCACCGCGCAGCCGATCGCCGAACTGTCCGATCTGCGAACCCCGGGACAGACCATCGCGCTGGCCCTGAGTTCGCGCGACACACTCGCGGTAGGCACTCTCACCGGCGCCTTCGTCTACCAGCTCGGCACGCCGGGTACCCCGCCGCGTGCCCTTGCAGCCCCCGTGGGCGCCAACGGCTCGGCGGGTTCGGTGGCGTTCGATCCGGACGGAACCTTGCTCGCCATCGACGACATCGTCAGCGGCACCATCCTGCTCTGGGACTACTCCGACCCAGCGCACCCCACCGCCTACGCCACCATCGCCCGGGGGCTGCGCCACCGGCAACCCACCATGCTGGCCTTCGCCGCCGGCGGCGCTGTCCTCACCGAGTCCGCGGTCGACGGCACCCTGCGTCAATGGCGCACCGACGCCGCCGCAGAAGCCGATCGGATCTGCGCCAGCGGCACCACCCCGATCACCCGCGAGGAATGGGCGGGCGCCCTCCCCGGCCACGCCTATGTGAACACCTGCCCGGCACGCTGACCGATACCCCCTGGCCGGAGTATTCGCATTTGTGTGTGACGCTGTGTAGCGGTGCCCCTATTTCTTGGGGCAATGGAAATGCGGCCTTATCGGATGTCGCAATACGAATCTCATAGAGTTCTCAGAATTAATTAAGGAACAGTGGGTATCGCGCGAAAATGCCAGGTGGGGGCGGTGTTGTGGCCGTACTGTTACCAGTGTCACTAAATCGGAAAATCCGTAACCCGTCGCGTTTGAGTGTCGATATGCCATTCGTAAGCCAGCTCCGGCTGGGCCTATGCGAGAAACAGAGGAATTACTATGATCCCCGTTATCATCGACACCGGTAGCGCTGCCCTGGGCGGCCTCTTCGACACCCTCGGCGCCGCACTGCACGGGCTGGTCGACACCCTGTGGACCGGTTCCTTCGGCGGCTGAATCAGCCCCATAGGTCGATGAAACGACCTGGTCCTCGCTAGCGCGTGACCGACGAGAAGGCCTCGCACCCGACGGGTGTGGGGCCTTCCCTCGTCAGTGGGTGTGGGGCGCCTGTTGGGACACGTGCTTGGGACCGTGCGAGTCGGCGCACGGGTGGGAGTCACGGTTGCCGATGTCGAGCAGTTTCGGGCTGGCGTGGTCGACCTGCAGGGTGACGTGCTCGATGTGGTGGTCGTGGTCGAGCATGTGCGCGATGTCCTCGCGGACCGCATGGCAATCGTGGCCGGGCTGGACGAGAACGTGGGCCGACAGCGCGGGGGAGCCGGAGGTGATTTCCCAGATGTGCAGGTCGTGGACTTCGGTGACGCCGTCGCGCGCGGCCATGTCGCGACCGATCTGCGCCGGGTCGAGATGTTCGGGCGCGGCCTCGAGGAAGATCCGGCTCGACGCCTTGATCAGCCCGATGCCGGCCTTGATCATCAGCGCCACCACGATCAGCGTCGCGACGACGTCTGCCTGGACCCAGCCGGTGAGGATGATGATCAGGCCGGCGACGGCGGTGGCGATGAACGCGAACAGGTCGTTGAGGATGTGCTGGTAGGCGCCCTCGACATTGAGACTGGTGCGATCGGCGCGGCTGATCATCCAAGTCGCGAGCACGTTCACAGCGACGCCGACCAGCGCGGTGATCAGCACCAGCCAGCCGTGTACCTCCGGCGGCTCGAACAGCCGGCGAATCGCCTCGTAGCCGAGCCACAGTGCCAGCAGCAGCAGCGTCAGCCCGTTGGCCTGGGCCGACAGGATCTCGGCCCGCTTCCAGCCGAATGTCATCCGCCCGGTCGCCGGTCGCGCCGCGAGCCGGATCGCCCACAGCGCCAGCGCGATCGAGGCGGCGTCGGTGGTCATGTGTGCCGCGTCGGAGAGCAGCGCCAGCGAATCGGCGATGATGCCGACGATCACTTCGCCGATCAGGAAGGTGACGATCACCGCCAGCGCGCCGGCCAGCCAGCGTCGATCGCTGTCGGCCGATACCCCGTGGTCGTGCCCGTGCCCTGCGCCCATCGCGTTCCCCTTCTCCTGCGGTCCGATCGGTCGCAATCATATGCACACATCGTTATGTATGCAATTCGTTCTTGGTCGAGCGCGATCGTCGCTGGTCATCGGATGTTGCCGCGTCGAATTCCACCCTATGCCTGAGCGTACGGTCGCGGTGCTGCCCATCGAATCACTCTCGAGAGTGAGGTGCGGTGGACTGTTTGCGGACAGACTGGGACGTCGTGGGAGTACCTCGGGAACATCCGTCGCCGCTGGACGCACTGATCGCCGCCGTCGTAACGGTCGCGAGCGTCGTGCCCGCGCTCGTCGTCGGTGCGTCGTGGTGGGTTGTCGGGCTGTCGGTCCTCGCATCGGCGCCGGTGCTGTGGCGGCGTCGGGCGCCGGTGGGTGTGCTGTGCGTGGTCGGCCCGGCGATCACGGCGCTCGGCTGTGTGCACGCGTTGCCGGTGCTGCCGTTCGGCACGGTCGTCTGTGTGTACACGATCGCGGCGTACTGTTCCGCGCGGCAGCGCCGGCTGACCTTCGTACTGGTCGCGGTGGGAATTCTGGTATCGCTGCTGGTGCCACGCGAGCCCGCTGATTCGTACGCCTACGCCGCGATGTCGTTCATGACGGCATGGGCGCTCGGGTCGGGCGTGCGTGCGAAGCAGGCACAGATCGACGCGCTCGCCGAACGGACACGACGTCTCGACGACGAACGCGAGGCCGCGGTGGTCCGCGAGCGGTTGCGGATCGCCCGGGACATGCACGACGGGCTGGCCCACACCGTCGGCGCGATGATCGTGCGCGCCGAAACCGGTCCGCTGCTGGATCGGGCGGATGCCGACGCGGCCTTCGCGGCGATCGCCGACGGTGGACGTGATGCCCTGCGGGAACTACGCCACAGCATCGGTGTGCTCCGCGAGGACGATCCGCCGCATCAACCCGGGGTGGCGGCTATCGCCGATCTCGTCGCCCTCGCCGAACACGGGGGTCTGACCGCGCGTTTCACCGAGCACGGAACCCGCCTGCCGATCTCACCGCAAGCCGATGCCGCCGCGTACCGGATCGTGCAGGAGGCGCTGACCAATACGGGCAAGCACGCGAAGGCGACGCGGGTCGAGGTGGCGCTGAGCTGGTCATCGGGTCGGCTCGGGGTGCGGATCGCCGACGACGGCACCGCCGTGGAACATGCGCGGGCGGGCGCGGGCCCGACGGGCTTCGGTTTGGTCGGGATGGCCGAACGGGTACAGGCGTGCGGCGGCTTGCTGCGGGCGGAGCCGACGCGTGCCGGGTTCGTGGTGTCGGCCGATCTGCCACTGGCACAGAGGAGTTGACGGTGCGGGTGCTCGTTGTCGACGACCAGGAATTGTTCCGTGCCGGGTTCCGCCTCATCCTGGAATCCGAACCCGACATCGAGGTGGTGGGGGAGGCCTCCGACGGTGTGGAAGCGGTGACGGCGGCCCGGCGGCTCGTCCCCGATGTGGTGGTGATGGACGTGCGGATGCCCCGGCTGGATGGGGTGGCGGCCACCGCGCGGATCTGCGCGGAAACCGCGGCAAAAGTACTGGTGCTCACCATGTTCGATGTCGACGAGTACGTCTATGCCGCCTTGCGGGCGGGTGCGAGCGGGTTCCTGCTCAAAGACGCACGCAGGGCCGAATTGATCGGTGGCGTCAGGGTTGTCGCCGCCGGCGACGCACTGCTGGCTCCCTCGGTGACGCGGCGGCTGATCGCCGAGGTCGCCGGACGCGCGCGTGCCCACCCGGAAGCGTCCGCGCAGCTGGCCGTGCTGACCCCGCGGGAACGCGACATCTTGCGTGAACTCGCCGCCGGCCGATCGAACACGGAACTCGCGGCGCGGCTGGTTGTCACCGAACACACCGTGAAAACTCATGTCAGCTCCGTTCTTTCGAAGCTGGGGCTGCGCGATCGGGCGCAGGCGGTGGTCTTCGCCTACGAATCCGGAATGGTGGCGCCGGGGGACAATCAATTGCCGGGTGGTGTGCGATGAGCTCACTCGCGAGAGGGAGACGAGTCCGCTCGCACGGGCGATGTGCGGGGACCCGCTCCACCGTGACGATTGTCGCGTGACATCTACTGAAGAGGCTGTGCGCGAAGAGTTCTCCGGGCGAACCGGCCGACGAATGTCCGGTCGGGAGCTGACGGCTTGGTCGGCTGCCACGGTGAGCTCGGCGGTGTTGTGGAGTATCGGCACCGGTCTGCAGCCGGTCCCCGGAGTTGCCCTCCTCGCCCCGATCCCGGTGCTGTGGCTGGCCCCACGGCGCTCAGCTCGGGCGGTGTACGCGGCGGCGGTGCTGTCCTGGCTCGGCGGCAACGCCGAATACTGGTCCTATTTCACCGACACCCTGGAGCAACCCGAGGCGACCGCCGTCGCCCTCTTGGTCGGCAGCGCACTCACCTTCGGGGCCGGTGTGGCACTCTTCCGAAAGCTGTTGACGCAGAACAGGGTCGGGTTGGCTGTGCTCGCGCTACCCGCCGCATGGACCGCCGCCGAGTTCCTGTTCGGTCTGGTCGGCGGGATCGGCGCGTGGTGGAGCATCGGCTACTCCCAGGCCGGGGTCGATCCGATCGTGCGTGTCGCTTCGCTGACAGGGGTGTGGGGGATCAGCTTCCTCGTGCTCGCGGTGCCCAGTGCCGTTGGCACGATGACGGCACCCGGCATCCGAGCGCCACGCCTGCTGAGGACAGCGGGCGTGACGGCCGCGGTCGTAACCTTCGCCGTCGGCACAGGTCTGTGGTGTTCCGCGGCGGCGAGCGGCGGTCCGGTGACACGGGTAGGGCTGGTGGCTCTCGCACAGCCACCGATGTATGTTCCTGTCGCGTCGCCCGACGGTGCGCGGATGATCGCCGAGGCGGTTACCGCCGTCGACGAACTCGCCGATCAGGGCGCCGAGGTCATCGTGTTCTCCGAGAAAGCATGGCATGCACGACGATCCGAACTCTTCCTGTTGCGCGACCCGCTCACCGCCGTAGCCGCTCGCCGTGGCATCCACGTGGTCGTCGGCCTGGAACTCGAGCAACCGGGCGGCACCGTCAACGCCGCCATCGCCTATCCGGGCGAAACCATCTACGCCAAGCGCTATCTCGTCCCCGGGCTCGAGTCCGGCCTACAACGCGGTGCGACCCCGGTCCAGATCCCCGGCCGCTCGTGGGCGCTCGCGATCTGCGCCGACCTCGACCACCCGGCCCTCGTTCGCCAGAACCGCGCCGACGGCGCGACGCTCCTGCTCGCGCCTGCGCTGGATTTCAGTGTCGATCACTGGTTACACAGCCGGATGGCGGCGGTACGGGCTGTCGAATCGGGCATCGCCATCGCCCGCCCCGCCCAGCTCGGCGAGCTGACCGCCACCGACGCACAGGGCGCCGTTCGAGCCTCGGTCCGCACCGGCATCACCGAAACCCACACGGTGCTGGCCGACATCCGCACCGCCGGCGATCGCACTCCCTACGTCCGCTGGGGCGACTGGTTCGGCGCACTCGCGATCGCGCTGGCTGTGGCCTGCGGACTCGCCGCCATGCGTCGCCGTAGCCACTCGACCGAGGAGACGTCGTGAACTACTCGATCAGTCCTGATCGGGCCAGGAATCGGCGACGACCAACTGTCCCGCCGCCAGGAGCAGCGCGTAGTGCGCGGCGATCACGCCGGTCGGATAGGTCGGCCAGAACGACACCGCCCCGGTCACCTTGTCGATCACGTAGACCGAGCCGCCGATCGGGATCGGCCGATCCGGTGGCGCGTGCAACGGCTCAACCGCGAAAACCGCGAAGCCGTCCGCGAATTCGACGATCTGCCGATCGTGACCCGGCAGGTCGACTGGTAGGTGTTCGGCCGCCACGCGGGTGGCCTCGGCCCGGTCGACCGGCGTCTGCGCGTCGGTCGGATATGCATGGATGTCCACTTGTTCGCTCCTCGCGGGCGATTGTCGTCGCCCCGGTCCGATCGTGCTGGACTTCGCTCGAATGCGCGAACCCGCGATGATCGGGTCCGGAAACGAACGAGCCCGGCGTCCCTGCTCCCCCCTCCTGGAGCAGGCCCGGCCGGGCTCGCAAGAACTACCTTCCGGTACGGCCCCAGCAGGATCCTGAAGAGCCGCTTAACGCGCGGCGTTGTCATCGGCGCGGTCCACCGCGATAACCCCATATGACGGACAACACCTGCGGTGCGCACTGCGCGCGCCTGTGTACCAGGGACGGGCTGGCCGAGGTGCTGGCCACCGATCGCGGTCTGCTGCACTGGCGGGCCATGCGCAGCCTCGGCGACGCCGGCCTGGCCGAGCACGCGGTGCAGGAGACCTTGCTGCGTGGCTGGCGTTCGTGTCACGACTTCGACGGTCGCAAGGGCAGCGTGCGGACCTGGCTGCTGGCGATCGAACACAACGTCATCATCGACATCGTGCGGGCCAGAGCCGTCCGCCCCGGCGATGTGGGCTGGGACGACATCACCGAGGTGTCGGTCTGCGGCAAACCGGATTTCGCCGACGGTCTGGTCGACGGGTTACTGGTCGATCAACTCCTCGCTCGGCTCCCGGAACCGCAGCGGGCAGCCGTGACCGAGGTGATCTTGCACGACCGCGGATACCGGGAAGTCGCCGCCGATTTCGGTGTTCCGATCGGGACCGTGAAGACCCGGGTTCACTACGCGCTGCGGTCGCTGCGCCAATTGCCAGAAGTTGCCTGAACTGGCCCGCTGACGGCTCAGCTGGGCATCCGACCAGCGTCTTTTGATACTCCTATCCAGTTACATTTCGGTAACTGTGCTTGCCCTGTGGTTGTCAACGTTGCAAGAGTGAACCACTGGGTTTGGTGTTACCAGGTGTTACCAATGGGAAGGGAGGGGTGCTCCGGTCCCGGAGCACCGACCGAACATGCAACCAAACATCATCAAGGCCGGAATCTGCTCTACCGTCTCCGCCGCGGTGGTGGTGTCGCTGTCGGGATTGGTCCCCGTGACCGCCCACGCCGCCCCTGAACCAGCGACCAGCGAGCAGCTCGCCGGTAAGACGATCTTCCTCGACCCCGGTCACCAGGGGACGGCGCATTCCGAGGACCTGAGCCGCCAGGTCGACAACGGTCGCGGTGGTACCAAGGACTGCCAGACCACCGGCATGACCTCGCTCAACGGCATCCCCGAGCACACCATCAACTGGGATGTCGCCCAGCTCGTGCGCGCATCTCTGGAGGCACTGGGTGCCGATGTGGTGCTGAGCCGCGCCGACGACACCGGGTGGGGCGGCTGCGTCGACGATCGCGCGCGCGCCGCCAACCAGTCCGGCGCCGACGTGGCGGTGAGCATTCACGCCGACAGTGCGGGCCCCGACCAGCACGGCTTCCACATGATCGTGCCCCAGCTGCCCATTCCCGACTCGATCGCCGACAAGGCGCAATCCGGTGGTGGGCGACTCGTGTCGAGCGCGGTCCGCGACGCTTACCTTGCGGCCGGCTTCTCACCCGCGAACTACGCGGGCGTCAAGGCGGGCCTGCAGACCCGCGAGGATGTGGCGGGCCCGGCGCTGACGCAGGTGCCGCTGGTGTTCGTCGAGATGGGCAACGGCGCCAATGTCGACGACGCCGCCCGCCTGGAATCGCGCGAAGGCCAGCTCGAGCACGCGGTCGCCATCGCGACCGGCGTCGTCGGGTTCCTGCTGAACAAGCCGATTCCCGCCTACGCCGCCGCGCCGGGTCGGATACCGGTCGCGACGACCGCTCAGGAACCCGAACGCGCACCCGCCGCCGACCCGACCGAGGCCCCCTCGCCCAACACCGACGCACCCGCGCCCGGACCGGCGGGGAGCCAGAACGGAGCTTCCGCCCCGGCCGAGGATCCCAACGGCGCCGGAACTCCCTCCGAGGGTACGAACGGCGGGCCGGCGCCCACCACCGATCTGGCCGAACCCGCACAGCCGTCGACGAAGCCCAGCGGGACCACCGCGTCGGTGCCGGAGTCCGGCACGACGGCACCCGCACCGGCCCAGTCGCCCGCTTCGACGACTGCGACGCCGGGAGCGAAAGCGCCCGCCCACGCTCCCGCGCCGGCACCCGCACCCGCACCCGCCCAGGCTCCCGCGCCCGACCGGGCACCGACCGATTCGTCCGCGCCTCCCAGTGGCTCGGGTGATCGGACGGCACCGTCGGAGGACCAGGCTCCCGCCGACGCCAACGCGCCTGCTACTGCCGCTCCGATCCCCGAGCGGGTCCCGATCGCGAATCCGGTTCCGGTAGCCCCCGTCCGCACCGCGTCTCCCGGCGCCCCGGCCCGCACCGCGTCACCCGAGGCTCCCGCCGCACCGTCCACCACCACCCCGAAGAACCGCGGCACCAGCCCGAAATCCCAGGCGACGCCCAACGAATCCGAGCTCGATCTGAGCACGCTCGGCGGTCCGATCACCACCGTCATGACGCTGCTCATGCCGCTGGCTCAAGCGCTCGGCATGGACGAGTCGACCATCCCCGGCCAGCTGATCAATCTCGCGTACACCCTGGTAGGCATGGTTTTCAGCCCGTCCTGACAACGGTTCGCCGCACGTCGACCCGCCCACCTCTGATCGCAGGGGTGGGCGGTGTGCCGCTTGGGGGCGGACGGAGGGAGTCCGGGCGTGGTGGACCGGTCGCCTTCGCCGCGGTGACGTGGTGGCAGCATGGGTGCGGTGATTCCTGTCGTGATCGTTGCTGGGTTTCTCGGTTCGGGGAAGACGACCCTGCTCAATTACCTGTTGCGCAACAATCGGGGGACCCGGATCGGGGTGGTGGTCAACGATTTCGGGGCGGTGAACATCGACGCGATGCTGGTGGCGGGGCAGGTCGACGCGATGGTGTCGCTCGGCAACGGGTGTGTGTGCTGCGCGGTGGACGTGTCCGAACTCGACGATCTGTTCGCGCAGCTGGCGCAACCGCGCAGCGCGGTGGATGTGATCGTGGTCGAGGCCAGCGGACTGGCCGAGCCGCGCAACCTGATCCGGATGGTGATCGCCAACCCCAACCCGCGCATCGCCTACGGTGGCCTGGTCGAAGTGGTCGATGCCGAGCAGTTCGCCGCCACCAGCACGCGACATCCCGAGCTGGTGACGCATCTGCGGATGGCGGATCTGGTGCTGGTGAACAAGGCCGATCGAGTCGGGGCCGAGGCGCTGGCCGGTTTGCGCGCACAGCTGACCGACTGGGTGGGGCAGGTGCCGGTCTACGCGACGACGCACGGCCGCATCGACCCAGGCCTGCTGTTCGACGATCGGGCACCCGAGCAGCCGAAAACAGCCGAGCAACTGAGCTTCGACACGCTGCTCGACGACCATGATCACGACGACCCCGACCATCGCCACCTTCACGACGACTACGTCTCGGTAGCGTTCACGAGCGAGCGCGCGTTGAATCCGCGTGCGCTGGTGGCCTTTCTGGAAGATCCGCCGTCAGGGCTGTTCCGTGCCAAGGGATGTGTCGCGTTCGCGGTGGCAGGTGAGCGCCGCAAGTTCGAAGTGCACCTGGTGGGCCGGCACGTGGTCGTCACCCCTGGAAGCTGGGCGCGCGGCGAGCGCCGTGTCTCGAATCTGGTGCTGATCGGTGCCGGACTGGATACGGTCGCGGCGTTGAAACGCTTGCACGACACAGTCTTCGACGGTGAGACACCGTTGGACGAGCAGGAGATGCTCGGTGTGTGGCGGTACGCCACGCAGTAGCGTCAGCCGCAGGCGTTGACCCATTCGGAAAGCCCGTCGGCGAACAACTGCCGCTTCCAGATCGGCACCTCGTGCTTGATCCGGTCGACCAGCTCGGCACAGACCGTGAACGCCTCGGCCCGATGCGGCGCGGCCACCGCCACCACGATCGCCAGCCCGCCGATCGTGAGCGACCCGATGCGATGCGTCGCCGCGACCGGAAGTCCGCTCGCCTGCGCCACTTCCGCGCAGATCGCGTGCAGGAAGCGCTCGGCCTGGGGATGCGCGGAGTACTCCAGCGACGTCACCGCCTGGCCGCCGTCGTGGTTGCGCACCTTGCCGGTGAACACCACCACCGCGCCGAATTCCGGTCCGTCGACCGCCTTCTCGACGGCGAGGGGATCGAGGTCCTGATCGCTGATGGTCGCCAGCCGAACCGCACCGAAGTCACTCATGGTTGCCGCCTCCGGCTACTTGCGCGAGCAGATGATCCAACAGCGGTTCCAGCACCGCCGTCCCGTCCTTCACCCCGCCGGGCGAACCGGGCAGGTTCACGACAACGGTCCCGCCGGCCAGCCCGGCAACGCCGCGACTCAGCGCGGCGAGGGGGAACTTCGCGGTCCCGCGCTGCCGAATGGCATCGGCGACACCGGGTAGCTCACGATCGAGCACGGCGCGGGTGGCCTCGGGCGTCGCGTCGGTGGGTGAGGCGCCGGTGCCACCGGTGGTGACGACGAGTGCCGGCGCCCCGCTGAGTGCGTCGGCCAGCCCGGCGGCGATCTCGGCATCGGCGTAGACCAGTGGCCCACGCACCGAAAAACCTCGCGCCGTCAGCCAGTCGACGAGGACGGGCCCGGTGGTGTCGGTGCGGGTACCGGCCGCGGTACCGGTAGACGCGACAACCACGACCGCGGTCCGCGAAAAGGTCGGGGCGTCAGGCGATTCCGCCGCAGCGTCGTCCTGGGATTCGGTGGTCGCCGGCAGCGCGGACTCGGCGCCGGCACCCGCGTCCGCCTGTGTCGATCGGTCGAGCGCCGGTGTGCCGGTGTCGGATCGACCCTCGGGTCGCACCCAATGCCCGTGCTTTCCACCCTCTTTGGTGACCAGCCGAACCCCGTTCATCACGGCAGCGGGATCCACCGCCTTCACCATGTCGTGCAGGGTCAGCCCGGCCACGGCGACAGCGGTCAGTGCTTCCATCTCGACCCCGGTGGGCCCCTTGGTCTTCGCGGTCGCCTCGACTGTGATGGTGGTCTCGGTGAACCCGAACTCCACCTTCACCGACGACAACGCCAGCTGATGGCACAGCGGGATCAGCTCGGAAGTCTTTTTCGCACCGGCGATTCCGGCCAGTCGTGCCGTGGACAGCACATCGGCCTTGGGCATTCCCTCGGCCCGCACCAACGCGACCACTTCCGCGGTCGTCTGCAATTCGCCTGCGGCGACAGCGATCCGGGTGGTGTCGGCTTTCGCGCTGACGTCGACCATGCGCGCGCGACCCTCGCGGTCGACGTGGGACAACTCGCTCATAGCGATAAGATTCGCACAGCGACACCGGCGGCCAGCGAGGTGACCTCGGCGGGAACGTCGACGAGGACATCGGCCCAGGCCATCCCCGCGATGAGATGTGAGCCGGGGCCCGAGATCACTTCCACCCCGTCCTCGGTCAGCAGGCCGCGCAGGTATTGGCGACGACCGGCGGGGGAGCGAAGCGGTGTGAGCAGGGTGGTCTCGCCGCTCACGAGCTCCGGCAATCCGGCCAGCGCGCGCACGGCGGGGCGCGCGAACACGGCGTACGACACCATCGTGCTCACCGGATTGCCCGGGAAGCTGAGCACGGGAACCTCGTCGACCACTGTGTAGCCCTGCGGTCCGCCCGGCTGCACCGCGACCGAGCCGAAGGTCCCGCCGAGCGGACCCAGCACATCCTTGACGACCTCGAAGTCACCCTTGGACACGCCACCGGAGGTGAACACCAGGTCGGCGACGGCGGTCGCGGCGTGCAATACCGAGGTGAACACCGCGGGGTCGTCGGTGCTGTGCGCGACCTCGACCACCTCGACACCGTCGGCCCGCAACGCGGCGGCCAGCGCGATGCCGTTGGAGTTGTAGATCTGGCCAGGGGCCAGTGCGGTGCCCGCGGGCTGGAGTTCGTCCCCGGTAGTGATGCAGACAGCGCGTAATCGACTCAGGGCAGGCACCGTGGGCAGGCCGACAGCGGCCAGTGCGGCGATATGGCGGGGCGCGAGCACCGTGCCTGCCCGCGCGACGAGCTCGCCGGTGCGCACATCGGTACCGGCTTCGCGCACGAATTCGCCACGTCCGCGGCCACGTTCGACCACGATCCGGCCCTCGACCGCCTGCACATCCTCGACCGGCACCACACAGTCGGCGCCGGGGGGCATCGGCGCACCGGTCATCACCTTCACCGCGGATCCGGCGGGCAGCGCGTCGGTGCCCGGCTTACCCGCCGCCACCACGCCGGCCACCGGCAGCGTGACCGGGGTGACGGCCACATCGGCCGCCCGCACCGCGTAGCCGTCCATCGCCGAGTTACGGAACACCGGCAGATCGATCGGCGACACCACATCGGCCGACAGCGTGCGGCCGAGCGCCTCGGGTACCGGCACCTGTTCATCCGGGCGGTCGGCGAGGCGGGCCAGCAGCGCGGCGACGGTGTCGCGGTACTCGTCGACGCTGCGCGCCGACGCGGTAGCGGGCCGGGGAGTCATGCTGCCAGCTTAATCGTCGGCGTCGGGGCCGGTCGGCGTCGCGTTGCTCACGGTGGTAGGCGCTCGGCGGTGAGCTGACGAGTTCGCGAAGAATCGGCCCGGCGCACGGAATGTGACGGGCCTTACGGGTCATACTGTAGAGATGACGCTGGTCGAAATGGGGATACCCGCCGTGCGATCGGAGCGGCCGTCCCTGGACGGCAGGCCCGAGACGCCGTTCCTCGTCGACCGCTTCGGCCGGGTCGCCCGCGACCTGCGCGTATCCATCACCGAGAAGTGTTCGCTGCGCTGCACCTATTGCATGCCCGAAGAGGGCTTGCCGCCGATCCCGCGCCAGGAACTGCTCACCGCCGACGAGATCGTGCGGCTGGTGTCGCTGGCGGTGCGCGAGCTGGGTGTGCGGGAGGTGCGGTTCACCGGCGGCGAACCGCTGATGCGCCGTGAGCTGGAACAGATCATCGCGGGCTGTCATGCGGCGGTGCCCGGCACCCCGCTGGCTATGACGACGAACGGCGTCGGCCTGGAACATCGCATCCATAAGCTCGCCGCGGCCGGCCTGACCAGGGTCAACGTCTCCCTCGACACCGTCGACCGGGAAGATTTCACCCGCCTCACCCGCCGCGACCGGCTGGAGTCGGTCCTCAACGGCATCCGTGCCGCGCGCGACGCGGGGATGGCGCCGGTGAAGGTCAACGCCGTGCTGATGCGCCAGAATCTGGCGGGCGCGGCCGACCTGCTCGCGTGGTGCCTGGCCGAACAGTGCGAACTGCGCTTCATCGAGGAGATGCCCCTCGACGCCGACCACGAGTGGGCCCGCGATCACATGGTGACCGCCGCCGACCTCCTCGACGTCCTCGGCGAGCGCTTCACCCTGACCCCCACCGCCCGCGCCGACCCGTCCGCCCCGGCCGAGAAATGGCTGGTCGACGGTGGGCCGGCGACTGTCGGGATCATCGCCACGGTCACGCGCAAGTTCTGCGACAGCTGCGACCGCACCCGGCTCACCGCCGACGGCATGCTGCGTTCGTGCCTGTTCAGCGACCAGGAGTTCGACGTGCGCACCGCGCTGCGGGCAGGCGCCGACGACGACGAGGTCGCCGAGCTGTGGCGCGGTGCGATGTGGCAGAAGTGGGCCGGTCACGGTATCGACGCCGCCGGTTTCGTCCCCCCGGAACGCACGATGGGAGCCATCGGTGGTTGAGGTCCGCTATTTCGCCGCCATCGCCGACGCGGTCGGCAAGAACACCGAATCCCTCGACCTACCCGACGGCGCCACCGTCGCCGACCTGCGCGCCACCCTCGCCGCCACCTACGGCTCCGATATCGACAGCCTCGTCGGCGTCTGCGCCTTCCTCATCGGCGACGAACTCACCCGCGACCCGTCGGCCATGCTCCGCGACCGAGTCGACGTTCTCCCGCCTTTCGCGGGCGGCTAGCCGTGGTCCAGAGCAAGGCCCCCGACGTAGCGACCTACCTCGCCGAACTCCCGGCCGATCGCCGCGAGGCGCTCACCAGGCTGCGCGACCTGTGCCTCCAGGAGCTGCCGGGCTTCACCGAGGTGATGTCCTACGGGATGCCCGCCTACGAACGCGACGGCACCGGCGAGGTCGCCTTCGCCAGCCAGAAGCAGTACATCTCCTTCTATCTCCTGCGCTCCGACGTCCGCGCGGCCTTCGCCGACCGTCTCGCGAGCCAGGACATGGGCAAAGGATGCCTGCGTTTCCGCAAAGAACCGGACTACGAGCTGGTTCGGGACCTGCTGCGAGCCACCGCCTCCGGTGAAGGCGCCCAGATCTGCTGATCCGGCCGGTGGGGCCGGGATCACGCCCCTAGCGCCACCAGGTGTCGAGCGGGGTCACCGGGACGGTGCGCTTGTGGCGGGTGTTGGTGAAGATCGACTCCACGCGGGCGGCCACCTCGGGAGTGACGTCCTTGCCTTCGAGGTAGTCGTCGATCTCGGCGTAGCGCAGGCCGAGTGCGTCCTCGTCGGCGAGGGCGGGGCGGTCGTCTTCGAGGTCGGCGGTGGGGACCTTGGACCAGATGCTCGACGGAGCGCCGAGTTCTTGCAGCAGGGCCGCGCCCTGGCGCTTGGTGAGACCGGTGAGGGGAGTCAGGTCGACACCGCCGTCGCCGAACTTGGTGAAGAACCCGGTGACCGCTTCGGCCGCGTGATCGGTACCGACCACCAGCAGGCTTTCCTGGCCCGCGAGGGCGTACTGGGCGACCATCCGCTCACGCGCCTTGATGTTGCCGCGCACGAAGTCGCGCAGGCGCTCGTGATCGAGCGCGCCCGCCACCTCGATGCCCACCGCGTCGGCGCTGGGCCGGATGTTCACCACGACCGTGCGATCGGGGTCGATGAAATTCAAGGCGGTCTGCGCGTCGTGCTCGTCGGCCTGCACGCCGTAGGGCAGCCGGACCGCCAGGAACTTCGCCTCGACACCGTCGGCGCGCAGCTCCTCGACGGCCAGCTGGCACAGCCGACCGGCCAGCGCACTGTCCTGCCCGCCACTGATCCCGAGGGCGAATCCCTTGGCCGGGGTGGTGGCCAGGTAGTCCTTCAGGAAGTCGACGCGCCGCCGGACCTCCTGCTTCGCCTCGATCTCGGGCAGCACACCCAATTCGGCAATGATCTGTTCACGCAGTGTCCCCATGCGGTCTCACTCTACTTGGGGGACAGGCGAAACGACCCGGCGAACGAGCCATTCCCAGTTGTCGCCGATCTGATCGCGGGTGTAGCCGAGCACCTCGACCTGGTGGATGACCAGCGCCGCCGACAGTGTGGACAGCAGGGTGTCGGCGATCAGCGGCACCTCACCGTCGACGCCGATCGCGCGAAGGAGCAGCATGATGTGCGCCTTGTGCAGGGCGTAGGGTCCACCACCGAAACGCCCGTCCTTCTCCGCGGCCTGGTGTAGATCGCCCTCCACCTCGATGTCGAGCAGCCGGGTCCGCCCGAAGGCGATCAGCCGCTCGACCGGGCCTGCCTCGGGACCGAGCGGCGCGGGCCCGAACATGAACGCGGCCTGGAATTTCTGCTCGGAGTGATCCAGCAGGGCCAGCATGAGCCCGGTCCGGTTGCCGAACCGGCGGAAGACCGTGCCCTTGCCGACACCCGCGCGCTTGGCGAGCGCGTCCATGGTGAGTCCGTCGACGCCGTGCTCACGCACCAACTGCTGGGCCGCGTCGAGCAGCAGCGCGCGATTGCGCGCGGCGTCGGCACGTTCGACGGGTTCCGCGCTGCCGGGCAGCGGCCGTCCGATTCCCAGCAGGGGTGGCTCGTCGGACTTGGGTGTGCCATAGCTCACGCCGCTCACGCGTCCTCCGCGGGAAGTAATCGGACCGGGGTCCGGTTAATGTCGGATGAAACTTGGATCATTCCACTGAGTACACCAGGAGTCGCAATGAGCGAGACCCGCATCCTTACTCTCGTCGGAAGCCTGCGCGCGGGCTCCATCAATCGCCGCCTGGCCGAGGCTGCCGTGCAGACCGCGCCCGCCGGTGTCGACATCAGCATCTACGAGGGCCTCGGCGAGATCCCGTTCTACAACGAAGACCTGGACGTACCCGGTGAGGTGCCCGCGCGGGCCGAGGCGCTGCGTGCCGCCGTCGCCGCCGCCGACGCCGTCCTGCTGGTCACCCCCGAGTACAACGGCACCCTGCCCGCCGTGCTGAAGAACGCCATCGACTGGGCCTCGCGTCCGTACGGCGCCGGTGCGATCAAGGGTAAGCCGGTCGCCGTGGTGAGCGCGTCGATCAGCCCGAACGCCGCGGCGTGGGCACACGGCGACACCGTCAAGTCCGTCGGCGTGGCGGGCGGCGTCGTCGTCGAGTCGGCGCACGCGCAGTTCGCGACCATCGGCGAGCGTTTCGCGCAGACCCATCCGGCCGAGGACGCCGAGGCGCTGACCCAGCTCGGCGCGACCGTGCACGAGTTGGTCGCCGCGGTGAACGGCACGTTGATCACGGCGTAAGCTGGTCCTTCGGCAGGGCGTCGCATCCGTCACGGATGCGACGCCCTTTCGCTGTCCACGAAGTTTGCTGAAGACTCGCCGGTAGATGAAATCGTGATCTGAACCACTGTTTTCCCTGCTGGTCGGCGGCCCGTCCTGGGACTTACCGCGTGGGAATTACATCCGTGCGACTCGCAACACCTTGTGTTGTTCCCATCTGTCGGACACTAGGTGTAGTGTCTGTCGTACTGGAAGACGGTGTGGAGCCACCACTGATCGGGCCCAAGGGAAGGGGTTGCGAGCAGGGCTTTCTTCGCCAGATCCAGGAGTTTGCGCAGCATCACCCGTTCGTGCATTGCATACGGATCACAGGCTGTGGATCAGGCATAGGAGAGAGGGACTTCCATCATGACCATCACCGTGTACACCAAGCCCGCTTGCGTGCAGTGCAACGCCACCTACAAGGCTCTCGACAAGGTCGGCGTGGACTACGACGTCATCGACATCTCGGAGAACGACGAGGCGCGTGACTTCGTCATGGCCCTGGGCTACCTGCAGGCGCCGGTCGTCGTCGCGGGTGACGATCACTGGTCGGGCTTCCGTCCCGACCGCATCAAGTCGCTCGCCGTCGCGGCTGCGTAGTTCGCGCCGGTTCGCCGGTAAGGAGGCGCCATGCCCGAGCAGATGACTCCGGGCGGGCTGGTCTACTTCTCCAGCGCTTCGGAGAACACTCATCGTTTCGTCGAGAAGCTCGGTCTCCCGGCAACTCGACTTCCGCTACACACCACCGCTGAACCGCCGCGGATCGACGAACCCTACGTGCTGATCACCCCCACCTATGGTGGTGGTCGGCACGTCATGGGTGGACAACGTCCCGACAAGGACCTCGTTCCACGGCAAGTCGCCAAGTTCCTCAACGACCCACACAACCGCGCGCTGCTGCGCGGGGTGATCGCGGCCGGCAACACGAACTTCGGCGATACCTATTGCGTTGCAGGAGACATCATCTCGCAAAAATGCGGGGTGCCGTATCTGTATCGCTTCGAACTCATGGGAACCGCTGAGGACGTCGCGCGCGTCCGAGAGGGATTGGGATTGTTTTGGCAACAGCAACCACAGCACCGGCAGGCAAGTCAGCACGCCTAGAGCAGTCGGCGGTGCGCGGCGAGGCGGGCGAGGTGCTCGACTACCACGCCCTCAACGCGATGCTGAACCTGTACGGCCCCAACGGCGAGATCCAGTTCGACAAGGATCGCGAGGCCGCGCACCAGTACTTCCTGCAGCACGTGAACCAGAACACCGTCTTCTTCCACAATCTGGACGAGAAGCTGGACTACCTGGTCAAGGAGAACTACTACGAGACCGAGGTGCTCGACCAGTACGGTCGGCCTTTCGTCAAGCAGCTGTTCCAGCAGGCCTACGCCAAGAAGTTCCGGTTCCCGACCTTCCTCGGCGCGTTCAAGTACTACACCTCGTACACGCTCAAGACCTTCGACGGTAAGCGCTACCTGGAGCGTTTCGAGGATCGCGTCTGCATGGTCGCGCTGACGCTGGCCGCCGGCGACGAGGTGCTGGCGAGCAACCTGGTCGACGAGATCATCGACGGCCGGTTCCAGCCCGCCACCCCCACCTTCCTCAACTCCGGCAAGAAGCAGCGCGGCGAGCCCGTGTCCTGCTTCCTGCTGCGTATCGAGGACAACATGGAGTCCATCGGGCGCTCCATCAACTCCGCGCTGCAGCTGTCCAAGCGCGGCGGCGGTGTGGCGTTGCTGCTCAGCAACATCCGTGAGCACGGTGCCCCGATCAAGAAGATCGAGAACCAGAGCTCGGGTGTCATCCCGATCATGAAGCTGCTGGAGGACTCCTTCTCCTACGCGAACCAGCTGGGTGCGCGTCAGGGCGCGGGCGCGGTGTACCTGCACGCCCACCACCCCGACATCTACCGCTTCCTCGACACCAAGCGTGAGAACGCGGACGAGAAGATCCGCATCAAGACGCTCTCGCTGGGTGTGGTGATCCCCGACATCACCTTCGAGCTGGCGAAGAAGAACGAGGACATGTACCTGTTCTCGCCGTACGACGTCGAGCGCATCTACGGTGTGCCGTTCGCCGATGTGAACGTCACCGAGAAGTACTACGAGATGGTCGACGACAAGCGCATCCGCAAGTCGAAGATCAAGGCGCGCGAGTTCTTCCAGACCATCGCCGAGCTGCAGTTCGAGTCGGGCTACCCCTACATCATGTTCGAGGACACGGTGAACCGGGCCAACCCGATCAAGGGCAAGATCACCCACTCGAACCTGTGCTCGGAGATCCTGCAGGTCTCCACCCCTTCGGAATTCAACGACGATCTGTCGTATTCCAAGGTGGGCAAGGACATCTCGTGCAACCTGGGTTCGCTCAACATCGCAAAGGCGATGGATTCGCCCGACTTCGGTCAGACGATCGAGACCTCGATCCGCGCGCTCACCGCCGTCTCGGACCAGACGCACATCTTCTCGGTGCCCTCGATCGAGCAGGGCAACAACGAGTCCCACGCCATCGGCCTCGGCCAGATGAACCTGCACGGATACCTGGCGCGTGAGCGGGTCCACTACGGCTCCGAAGAAGGTGTGGACTTCACCAACATCTACTTCTACACCGTGGTCTACCACGCGATTCGGGCCTCGAACCTGATCGCCAAGGAGCGCGGCTCCGCGTTCGGTGGGTTCGCCGACTCCAAGTACGCCAGCGGCGAGTACTTCGACAAGTACACCGACCAGGCATGGGAGCCCAAGACCGACAAGGTGGCTCAGATGTTCGCCGACGCCGGCGTGCGCATCCCCACCCAGGACGACTGGCGGCTGCTCAAGGCCTCGGTGCAGGAATACGGTATCTACAACCAGAACCTGCAGGCCGTGCCGCCGACCGGTTCGATCTCCTACATCAACCACTCGACCAGCTCGATCCACCCGGTGGCGTCGAAGATCGAGATCCGTAAGGAAGGCAAGATCGGCCGCGTCTACTACCCGGCCCCTTACCTGGACAACGACAATCTCGAGTACTACGACGACGCCTACGAAATCGGCTACGAGAAGATCATCGACACCTACGCCGCGGCCACTCAGCATGTGGACCAGGGCCTGTCGCTGACGCTGTTCTTCAAGGACACCGCCACCACCCGTGACTTGAACAAGGCGCAGATCTACGCATGGCGCAAGGGCATCAAGACGCTCTACTACATCCGCCTGCGCCAGATGGCTTTGGAGGGCACCGAGGTGGAGGGTTGCGTCAGCTGCATGCTGTGAGCTGAGCTCGAAAAAGGGGCGGTCTCCCGAGGGAGACCGCCCCTTTCGTGTCAGCGGGCACTGTCGAAGAGATCGAAGCAGGACCAGCCGCCGCGGAACCACTGGACGGTCAGCTGCCAGGTCGACGGGTAGGTGCCGTCGGCGTGGCGCAGTCGGAGTCCGTACCGGCACTTGCCGATCGTTGTCCGGGTGAGGTGCTGGATGACGGTGCGGTGCAGGAAAGACGCGCTCAGCCAGGCGAGGATGCCGTACAGAACGGCTGTCGTGCCGGGCGCGAGGTACCAGGCGGTGACGCCGATCGCGGCGTGCAGCGCCATATCGATGAGGAACGCGGGGATCACGCCGGTCTCGTCGCCGCTGGAAGTGCGCCCGGTGAGCGGGAATTCGTCCTTCGGTCGTGCGGGGCCGCGCTCGTATCCGCTGTTCCTCGCCGCGTGCCGGGGCGGTGCTGCGTTGCTCATGGGGCTCAGCGTGGTCGACGCCGCTTAACAAGCACCCGGTGTCGACCTTGCCGACCTGATCACCTCCGGTGTCAGCCCGCGGATCCGGACGACAACCAGGGAAATCCCGAGGCCGATCCCGTGCCGCCGCCGGTGGGAAGGTCCGCGCCCGCCGAGCCAGGGCGGTGGATGCGAACGGTGACCGGGTCGGTGCCCTCGGCTTCCACGGTGACGATGCGCGCGCCGGGCGCCGAGGTGACCCGACCGCCGGTGACCTTCACCTCGTAGCTGTCCGGATGGAACAGATCCGAGACGTAGATCTCGGTCGGGGCCGAGGCTGGGCGAGGACGGTACCGGTAGGCGAAATCGCCTGTGCCGGAATCGAAGACCATGCCGTCGGGGGTTCCCGCGGTGGCCTGTGGATAAGTGCGGACCAGTTCGCGGCCGAGTTCACCGCGGAAGGGATCACCGTCGCGGGCGCTGTAATGCCAGTAGTGCCAGCCGACGAACCGTTCGTCGGCCCGGGTGGTGGTGTTGCGCAACACGGTCGGATCGCCGTCGCCGAATTCGGTGACCATGGTGGGGATGTCGGTGCGGCCGGCGAACGCGTCGATGTTCGACCAGGTCCGGTCCTGCTGCGGTGGGCACAGTGCGCGCAGCTCCTCGGGCAGGCCGAGGTAGATCGCGAGCTGGCTGGGAATGCAGTAATCGTGCGGGGAGAAAACGATATTCGGGCTGGTGATCGGTGGATTCTTGCCCAGGTGGCTCGGCATGGTCTCGTTCCAGGTGACGTTCGGCTCCCAGAACACCGGCACCGTGGCATTGCGTGCCCGGACCGCATCGGTCAGCTGTTGCAGTGCCCGTTGATATTTCACGTCGAAGTCGGGGCAGCCGTCGGGATAGCAGGTGAGAAACGGTGAACCGGGCCACGGTTCGTTGAGCAACTCGATCCCGAGCACGCTCGCTCGCCCGTTCATCCGCTCGGCGAGCGCGCCCAGCGCCACTCCCAGATGGTTCAGCACCCCGTAGGTGTTGTTCCACACCTCGTCCCACCCGGCATTCATGCTCGGCATCAGGTAGTACAGCGGGAATCCGGGATTCGGCTCACCGTCCGAGGGCCGGGCGCGGATCGCCCATTCGGGAAATCCGTTGCCGTTCCAGATCTTCGACAATCCGTCCTGGTGATTGTCGAGCAAGGTGTAGATGCCGTGCGCGGCAAGGGTATCCACGACATTCTCGACCCGGTCGAGGTAGGCGGTATCGACAACACCCGCTGTCGGCATCAGCCCGTCGAACGACACCCCGAGCCGGACTGTGGTGAACCCGTGCCGGGCCAGTATCGCCGCCGATTCGTCGGTGAGGGTGAATCCGTCGCCGGGTTGCAGGTAGGGCGCGTCCTTGTCGACGGTGTTCACCCCGTGGAGCAGCACGGTGCGTCCGTACCCGTCGATCAACGCGGACCCCTGTGCCCGCAGCGGCGTCAGCGGTGTCGCGGGGTCGGCGGTCACCGGGGCGCTGCTCACGGCCAGCCCGGCTGCGAGTGCGACCGCCGTCAGCCAGCGCACCGGTCGCCTCATCGTCCTCATCATCTGCGTCCTCGATCCCCAGACGGACGCTCGTTCAACTGAACGTATGTCCAATTCTGTTGGCGAGAGAACATAGCCGGATCGCAGCGGTGTGGTCAAGGCCACAATCGCGAAAGGCCATGAATCGCTGCGTGTTCGACGCCGAAGATGTCTTGCCGCGGATGCGTCGTCGTGGTGTTTGTGGATTGTGGCCGAGTCGTCTACATCCCGCTCGACGCATACAAGGTCGACGCGGAGTTCACGTCGGGGGCTGTCGCTGGGTGGGTGTTCGTCACAGTCGCCGTGTGAGCCAGGTGGTGACCGACCAAGTCTTGTCGAACGATCGCTCGGTGAGGTTGCGAGCCTTGTTAACGTGGCCGCGTTTTGCGATGCACGGTGAGAGGGAACGGATGAAGCGCGCGCTCATGGTGGTAGCGACCGGGGGATTGGCGTTGGCGACGCTCGTCGGATGCGCGAGCGAGGAGTCCCAGGCCGCGCAGCCGAAGGCATTGTTCGAGCCGTGCACCGGAGTCACCGCGGACGCACTACAGAAGGCCGGTGTCGACCCCGCGACGAAGGTGGCGGCCGGTGCGGTGTCCGCCGGTTGGCAGACCTGCGAATGGACCGGCGCCACCGCCTACCTGAGGGTGTTCTCGACCTCGCGAACCCTCGAGGAGTTCGAAAAGGAAGCAGGTCCGACACCCTTCACCGACTACACAGTCGCGGGCCGCACCGGCCGTCGCCTCGGCGACACCCCCACCGCCTGCGACATCCTCTTCGCCGCGTCCCAAGGCGTCATCCGCATGGTGGTCGTGAACAACCCCACCCAGCAGACCGCCGACGCCTGCACCACCCTGCGCCACATGGGCGATTCGATCATTCCGACCTTCCCGACCTGAGCCGAGTCCGACTGGGTTCAGCCGAACGAGCAGCAGAGTTCGATGGTGCAACCGACGCCGCGAAACCATTCTTTGACGAGGCGGCCGAGGGTGGGGTAGGTGCCGTCGGCGTAGCGGATTCGGAGGCCGAACAGCGACTTGCCGAGCGTTGTTCGGGTGAGGCGCTGGACGAAGGTTCGGTGGATGAACGAGGCGGTCAGCCAGGCCAGGGCGCCGTACGCGAAGGCCACCGGGGTCGGGAACACGAACCAGACAGCGGCGCCGATCGCGAGGTGCAGTGCCATGTCGATGGGGAACGCGAGCCACATCCAGGTGGAGCTGCCGTGTGCGTTCGTCGCGAGCAGCGGGAACTCGGGTTTCGACTCTGCCTTGTCGGGGACCGCGGGAACGAAGATCAGTCGGCCGTCAACATCTCGCTCGTATCTGGCGGCGAGAACCTTCGCCTCGTTCCGCACGGTCACCGGGTCGCTCATGGACGAAAGGTAAGGGGCGACGCTTATGACCGGCCGTGGATTACGCCAATGCCGGAATCACCTCGCGTTCGAAGAGTTCGATGCCGGAGGTGTCGTAGGCGGCTTCGGGGAAGTTGACGATGGTGTAGGCGAGGCCGAGGTTCTTGACCTTCGTGAGGCGTTCGACGATTTGTTCCGGAGTGCCGACCGCCGCGCTGGTCGCGAACTGTTCGTGCACGCGGGCTTTCGCCTCATCGGCGCCGAGGAAGGGGGTGAAGCGGTCGACGATGGTCGAGAGCCGTTCCTGCACTTCGGTTTCGGTGGTACCCACGATGGCGTTGAAGTTCGAGCTGCGGGTGATGGCGGAGAAATCGGTGCCGACCTCTTCGCAGTGCTGGCGCAGGATGTCGGACTTGCGGGCGAACTCGTCGGGGTCGCCGCTGAAGTTGGTGTAATCGGCGTATTTGGCGGCGATGCGCAGGGTCTTCTTCTCGCCGCCACCGGCGATCCAGATCGGAATCCCGTTCTCCTGCAACGGTCGTGGGTGCACGATCGCGTCGTCGACCTGGTAGTACTTGCCGTCCAATGTCGCTCGGCCGGTCTTCCAGGCCTCGCGGAAGATCTGGACTCCTTCGTCGAGGCGGCCGAGGCGCTCACCGGCGGACGGGAAGCCGTAACCGTAAGCGCGCCACTCGTGTTCGTACCAGCCGCCGCCGATGCCCATCTCCACCCGGCCACCCGAGATGAGATCGACGGTGGCGGCCACCTTGGCGAGGTAGGCGGGGTTGCGGTAGCTCATGGCAGTACACATCTGGCCCAACCGCACCCGGGAGGTGGTGGCCGCGAACGCCGCCATCAACGTCCACGCCTCGTGGGTGGCTTCGTCGGTGGGAACGGGTGTGGTGTGGAAGTGGTCGTAGACCCAGATCGACTCCCAGTCGGTGCCCGCGTCGAACCGCTGGGCCAGTTCGCGCATCACCGACCACTGGTCGGCCGGTTCGATACCGACCAGATCTAGCCGCCAGCCCTGGGGAACGAAGATGCCGAAGCGCACAGGTTTTCTCCTGGAGTGAGTAGAGCTCGAGCGGCGCCACACGCCGCGGCTGTCGAGATCCACTGTTCCACTTCTGCGCGCTCAGGCAACTATTGTGCGCGCACCGCGCTGAACCCTGGACCGGCCGTTATGCGCCGAAAATCTGTTGGCACGCGGGGAGAACCCGGGCATGCTTGCGGGCGTATGAACAATATTTCTCCACCCCGCCTCGGCGTCGACTTCGGCCGAGTGATCCAAGGGGCAGCGCTCGAACCGGGCGCCGCGGACACCGTATTCCTGTCGGGTGGCTTCGACGAAGCGATGAGCACTCCACCCGGTCCTGATGCGTTCGCCGTGCTCAACCGGCTGGTGAGAGCCTTCGACGGCAACGCCTGGGTGATCTCCAAATGTGGTCCGCGCATCGAGCAGCGCACCAGGCAATGGCTCGACCATCACGACTTCGCCGCCCGCACCGGAATCCCCCGAGAACACCTGCGCTTCTGCAGAACTCGCGCGGGCAAGGCGCCGCACTGCGCCGAACTCGGCATCACGCACATGATCGACGACCGGCTCGACGTGCACGTGATCCTGCGCGACCTGGTGCCCCGGCTGTACCTGTTCGGCGCGCAGACCGGGCCGATCCCGCCGTGGCTGACCCACACGCCCGACCGGCCTGCCGTCGAGCGTGCGGTGGGCGCTGATCTCGCAGGTCAGGCGCTCGGGTCGCCGTAGGACGCGGCGATGTCCTTGCTGCTCGGCCAGCCGCTGTAGGTCGGTGACTGCGGCCAGCCCTCGGGGCTGTCCTGCCATTGCTCCTGGCGGCCGTAGGGGAGCGCGTCGATGAGGCCGAAGGTGTAGGCGAGTTGTTCGGTGCCGCGGCCGTCGGTGTGCCAGCTGCGGTAGACGGTGTCGCCGTCGCGCAGGAATGTGTTCACGGCGAAACCCGCGCCGGGGCCTGCGCCCATGTCGGCGCCGAACGGGCTGTCGGCGGTCGAATACCAGGTCATCGCGTTGCCGACGCGCTTCTTGTAGGCGAGTACCTCGTCCATCGGCCCCTGCGTCACGATGACGAATCGCGCGTCGTAGCCGTCGAGGAAGTCCAGTCGTGCGTACTGCGCGGTGAGGCCGGTGCAGCCGGGGCACTGCCAGGTGTTCCCCGGTGTCCACATGTGGTGGTAGGTGATCAGTTGTGAGTGTCCGTCGAAGACCTCGGCGAGCGAAACATTTTGGCCGTCTTCGGCTTCGAGCGTGTAGTCGGGCAGGCGGACGGCGGGCATGCGCCGGCGCTGGGCGGCGACGGCGTCGAGTTCGCGGGTCGCGGCCTTCTCCCGGATCCGGAGCTGATCGAGTTCGGCCTGCCAGACGTCCTGATCGACGATGGTGGGCAATGCGGTCATGGTGAGCCACCCTCCGATGTGTACGGCGTGCACATTTGATATGTTCACACCGTACACTTCGTCGAGAGAGGGTTCAAGAGTTGGCCTATCACCACGGTGACCTCGCGGCGGCACTGGTCGAGGCCGGGCTGGAACTCACCAGGGCCGGCGGCCCCGACGCCTTGACCATCCGTGCGGTCACCCGCCAGGTCGGCGTCACGCCGAACGCCGCCTACCGGCACTTTCCCGACCGGCGTGCCCTGCTGCGCGCGGTCTCGGCCGCGATCGAGTCCAGGATGGCCGAGGGGATGGAGCGCGGCCCCGCGACCGGTCGTGCGAGCCTGCGCGCGGTCGGTCTCGGCTATATCGGCTTCGCGCTGCTCGAGCCCGGCTGGTTCGCGGTCGCGTTCTTCGGCGCCGGTGACACCTCGCCCGAGTCGGTCGTCGACTCGCCCCCCTACCTCGCCCTCGCCGACGCCCTCGACATGATGGTGCACATCGGCGATCTCGCACCGGCGGCGCGTGCGGGTGCGACCTGGAGTTGCTGGTCCACCGTGCACGGATTCGCGGAACTGGCGTTGCGCGGGCCGTTGCGGCACCTGGACCGCGCCGAGCTGTGGCCGCTCGCCGAACAGGCGGTTGACACGGTCATCGCGGGGCTGCCGTCGGTGGTGTGATCGGTATCACTGTGACCAGTGGTACGCGCGCTGAAGGTGAAACGATCGGCCCTCGCATGTAGTCTCATCAGTGGAAGGGTGTGCCCGAGTGGGTACTCCAAGCGATCCGCGGAGCGATCACCCGCGGCGACTGCGAGGAGGTGGGGTTGCAATGCGCAATGAACCTCCCAGTCGAAGGCCGCGCGGCGTCACCCCTTCGTCCTCGTACTGCCGATCCTGACCTGCTCGGTCCGGTCTGTGCGTGCCGGCCTCGGTGGTGGACGCCCCGCGGTGTGAACCACCGTCACTCGTTCCACTTCTCGCGCATCCTGTAGCTGTTGTGCCGCAGGCGTGTGCGCTGTCACGCCAGAGGACTCGATCATGTCGAACGTCGATCTCGTCACCACCCGTCATGTGCCCACCGAAACCGTTGTGCCCGAGGTGGTTTCACCGCGCCGCGCAGCCGTGGAGGACCACGCTGTCACCGAGGCGCTCGCGATCCTGTCCGAATCGGTGCGCGACATCGTCGAGACCCACCGGGTCTGTGGCGGCCTGGACTGGCTCGACAACCGTCCGCCGCACGTCATCGCCGACGCGCTGGCCCGCATGGACGCCGTGCAGGCCGGTGTCGTGTTCCGGCTGCTCGACAAGGAGCGCGCGCTCAGCGTGTTCGAGGAGCTCGAGCCGGTCGACCAGCAGCAGATCCTGCAGGGCCTGCGCGAGAAGAGCTTTCGCGATCTCGTCGAGGCGATGGACCCCGACGACCGCGCCCGCATGCTGCACGAAGCGCCCGCCAAGGTCGCCAAGAAGGTCCTCGCCGGGCTGAGCCCGCGCGAGCGCCGGATGACCGCCACGCTGCTCGGCTACCCCGAGGGCTCGGTCGGGCTGTACATGACGCCGGAAGTCGTTGCGCTGCCGGACAATCTGACCGTCGCGCAGGCGCTGGGTTGTGTGCGCGCCAAGGGCGCCAACGCCGAAACCGTCTACACGCTGCCCGTGGTCGATCGCGGCCGCCGCCTCACCGGCATCGTCGAACTGCGCGAACTGGTGCTGCACTCGCCGGACGCGATGGTGTCCGAGCTCGTCGTCACCGAGCCGCCGTTCGTGCGGGCAACCGATGCCGCGGAGAAGGCCGCCCGGCTGATGAGTTCCACCAACCTCATCAACCTGGTGGTCGTCGACAGCGAGGACCGGGTGGTCGGGCTGCTCACCATCGACGACGCGATGGAGGTGCTCGAGGCCGCCGACAGCGAGGACGTCGCCAAGCAGGCCGGTTCGGCGCCGTGGGAGGGCCACTACATGGCCGCCAAGGTGTTCCAGCTGGCGCGGTATCGGGCGCTGTGGTTGATGTTGCTGCTGTTCGCGGCGACCCTGACGGTGAGTGTCACCGACATGTTCGCCACGACGCTCGAACAGGCCGCGAGCCTGGCGTTGTTCATCCCGTTGCTGATCGGCGCGGGCGGCAACGCGGGTGCGCAGGCGGCGACGGCGTGCGTGCGCGCGCTGGCCGTCGGCGAGGTGCGGGTCTCGGACCTGTTCAAGGTGATCTGGCGCGAGTGCCGGGTGGGGCTGGTGCTCGGCAGCATGCTGGCCGCGGCCGGGCTGCTGATCGGCACGGTGTTCGTGGGGCCGAAGATCGCCATCGTCGTGGCCATCACATTGGTGGTCATCTGCGGCTGGGCGGCGACCATCGGCGGCACGATGCCGTTGCTGGCCAAGAAGTTCCGGATCGACCCCGCGGTCGTGTCGGCGCCGATGGTGACCACCCTGGTCGACGCGACCGGGCTGATCATCTACTTCACGACCGCGAAGCTCGTGCTGGGGATCTAACGCTGCGGAAAGAGCGTGAGCGCCTGTGCCATGACGTCTTTCGCGACGTCGTCGGTGGCGGCGACCACCTCGACCACGGGGATGCGCCTGCCGAAAACGGTGGATTCGGCGGGCAATTCCGGGCCGACGGCCGCGGTGTAGATCGGGATCGAGCTGTCGTACACCGAGACCGAGCGGTGCACGGTGCGGCCGTTGATGTGGTCCTCGGTGCTGTTGGCGGCCAGATACTCGGGTACCCGGTACTCGTAACTCACGGTGATCTTCTCGCCGCGGTACCCGAACAGGCACTGAGTGAGCCGCTGTTCGTCGTCGGGGACGGCGCCGGCCAGTTTGCCCCGGACCGTGCACGGATCCGCGCCGAGCAGCACGGTCGGCGCGGTGTCGGGGGAGGTGCCCTGTTTCGGCGACTGACGCCAGCGCTCGATCATGCCGGGCATCAGTTCGTCGGCGACCGTGCACGGGTTCTTGCCCGGTGTGGAAAGGCCGAGATAGAAGGCCGCGCTCGACGGGAACTGGGCGGTCACGCCGCAGGCGCGCGGTTCACCCGTATCGCGGTCGGGGACCGTGCGGACGTTCGCGTCGCCGATCTGCCGCGTGGTGCCCCGGCCACCGGCCGACAGGCTGCCCAGCAGGGTGGCGTGCCAGGTCAGGGTCGAGCCCTCACCGGCTTTGTCGCTGCCGATGAGGGCCCGGCACGAATCCAGGCCGACGGTCACGCTCTTGACCTCGCCGAGCCGTGCCAGAGTGTCGCGCGGAAGCAGCGCGCAGACATCGACCTGGCGGGTCGCCTGGGCGACCTCGGCTCGCTGGGCGAAATCCTGGGGGACCTTCGACCAGAACTCGGGGGGCTGGGCGGGCATCACCGGTGTGGGCGGCGGCGGCAGCTCCCCGTAATCGGGTGGGTTGCCCGCGTCGTCACTCCCGCATCCGGCGCACACGAGCAACGCGGCAGCGGCCAGCGCCATCCTGCGATACATCGGCACCCCTGTCCTCGACAGATACGGGCCCGGACCCGCGCCCGACCACCGAGTCTGCCCGCGACGGCAACACTCGCGCAAACATCACGCCAGGTCGTTCTCAGAACGTTGTCGTGATCGCACCGGTGCCGAGCTGTCAGCGCACCAGCGGCAAGGTTTCGCGCATGACCTTCTCCGCGATCGTCGAGTGGGCGGTGACCGAGACCGTCGGCACGCGCCGGCCGAGCAGTGCGTCGGTCGGTCCCGGTGCGAGGCCGGGACCGACGACGGCCGACAGCGACGCCATGTCGGCCTGGGCCGTATCGAATCGGTACACCTGGCGCGAGCCCACGGTGAAGGCCGGGGTGTCGTCGATGATCGAGCGTTCCTCGTTGTAGTCGAAGGTGACGATCGCGTCGTGCCCGTCGACGATCACCTTGCACGTGGTGACGCGCTGATCGGCCACCGGCACCCGAACGCCGAGCAACGGCGCGACCGCGCACGGATCGGCGCCGGTGATCACCGCCCGATCCGAATCCGGCGAGGAACCCTGGGGCGGCTCCTCGCGCCACTCGGTCAACGCGATCCGTACCAGCGTCTTCGCCGTCGCGCACGCGTCCTGCGGCGCCCGCACGCTGAAGGACAGGTCGGCCCCCGCCACGAACCGCGCCCACGCCTGACAGGCCCCGCGCACCTGCGGATCATCCGACGCGGCGGGCTCGTCGTTGAACAGCACCCGCACGTCGCCCATCGACTCCTCGTCCACCGGGCCGTCCATGCTCGGCTCGCCCTCGAACATCACCCCGGTACTCCAGGTCGCGTCGATGCCGGTGAGATGACCCGGCACGGCGATGCTGAGCCGGCACTGATTCGGATGCACGTTCTCGACGTCGCGCACTGTGCCGAGGGTGCCCAGTGCCACGCGGGGGAGCAGCGCGCACACATCGATCGCCCTGACCTTACGCAGAACCGCGACCTTCTCCTGATCGGAAACCGCTGCGGTGGACCAGAATCCACCCTCGGGCATGGAGTCCGGTGCGGGTTCGCTTCCGCAGGCGACCATCGTCAGCACTGCGGTGGCGAGCAGGATGAGCTGTCGCACAGGGGTTCTCCTTGTCCGGTCAGGTGGCGGGGAAGAGTTCGGTGGTCGAACGGAGGACGGATTCGAGGGCGGCACGGTCCGTGCCGAAGACGCGGATGGTGGGGACGGCGGGGCCCATCAGGTCGGAACCGGGTCCGGGCAGGCTGGGGCCGACTATCGCTGTGTACGAGGCATATTCGCTCGTGTCGTCGCTGGGGCCGTACCCTGTGTGGCCGTTGACGGTGAAGAGCGGCTTGCCGCTGTCGGCGTAGCCGCGCGCCTCGTAGCCGTAGTCCACATCGATGGCCGCACCTCGGAAAGTGAACTGGCAGGACCATATCCGCAGATCGAGGACGGTGACCGCGGTGTCGAGCGCGGCGGCGACCTCGCACGGGTCCTTGCCGTGCAGCGCGGTCCGCGGGGTGTCCGGGGAGGTGCCCTGTGCCGGTTCGGCGGCGAGCCCGCCCATCGCGCGGGCCAGCGCGGACTGCGCGGCCGGGCACGGTTCGGTGCCCAGTGGCGTTCGCACGTGGACCGGGAGCGTGGTCGTATTGGCGAAAGCCGCGGTGGCGAGACAACTTCGGTCGAGCTGTCCTTCGACCTGGGGGCCGTTGTCGAGATCGCGCAGAACGCCGACGGTGATGCCGTCGACCTCCTCGCGCTGGGACTGTCCCCAGCCGTACCCGGTCGGCGCGACGCCGATCGCCCAGCTGACCGAGGTGCCCTTGCCGCTCTCGGTGGAGTCGAACGTCGCTTCGCACTTGTTCGGGCCGTCGTTATCGACCTCGAGCAGGGTGCCGATCTTCGCCAGGTCGGTCCGGGGGATGAGCGCGCACGGGTCGATCGCGCGCAGCCGTCGCAGCAGTTCGAGGCGCTGATCGTCGGAGGTCGGCGCCGTCTTCCAGTACGCGGGCATCGCCGAGGCCGCCTCGATCGGGGTGACCGGCCGGTGCCCGGGTAGGTCGTCCTGGCAGGCGGTGAGCCCGATCATGACAGCGGCGGCCACCGCGCAACGACGCCACAGCATCGACAAATCCCCCTCGCGCGGGACGACTCCCGCCTCCCTCCGGCTCACGGTCGAGCCCTGTCGAATGCCCAGTGTGCCGGAATCGGCGCCCCGTATCCGCACCGGGCCCGGGTGCGCCGGGCAGTGGCGGCGCTCACCGGTGAAGCGGGTGCCGGCACACATGTGGCGAATCACTGGCGATGCGATGGTGGTGACTTCGCGATCGTGCCGCACAATGGGGGCCGCGTGTGTGGCGTGGGTGTTCGGCCGGTCGGGTCGAGTTCCGCGCGCCGCAACACAAGCTGTAGTGCTCCCCGAGGTTGTCACCCACTACGAGTAGTGTTCGTGGGTGAAGGGCTTCGCGCACGGCGGCGGGTGCGGGTCAACAGGTCTGGCGGAAAGGTGTGGAGGCGGAATGAAGCTCATCGATCGGGCGTCGGCCATCAATTGGAATCGGGTGCCCGATGAGAAGGATGCCGAGGTCTGGGATCGGCTGACCGGCAACTTCTGGTTGCCCGAGAAGGTCCCGGTGTCCAACGACATCCCGTCCTGGAACACCCTCACGCCCGACGAGAAGCAGCTCACGATGCGGGTCTTCACCGGCCTGACGCTGCTCGACACCATCCAGGGCACCGTCGGCGCGGTCTCGCTGATCCCCGACGCGCTCACCCCGCACGAGCAGGCGGTGTACACCAACATCGCGTTCATGGAGTCGGTGCACGCCAAGAGCTACAGCTCGATCTTCTCCACCCTGTGCTCCACCAAGGAGATCGACGAGGCGTTCCGCTGGTCGGAGGAGAACCGCAACCTGCAGCGCAAGGCCGAGATCGTCCTGTCGTACTACAACGGCGACGATCCGCTCAAGCGCAAGGTGGCTTCCACGCTGCTGGAGAGCTTCCTGTTCTACTCCGGCTTCTACCTGCCGATGCACTGGTCCTCGCGGGCCAAGCTCACCAACACCGCCGACATGATCCGTCTGATCATTCGCGACGAGGCCGTGCACGGGTACTACATCGGCTACAAGTACCAGAAGGGCCTCGAGCTGGTCTCCCAGGCCGAGCGCGACGAGCTCAAGAACTACACCTTCGAGCTGCTCTTCGAGCTCTATGACAACGAGGTCGACTACACGCAGGACCTCTACGACGAGGTCGGCCTCACCGAGGACGTCAAGAAGTTCCTGCGCTACAACGCCAACAAGGCGCTGATGAACCTCGGCTACGAGGGCCTGTTCCCGAAGGACGAGTGCGAGGTGAACCCGGCGATCCTGTCGGCGCTGTCGCCCAACGCCGACGAGAACCACGACTTCTTCTCGGGTTCGGGTTCCAGCTATGTCATCGGCAAGGCGATCAACACCGAGGACGAGGACTGGGAGTTCTGAGCGAACTCCATTCGAACGGCGGCGGAGCGTTTTCCGCCGCCGTTCCGCTATTGCGGGGTGGTCGCCCTGGTGAATCGCGCGGCGATCAGGCGCAGGTGCTCGACCAGTTCCGGGCCGTGCTCGATGTCGAAATCGGTGTCGAGGGCGCCGAGCAGGAAGGTCAAGCCGCGCGGATTGTCGGCACCGATCTCCAGGCGGCAGGAGTCGGCGTCGATCGGTTGCACGGTGCCGTAGGTGGCCGCGGAGCGGGCCGGTTCGGAGTCGGCGGGCACGTGTAGTCGCACGACGGCGCGGTAGGGCCAGAGCTGGGCGACACCTTTCGCGACGTGTGCCGCGGCGTTGCCGCCGGGGATCTCGCGCGGTGAAAAGCGCGGGCCCACCGGGATTTTCGGTGACATGCGGTCCACCCGGAAGGTGCGCCAGTCGTCGCGGTCGATATCCCAGGCCACCAGGTACCAGCGCGGGCCCCAGGTGACGAGTTCGTGTGGTTCGGTCTCGCGACGGGATTCGCGGCCACCGCTGCGATAGTCGAATCGCAGGCGTTGACGGTCGCGGCATGCGGCCGCGACGGCGGACAACACCGCCGGATCGACATCCACGCGGGACCGGCCGGGGGTCTGGACGCTCGAGACCTGCATGGCGTGCACGCGGTGCCGCAATCGGGCGGGCAGCACCTGCTCGAGTTTGACCAGCGCGCTGAGCGCGATCTCGCCGATCCCGCTCACCCCGCTGATCGACGCCGTGCGCAGCGCGATCGCCATCGCGACGGCTTCCTCGTCGTCGAGCTGCAACGGCGGCAGCTGCGCGCCCGCCTCGAGGTGGTAGCCGCCGTCGATGCCCTTCACCGCGCGGACCGGGTAGTCCAGCGCGCGCAGCTTGTCGATATCGCGGCGCACTGTGCGGGTGCTGACATCCAGGCGCGCGGCGAGCTCGTCGCCGGACCATTCGCGCCGCGTTTGCAGCAGGGAGAGCAGCCGAAGTAGCCGCGCCGAAGTTTCTTTCACGAATTCGACTCTGCCAGTTCTATAGGACAGAAGGTGTCCGTTTGTGGTCATACCGTTGTCCTCATGACCAACGAGATCACCCCGTTCCACCTCGACATCCCGCAGTCCGATCTGGACTACCTGCGAGCCAGGCTGACCGATGCGCGCTGGCCTGCCGAGCAGCCCGGCGCCGAGTGGAGTCGCGGTGTGCCGGTGGCCTACCTGCGCGAGCTGGCCGACTACTGGCGCACCTCCTACGACTGGCGCGCGGCCGAGGCGGAACTGAACGGGTTCGCGCAGTTCACCACCGAGATCGACGGCCAGCGCATCCATTTCCTGCACGTACGTTCGGCGAATCCCGATGCCACGCCGCTGATCCTCACGCACGGCTGGCCGGGTTCGGTCGTCGAGTTCCTCGATGTGATCGGTCCGCTCACCGACCCCGCGGCCCACGGTGGCGATCCGGCAGACGCCTTCCACCTGGTGATCCCGTCGCTGCCCGGCTTCGGATTCTCCGGGCCGGTCGCCGAGGAGGGCTGGGATCCGGCCCGCATCGGCAAGGCGTGGGTCGAGTTGATGAGCAGGCTCGGTTACGAGAGCTACGGTGCGCAGGGCGGAGACTGGGGCGCGTTCGTCACGCCGGAGGTGGGCCGCGCGGGCGGTGACAAGGTGATCGGCGTGCACGTCAATGCCGCGACCTTCGGGTACATCCCGTTCGGCCCGGTCGCCGACGACGAGAAGGCGACGATGACTCCCGCCGAGCTCGCCCGGCTGGACCGCCTCGCCCTGTTCAAGAGCGAGGGCAACGGCTACTTCAAGATCCAGGCTTCACGCCCGCAGACCCTGGCCTACGGCCTGCACGATTCGCCGATCGGTCAGCTCGCGTGGATCGTGGAGAAGTTCAAGGAGTGGACGTTCCCGGCCGTGGGCCTGCCCGAGGACGCCGTGAACCGGGATCGGCTGCTGACCAACGTGATGCTGTACTGGCTCACCGGCACCGCGGGTTCATCGGCCGCGCTGTACTACGAGGCCACCCACGTCCGCTCCTGGGAGACCACGCCGCTGACCACGCCCGTCGGCGTCGCGGTCTTCGCCGAGGACATCGCGATCCGGCGCTACGCCGGCGCCGACACCGACATCGTGCACTGGTCGGAGTTCGATCGTGGCGGCCACTTCGCGGCGATGGAAGTGCCGGACCTGCTGGTCGACGACATCCGCGCGTTCTTTCGTGGACTGCGCTGAGTCAGCGATCCCAGGGCGCCCGCAGTGACGGGTCGTCGAAGGCCTCGGCCGCGTCCCGGTAGAGCTCGGAGATCCGATGCTTCACCGTGGCGCGGTCGGCTTCGGAGATGTGCGCCTCGTCGAGGCGGGACGCGGCGTTGGTGACCGCGTGGAAGACCCGTGTCGGCTTGCCGTCGATGATGTCGGCGACCGGGAACTTGTAGTCGGCCTCGGTCGCCGGATTGCCACCGGGCTCGCGATACAGGTAGATGCTCGCCAACTTGAGCGCGTCGCCGTCGGCCCACTTCAGTGCGTCGTGTTCGGCCTTCGGGCCGCTCCACTTGTGGTCGCGGGGCGCCCACGGCAGGTCGAGATCGGCGGCGTTGTCGGATGTGGGCGGGACTCGATCATCGGCATGCTGAGCCATGTTTCCTCCTCGAGCGCTGGGTGGCCGAGCTTCGTCGCCAGGCGGGCGCGACATCATGGAGCACTGTTGGCCATGATAGCAATGGGGCCGCTACCAGCGGTTTCTCGGCCGAGCGGGCGGCGCCGACCCCTCGTCGGCGCCGCCGGGTTCGGTCAGCTCAGTGCGGCCAGGCCGCGGCGGTCGATCTTGCCGGTCGGGGTGCGCGGTAGTTCGTCGACGAACAGCACATCGCGTGGGGCTTTGAAACGGGCGAGGTGGGTTTTCACGTAGGTGCGCACGGTCTCGGCGTCGATCTCGCCCGCGGGCACCACGAACGCGGCGAGCCGCTGACCGAATTCCTCGTCGGGCACACCGATCACGGCCGCTTCGGTGATCGACGGGTGCCGGTAGAGCAGGTCCTCGATCTCGCCGGGGAAGACGTTCTCGCCCCCGGAGACGATCATGTCGTCATCGCGTCCGTCGATGAAAAGCCGACCGCCGGAATCGAAGTGACCGAGGTCGCCGGTGCTCATCAACCCGCCACGGAGTTGCTTGGACCCGCCACCGGAGTAGCCCTCGAAGGCGATGGTGTTGCCCACGTAGACGGTGCCGACCGCGCCGGGCTCGGTGATCCGGGTGCCGTCGGCGTCGTAGAGCGCGACGGTGATCCCGACCGGGGGTTTGCCCACGGTGCCCGGTGCGGCGATCCAGTCTTGCGGGGTCGCGATGGTGGCCGTACCGGTCTCGGTGCAGCCGTAGAAGTTGTAGATCACCGGGCCGAAGGTGTCGATCGCCCTGGTGCCCAACGACGACGGCAACGCCGCCCCGGCGGTGAACACGATCCGCAGGGAGCGGGTATCGGTGGTGGACAAGGACTTCGGGTCCAGATCGAGGAGGCGACGCAGCATGGTGGGCACCAGCACGACCATGTCGGCGCGATGTTCGGCGATCTGGGCGAGGGCGCGGGTGGCGTCGAACCGGCCGTGCAGCACGATCGTCGACCCCAGGTTCAGCGAGAGGATGAACTGGGACAGCGCGGTGCCGTGGAACAGCGGCGCGCACAGCAGCACCGTCTGCCCGCGTCGCAGCGGAACCCGGTCGACGAATTGTGCGGCGGCCAAAGGTGATTCGACTTGTCGTGGTGCGCCCTTGGGCGTACCTGTGGTGCCGCCGGTGAGCAGGACGAAACCGCCCTGCTGTGCGGGCGTGCCGATCGGTGGGACGTCGGAGCGAATCATGTTGTCCAGCAGGACTATCCGTTCGGGTAGATCCTGAGCCATCGTGGACAGGGCGGGGTCGAGGACGAGTGCGCTGACCCCCTCTCGGTCCAGCACGTCACGCAACTGCGCCGCGCCGAATCCGGTATTGAGCAGCACCAGTCGAGCGCCGAGTTTCGCGGTGGCGGCCATGGATTCGACGAGCCGCACTCCGTCGGGACAGAGCACGCCGACCGTGTCACCCGCGTCGAGGCCGTCGGCGTGCCAGGTGGCGGCGAGTGCGTCGGTGCGTTGATCGAGTTCCCGGTAACTGATCCGCTCGCCGTCGCAGATCAGCGCGATGCGCTCGGGTGCGCGTCGCGCCGAGGAACGGATCCCACCGGCGATCGGGCCGAACGCGCGCATGGTGCGGGCGGTCCGCAAAATCTGCGCGGGGTGACGCGGATCAATGATCCCGGCCCGTGCCAGGGCGCGGATCTGGCGTAGCGAGGTCATGGCGGCGCTCAACATACTCGTGGCCCCGGGTCGGCGCCCGCGGCGACCGCGAGCAGCCACGCGACCGTGCCCAGTTCGGGGACGATCTCGGCGCTGATGTGCTCCGAGAACGGCACCCTGATCATCCGCATGTTCACGCCGCGGGCGCAGTAGTCACCGGCGATCGTGTCGATCGCCAGCTCGGCGGGCAGCAGTTGGTCGGTGGTCGAATGCCACATCAGCAGCGGCATATCGGGGGTGTTCTCGGGTCTGCCGAAACTCGCGGCGGACAGCGCGGGTCGCGCGGCAACCAGCGCGGCCTGCGGATCGGTCAGGTACTGCGCCATCGGGCGGAGCAGGGTGGTCGCCACGGAGGTGTAGAGACAGCGTTCCCGCAGGTCGTCGGCCACCCGGCGGCCTTCCGGAGTCAGGTACTGCTGTAGCTGGGCGTCGAATTCGGGGTATTCGCGGGCCAGTCCGAGCACGGCGAGCCAGCCGGTGAAGTTGGCCTGCGGCTGCTGTCCCGAGATCGCGAACGGGGCGATCGCGACCTTGTCGCCGGGGATTCCGCCCTGCACGCTGCCCTTGATGTCGAGCTCGGGAGCGTAGTGGCGGCGTTGCTCGGCGGCCGAGGCGGACGCGTTGCCGCCTCCGGAATAGCCCCACAGCCCCACCGGTGCGGCCTCGAGCCCGAGTCCGCCGCGCCGGGCCGCGCGGATGCCGTCGAGCACCATCCGGCCCTCGCTAGGCGACATGATCGTGTTCTCTTTGCCGTCGAAATCGGTGACCACCACGGCCGCGCCTGCCGCAAGGAACTGGCTCATGATGGCCACCTCCTTCTGGATGCCCGCGCGCAGGGTGTAGGACGGATTGCACTGCTGACCGAGGCTGTCGATCGCCTCCTGATACGAAATCAGCGGGCGCGCACCGGGACCCAGCCACGGGGTGCCCGGCATCAGCACGGTGGTGGCGGTGGCGATCGGGTTGTCGTGCACGTCGGAGCTGCGTAGCAGGAGCTGGGTGGTGTGTACGGGCGCGGGCAGGCCGAGCACGTGAGTCTGTACCACCCGGCTGCGGATCACGTCCCCGTTGGCGTAGCCGGCGAGGTCGGCCGGGTCGGCGTACCAGGGGTCGTGCTGCGGTGTGGGGATCGGCACGACCGCCGGATACACCTGCGCCTCGTTCGGCAGTGGCGGCAGTTCGAAATCCTGGGCGCCCGCCGGACCCCCTGCCGCCAGCGCCGTCATCGCGAGCAGGGGCAGGGCTCGGGCACCGAGCCGTCGGAGCCGGGGCGACCGGCAGGTGGCCGTGCTGCGCTGCATGGCATCTCCTTCGATAGGTGATGCTGATTACAGCACGGTGCCTTGTTGAGAACAAGAGTTCTTGTTTATATTCGGGAATCTGTAGGCTGAGCTGCGTGACGTCGACCGACAAGAGCCAAGTCCGCTCCCGGCGCATCCAGGGCCTGGACGCCGAACAGCGCCGCGCGCGCAGGCGCGAACAGATCCTGGCCGCCGCCTTCGACCTGATCGCCGCCGAGGGCTACGTCAACACCGCGATCGAGCAGATCTGCCAGACCGCCTTCGTCGGCAACAAGGCCTTCTACGAGCTCTTCGACAGCAAAGAGGACTGCTATCTGGCGCTGCTGCAGCAGCAGAGCGAACGCGCGCAGGACCGGGTCGCCACCGCGCTGTCGGAATCCTCGAGCGCCCGCGACGAGGTGGTCGCCGCCGTCATCGGGGCCTTCGCCCACTCGATGGTCGACGACCCCCGCGTGGCGAAGGTGACTTTCGGTGAAGCCAGCGGCATTTCGGCGAAGGTCGAACAGCAGCGGCGCGTCAACCGCCGCTGGGCCGCCCAGTTCCTCGAAACCCTGTGGCGCGAATACGGATTCGTGCCCCCCGGGGGAATCGGCGTCGACCTGCACGCCCTCGCTGTCTCCGCGATCGGCGGCCTGTTCGAAACCGTCGCCGACTGGCTCCACACCGACGCGGGCGCGCAAGGCGACATCGACGTCCTGATCAGAGATCTCACGGCCTTCATCGAGATCGTGCACCTGGGACTGGCCGCCGCCGCGGACCGTTCAGAGCACTGAGGTCGCTGGGCGGCACCTTGGTCAGGGTGCGAATCCGATCAGCTGTAGGTCTGCGGATTTGTCGGTGAAGGGGACCAGGATGATGCCGGGTGCGGCGATGATCTGGGAGGCCTGTCCGGATCCGAGGGGTACCGGGGGCGCGTTCTCGACGAGGTCGGCGCGTCGCCACGTACGCAATTGCGCATCGCCGACTGCGATCAGTTCGTCGGCGATCAGCATCGAGTCGAACGGTGTGACACCGCCCAGCCCGGCGTCGGGGTCGGTGAGCGAGCGGTCCGGCGCTGCGCCCTGCGACATCGTGATCCCAGTACTCCAGGAGTTGGTGACGAGGGTGCCGGTCGCCGGGTCGTTGGCGATCACCTCGACATAGTCGGCGGTGACGGCGGTAGTGCCGAGCAGTCCGGGAGCCGCGACGACCAGGTGGTCGAGTGGTTCGTTCCGGTAGGGCCAGTCAACCGACAGCGCGTCCTTCTTCACCGAAACCTTCGGTGCGCGGTCGGGGTCGGGATTGGAGAGATCCCGCTTCGCCGTCTCCGCGCCCGTGGCCGGATCGAGCGCGAGGAGGGTGGTCCACGCGGACTCCTCGTTTCGGCATACCCGCACCTGGTAAACCGCAGGGGAGGTGATGGCGATCCGCGACTTCATGGTGTCGCAGCCATCCGGTGTGGCGGGCTCGGACCACATGTGTCGCCCCGTGCGCGCGTTGTACCGGGCGAAGTTGCCGTACGAACCGCCGAAGAGTTCGTTGTCGACCAAGGCCAGCATCGGTTCGCCGGCGGCATCGAAGCCGCGGGCGACTCGCATTCCAGTTCTGCTGTCATCGGCGAATTCGGATTCGGTCCAGAGCTTTTCGCCGGTGGTGGCGTCGAATGCGATCCACCCGAGGTGGTTTCAGCTGGTGAGGACGGCGTTCTCGGAGGGGCTGGAGAGCAAGTTGCTGTCCTGCTGGTGCACGCCGTCTTCCGCTGCATCTGGGCGTTGGTAGTGCCAGCGGGCGCTACCGGTTGCTCCGTCGTAGGCGGTGATGCCGGTCGGCGTGCCGACGAGGAAGCCGGGTCCGCCGACGACCACCCTGCTCTCTTTCGGTAGATCGATGCGAAATCGCTCCTGCCCGAGTCGATTCGGGATCGGCGGTACGACTACCGAAGCGGCGGTGCGATGGTCGACGTACCGGTCGTCGTCACCGACCCACAGCGCCCCGCCGGTGGCAAGCGCGCACAGCAGCAGGCCGATCGTGGCAGGCACCGCGATCGTGCGCGTCGTCGGTGTGAAACGTGGTGTGGCGGTGAGGGGATAGCAGAGGAGAAGGATGCCGAGGCCCACGAGAACCCAGGCGGCGAGCGCGGTGGGCAGCCGGGGAAGGCTGTGTAGTGCTCGAATATCTGCTGCGTGACGGACGGAACGTGCAGTTGCACTGTGCGCCCGATGGCGACGGCCAAGACCAGATATATCGTCACGCCGGGGTTGCCGAAACCTGCGGCGCGCAGTCGTCGCGCGGTCAGGAGAACGACAGCGACGACGAGCAGTGCCGCGACGCCGACCACGATGGCCGACATTCCTAGGGCATCGGGTAGCTCGGCTCGAGCATCGTCTTGTGGCGTGACCGGGTTCGCAGCGGCGAGGAACCGACTGTAGAGGCCGAGCGTGACGCCACCGACCAGTACCGCGGTACCGAGGGCTGCGGTAAACGTTGCCGACCGCGAATAGTCCGGTAGCCGTGGCAAAGACGTACTGTGGCTGTTGTTCATCGACCCTCCCCAGCGATGGCGCGACAGAGTCGCGTCCTGAGGATAACGGGCTCACGGCTACCCGACCGTTCGGGCTTCAGTCCCGCGGGCCCTTCAGCGGGGTGCTGGGCCGGCGGGTGGTGGGCCGCCTGGTGCGCCGTTGCCGGAGGGGGGTGAGCCCGGGAAACCGTTGTCGGACTGGGTGTTCTGGGATTTGGCGGCTACGCCGAGGGTGAGGGAGACGGACATGCCGATGGTGGGGGTGCCGGTGACGGTGGCCAGTTCGGCGTCCCAGCCGTCGCCGAAGACGCCGTCGGAGGCGAGCGTCACGCCGGACAGGTTGCGGGTGCTGTTCACGTAGCCGGAGTCGGCGTCGAAGACGGCGGTGCACGCGTCTTGGGGGAGCGCGATCTGGGAGGTGAGGCGGGCGTTGTCGCCCGCGACCGCGGTGGCGAGGGAGTCGTAGACCTCGAAGTGGATGTGTGGCCAGCGACCGGCGTAGCAGGCGGGGAAGATCGAGGTGAACCGTACGGTGCCGTCGTCGTCGGCCACCTGGACGCCGCGCAGGTAGTTCTGTTCGGTGGCGCCCTCGGTGTAGAGGGAGTACCGGCCCTCGCGGTCGCAATGCCAGACGTACACCGCCATTCCGGTGCCTGCCGCGTTCTGCGCGAGGTCGCGCAGATTCAGCGTGAGTGTCATCGGAACACCCTGGGCGGTACCGGAATACGTGCCGAAGCTGGTAGTGATATCGGACCGCACCACCCCGGATTCGATCAGGACATTGGGTCCGTTGGAACCGTCACCCGGGTAGGGGCCCGCGGTCTCCTGCGGCGCCGCGGCGGGTGTTTCGGCTGACGCGGAGGTGGCACTGTCGGCCGGGCTCGTGCTCGTGCCGGAGCTGTCGGTCGAGGCCGCGCAACCCGCCGCCGCTGCCGCGACCCCGGCGACGCCGAGAAAACTCAGCGCACGCCGCCGTGACATCACTCGAAGGTCGTGCCCCAGTCCCAGATCGTGCTCTCCCATAGCTGCTCCTTCGCTGCCTTGTTGGCGACCACGCTAAGCAGGTGGACTGCGCTGGGACTGCGAACACGCTGGGAGTCAGCTGGGAGTCAATCGGTGACGTAACCGTTGAGGCTGTTGCGCAGGTCGGTGAGGACCGCGCGGGCGGCGGTGAGACCTGTGGTGTGCCAGATCTTGTCGTCGACCGCGAAGACCCGCTTGTCGGTCGAGGCGCCCAGTTCCTCGAACTGGTCGGAGCGCAGAACCTGTCTGCCGTGTTTCTCGCCGTCCGGGCCGTCGAACATCACGTAGATGATGTCGCCTTCGGCTTTGGTGGCGAGGTCGGCTTCGGTGATGTCGAAGGACGGTCCGCGCTGGGCGGTCGGGCGCTGGACGCCGACATCGGACAGGACTTGGGCGGCGAAGGTTTCGGCGCCCTGGACCTGCGTGGTGTCGGCGGTGAAGCGCAGCACCGAGGCCTGGGACTGGCGCGCGTTCAGTGCGGGGCCGAGGTCGTGGGCCTCGGTGAGGTAGTTCTGCAGGGCGGTTTCGGCGGCATCGTTGCGGTTCATCCCCGCGGAATAAGCGGCGAAATCGGACTGCCAGCTGCCGCCCGCGCCGATCAGCACGGTGGGGGCGATCTTGCTCAGCGCCTCGTACCCGCCCGCGGCCGGTGCGACGTCGCCGAGGATCAGATCGGGCTTCAGCTCGGCGATGCGAGCCGGATCGGGCTGACCGATCGGTCCGATGCTGGGCACCTTCACCACGCCGTATCCCAGGTACATCGGCTGCGAACGGTCGCCGTCGAGGGTCACCGAGCCCGCGACCCGCTCCCACAGACCGACCGCGCAGGCCGCGTCGAGCGCCGAGGTGGTGAGCACGACGATACGTTGCGGGTCGGCGGGAACCTGCGAGGTACCGGCGGTGTGCGTCACCGTTCGGGTGCCGCCGGGGCCCGCGTCGGGCGCACTCGGCAACGGGCACGCGGTCGCGGTGTCGCGATCGGCCCCGACCACGCCCGCACCGGCGATATTCGTGGTGGTGCGGATGATCGTGCTCGCGTCATCGTGCTTGTCCGCGCATCCCGCGGTGAACACGGCGGCGCACAGCAACGCGGCAGCCACGACGACGCCGCGTGAGCGGACGCGCCCGCCCTGCTCTGCGGTGCGACGGAATCGGGTGCGGTTTCGGACGCTCGCCAGCATGCGCACGAGGGTACTGCGTAGCCGGCGGCGCGAATGCCGCGGGCCGAGCTACCGGCGGCTCGCGCGCCGGAACCCGACGGCGGCGGGCACGGCGAACAACAGGAGCGCGGCGCCCGACCAGGCGAGGGTGAGCAGCAGGGGCACGGCGACGGGACCCTTGTCGGACAGTCCGCGCATCGCGTCGACGGCCACCGACATCGGCTGGTAGCGCACCACCGGCTGAATCCAGGTCGGGAAGGCCACGAGCGGCACGAATCCGGTGCTGAAGAACATCATCAGCGAGGCGAGGATCGTGATGCCCTCGACCAGCGAGGCCTTCGCGCTGTAGACGGCGACGGCGGTGACCATGGTGGCGAAGGCGAGTCCGAACACCACGGGGATTGCCAGGAATACGAGGCCGGCCAGTGGACCGTGGTGGAAGCGGAAGCCGAGCAGATAGCCCACGATCAGCACCGCCACAGTGCCGAGCAGGATCCGGCAGCCTTCGGCGAGGATGCGCGAGATCAGGCCCGACGCACGATGCACGGGCAGCACCCAGAATCTGGCCAGCAGACCCGCGTCGCGTTCGCGGCCGAGCAGCACGCCGCTCGCGACGGCGCCGGACAGCGCGCCGACGAGGGCGACCATCGGCACCGAGCCGTAGAGAGCATCGTCGCCGGTGAACTTCTCGATCTGACCGCCCACCACGATGTTGAGCATCACCAGCAGCAGACACGGGATGAGCAGGGTCTCGAGCAGCGTCACCGGGTTGCGTGCCCAGCGCACCAGCAGCCGCTCGGTCTGGATCAGCGTGTGCCGCAGCAGCGACACCGCCGAGGTCTCCGATTGTTCTGCCATCAGGCCCTCCTCGAGCTGAGCCGGATGGCCACCGGCGCGCAGATCGCCACCATGGCGGCGAGCCAGAGCAGCGACGGGGTCACCAGCGACCAGGTCACCGTCCCGGCGTTGCCCTTGGTGTCACCGGCCAGCGCGCGCAACACGATCGCGAACTGGGAGACCGGTTGATTGCGCACGAACCACTGGATCCACTCGGGGAACTGGCTCGCCGGTGCGAGACCGGTCGAGAGCATGCCGAAGATCAACGGGGGCAGCAGCAGCGCCTGCGAGGTGGCTTCGGGGCTCTTGGACAGCGTGCCGATCACATCCGCGCCGAGGGTGAACGCGAGTCCGATGAGTACCGAGAACGCCAGATAGCCGAGGGTATGCGCGGCGTCGAGCCGGAACCGGAAGCCGATCACATAGCCCGCGGCGATCCCCGCGGCCAACGAGATGAGCAGCCGGAACAGGTTGGCCGACATCCGCGCCGCGACCGGAACCAGCGGGCGCAGCGGCATCGCGCCGAAGCGGCGGTTGAGGCCGGCCACGGAATCGGTGGCCGAGCGGAACGCCGCCGAGATGGCGGTGAACGCGGCGGCCTGCAGGATCACCAGCGGCATCATGTACTGGGCGTAACTGCTGAAACCGTTGCCGGAGAACGTCATCACCGTTTTCAGCGGGATGTAGAAGCTGGCCGTGAAGGCCGCGGGCGCGAGCACCGAGGCGAGGAACTCGCCGGATTTGATCGAGGGCACGATCAGCCGGGTGCTCAGGACCCACCACTGCTGCACCGTCTCCGGTGTCGCGCGCACGGAGGTGTTCCAGGTGATGGCGGTCATGGGGTGGCCGCCGATTCGTCCTCGGTCGAGGCGAGGTGACCGGTGAGCTGCAGGAACACATCGTCGAGCGAGGGTCTGCGCAGGGCGATGTCGACGAGCTCGACCGAGGCGTTGTCGAGTCTGCGCAGGGCCTCGGCGAGTGTCTTGGCACCGTCGGGCGCGGGGATGGTGATGCGATCCGATTCGGGGGTGAGCGCGGCCAGGTTCTCCGCGGGCAGCAGCGAGCCGAGCGCGGCGACGATGGTCGGTAGCCCTTCCAGATCCAGCGGCACGATCTCGCAGTAGCTGCCGCCGGTACGGTGTTTCAGCTCGTCCGCGGTGCCGGAGGCGATCACCACGCCGTGGTCGATCACGATGATCTGGTCGCTGAGCGCGTCGGCCTCCTCCAGGTACTGGGTGGTGAGCAGGGTGGTGATCCCCGCGGTCTTGAAGCTGCGCACCAGGTCCCAGACGCCCTGTCTGCTGCGGGGATCGAGGCCGGTGGTCGGTTCGTCGAGGAAGACGACGTCGGGCCGCACCACGAGACCGCACGCGATGTCGATGCGGCGCCGCATGCCGCCCGAGTAGGTGCCGACGCGCCGATTCGCCGCCTTCTCCAGATCGAATTCGCCGAGCAGTTCCCTGGCCCTGACCTGCGCCGCCGGTTTGCGCAGCCCCATCAGCCTGCCGAACATGACGAGGTTCTCGTAGCCGCTGAGCATGTCGTCGAGCGCGGCGTACTGCCCGGTGAGCATGATCCGTTTGCGCACCGCGGCGGGGTCGGCGACAACGTCGTGTCCGGCGACCACCGCCCGCCCGCTGTCGGGCGTGACGAGAGTGGACAGGATGTTCACCATCGTCGTCTTGCCAGCGCCGTTGGGGCCGAGGATGCCGAGCACCTCACCAGGGGCGGCCTCGAAATCGACGCCGCGCAGGGCGTGCACGTCGCCGAAGGACTTCTCGATCCCTTCGACCACGACACCACCGGTGCGCGGGTTGCTCTGCACGAGAGTGTGTTCGACGCTCATATCCGGTCTCCTGCTTCCAAGTGGTCATCGAGCAGTGGCGAGATGACCGACAGTGCGTAGGGATTGGTCATGTCGTCGTGGGTCACGTCGACGTCGTGGTCGGTGATATCGCCGGTGACGTAGGGCCGCCAGCCGTCGGGTCCCATCCATTCGGCGGGATCGACCGTGGCGCGGAAATACACGACGTCGCCGTGGTAGACCGGGCGCTGATAGCCGGTCCGGGTGCCCGCGGAGGCGTTGTAGGAGCCCGCCATGCGCTCGATGGTGGCCGCGTCGATGAGCTCGACCCCGCCGAGCCGGGCGGTGATGAGCTCGGCCGCTTGTTCGGCGGTCGCTTCGGCGGGCACGTCGTCGATGCCGAAGATGGCGCCGAAGGTGTTGATGAAGGCGCCCGGCGACAGGCGCTCGATGGTGTCGCCGTCGATATCGGCGGTGTCGGTGTCCAGCAGCGCCACGACGCCGACCTGCTCGCCCGCTGCCTGCAGTTCCACCGCCATGGCCTGGGCGATGAGCCCGCCGAAGGACCAGCCGAGCAGGTGATAGGGGCCGCTCGGCTGCACGGCGCGGATCTCGCGCACGTAGCGCTGGGCGAATTCCTCGATGGAGCGGGCGGAGGGTTCACGGCCGCTGAGGTCGGGCGCCTGGAGCCCGTAGATCGGGCGGCCCGGCCGGAGCTGTTCGGCGAATCCCAGGTAGCTCCACGACATTCCGGAGGAGGAGTGGACGCAGAACAGTGCCGGTCGATCGCCGTCGGGGCGGATCGGTAGCAGCACGTCGAGACCGAGTCCGGTCGGTCCGGGCTCCACGACCGCTGCCGTGCGCGCGGTCATGGCGGCGGCTTCGTCGGCCGAGGCGATCTGGGCCGCGGGGGTTTCGGCGAATCGTGCCGCCGCGTCGAGTGCCTCTACCCAGAGGTGGGCGAGTTCGGCGACGTCCGCGCGATCCAGCAGCTGTGCCGCGTAACCGAACTCGGCCTGCAGCCGGTTGCCGACGACCATGGCGTTGATATCGATCGGCGACATGATCGGGACGTCCGGATGCTCGGCCGCCTCGAGATCACCGAGCGCGTCGGTGGGTAGCCAGCCGAGACCTTCGAGGCCGGGCGGAGTGTCGACGGAGGTGTGCCTGCCCAGGTAGTTCACACAGATCTGGCCGGGGAGCCGGGTCGGAAGGTGCTCGGCGGCTTCGGGATTGAGGTAGCGCAGCATGCCGAAGCCGATGCCCTTGTCGGGGACCGCGAGCAGGTCGTGCTTGACCCGGCGGATGGCCGCGCCCATGGCGGGGCCGCCCGCCAGCGCGTCGTCGATGTCGATGTCGGCGAGATCGAGGCGCACCGGGTACAGGTTGGTGAACCAGCCGATGGTCCGCGACAGATCGGCGCCGGGCACGACTTCTTCCTGTCTGCCATGGCCTTCCAGACGCAGCAGCGCCGAGGGCTCGTCCACGCCTCTGCGCGCGCGCCAGCGCACCAGCGCCACCGCCAGGGTGGCGAACAGCGCGTCGGTGACACTGCCCTGGAACAGGCGGGGCAGGGTGGTGAGCAGCGCTGTCGTGGTGTCCTCGTCGACCTCGATGTCGAGACGGCGGACGGTCTGCCCCTGATCGGTGTCAGGATCGAGGTGACGGGCGCCGAGCAGTGGGTCGGGGCCGTGCACCACCGCTTGCCAGTACGGGAGTTCGGCGCGGCGCCGCTCGGAACGGGCCTGCTCGGTCATGGCGTGCGACCAGCGCCGCATCGACGTACCGATGTCCGGGAGGATCGGGGTGGCGCCCGCCGATACCTGGGCCCAGGCGGCGATCAAGTCCTGCACCAGGATGCGCCACGACACGCTGTCGATCGCGAGATGGTGCGCGACGATGATCAGGCGACCGGGCCCGGGGTGCGCGCCGGCGTCGCCGACCGGATCCAGCCACACGAACTGCAGGACGACCCCGTCCGCCGGATTCAGTCGGTTCATCGCGGAGTCGAGCTCGGTCTGGGCGTATTCGCGCAGCTCGATCGGGTCGATGGCGGCGTCGAAGGCCGTGCGGTGCACCAGTGCGTCGACCTCGACCGACCCGGGGTCGGCCACACGCAGCCGCCAGCCGTCCTCGGCCGCCCACAGGTGGGCTCGCAGCATGTCGTGCCGGTCGATCACGGCCGAGACAGTGGCGACGAGTTGCGCGCGCTCGATGCCGACGGGCAGTTCCAGCACCGCGGTCTGGGCGAACCGGTCGAAATCGCCGCCGCGTTCGACCATGTAGCGCACGATCGGTGTCAGCGGCAGGTCACCGGTGCCCCCACCGGGCAGTTCGGCGAGCGCTTCCACCGTCTCGGCGGCGTCGACGGCCGCGCCCAGCGCCGCCACCGTGCGGTGTTCGAAGACCTGCAACGGCGTGCAGTGCACGCCGCGCAGCTTCGCCTGGCTGACGAGCTGGATGGCGAGGATGCTGTCGCCGCCGAGGGCGAAGAACGAATCGTCGATGCCGACCTGTGGACGGCCGAGCAGTTCGGCGTAGACCTCGGCGAGTACCAGTTCGGTCGGTGTCTCCGGTGCGCGGTACGGGGTGTCGTCGGTGACGAACACCGGCTCCGGCAGCGCTTTGCGGTCGAGTTTGCCGACCGCGTTGATGGGGATCTCGTCCAGCACCACGAAAGCGGCGGGCACCATGTACGCGGGGAGCGTGTCGGCGGCGAGGGCGCGGATGTGCGCGATGTCGAGGTCGGCGCCGGGCACGCGCACCAGGTAGGCGGCGAGAGCGGTGGCACCGGTGGGGCCCGCAACGCCCAGCGTCACAGCGAAATCGACACCGTCGATGGCGCCGAGCACCGCATCGATCTCGCCGAGCTCGATGCGCTGGCCGCGCACCTTGACCTGGAAGTCGGTGCGGCCGAGATATTCCAGCGCCAATCCGGTCGGTGTGTCGGTGGGGCCTGCGGTGCGAGTCCACCGCACCAGGTCGCCTGTGCGATAAAGGCATTCGCCGGGACCGCCGAAAGGATTGGCGATGAATCGGGCTGCCGTCAAGCTCGGCCGCGCGTGGTAGCACCGCGCGAGCGCAGTGCCCGCGAGGTACAGCTCACCCGCGACGCCGACGGGTACCGGGCGCAGGCGGTCGTCGAGGACGAGTGCGGACGCACCGCGAACGGGAGCGCCGATGGTCACCGGCTCCGTAGCGGACAACGGCGCGGAACCTGTTGCCCAGATGGTGTATTCGGTCGGGCCGTACAGGTTGACCATCGTCCGCCCGCCTGCGCCGCCGCACCAGCGCGCGACGAGATCGGGGCCGACCGCCTCACCCGCGACCGCGAGCACCCGCAGGCTCGACACGTCGGCGGGATCGATGGTGGCCAGTGCCGACGGCGTGATCACCATGTGGGTCACCTGCTCGGCGGCGATCAGTTCCGCGAGGGGGGCGCCGCCGAAGACATCCGGCGGGGCGATCACCGAGGCGCCGCCGCAGCCGAAGGCCATGAGTGCCTCGAAGATCGACGCGTCGAAGCTCGGCGAGGCCACCTGCATCACCCGGGCGTGTTCGTCGAGGGCGAGATCGGTGCGCTGGGAGGCGACCAGGTCGGCCAAGCCACGATGGGTGACGGTGACGCCCTTCGGGGTACCGGTGGAGCCGGAGGTGTAGATCATCCACGCCGGGTTCTCCACCCTGATCGGAACCGGCAGTTCCGCGGGGGTGAGGTCAGCGTCGTCGGTGGCGGCCATGCGGGTGGCGAAGCCGGGGTCGTCGAGGATCAGCCAGCGGGTGGTGTCGGACAGCTGCGGCCGGTACTCGGCGAGGGTGATTCCGACGCGCGCGCCGGAATCGGTGAGCATGTGGTCGATGCGGTCCGCCGGATGTTTCGGGTCGACCGGCAGGAACGCCGCGCCCACCTTCGCCGCGGCCCAGATGCCGACGTGGAGCTCGACACATCGTGGGAGGCCGAGGGCTACCACAGATTCCGTGTGCGCTCCCGCCTCGATGAGCATCCTGGCCAACTGATTCGACCGGGCATTCAGCGCGCCGTAGGTGATCGCGCCGGATACCTGCGCGGGTTGTGCCGCGTCACCGGCGGATGTGGGCTCGGTCGGGGAGATGGTGCCGGTGACCGCGGTGGCCTGGGTCGCGGTGGCCGTCGCAGTGTCGGCAACCAGTGCCGGTCGGTCGGCGAAGGTCGCCGCGGTGGCGGTGAGCAGGTCGGCCAACGTCGTGGTGCCCGCGGTGGAGGGGCCGTGGACCGGAACGAGTTCCGCGCGTTCGGATTCGGCGAGGAGGTCGATATCGGCGAGGCGGATGTCGATGTCGCTGAGGACGGTGGCGAGCACCTGCCGCCATCGGGTCGCGAACGAGGTGACGGTGGCCGCGTCGAACAGGTCTGTCGCGTAGGTGAGGACACCGTCGATGCCCACCGGGCCGGTCTCGTCGAACCGTTCGCGCAGGTCCAGGGTGAGGTCGAAGGCCGAGGAGCGGCGGTCGAAGTCCTCGACTTCGAAACGCAGTCCGGGTAGTTCGAGTACCGGTTCGATGAAGTTCTGCAGCGACAGCGACACCTGGAACAGCGGGTGATGGGCGGTCGACCGGGTGGGGTCGACTGCCGCGACGAGCTGCTCGAACGGTACGTCGGCGTGGCCGAAGGCGTCGAGGTCGGTGTCGCGGACGGTGGCGAGCAGCTGCCGGAACCCGGTGCCGGGGTCGACCGGCGTGCGCAGGGCCAGGGTGTTGACGAACATGCCGACGAGCTCGTCCAGCGCGGCCGCACCGCGACCCGCGATCGGCGTGCCGATGACGACATCGCCGGTACCGCCGAGCCGGGCCAGCAGCACTGCGAGGGCGGCGTGGACGACCATGAAGACGCTGACATTGTTCGCGGCGGCGAAGTCGATCAGCGCACGGTGGGTCTGTTCGTCGACGGTGAAGTCGACATCGTCGCTGCTCATGGTCTGCACCGCCGGACGGGGGCGATCGGCGGGGAGTTCCAGCGCATCCGGTGCGCCCGCGAGTGTCTCGCGCCAATACCGGATCTGCTGTGCTGCAACGGACTCCGAATCCGTGGCGCTGCCGAGAAGCTCGCGATGCCACAGCGCGAAGTCCGCGTACTGCACCGTGAGCGCAGGCTGCGTGGGTGCTGTACCCGACACCCGCGCCGAGTAGGCGGCGACCAGGTCCGCCGCCAGCGGGGCCATCGATGCGCCGTCTGCGCTGATGTGGTGTACGACGAGGACGATGACATGTACTGGCACAGGGTCTTCGGATCGATGAGCATTGTGGGGTCCGGTCTCGGCTGGGCGGCTGTTGAGGCGGAACAGGCCGACACGCAGTGGTGCCTGACGGGTGAGGTCGAAGCCGGTGCCTGCCAGTTCGTTGATCTGCTCACGCAGTGGCGCGCCGTCTTCGGTGTCGATCAGCGGCATCGGCGGAACCGCGGTGTCGATGCCGACGACCACCTGACGCGGGCCCTCGGCGTCGGCGGGGTAGCGGGTGCGCAGGCTCTCCTGCCGTTCGACCACGTCGGCGAGAGCGCGGCGCATGGCTTCCACATCGAGGGTTCCGGTGAGGCGCAGGGCGATCGCGATGTTGTAGGCCGACGAGTCGGGGTCGAGTTGATTGAGTACCCACATGCGCTGCTGGGCGGGGGACAGCGGGATGCGGTCCGGGCGCAGGCGGGGAGCCAGCGCGGGCAGGCCCGGACTGCCCTCGGCCGCGGGGACGACCCGCGCCGACAGCTGGGCGACGCTCGGCGCGTCGAACAGGTCCCGCAGAGCGATGGTGGAGCCGAGCGCCGAATTGACCCGGGCGACAACCTTCGTCGCGCTCAGCGAGTTGCCGCCGAGTTCGAAGAAGGACTGGTCGACGCTCACCCGTTCGCTGCCGAGGACATCGGCGAACACCACGGCCACAGCCTGTTCGATCGGTGTGCGCGGTGCGAGATAGGACTGCTGGGTGGCCGAGAAGTCCGGTATCGGCAGGGCTTTGCGGTCCAGTTTGCCGACCGGAGTGAGCGGGATATCGTCCAGGACGACGACATAGGCGGGCACCATGTATCCCGGCAGTTCCGCCGCGACCTGAGCGCGCAACCGTTCGGTGTCGAGGGCGACATCCGGCACGGGAAGCACGTAGGACACGAGCACGGTGGCGCCCGCCGGTCCTTCGCGCCCGATCGTCACCGCGTAGTCGACCTCGTCGTCGCGCGAGAGCACCGCGTCGATCTCGCCGAGTTCGATCCGCAGGCCGCGGATCTTCACCTGGAAGTCGCTGCGGCCCAGGTATTCCAGGGTGAGCGCGGCGTTCTCGCCCGTGACCCAGCGCACCATGTCGCCGGTCCGGTACATCCGTTCCCCGGCGACGCCGAACGGGTTGGCGACGAACCGGCTCGCTGTCATCTCGAACCGGTTGAAGTAGCCGCGCGCCAGCGCGGGCCCGGCCAGATACAGCTCACCGGCGATGCCGACCGGCACCGGACGCAACCAGCTGTCCAGCACCACCAGTGCCGCACCGCGAATCGGTCCGCCGATGGTGACCGGCTCGCCGGGGAGCAGTTCGGCGGGACCGGTCGCCCAGATGCTGAACTCGGTGGGGCCGTACAGATTCACCATCCGCCTGCCCGCGGCCCACTTCTCGATGAGCTCAGGGGTGGCCGCCTCACCGGCCACCGACAGCACCCGCAACTCGGTGAGATCGGTGGGCTCCATCGTCGCCAGCGCCGACGGGGTGATCACCGCATGGGTGACCCGCTCGGTGCGTAGTAGCGTCTCGAGTTCGCCGCCGCCGTAGACCTCCGGCGGTGAGACCACCAGGCGTCCACCCGCGGCGTGCGCGGTCAGCATCTCGAAGACCGAGGCGTCGAAGCTGGGGGAGGCGACCTGGAGTGCGCTGGCGGTGGGGTCCAGCCCCAGGGTTTCGCGCTGGGTGGCGACGAGATTCGCGATGCCGCGATGGCTGAGCAGAACCGCCTTCGGCTTGCCGGTGGAACCGGAGGTGTAGATCAGGTAGGCCGTGTGGTCGATATCGAGCGGGCCGCCGCGTTCGGCGTCGGTGATCGGCGCGTCGGAGACCAGCATGGCGCGGCGCATGGTGTTCAGGTCGTCGAGCAGCAGCCAGTCGATGGACCCGGGCAGGTCTTCGCCGGTGGCCGTCACAGTGACGCCGATCGGGGCCTTCGAATCGGAGAGCATGTGCTCGATCCGCTCCACCGGATAGCTCGGATCCAGCGGGACGAAGGCCGCCCCCGTCTTGGCCAGCGCCCACACTGCGACCACCGATTCCAGCGACCGGGTGAGCGCGAGTACGACGAAGATCTCGGGCCCGATCCCGCGGCGGAGCAGGACCCGGGCGAACCGGTTGGACCAGGCATCGAGGTCGCCGTAACTCATCCGCAGCTCGCCCGAGCTGACCGCGATCGCAGTGGGATCGATGCGCGCGCCGGCCGTGAGGATGTCGGGCAGCGTGCGCATCGGCAAGGGCGGTGGCCCGTGCACCGGTGCCAGCGTGGCCAGTTCCGCGTCGCTGCAATTTCGCAGTTGCGAGACCAGGGCGTGCGGATTCTCGGCGAGCTGGGCGAGCACCCGGACGAACCGGTCCAGGAGTGTCTGTGCCGCGGCGGGTTCCAGCTGATCGGCCATGAACTTCACCGTGATGCGCAAGGCGTCGCCCGCACCGGCCTCGCCGCGCAGCGGAATCACCATGAGGTTCAACGGGTACGGCGTGGCGTCGGTGCCCTCGACATCGAGCACCCGCATGCCCGCGATGTCCAGGGCCTGCGACAGCGCCTCCCGATCGATGGGGTAGGACTCGAAAACAGTGAGGGTGTCGAACAATTCGGCCAGCCCGGCAACGCGGTGGATGGCGGCGAGACCGACGTGCTGGTGGTCCATGAGCCGCGCCTGCTCGGCCTGCACACGGGCCAGCAGGTCGCAGACCTTCTCCGACGGATCCAGCGTCACCCGCACCGGGACGGTGTTGATGAACAGCCCGACCATCTCCTCGACACCGGGCAGCTCCGGCGGCCGGCCGGACACCGTGGCGCCGAACACCACATCGGTGCGACCGGTGAGCATGGCCAGCAGCAGCGACCAACCGGCCTGGACCAGCGTGTTCACGGTCGCACCCGCTTCTCTGGCCGCGGATTCGAGTACCGCGACCGTGGCACAGGACAGATCGTGCGAGAGCATCGCGGTCTCGGTCGACTCGATGCCGACGAGGGTGGGGACGGCGCGGGTCGGCGTGTCGATCCCGGCCATGGCCTGTTTCCACGCCGACAGCGACGCCTCCGCATCCTGGTCTCCAAGCCAGGACAGGAAGTCGCGGTAGGACGGGGCGGGCGGCAACATCGACGCGTCGCCCGCGGTGACGTACAGGGTGAGCAACTCCCGCACCAGCAGCGGCGTCGACCAACCGTCCAGCACCAGATGGTGATTGGTCATGACGAGCCGGAACGTCTCCTCGCCGGTCCTGACCAGGGTGAAGCGGAGCAACGGGGGCCGGGTCAGGTCGAAGCGGGTCAGCGCGTCGAGCTCGATCACTCGATCGAGCTCGCGAGCTCGCTGGTCTTCGTCGGCGATCCCGGTGAGATCTACTTCTTCCCAGCGGATCTCGGCGGCGGACAGGACGAGTTGACGCGGGCCGTCGTCGGTCTCGACGAAGGCCACACGCAGGTTCTCGTGCCGGTCGACGAGCGCCTGCGCGGCACCGCGCAGCCGGGTGGCGTCGACCGTGCCCGCGAGGGTGAGCAGCGATTGGACCGTGTAACCGTCGGCGGTGTCGGAGTCGTAGAGCGCGTGGAAGAGCAGGCCGTATTGCAGCGGCGAGAGCGGCCAGACGTCGGTGAGCGTCGGGTAGGCGTGCTCCCAGCGCTCGATCTGCGGCTGATCGACCGTGACGAGCGCGAAATCCGAGGGGGTGCGGCCACCCGCGTCGCCGGTTGCGGCATGGGTGACAAGTGCCCGCAGGGCCTGCGACCACAGCGCTGCCAACTCGCGCACGTCGGCCTCGTCGAGCAGTCTGCTCGCGTAGGCCCAGGTGACTTCCAGTCCGGCATCGGTCAGCACCGCGTTGATGTCGACGACGGCGGCCAGCGGGGCCCGGTCGTCGTTGGTCGCGGCGAAGCGCCGCGGTACCCAGGGATCGTCGCCGGTCACCGCCCTGCCGAGATAGTTGAAGCTCAGCTGGGGTGTCGGCGCGTCGGCCAGTGCCGCGGCGGACTCGTCGTTCAGATAGCGGAGCAAGCCGAAGCCGACACCGCGATCGGGGACCGACCGCAACTGCTCCTTGGCTGCCTTGATCGCCGAACCCGCCGCACGGCCACCGGCGAACGCGTCGCCGAGATCGATCCCGGTCAGGTCGAGCGCGACCGGGTACACGCTGGTGAACCAGCCGACCGTGCGCGCGACATCGGCGCCGGGCAGCAGGGATTCGTCGCGGCCGTGGCCCTCCAGCGTCAGCAGGGCACCGGTCCGGTCACGCCATCGGCACACGGCCATGGCGAGCGCGGCCAGCAGCACATCGTCAGCGCCGCAATGGAACTGATCGGGCACGCCGTGCAAGACGGCCTGCGCTACATCGGAAGGCACCGTCGACTGCCACTGCGCCATCGTGGCGACCACGTCGAGGGCGGGGTCGAAGGCGCAGGGGACCGAAACGGTCTCCGCCACCGAGTCGGACAGCTCGGAGCCGGCAGCCGGCGAGGCGACCTGTGCCGTGTCGCCGGACCGATCGGAAGTAGCCGCGGTGGCCCTCGCGCTGTCGGCGCTCCGACGGCCGGTGCGGGCGAACGGCGGGTCGGGCGTGGCCAGGATTCGCTGCCAGATCGGCAGTTCGTCGAGACGTGTCGCGGCGTTCTCGGGCTGGCCGTGCGCCCACCGGCGGAAGGAGGTACCGACCTGGTCGAGCGCGCCGCCGAAGGACGCGGTCGCCAAGTCCGGCAACAGGATTCGCCAGGATATGCCATCGGTGACCAGGTGATGCAGGACCAGCCAGCACAGTGGGGCGGCGTCGGCGCGTTCGATCAACACGAACCGGGCAACGACCCCCGCGGTGGGATCGAGCAGGTCCGCGGCGTTCTGCAAGGCGCGCTCGACCGTGTCCTCGGTGCCGGCCCGGGTCACCTCGATCAGATCCTCGGCGTCGACCGAACCACGCTCGGCCACCACCCATTCCCAGCCGTCGGCGGTCGGTCGCAGTGACGAACGAAGGAGATCGTGGTGCTCGAGCAGGACCTGTAGCGCCGCCGCGAGCCGGAGACGGTCGAAACCGTCGGGCAGCCCGATCAGGACGGCCTGCCCATAGCGTCCCCAGGTGCCCGGGCGCTCGACCATCGCGTGCACGATCGGGGTGAGCTCTACCGCGCCGACCCCGCCGCCGGGCAGCTCGTCCACCACGGGTACCTGGGTGTCGTCGGCGACAGCGGCCAGCGCGGCGACCGTCTTGCGTTCGAAGACGTCGCGGGCGCTGAACGAGATACCGGCGGCCTTCGCCCGCGAGACCAGCTGGATCGACACGATGCTGTCGCCACCGAGAGCGAAGAAGCTGTCGTCGACACCGACGGTGTCGAGTCCGAGCACCTCGGCGAAGAGGGCTGCCAAGGCTTCCTCGCGCGGCGTGGACGGTGCCCGGCTCACGACGGTACGGGCACCGAAGTCCGGTGCGGGCAATGCCTTTCGGTCCACTTTGCCGAGCGGTGTCAGCGGCACCCGGTCGAGCACCATCACGACGGCGGGCACCATATAGGCCGGAAGCGTCTCGCCGACAGCGGCTTTGACCGCCTCGGGATGGACATCGGCACCCGGTTCGGCCGTGACATAGGCGACGAGCGCGGTGGCGCCGGTCGGCGACTCGACACCGAGCGTGATCGCGAAGTCGATCTCGGGAAGCCGCTGCAACGCGGCATCGATCTCGCCGAGTTCGATCCGGTAGCCGCGCACCTTCACCTGGAAGTCGCTGCGCCCCTGGTATTCCAGGGTGACGCGGCCCTCGGTGTCGGTCCAGCGCACCAGATCGCCGGTGCGATACATCCGGTCGCCGGGTGCGTGCGGATTCGCCACGAACCGGCTCGCGGTCAACCCGCTGCGCCGGTGGTAACCGCGCGCGACACCCGGGCCCGCGAGGTACAGCTCACCCACGGTGCCCGCCGGTACCGGACGCAGCCACGGGTCGAGGACCAGGCCGGAGACGCCACCGACCAGGCTGCCGATCGTCACCGGGGCGCCGGGCACCAGTGGTTCGCTCAGTGTGGTGGTGATCGTCGTTTCGGTGGGCCCGTACCCGTTGATCAGCGAGCGACCGGCCCATTTCGCCACCAGCTCCGGCGGGCACGCGTCACCGCCGACCACGATCGTGCGCAGGTCGGGCAGCGTCACCGGGTCGAGTGAACCGACAACCGCCGGGGTGACATTGAGATGGGTGACGCGGTGGGTGCGCAGCACGTGCGCCATGTTCTCACCCGCGTAGGCCGACGGCGGGACCACCGCGAGAGTGGCACCGGCGGCCAGGGTCACCACGATCTCTTCGACCGAGATGTCGAAGCTCGGCGAGACCGCATGGGCGACAACAGAGTCCGGCTCGACCCCGAACCCGGCTCCCGAACTCGTCGCGAGGTTCGCCAGGCCGCGATGCGAGACCAGCACGCCCTTGGGCAGTCCGGTCGACCCGGAGGTATAGATGACGTAGGCGACCTGATCCGGCGCGATCGCGGCAGTGCGGTCGGCATCGGTGATCGGCGCGGGGTCATGGGTGGCGAGTCCCGCGGTGGTGGCCGCGTCGTCCAGCGAGAGCCAATCGACCTTGTCGGGCAGGGACTTTCGTACCTCGTCGACCGTCAAGCCGGTGACGACCCCGCTGTCGTCGATCATGTGCTCGATGCGATCGTCGGGGTAGGTCGGATCGATGGGCACGAACGGCGCACCGGTCTTGGCCACCGCGATGGTGGCGAGCACGGACTCCGCGGACCGCGGAATCGACAGTGCTACCGCGTGTTCAGGCCCCGCACCGGCGGCGATCAGCAGGCGGGCCAGGCGATTCGTGTAGTCGTCGACCTCGCGATAGCTCAGTGTGTCGTCGGCCCCCCAGCACAGCGCCACCGCGTCCGGGTCGAGCGCGGCGCCCGCCGCGAGGATCTCGGGCAGGGTGCGCGTCGCGACGCCGGCCGGGCCGCGCGCGGGCACCGAGGCCGCCTGCTCGGCCTCCGAGAGAACGGGCACCGTCGACAGCGGGGCGTCCGGTCCGGCGACGAGGAACCGGTGCAGGAACAGCAGGAATCGTTCGTGATGGCCCGCCAGGTCGGCGTCGCTGTACAGGTTCGCGTTGCCCTGCAGGTCGATGTGGGTGCTCTCGCCGCCGACGCCCGGGTACAGGTTGACGAACAGGTCGTCGATCAGGCCGGAGGTGAGCACGTGGAGCCGCCCGACGACCGGGCCCAGCGCGATCTTGGTGTCCACCATCATGAGATTCACGGCGGGACCGAACGACGCCGCCTCGTCCATCGCCCAGCCGAGATCGCGGACGATGTCCTCCTGGCGGTAGCGCTGGCGTCGCAGCGCACCGGTCAGCTCGCTCTGCACGGCGAGAATCGCCGCCCCGACGGTGGTGGTGGGGTCGAGTCGCACGCGCAGCGGCACGACATTGGCGAGCATGCCGCCCGAACGACGCAGGGTCGCCGAGGTCCGTGCGGAGACCGGCAGGCTCAGCACCACTTCCGGCGCGCCGGTCATCGCGGCGAGATAGGCGCCGAAGGCCGCGACCACGGTCGGCGCGACACCCGAATTCACCGATGCCGCGACCGAATCCAGCAGGGCGCCGGTCTCGGCGGGCAGCGCGCCCGATACCCGGTTGGGGTGGGCGTCGACCTCGGCGTCGCGGCCGGCGAGCGTCACCGGATCCGCCAGCGCGGCCAGGTGCTCGCGCCAGTATTCGCGGTCGGTGGTGAAACGGCCGGAGGTGCGGTACGCCAGATCGGCATCGACGATCTTCTGCAACGGCTCGGCCTTGGTGGCCGGGGGCTCACGGCCGTCGAAGGCGGCGTTGTAGAGCTCGCCGACGCGCTGTACCAGCGCCAGCGCGCCCATCCCGTCCAGCACGATGTGGTGCATGCGCGCGTACCAGAACCAGCGATCCTCGGCGACACGCAGCAGGGCGATGCGGACTAATCGGTCGTGCATCACATCCAGGGGTGCGGTGTACTCGGCGCGCATCCACGCGTGCGCGGCCGCTTCCGGGTCGGGGCGGTCACGCAGATCCAGTTCGGCGACGTCGTCGTCGAGGGTCAGGTCGACGACCTGATGGGGGTGGCCGTCGATATCGACCAGCCGCAGATAGCCGGTACCGAATTCACGACCGGTCCGCTGGACCGCGTCGATCAGCAGCGCGAGGTCGACCGCGCCGGACAGCTCCACGTACTGGGCGATGGAGATGGGGGTATCGCCCGCGATGTGCTGGGCGAACCAGATGCCGCGCTGGGCGGCCGACAGGGGAAAAGGGCCTTCGGGTGCGACGGCATCCGACGCATGCGAAGAGGACTGGATCATGAGCGAACCTGCGTTCTCATGTCTGGAGCTGGGCGTTCACCTCTGGTTCCCGACCGTCGGGTAGCTACCTGGTAGGTAGTACCCGCCGTTGCGTACTGCGCTCTATGTTCATTCTGAACCTGTATCGAGCGCATCGGAATGGGTTCAGCAGACTGCGCGCAGTTCCGTGGCCGCCAGCGGCGCGTCGGAGGTGACCAGATAGCGCTGCAGGGTCGAGCGCTCGTCGAGCACCAGCCAGTCGGCGCCGTCGCCGAGTTCGCCCCGGCGGGCCCTGGTGGTGATCCCGAATCCGGCGCCGGGGGCGGTGGACGCGCCCTCGATCGGCGACACCGGGATCGCACCGATCTTGCGCACCGCGGCCTCGGCGACGACCGACTCGATCCGGGGGTCGACAGCGAGGGCGATCCGGTCGCCTGCGTCGGCGCCACGGGTGAGCAGGAGCCGGGCCAGGCGGTTCGCCCAACGGTCCAGATCGGCGTCGGCGAGGTGACCGGCGACCGGCGCGGCGGAGCGGCTGCGCATCGGGATGACGTTGTCGGCGGGTGCGGTGACCAGGGTGCTCATCGTGTTCCCCTTCGAAGGCTTGACGGGTGTCTGTGGGTACACCTCTAATCTCGTCTTCGGGAGGGGGATCCGACAGCAACCCCAGCGTTGGTGCGCCGACTCCCAGGGGGATCGATTACCACCCCTGGGTGGGCGAACCCCGGCGGCGGCAGCCTCGTGCGCGCGCCGCCGGCCGCCGTGGGTTTCGCCTCAGCGGGCGTTTCCGCCGATGCTGAAATGCGCGCCGGTGGGGTCGATCAGGCCGGCGAGGCGGCCGTAGGGGGTGTTCATCGGTTCGAAGGCGACGGTGCCGCCGAGGGCGACCGCTTGTTCGGCGGACTTGTCGACGTCGTCGGCGCCGAAGAAGACCGTCCACGAGCCGGGTACGCCGTCGGCGAGATGGCCGTTGGCGTCGAGGATGCCGCCGCCCATGGGCGGGGTCGCGTGGATGGTGGTGTAGCGGAAGTCCGCGGTGTCGGCGATGGTGAGGGTGTCGCGCCAGCCGAAGATGTCGCGGTAGAAGACCAGGGACTCGTCGTAGGCGCGGGTGATCAGCTCGAACCAGGACGGGACGCCGATGTGGTCGGTCCATGTCCCGTCGGCGACGATGCCGACCGCTTCGAAGCCCGCGAAGGTGTCGGCTTGCCAGACACCGACGCCGATACCGCTGACATCGGCGATCACCGCCATCGCACCGAGATCGCCGACCGCCATCGGTTCGACGATGACATTGCCGCCCGCTCGACTCACGTTCGCCGTCGTCGCGAGGGCGTCGGGGGAGTTCAGGTAGACGGTCCAGCGATCGGGGTACGGGTCGCCCGGATCGTCGTGCCGACCCATCGCACCGGCCACGGCTCGGCCGTCCTTGCGCAGGGTGGTGTAGCCGCCGAACTCCTCGCCGCCGCGTTCGGCGGTCCAGCCGAACAATTCGCCGTAGAAGGCGATCGCGCGGTCGAGATCAGTGGTGTAGAGGTCGACCCAGGTGGGATCACCGGGTTTCGGGCTGAACGACATGACTTCTCCTCGGCTGAAGGGGTAGCGCGATAGAGACGCTGGCATGTTCGCGCGTCGGCATCGATCATGACGCGCCGACCGCCGAAAAGTCATCGCCGACAACCGTTGCACCCACGCGACCTGCGGAGGAAGATCGGGATCGCGAACTACGGCGCGCCGAATACGACACAGAGTAGGACCCGCGCGGAATGCTGCGGCAGCACGGTTTACGATTCACTCCAACGCATGTCTGCTGCTGTCCGTCCTTTCAGGCGCGGCCGACGCTGCGAGTGACGTACAGGCATCTTCAGGAGGATCAGTGACTGCGGTAGAGCCCAGGCCAGTCCCTCAGTTGGAAGCGACTCGACCGTATCCGGCCCGGACCGGGCCGAAGGGCTCGTTCCTCTACAAGGCGGTCACCACCACCGACCCCAAGGTGCTCGGCACCATGTACTTGGTGACGGCGATCAGCTTCTTCATGATCGGCGGCCTCATGGCGCTGCTCATGCGTGGTGAGCTCGCACGTCCGGGTCTGCAGTTCCTCTCGCCCGAACAGTTCAACCAGCTGTTCACCATGCACGGCACGATCATGCTGCTGTTCTACGCGACGGCGATCGTGTTCGGCTTCGCCAACATCGTCCTGCCGCTGCAGATCGGCGCACCCGACGTCGCCTTCCCGCGACTGAACGCGTTCAGCTACTGGCTGTACCTGTTCGGCGCCTCCATGGCGACCGCGGGCTTCGTGACCCCCGGCGGCGCGGCGGACTTCGGCTGGACGGCCTACGTGCCGCTCACCGACATCCTGCACTCGCCCGGTGTCGGCACCGACCTGTGGATCCTGGGTCTGGCCGTCTCGGGTCTGGGCACGATCCTCGGTGGCGTCAACATGCTCACCACCGTGGTCTGCCTGCGCGCACCCGGTATGACCATGTTCCGCATGCCGATCTTCACCTGGAACATCGCGGTCACCTCCGTGCTGGTGCTGCTGGCGTTCCCGCTGCTCACCGCGGCGCTGTTCGGTCTGGCCTACGACCGCCACCTGGGCGGCCACATCTACGATCCGGCCACCGGCGGCATCCTGCTCTACCAGCACCTGTTCTGGTTCTTCGGCCACCCCGAGGTCTACATCATCGCGCTGCCGTTCTTCGGCATCGTGTCGGAGATCTTCCCGGTGTTCAGCCGTAAGCCGATCTTCGGTTACACCACGCTGGTCTACGCGACGCTGGGTATCGCGGCGCTGTCGATCGCGGTGTGGGCGCACCACATGTACGCCACCGGCGCGGTGCTGCTGCCGTACTTCTCCTTCATGACCTTCCTCATCGCGGTCCCGACCGGTGTGAAGTTCTTCAACTGGATCGGCACCATGTGGCGCGGTCAGCTGACGTTCGAGACACCGATGCTGTGGTCGATCGGCTTCCTGGTGACCTTCCTCTTCGGTGGTCTGTCGGGCGTCATCCTGGCCTCGCCGCCGCTGGACTTCCACGTCACCGACTCGTACTTCGTCGTCGCGCACTTCCACTACGTGCTCTTCGGCACCATCGTGTTCGCGACCTTCGCGGGTATCTACTTCTGGTTCCCGAAGATCACCGGTCGCATGATGGACGAGCGTCTGGGCAAGTGGCACTTCTGGACCACCTTCGTCGGCTTCCACACCACCTTCCTGGTCCAGCACTGGCTGGGCGCCGAGGGCATGCCGCGTCGCTACGCCGACTACCTGCCGTCCGACGGTTTCACCACGCTGAACACGATCTCCACGATCGGTGCGTTCATCCTGGGCTCGTCGATGCTGCCGTTCATCTGGAACGTCTTCAAGAGCTTCCGCTACGGCGAGGTCGTCACGGTCGACGACCCGTGGGGCTACGGCAACTCCCTCGAGTGGGCCACCACCTGCCCGCCGCCGCGCCACAACTTCTACGAGCTGCCGCGGATCCGGTCCGAGCGTCCCGCGTTCGAGCTGCACTACCCGCACATGGTCGACCGCATGAAGGCCGAGGCGCACGTCGGCTGGGGCTCGGGTAAGCACAGCACGCACGTGTCCGAAGGCGCGCTCGCGAAGAAGTAGGACACCACCGAACGACAGGGTGTGCACCTGCTGGGTGACCAGCGGGTGCACACTCTTTTTGTGGGTAATCGAACGGAGCAGATCGACTTGGCCGACACCACAGTTCTCGTGACCGTCACCGGCCCCGACCGACCAGGCGTCACCTCGGTGCTGCTGGCGACGTTGTCCCGGCATCAGGTGAGCTTGCTGGACGTGGAGCAGGTGGTCATCAGGGGTCGCCTCACCCTCGGGGTGCTGGTGTCGTGCCCCAACGACCCCGAGGCGTTGCAGGACGAGCTCGAAGAGGCGATGAACACCGTCGGCATGCAGGTCGACGTGTCGGTCGACGCGCAGATCGGCAAGCCGCCGATGTCCACGCACGCGGTCGTGGTGCTCGGCGCCCCGGTCACCGCGAAGGCCTTCAGCGCCATCTCGCGTGAACTCGCCACCGGTGGCGCCAACATCGACTCCATCCGTGGCATCGCCGACTACCCGGTGACCGGGATGGAACTGATGGTCACCGCGACCGACACCAGCGACGAAGGCGACGCGCGGCTGCGCACCGCACTGGCCGAGGTGGCCGTCGCCGAACAGGTCGACATCGCGGTGGAACGGGCCGGGCTGGCCCGCCGGGCCAAGCGCCTGATCGTGTTCGACGTCGACTCCACCCTGATCACGGGCGAAGTGATCGAGATGCTGGCCGCGCACGCCGGCGTCGAAGACCAGGTCCGCGAGGTCACCGAGGCCGCGATGCGCGGCGAGCTCGACTTCGCCGAATCGCTGCGTCAGCGCGTGGCCACCCTCGAGGGCCTCGACGAGTCGGTGATCGAGGAGGTCGCCGACCGGATCGAGCTCACCCCGGGCGCGCGCACCACGATTCGTACCCTGCGCAGGCTCGGCTTCCGCTGCGGTGTGGTCTCCGGTGGGTTCCGGCAGGTGATCGAGCCGCTCGCGCACGAGCTGGAACTCGATTTCGTGCAGGCCAACACCTTGGAGATCATCGACAGCAAGCTCACCGGGCGGGTCGTCGGCGAGATCGTCGACCGGGCGTTCAAGGCGACCGCGCTGCGCAAGTTCGCCGCCGAGGCGGGGGTGCCGATGGAGCAGACCGTCGCGGTCGGTGACGGCGCGAACGACATCGACATGCTCAACGCGGCCGGGCTCGGCGTGGCGTTCAATGCCAAGCCCGCGCTGCGCGAGGTGGCCGACACGGCGCTGTCGCACCCCTACCTGGACGCGGTGCTGTTCATCCTCGGCGTCACCCGCGACGAGGTGGAAGCGGCCGACGCGCGTGACGGTGGCGTGCGACGGGTTCCGCTGCTCGGCCGGTAGCGTCACGCGGAATCGCGACCTCACCGACGTAGAGTGACGGCACAGGCACGTCGTCACCGCTCGTCACCGGGAGGTTGTTTGTGCGCAGGTCATTTCTCGTCCTGGTCGCCCTGGCGGGGCTCGGCGGATCGACCGCCGGATGCGGTGGCGACGAGACCGAACCGTATGACGTCACCCTCCAGCCGACCGCCGTCGCGCAGTCCGCGGCCGATCCGCTGACGATCGAGCTGCCCGCCAACGGCAGCACGGTCGTGGCGACGGTGGGCCAGCGCCTGCTGGTGCGTCTGCCGCGGGATCCCGCGTCGACCGGCGAGTGGGGGATGGTCAACGCCGAGAAGGGCATCCTGATCACCGACGGTGGGCCGACCAGTGAGGGCAACGCCACGGTGTGGCCGTTCCGGGCGATCGAACGGGGGGTGACCTCGCTGCAGTTCACGTACGGGCCGGCCAGCGAACCATCGATCGGCCCAGAGCCGACCTTCATGGTGGATGTCCGGGTGAGCTGAGCCGGGTCGGCGCGAGACCACCCTTGTCCCGGGGAAAGGCCCGGGAAGGCCACGCGCCCGCGCTATTAGGCTGGCGGGCGGACTGGTGTCGATCGAACGGGTGTTGTGGCATGGGTAGTGGGTTGGAAACCGAGGAACAGGCCGAGGCCCCGGTCCGCGACGAAGCGGCCGAATTCGCCGCTCGGCATGCGGAATTGGCGCAGGGCTACGGCGGCGGCGGTGACCCCGACGATCCGGCGATGGTGCAGGCGATGCAGATGGTGTTGCACATTCCCAAGGCTGACCCGCCCGCCCGCAGCGCACTGCTGGAAGCGGCCGCCGCCGCGGCGGTCGCGGTGTGCCTCGACCCGCGTTCGGGGCCCGGCGGGGAGTGGGAGCCGCGGTACCTCGCGTGGAAGCGGTCGCGGATCAGGAAGGTCGCCCGGCGGGCGCGTGGTGCGCAGTGGGTGGCCGCGGGAGACGTCGACGGGGTGACTGTCGAGGTCGACGGCGCGCAGGCCCGTGCGTTCGTTCCCGGCCCGGTCGGGGAGATCGATCAGCGCATCCGCAAACTCCAGATCGGCGGAACCGATCTCGACCACGACGAGCCGGGCCCGGCGGATCCGGCATCGCCGGTGCTGTGGGTGAACGCGGCGCTGGAGATGTCGGTGGGCAAGGCGGCCGCACAGGTCGGGCACGCGAGCATGCTGCTGGCGGGTGCGCTGCCCGTGGCCGCGGCGGCCGCATGGGCGGAGCGCGAATTCCGCTGCGCGGTGCGCGACGCCGGCGAACAGCAGTGGGCGGGGTTGGTGGCCGAGGTGGCGGCGGGTCGTGCGGTGGCTGTGCGCGACGCCGGTTTCACCGAGGTGGCGCCCGGTTCGATGACGGTGATCGCGGTGCCGCCACGGCAGTGATCGCCGCGACACGCGCGACGCGAATCCGGCAGTTGGGTTGCGGTTTTCGCGACTCGCCGCGATAACGCGGTGTGGCGGCAGCGCCTCACGGGTATACGTAACCGACAGCCGTGCACGTCGAGGTACAGGGAGGTTCCGCGATGATGACGACGATTGTGGTGATCCTGATCGTCTGGGTTGTGCTGTCGGTGCCGGTCTCCTTCGTCGCCGCGCGGATGTTGCGCAGCGAAGTTCGCAGCCCGGGTGACCCGTCGACGACCAGGATCGACGAATCTCGCACGGGCCGGTCGCTGCGCTGAGAGCCCGCGTGGGCCAAGATGGAGCGCGTGTCGCAACCCGATCCCGATCTGCTCATCGACTTCTCCGATGTGACCATCCGTCGCTCGGGCCGAACCCTCGTCGGCCCGGTCTCCTGGCAAGTAGAGCTCGACGAACGCTGGGTGGTGCTCGGCCCGAACGGCGCGGGCAAGACCTCGCTGCTGAGAATGGCCGCCGCCGAACTCCATCCGACCTCCGGTAACGCGAATCTGTTGGGGGAGACGCTCGGTCGCGTCGACGTCAGCGAATTGCGGCCACGTATCGGACTGTCCTCGGCGGCGGTGGCCAGCCGCATCCCGGTGGACGAGAAGGTCAGTGACCTGGTGGTCTCGGCCGGCTACGCCGTGCTCGGCCGCTGGCGCGAACGCTACGAGGACATCGACACCGAACGCGCGGTCGACATGCTGGAAACCCTCGGCGCCGAACACCTTTCCGACCGTACCTACGGCACCCTGTCCGAAGGCGAACGCAAGCGGGTGCTCATCGCGCGCGCCCTGATGACCGATCCCGAACTGCTGCTGCTCGACGAACCGGCCGCGGGCCTCGACCTGGGCGGGCGTGAGGAACTCGTCGAACGTCTCGGCGATCTCGCCGCCGACCCCGACGCGCCCGCGATGGTGCTGGTGACCCACCACGTCGAGGAGATCCCGCCCGGCTTCACGCACGCGCTGCTCCTCAAGGAGGGGGAGGTGGTCGGCCAAGGTCTGCTGGGCGATGTACTCACCGCCGAGAATCTGAGCAACGCCTTCAGCCAGTCGATCGCGCTCGACCGGGTCGACGGGCGGTGGTTCGCGCGGCGGGCTCGTCGTTCGGGCGGGCACCGGCGCCGTAACTGAGCGTCGGCTCGCCGCACTGACTCGCGAGCCGCGATTTCGCGCACCGACGGCCGGGCTGACCTGCCTGAGCGCCCGGTCGCCGGGAATCCCGGCTCACGCTCGACCAAGCGGGCGTTAGGGTGCTGACAGGGCTGGGCTCGAAGGAGACAGCCGGTCCGGTCGGCAGATCGGTGTTCGCCGGGCGTGCGGCTCGGTGGTGGAGAGGAACGATATGAGTGAGTCCGGGGTCTCCGTGCGGGACGCGTCGACCGTGATGCTGGTGCGTGACGGCGAGGCGGGTATCGAGGTGTTCCTGCAGCGCCGGGTCAAGGGGATGGCGTTCGCGGCCGGGGTGACAGTGTTCCCCGGCGGTGGCGTCGACGCCGCCGACGGCACTGCCGACATCGCCTGGACGGGCCCCGAACCCGCCTGGTGGGCCGAGCGTTTCGCCACCGACGAACAGACCGCGCAGGCGCTCGTCGCCGCGGCCGTGCGGGAGACGTTCGAGGAATGCGGCGTGCTGCTGGCCGGACCGACCGCGGATTCCGTCGTCGACGACTCGGCGCGCTATCGCGCGGCGCGCGGCAAGCTCGAGCGCCGCGAATTGTCGCTCGCCGATTTCCTCGCGGCCGAGGGCCTGGTGTTGCGCGCCGACCTGCTCCGTCCGTGGTCGAACTGGATCACGCCGGAGGCCGAACCCCGCCGCTACGACACCCGCTTCTTCGTCGCGGTGCTCCCGCAGGGCCAGATCGCCGACGGCGCCACCTCCGAGGCCGCCCAGGTGGCCTGGCGGACACCGCAGGACGCCCTGGCGAGCTGGCGGGCAGGCGAACACGTGCTGATGCCACCGACGTGGTCGCAGCTCGACGCCCTGTGCGGGTTCGCCGACACCGCGGCCGCGCTGGCCGCCGACCGCGTCGTCGAGCCGATCATGCCGAAGTACTCGCCGGGGGCGGGCGGGCGTCCGCTGTCGGACTTCCCCGACAACGAACGGTATTTCGACGAGCTACCGCAATTGGGTGCACTCGGCGGCCGGTAGGTTGCTCCCATGGCCGAATTCGTGACCCTCGAGCTGCCCGCCGAGCCGACCACCCGTGGCGTCGCGCTGTTGCGCATCGATCGTCCGCCGCTGAACCTCGTCGACGCCCAGCTGGCCCGTGAGGTGGCGGCCGCGGCGGCCACGGTGGCCGAGCATCCCGGGGTCTCGGCCCTGATCGTCTACGGCGACGAGCGGGTGTTCAGCGCGGGCGACGAGATGTCGGAGCTGGCCGAGCTCGACGCCGGACAGGCCGCCGCCATGGCCGCCGATCTCCAGGCCGCGCTCGGCTGCCTCTCGCGGGTTCCGCAGCCGACGGTCGCCGCGATCACCGGCTACTGCCTCGGCGCCGGCCTCGAACTCGCGCTGGGCGCCGACCACCGGATCGTCGGCGACAACGTGAAACTCGGTCTGCCGCAGATCAAAGCGGGCCTGATTCCGCTCTCCGGCATCCGAAGGCTCTCGCTGCTCATCGGCGCGAGCCGGGCCAAGGATCTCGTCTACACCGGTCGTTTCGTCGGCGCCGAAGAAGCCGAGAAGATCGGCCTGGTCGATGAGGTCGTCGCGCCCGACGATGTCCTCACCGCGGCGCGCGCGTGGGCCGCGCAGTTCGTCACCGCCGCACCCCGCGCCCTCGCCGCGGCCAAGGCGGTTTTCGAGTCCGGGCCGCACGGCCATTCCACCGCGGTCACCGAGTGGTCGGCGCTGTTCGACACCGACGACGCCCGCACCGGCACCCGTACCTTCGCCGCGGAAGGACCCAACGCCGCGACCTTCACGGGTCGCTAGCAACACCGCCGGAACCTGGGTTAACTTCGTGCGGGCCGGTGTTGTGAGTACCCGGGTAACCTCCCAGCCATCCCGCGCTGAGGCGGCGCGAACCGGCGGTCCGGTCCGGTGGCGGCTCGCGCTCGCGGGAGTCCGGCGACCGGTCGTGAGCGCAGGAAAGAGCAGTCTCTTGTCCCAGCAGCGGCGTGCCCGGGCGCACATATTAGGCTGGCCTGCATGACGGTCCATCCCGACGACCCGGCGCCGAACCCCCACGCCACCGCGGCCCAGGTCGAAGCAGCGCGCAAAGACACCAAACTCGCCCAGGTCCTGTACCACGACTGGGAAGCGGAGACCTACGACGACAAGTGGTCGATCTCCTATGACGAACGCTGTATCGCGTATGCGCGCGGCCGGTTCGACCTCGCCGTGGGCCCCGCTCCGCTGCCGTACGAGCGTGCGCTCGAGCTGGGCTGTGGCACCGGATTCTTCCTGCTCAACCTGATGCAGGGTGGCGTCGCCAAGTCCGGCTCGGTCACCGACCTCTCGCCCGGCATGGTGAAGGTCGCGCTGCGCAACGCCGAGCACCTCGGCCTCGATGTCGACGGTCGCGTCGCCGACGCCGAGACCATCCCGTACGACGACGACACCTTCGACCTGGTGTGTGGCCACGCCGTGCTGCACCACATCCCCGACGTGGAACTGGCGCTCAAGGAGTGCCTGCGCGTGCTCAAGCCGGGCGGGCGCTTCGTGTTCGCCGGTGAGCCCACCACCATCGGCAACATCTACGCCCGTCGCCTCGGCCAGGCCACCTGGAAGGTGACCACCGAGATCACCAAGCTGCCGTTCCTGTCGGGCTGGCGTCGTCCGCAGACCGAACTGGACGAGTCGTCTCGCGCCGCCGCGCTCGAGGCCGTCGTCGACCTGCACACCTTCGACCCGAGCGATCTCGAGAAGATGGCGAAGTCGGCCGGTGCCGTCGATGTGAAGGCCACCACCGAGGAACTCGCCGCCGCCCTGTGGGGCTGGCCGGTGCGCACCTTCGAGGCCGCGGTCCCCGACGAGAAGCTGACCATGCCCTATCGCCTGGCGCAGTACCGCGCGTGGCTGGGCCTGAGCTGGCTCGACGAGAACGTGCTGCGCAAGGTCGTGCCGCGTGAGTTCTTCTACAACGCGATGATCACCGGCGTGAAGCCGGGCGCTGCGCAGAAGTAGGTGGGCTATCGCTTCGGCCGCGACGATGTCGCCTATCTCGGCAGCGCGGCAGGCCGTGCCGCGCTCGCCGAGGTCGACCGGCTGGAGCTGACGACCGCGACGCACCTGCGCGATATCGAGCAGGTGCGTCGTGCGCACGGTGCACTCGCGCCCGCCTTGATCGAGACGGTGCGGTTGCGCCGTAAGGCCCTGGTGAAGCTGCCGACGGCAGGGGAGTGGCTGTTCACCGACGACGCGCTGCAACAGGCGACGCCCGCGCTCGTCGCCCGGCATCGGGCGACCCGCCTGGCCGGCCGCGCGGTGCACGACGTGACCTGCTCGATCGGCGCGGAACTGTCCGAGTTGGCAGCGGCCTGTCCGGCGGTGGTCGGTAGCGATCTCGACGACGTCCGCTTGGCCATGGCCGCCCACAATCTCGGGGTGGGGCCGGTATCGGCGGTGGACCGCGGCCCGGTGACCGGTTCGGATGCCGCCCCGTCAGCGGCTGGTAGTCGAAACATCGTGTTGGCCAGGGCCGATGCCCTCGTGCCGACCACGCGCGACACCGTGATCATCGCCGATCCGGCTCGTCGGGCCGACGGCCGTCGCACCTTCGATCCCGCGAAACTCCAACCCCCACTTCCGGATCTGCTCGCCGCCTACGCGGGCCGCGATCTCGCCGTGAAGTCCGCACCCGGCCTGGATTTCGACCGCCTCGGCTGGGACGGTGAGGTGGAGATTGTCTCTCTCGACGGTGCCGTCCGCGAAGCCTGCCTCTGGTCGCCCGGCCTCACCGAGCCCGGCGTCACCCGACGCGCCACCGTCCTGACTTCCCACGGCGGCGCGACAACGCTCACCGACGCCGCCCCCGACGACATCCCCGACCGCGCCCCCGGCGACTGGATCGTCGACCCCGACGGCGCCGTCGTCCGTGCGGGCCTGGTCCGTCACTACGCCGCGAAACACGGCCTCTGGCAACTGGACCCACAGATCGCCTATCTCACCGGCGACACGGTTCCCACGGGCATGCGGGGCTTCCGCATCGAGGACCGTTTCGAACTCCGCGAGAAGACCCTCCGCCAGGAACTGAACCGCCGTGACTGCGGCTCCCTGGAAATCCTGATCCGCGGCGTCGACGTCGACCCCGATGGACTTCGCAAGAAGCTCAAGCAGCGCGGCTCGACGCCGTACACCCTGGTGATCACCCGCATCGGCCGCGCCGGCGTCGTCTTCCTCTGCCGAACGGTCGCTCCCACCCGCTGACAGCGCGGCTATGGCCGGCCGCACCTGGTCACGGGTCAGGCTTCCATCTTCTTCACCACGCGCTGCACCGTGAGCCAGGTACGGGTGGTGATGTCCTTGCCGTAGATCTTCTCCAGGCGGGCCATGAAGTCAGGGGTCGCGCCGGTGCTGTTGTCGATGACGGTGAGGAAGGCGCGGGCCTTGCGGTCGTAGCCGATGACGCGGGTGAGGGGGTCGTCGTCGAAGGTCTTGGTGTCGGCTTCACGCATCTTCGTCTTGAAGAAGGTGACGGTGAGATAGGAGCCGCGTTCGTGGGGGAGACCTTCGAAGGGGTCGCGGTCGAGGAGCGCGCGCAGCTCGGGATGGCTGCGGACGATGGTGCCGCCCGGGATGCCGAGTTCGGCGCTGAGTGCCTGCTGGATGCGATCTTCCAGGTCGGCGGGGTCATCGGCGGTGCGGAAGACGACATTGCCGCTCGTGAGTACCGACGCGACCTTCTCGAAGCCCAGCCCCTCGAACACCCCGCGCAACTTCTCGTTGCGCATGTTCGGGTTGGTCGGCATGATCCCCCGCAGCAGCGCCGCATAGCTTTCCACGTCGCTGACCGTACCGACCCCCACCGACAGAAACCATCGCATCCGGCGGCCGTGTCAGCGCGATTCGGCCGATCCTCGCGAACCGGCCGAATCGCCCGGGAGTCAGGACTGAGCGGCGGCGTTCTTCTTGCGCTCGATGTCGGCCAGCGCCGCCATGTAGGCCTCGCGCTCCTCGGCACTGGCATCCCAGGCGACCTTGCGGTTCTTCACGACCTTGGCGGGAGCGCCGACCGCGATGCTGTAGTCGGGGACATCGCCACGCACCACCGCGTGCGCGCCGAGCACGCAACCGCGTCCGACCCGGGTGTCGCGCAGGACGGTCACCTTCGCCGCGATCCAGGTGTCGGGGCCGATCCGCACGGGACTCTTCACGATGCCCTGATCCTTGATGGGCATGTTGATGTCGTCCATGCGGTGGTCGAAGTCGCAGATGTAGCACCAGTCGGCGACCAGGGTCGACTCACCGATCTCGATGTCGAGGTAGGTGTTGACGACGTTGTCCTTGCCGAACACCACCTTGTCGCCGATCCGCAGCGAGCCCTCGTGGCAGCGCAGGGCGTTGCCGTCGCCGATGTGCACCCACCGGCCGATCTCCATGCGCGCGAGTTCCGGGGTCGCGTGGATCTCCACATTGCGGCCGAGGAACACCATTCCGCGCAGCACGATATGCGGGTTGGCCAGGCGGAACTTGGCCAGCCGGTAGTAACGCACCAGGTACCAGGGGGTGTAGGCGCGGTTGGCGAGCACCCAGCGCAGCGAATCCCTGGTCAGAAATCGGGCCTGCTGCGGATCGCGGCGGCGTGATCCACGCCAGCGCGCGCTCAGTGGCGCGCCCCACATGCTCGTCACGAACTACTCTCCCGTCATGATCGCACCGGGCGTGCCCCGGGGATTCGGTCGTCGGGTACACAGAGTACTTTCGCAGGGCACACTTACCGTGCCATACCCCGATTACACAGGGAGATCAGCAGGTGCGAACTCGGACTCGCGTCGTTGCCTCGCTCGCTGCCGCCGGTGTGGTGGCGCTGGCCGGGTGCGGCACGGATGTGGACGACATCACGGTCGGCGCCGGAAAAGGCTGGCCCGCAACGCATCACGATGGCAGCAACGCGAGCGGCAGCCCGGTGCGGGGTGCGGACTCGATGTCGCTGAGCTGGTCACGTCCGGTGGGCGGCCCGATCGCCCAGCCGTTGACGATCGGCGCCGAGGGCCAGATGTTCGTCACCACGAGCACCGGTAACTGTGCGATCTTCTCGTTCCAGATGCTCACCGGCCGCAAACGCTTCTGCAACCCGCTCGGCCCGTCGACGATCGAAGCGCCGACCGTGCTCGACGGAGTCAGCAATGTGTACGTCGGTGACGACGGCGCGGTGAATTCGTTCAACTACCTCGGTCAGCCGCGATGGCGCACCCCGGTGGCGGGCGTGCCGGTAGCGATCCAGTTCACCGGTGACGGCAACGTGCTGACAGTGACGCAGTCCGGTCAGGTCGACGTGCTGAGCCGTCAGACCGGCGGCCGTGTGGTGCCGACCCTGCAGTTGCTCGGTGAACCCGACTTCCTGAAGTACCCCGGTCTCACCCGTCCCGCCTCCGGCGACGGGCTCGACGACTGCCGGACCGGTGGTCCCCGCTGCGCCGTCGCCAATACCACCGCCGTCGACCCGTCGACCGGGCGCTTCTTCGTCACCGTCTGGGAGCCGGGCAAGCAGGCCGCCGCGCTGCGCGCGCTGCGCTACGCCGACGGCGCGGTGACCCAGGAGTGGAGCGCCGAGGTACTCACCGGCGGCAGCGCGACCAGCCCCTCCCTCTCCGCCGACGGCGGCACCGTCTACATCGGCGACAACAGCAAGCGCCTGATCGCCCTGAACACCACCGACGGCACCACCCGCTGGACCCAGCCGTTGCCGTGGGCGCCGCAGGGCGGCATCTCCGTGGCGGGCGACCTGATCATCCCGGCGGGCGACGACGGCTACCTGACCGCGCTGCGCGACCAGGACGACAAGGCCGAGATCGTCTGGGAACGCAAGGACCTCGCCCTGCGTGGCACCCCGGCACACACCTCGGGCGACATCGGCTACACCGTCGCCGCCATCGGCGCGGGCCTGAGCCTCATCACCTTCGACACCACCACCGGCAACACCATCGACTCCGACCCCCTGCCGGCTGCCACCGGCACCACCACGGGCACCTCCATCGGTCCGGAAGGTGAAGTCGTCGTCGCCACCCGCCTCGGCGAGATCTTCGCTTTCACCCCGGACGCCTGAGTACCCGCCTCAGTACGGGTTGGCTCGGTCCAGCCAGCGCGCGTCGAGTTCCGTCGCGCGCTGCCGGGTGAAGGAAATGCGCGCCGGATCGCCGTCGGCGGTATAGCGCTGGTCCGGGTTCGCGGCGAGCCAGTCCAGCCAATAGGCCGAATCGAACGGGACCGCACCCCGGCCCGATCGGATGCGCGGCACCCCGCCGGGGTCGACCGCGCCGTAGGGGGCGGGGGCGGGGTTGGAGCCCACCAGCATCACGGCGTCGAAGCGGTAGGAGGTGCCGTCCCAGTGGCCTGCCGTGGCCAGTGCGTGATCGCGAGGATGGATGCCGAGCGGTAGCGCCATGGTGCGCACGACCGCTCCGGGCACCGCCGTGGTCACCGCGCGCACGTTCTGCACCAGTTCGCGTTGCACGCCGTCGGCGTCCAGGCTCGCGAGGTTGGCGTGATCGGCTGTGTGCGCGCCGATTTCGTGGCCGTTCGAGACCAGCCATGGCAGCGCGCGCGGGTCTGCGCCGAACGGCTCGTTGTTCACGTAGAAGGTGGCCACCGGGTGGAAGTCGGGGTAGCGGGCGCCGAACTCGGCGAGAATGCCCGCGGCACTGTCCGGTGCCACCGCGCCGGTGTCGGTGAAACCGAGTTGGCTGCCGGTGGAATCGTCGAAGGTGAGTACCACCGGGTGGGTACCGGCGGGCAGGTCGAGGTCGCCGGAGATGTAGTGCGCGGCGGTCACCGGGCGGTAGTTCTCGCGGTACAACCGTTCGAGTTCGTCCCGGAATTCCGCCGGGGTCTGGTCGTATTCGCCCGCCGGATTCGGGGTGATCTGGTGATACATCAGAACCGGGACGAATCCCAGTTCGTTGGCGGCGATTTCGGCCGGATTCGGCGGTGCCGGTTTCGCCGTCGTCACCGGCACCGTCGTGTGCGCCGGAACCGCGTCATCGTTCACCGTGGTACAGGCCGTGAGTGCGGCCGCCAGCGCTGCCGCCGACACGAGCCGAAACATTGTGTTCGAACCGCCCATCATCAATGCGATATTACGCCGCGGCGACGGATTACAGTCGATCTATCGATACCGAGTACGCCGCGTCGGAACTGCGAAATAGTTGGCGTGTCAATGGTTTTGAAAGGCGGTGTTGACGGTGGAATGGCAGCTCCGATCGGCTGATCGACGGCGATGGATGGCTCCCGTTATCGGTGTTGCCCTCGCGTCGCTGGTCGTCTCCCTGGTAGCCGGATTCGCGCTGAGCAGATCCGCGGAATCGCCCGTCGCCGACACCGTGCCGCCGACATTGCGGATGACACCGACCGATCCGGTGAGCTCCTATCGCGCGCCGGTCGTGGTGCGCGGCACCGCCACCGACGCGGCTCGCGTGTCCATCGGACCCGATTCGGTGGTCCCCGCCGCGGACGGGACATTCGAACTCTCGGTGCGATGGGCCCCCGCGTTCGAGGTCGTCGCGACGGACGCCGACGGCAATCAGACCAGCAGCACGGCGGTCACGTCGAGCACGCTGCCGAGGATGCGCGCGGTGCACGTCACCGCGCACGCCTGGTCGCACGAGGGACTGCGCGAAGCTGTCCTCGATCTCGCTCGTGAGGGCCGTATCGACACCGTGCAGCTCGACATCAAAGACGAGGACGGCGTGATCGGCTACGCCTCCCAGGTGCCGCTCGCCCTCGAATCCGGTGCCGCCGCGGCGATCTACGATGCCCCGGCGGCTCTGCGGCAATTGCACGATATGGGCCTGCAGGTAGTCGGGCGTATCGTCGCATTCCGCGATCCGACTCTCGCGGGCTGGGCCTGGCACAACGGCCGACCCGACTGGGTTGTCCAGAATCCTTCCGGGCAACCCTATTCCAGCCACTACGGCCCGATCGCCTTCACCAATTTCGCCAACCCCGACGTTCGTGGATACAACATCGCTCTCGCGGTAGAGGCAGCGCAACTCGGCTTCGACGGCATCATGTACGACTACGTCCGCCGCCCCGACGGCAGCCTGAACAGCATGCGTTTCGCCGGCCTCACCGATACCCCCGCGGTCGCGGTCGCCGGGTTCCTCGCCGAGAGCCGCTACCCCGTGCACGTCGCGGGGGCGCACCTGAGCGCGGCGGTCTACGGAATCGCCTCCACCCGCCCGGACGAGATCGCCCAGGACATCCCGCTCATCGCCCGCAGCGTCGATTTCGTCGCGCCCATGATCTACCCGTCGCACTGGGGCCCCGGCGAATACGGCGTCGCGAACCCCAACGCCCAGCCCTACGACATCATCTTCCGCTCACTGCAGGACTTCACGGCGGCCACGGCGGGCACGGGTGCGAAAGTGGCTCCGTGGCTCCAGGACTTCAGCCTCGGCGTCACCTACGGCGACGCCGAACTCCGCGCCCAGATCGACGCCACCCGAGACGCGGGCATCGACAGTTTCTTCCTCTGGAACGCCGCCACCCGCTACCACGGCGGCGGCCTCCAACCGGCCTGACGCGGAACAGGTTTCGCAGCGACAACGAGCTGGCCCCGACAGGACACAGCGCGGATCATCGCCCCCACCTCACCCGTCACCGATGAACCGCCCAGAACCCCCGCCGGGCGGCTTTCGAACTACTCGGCTGTTTCCGTCGGGTCCAGGCCGGCCTGTTTCGGCGCTGCGGGAACCCACTCACGCAGCGGTTGCATCACCGCGCCGTAGAAGGCGTCGGTGGCTGTGGTGACGCTGGCGATGAAGCTAGCAGCGGTGCCCGAGCGTTTGTTGCCCATCGGGAAGGTCTGTTCGAGGGTGAACGAGACAATCGGGCTGGTGCGGCCGTCGATGAGTGACTTGGGCGTGGTGCGGACGGTGTCGAGGAATTCGCACGTTTCGTTGCCACGTTCGGCGAAGACTGCTTCGACCTGGACGCGGCCGGGCGCATCGGTGAGCTGTTTGGTCAGCCACGACACACGGCGGGCTTGCGTGCCCTCGTCGGGCGCGGCGATGGTGGTGCGGCAGCGGACCTTGTTCGTCCGCACATCGGCGATGACAGTGAGGTCGCCCGCGGTTTCGGGGATGCGCAGAACGGCCTCGAACGAACCGTCGGTGGCCAGCCGTTCGGCGACGGCGGCGGCCCGCACCGCCGGATCCGACTGGAACTTGCGGGCGAGGACGTGCTTGACCTCGACACCGAGTTCGGCGGTGAGCCGCAGCGCGAGGTGCCTGCACAGCGACACCCATGTGTCGGCGACCGTCAGCGCTTTCGCGTCGCCCGCCCGCAGTGTTCCCTGGGTGACGGCGTCACGGACGGTGACCCAGTGTCTGCCCATGTCGACGAACTCGGCCGCACCCGAACGGGGATGATCGAGGAAGCGCAGGAACTCGGCGAGAATCCAGGCTTGCAGTGCGTCGTCGATACCACCGTGTGTGGTGAGCATGCGCGCCTCGTGGGCCACTTCGGCCCACGACAGGTGGCGCAGTGCCACTTTCGTCAGCTTGCGACGGTCCACTTGGACGGGTAGTTCGCCCGGCCCGGCGGGGATGTCGTTGGACAGGCTGACGACGGCGTCGTACTTCTTTCGCCGCGCGACGTCGAGGTAGCTCTCCAGCTGATCTCGCCGGAGCTTGCCATTGCCCGTCTTCACTTCCAGCAGCCCGGTCCACTGTTTGGCACCGCGACTCACCTTCAACACCGCGTCCGGGATGACTTTGGTATCGCCCGATTCGTACTGCACTTCGAGGTAGCCCTCGAAAGCCCCAGCGGGTGCGCCCATTCGAGCACAGATTGCCCTGGCGAAGGGCCGTACGGCCTGCATGGTGGCGATGAGTGCGGAGGTGGTGCGCCGTTCCTGTTCCTCGCCCGCGCCGACCCCGATGACCGAGAACAACCGAGCGGGTTGCCAGGTATCCGATTCGGCCTGCCTGAATTCGATCGGCTTGGTTTTGCGCACAACGCGCCTGGTGGTTGCTACTCCGCGCGACGGTGTTTGCACGGCGGGGGGCTCGGGGACAACGACTTCCGGCTCAGCGGGTGCTGGCGCAGTGTCCTCGACAGTGACCCCGAAATCGGTTGCCAGCCCGGACAGGCCCGACTCCCAGCCCTGCCCGACAGCCCGCACCTTCCAGTTGCCGTCGCGCCGATATACCTCGCCGAAGACGAATGCCGACTCCGTGTCCGCGTCGGCCGTCAGATATTCGGCCAGCGAATGCCCGGCCGGATCGATGACGTGGAACGCGAGTTTGCCCAGCGCACCGAATGTGCCCTCGCCGACGCTGCCCGCCAATCCGATGATGTGGACGTGCACGGGAACCGCCGACAGGTCGATCGAGATCCTGGCTTGCTTTCCTTCCTCGGTGGCGCTCGTTCCAAGGAAACATACTGAGCCGTCGGGTGATTCGGTCTGGTTGTAGAAGACGAAGTCGGCATCGGACCCGACGCGCCGGTCGGCGCCGAGTAGCAGCGCGGAGGCGTCGACTTCGATCTCGGGTTCCGGCCAGCCGATCACGATGTCGACACGGTCGACATCCTCGGGAAGCGGAATGTTCTGGCCCTTGGACAGCAGCGGAGACGACACAGTGGCGGTTCACCCTTCGAAGGTCGGCGTTCAGTCGCAAGGCTGATGCAGCCGACCCGCTCGCTGACCCCCTTGGCGCACACCGCGATGGCATGACGGTGCCGAGGGTCGTCGGCGGCGAAACCTACTCTGTTACACGGATCACGTTTGAATGATCGCCCGAATGGATAGGGAGCTACTTCGGATCGCGTTCCGGTAGGGGTCTTTCCACGATGTCCGGGCGGCCGAGGGAGGTGCGGACTCGGCGTTTGGCGGCGGTGTAGACCTGGGCGGTTTCGGCGGCTACCACGTCCCAGGCGAAGTCGGCGGTGAGGCGTTCGCGGGCGGTGTGGGCGCGGGCCTGGGCGGTGGCCGGGTCGTCGAGGACGGCGCGGGTCGCGTCCACCAGGCCGTCGATGTCGGCGGGGGCGAAGGACGCGCCGGTGACGCCGTCGATCACCGCTTCGCCCAAACCGCCTGCGGTGGAGGCGATCAGGGGAACGCCCGCGGCGGCGGCCTCGAGGGCGACGATGCCGAAGGGTTCGTAGCGGCTCGGCAGGACGATGGCGTCGGCGCCGTGCAGCCAGCCGAGGAGTTCGTCGTGGCCGAGGCTGCCGACGAAGTGGACCGCGCGGGCGACGCGGTGCACGCGGGCGCGTTCACGCAGCCACTCGAACTGGGTGCCGACGCCGGCGACGGTGAGTGTGGTGCCGGGGTGGGCGCGGCGGATGCGGGGGAGAGCGGCGATCGCGTCCTGCACACCCTTCTCGTACTCGAGGCGGCCGACGTAGAGCAGGCGCGGCGGGCCGGAGCGCGGCGCGCGGGAACGGAAGGTCCAGGAGCCGACGTCGATGCCGTTGCGGATCACCGTGATCGGCGCGAGCTCGGGCCCGTAGAGCCGGTCGACTTCGTCCTGCATGGAGGTCGAGCAGGTGATGAGCTGATCGGACTCGTTGGTCAGCCACCACTCCACCGAGTGGACCTGCTTGTTGACCCGGCCCGACACCCAGCCGCTGTGGCGCCCGGCCTCGGTGGCGTGGATCGTCGAGACGAGCGGCACGTCGTAGTACTCGGCGAGCGCGATGGACGGGTGCGCGACGAGCCAGTCGTGCGCGTGCACCACATCGGGCGTCCAGCCCTCGCCGACGCCGGGCTTGCCGAGCGCTACCCCGGCACGCACCATCGCGTGCCCCATGGCCAGCGTCCAGGCGAGCATGTCCTCGCCGAAGTCGAAGCACGGCGGGTCCTCGGCCACCGCGACGACGAGCACGCCGTCGGCGATGTAGGAGTGGGTGGGGTGGGTGAGCGAGTCGGTTCCCGTCGGCCGGCGTGCCAGGACGACGACCTCGTGACCGGCCGCGGCCAGCTCGACGGCCAGGTGATGCACATGCCGACCGAGCCCACCGACCACGACCGGCGGGTACTCCCACGACACCATCAAAATCTTCATGCGGATCCTTCAACGGCGGCCGACGGGACAGCGGTCGGCAACCGCCGCGCGTCCAGACCAGGGAAGAATCCGTCGGCCATCGCCCATCCTGCCGCGAGACGGGCCGCTTTGGCGAACTGACCGGCGCCGATCGCCTCGGCGAGCTCGCGGACGGCGTGCGCGTGTTCGTGGGCCCGATCGCGGGCGTACCCGGCGGCGGAGTCCTTGCTGACCATGAACGCCCAGTCGCTGGAGACGGTGAGAATCGCCTCACGCAGCAACTGATCGGCGACCGGGTCGCGCAGGGATCCGTCGCGGCGCACCTTGTCGAGGGTGTCCAGTGCCAGGCGAACGATGTCGGCGTTGAGCTCGACGAGGTCGGCGACCTGGTCGCCCGCCCAGACCCGCCAGTCCTTGCCCGAACCCCACGAGGAGTCGTTGAGCTGCACAGGTTCGCCGACGAAGCCCTTCTCGCGGGCATCGGCGAGGGTGCCGACGTTCACCCCCGCGTCGGGCAGCGCGCGCAGCACCTGTTCGAGCCACTGCGGCCCCTCGTGCCACCAGTGCCCGAACAGCTCGGTGTCGAACGCGGCCACCACGAGGGCCGGCCTGCCGATCCGCGCGGACTCCTCGATCAGCCGGGCACGGACGGTCTCGACGAAGTCGGCGACGTCGCGGGTGACCGCTTCGGCCGCCAGTTCGGGATCGTAAGGGGCCTTGTCAGGACCGTCGACGGTCTTGCCGGTGACGCGCGAGGGTTTGAGCCCGGTCGCGTGGTCGTAGTGGTGAAAATCTCGGTAGGCGCTCTGGCCGGGGTAGCCCTGTTTCGGCGACCAGACCCGGTAGCTCACGGCCAGGTCGCGTCCGAAGGCGACGACCTCGGAATCGCGGACCGGCCTGCCGAGCGAGGTGTCGCCGCGCAGCGAGGGGCCGTCGACCATGAAGTGGGTGATGCCCGCGGCGTCGTAGCCCCGTTCCATGCCGGGTGTGTAGCCGCATTCGGGCGCCCAGATGCCGGTCGGTGTGGTGCCCCAGCGCAGGTGCGCGTCGGCCAGGCCCTCGGTGAGCTGGAACTGGCGCAGGCGCGGATCGAGCAGCGGCTGGAACGGGTGCGCCAGCGGTCCGCCGAGCAGTTCGATCGCGTCGGCGTCGATCAGCGACCGCCAGACCGGCGAACCGCCGTGCTGCCAGTTCTGTTCGAAATCGGCCAGCGCTGTCGCGGCGAGCCGATGTTCGTGACGGCCCAGCGCCACATTTCCCGACATCGACGCCTCGTCGGCGCGCAACTGCCAGTTGCCCAGCCAGTGATGCATGCCCGCGAGGCAGTGTGGATCGTCGAGCTGCGCGGCGAGCACCGGTGTGATGCCGAGGCTCAGCAGATGCGAACGCCCTTCGGCGGCAAGATTTTTCAGCACCTTGACCAGCGGCAGATAGGACGCGGCCCAGGACTGGTAGAGCCATTCCTCGCCGACCGGCCAGCGCCCGTGATGGGCGAGCCACGGCAAGTGGGAGTGCAGGACCAGTGTGAACTGGCCCGGCACGGCGGAGCGGGAATCGGTCAACGTGTTGCCTTTTCGGCGATCGCGACCAGGTCCAGGCTCGCGTCGATATCGCCTTCACGCAGGTCGAAATCGTCGATGGTGACGGCGGCGACGTCGGCGGTGAGGTCGGCGGGCCACGGCTCACCGGCCAGCGCGCGCTCGATCTGGGCGTCGATGAACGACCCACCGTGCTTGGCGTCCAGCGCTTTCAGGCTCGCGCCGTGGTGCACGCCCAGCATCTCGGAGACGGTGAACCCGGCGTCGACGAGCATTTCGGTCAGCTCGGCGGCGTTGAGTTCGCGGGTGTGGAACGGGTTGAGGGGGGTGTCGCGACCGGGGGAGAAGGTGATGCGATTCGGGGTGCTGATCAGCAGCACGCCGCCGGGGCGCAGCACGCGCAGGCACTCGCGCAGGAACTGTCCCTGGTCCCAGAGATGTTCGATGACTTGGAAATTCACCACGACGTCGACGGATTCGTCGTCGAGGGGCAGCGCGGCGAGATTGCCCTGGATCATCTGCACGCGCGGGTAGCGCGCGCGGACGTGCGCGACGGCGCTCTCGTCGTAGTCCAGACCGGTGACGCGCTGGGCGACGCCCGCGATCATGTCGGCGCCGTAGCCCTCGCCCGAGCCCGCCTCGAGCACGATCTTGTCGGTGCAGCGGTCGAGCAGTCGGGCGTAGGCGATCTCGTGCCGGCGGAACCAGTAGTTCTCCTCGGCGATGCCGGGCACCGTCCGCTCGCCGGTCAACGGCAGTGGTTCATGTGTGGCGGCCACGGGTGCGGCAGGGATCACAGCCTCGCTCATTGGTCCGAGGTTACTGGTACCGCCGGTTCACGCAGGAGTCAGGGACCTCTTGCGCGGGTAGGTTACCCACGGGTAACTTAGCGTAGGGTAGTGTTCCGATCTGAGCTAGATATCTCACACGGACGTACGGCTCAGCTCGTGCGGCCCCACCACACACGTGTCCCCAGAAGGAGGTCGACGAAGACCGATGCCGAACATCGTCGTACTCATCAAGCAGGTCCCCGACACCTGGTCCGAGCGCAAGCTGACCGATGGTGACTACACCCTCGACCGCGAGGCCGCCGACGCGGTGCTCGACGAGATCAACGAGCGCGCCGTCGAAGAAGCGCTGCTGATCAAGGAGGCCCAGGGCGGCGAGGTCACCGTGCTGGCCGCCGGTCCCGACCGCGCCAACGAGGCCATCCGCAAGGCGCTGTCCATGGGCGCCGACAAGGCCATCCACATCAACGACCCGGCGATCCACGGCTCCGACGCCGTGCAGACCGCCTACGTGCTGGCCGCCGCGCTCGGCCAGGTCGAGGGTGTCGAGCTGGTCATCGCCGGTAACGAGGCCACCGACGGCCGCGCCGGTGCCGTGCCCGCGATCATCGCGGAGTACATCGGCATCCCGCAGCTGACGCACCTGCGCAAGCTCACCGTCGACGGCGACAAGATCACCGGCGAGCGGGAGACCGACGAGGGTGTCTTCAAGCTCGAGGCGTCCCTGCCTGCGATCGTCTCGGTCACCGAGAAGATCAACGAGCCTCGCTTCCCCTCCTTCAAGGGCATCATGGCCGCGAAGAAGAAGGAAGTTCTGGTCTTCACCCTGGCCGATCTGGGCGTCGACCCGGAGACCGTCGGTGTCGCCAACGCGGGCACCCAGGTCACCAGCGCCACCCCGAAGCCGGCTCGCACCGCGGGCGAGAAGATCACGGACGAGGGCGAGGGCGGCAACCAGATCGCGTCCTACCTCATCGGTCAGAAGATCATCTGATCCGGCGCCGTCCGAGACTTCTAAGGAGAAAGAACTAATGGCTGAAGTACTTGTGCTCATCGAGCACGCCGACGGTGCCGTGAAGAAGGTCAGCACCGAACTGCTCACCGCCGCCCGTGCGCTGGGCGAGCCCGCCGCCGTCGTGACCGGTCCCGCCGGTACCGCCGACAAGCTGGCCGCCGCGCTGGCCGCCGGTGGCGCCGAGAAGATCTATGTCGCCGAGTCCGACGACATCGAGGGCTTCCTGGTCACCCCGAAGGTCGACGTCCTGGCCGGCCTGGTCGATTCCGCCGCGCCCGCCGCCGTGCTGGTCGCCGCCTCCGCCGAGGGCAAGGAGGTGTCGGGCCGCCTTGCCGCGCGCATCGGCTCCGGTCTGCTCGTCGACGTCATCGGCGTCAACGCCGACGGCTCCGCTGTGCACTCCATCTTCGGTGGCGCGTTCACCGTCGAGGCCAAGGCCACCGGCGACGTGCCGGTGATCTCGGTGCGCCCCGGCGCCATCGAGGCCGCTCCGCAGGCCGGCGCCGGCGAGCAGGTCGTCGTCGAGGTTCCGGCGCAGGAAGACGGCGTCGTGAAGGTCATCTCGCGTGACCCGATCGTCGGTGGCGACCGCCCCGATCTCGCCGAGGCGAGCATCGTGGTCTCCGGTGGCCGCGGCGTCGGTTCCGCCGAGAACTTCTCGGTCGTCGAGGCGCTGGCCGACTCGCTGGGTGCCGCTGTCGGCGCCTCGCGTGCCGCCGTCGACTCGGGCTACTACCCGGGCCAGTTCCAGGTGGGTCAGACCGGCAAGACGGTCTCCCCGCAGCTCTACATCGCACTGGGCATCTCCGGCGCCATCCAGCACCGCGCCGGCATGCAGACCTCGAAGACCATCGTCGCTGTCAACAAGGACGAGGAAGCACCCATCTTCGAGATCGCCGACTACGGCATCGTGGGCGACCTGTTCAACGTCTCCCCGCAGCTGACCGAAGCGGTCAAGTCCCACAAGGGCTGATCACCACCCGGTCGGTTCGACCTCGGCCCGCGAAACCTGTTGTCTCCACAACAGGCTTCGCGGGCCGTTGTCGTTCGGTGCGCCCCAACTGATGAGGGCGGCCGTTTCGCCATATTTGAGGCAGATCTGTTTCAGAATTAGCGACGACGGTGAATCGACGCCGGCGGAGATGAGGATTCTGATGTGGAAGACCGTAGTGGCCGGTGGGCTCGTCGGGGCGGCGTTGATCGGTGGTGGTGGTGGTGTTGCGGCGGCGTCGGGTAGTGCCGTGTCCGACGCGAGGGATGTCGCGGACACCGCCGCGTCCAGTGGTTCCGGTGACCTGGGAAGTGTCGTAGGTATTCCGCTGTTCTTGCTGCACAACTTCATTGAGAACCAGTTCCTGTGTCCGCTTGCCTCGGCCAGTGGTGAGCCGCCGTGCGAGTATCGCGGTATCGGATAGATCGGCCCGACCTGGTCTGATCGACCTGTTGAGTCGGTGTCGGCAGGCTGGGTTGATGTCGTTTCTGCTGTGTGGAATCGGCAGCGGATACTGTCCGTAGATCCAGCCGTCGAGTTCTGCCGCTGAAGTGCTTGCGTGCGACGTGGACCGCGATCCCTGTAGCGTGCGGGTTGTGTTGGAATCGGGGGCGGGCTTCGCTGGATATCGCTTGGAGCGGGTGCTCGGGCAAGGGGGGATGGGGACGGTTTATCTGGCCGAGCATCCTCGGTTGCCGCGCAGCGTCGCGCTGAAATTGCTGAATCGGGAGTTCTCGGCCGATCAGGAACTGCAGCGGCGGTTCGAGCGGGAGGCCGATGTTGTCGCGCAGCTGGATCATCCGAGCATCGTCGGGGTGTACGACCGTGGCAGCGATGACGGGTATCTGTGGATCGCGATGCAGTTCATTCGCGGAACCGATGCCGCCACCTGGGATTCGCGTGCGCACGAGCCGGGGGTCACCGCGCGCCTGATCGGGGAAACGGCGTCGGCACTGGACTACGCCAACCAGCACGGGGTGCTGCACCGGGACGTGAAGCCGGGCAACATCCTGATCGCCGACGCCGAACACGGTCGTGAAATCCGGGCGGTACTCACCGATTTCGGGATCGCCCGGGTGGCCACCGCCAACACCCAGCTCACGGCGACGGGGACTTTCACCGCCACCCTCGCCTACGCCTCACCCGAGCAACTCTCCGGTGAGATCGTCGACCATCGCAGCGACCAGTACTCGCTGGCCTGCACCCTGTTCGCGATGTATGCCGGTCATCCGCCCTATACCGCCACCAACCCCGGACAGGTGGTCGCCGGCCACCTGTCGCAGCCGGTGCCGCGGCTCACCTCGGTCAGAACGGATCTGCCGCCCGCGGTCGACGGCGTCATCGCCCGCGCGATGGCCAAGCGTCGCGACGAGAGATTCGGCAGCGCGACGGAATTCACCGATGTACTGCGGGACGTGCTCGAGGGGAGGCATGTCGCCGCGCCGACCGTGCGTCAGCCGTGGACCGACTCCGAGCACCGGGTCCCTGGCTCGGGTGAACACGCGCAGCGGCCGTGGACAGATCCCGCCCAGCGGTGGCACGGCTCCGAGGGGCACCCGCAGCAGTCCGTCCCATCCGGGTACGTCCAGCGGCCCGCCCCGCAGGCATTCGGCTCCGGTGGGCAGGGGCAGCCGGGGTGGGGGCGTGCGGAATACGGTGTGCCGGTCGGCGATCCGCGGATGTACCCGGGTCCGTGGCAGCAGGCCCCGGTCGGTGGCCCGGAGCCGTCGAAGGCCGCCGCGTTCTTCGTCGGCATCGTGACGCTGCTGTTCAGTCTGTCGATCGGGGCCTTCCTGATCTACGGCATCACCGAAACCCTCGACGAGATCGACCGGGGCAAGGATCCGAGCGGGTCGTTCATAGCGATCGCGATTCTCACCGTCGTCGTCGCGTTCACCGGCAGCGGCGCGCTACTACTGCTGTGCGCGCGCACCGCCGGTCGTGTCATGTCGATCATCACCGCGGTGCTCGTCGGGCTCTTCGCGCTGTTCGGGGTTATCGGGTCCGCGGTGGGCGAGGTCTACGCCGCGACCGCCGCCAGTGCTGCGGTGTTCGTCCTCGCGGCGGCGCTGGTCGGTTTCGCGGCATCACCGTCGACCGGGCGCTGGATTCGGTATCGCAAGGCGGTGCGCGCGAGTCGCTGGCGATGACCTGCGGTGTAGCCGGCGGTCAGTAGGGTGGGCTGATGTCGTCTGGGCGTGTGGCGGTGGTGCTGCCATCGTCGGTCGAGGAGACGGTTCGCGCGGTGTTCGGTGCGGCCGGGGCGCGGTGGATCGATGCGTTGCCCGAGGTGGTGGCCGGGTTGGCCGCGCGGTGGGGGCTGACGGAGTTCTCCGCGCCGTTCGGTGGCGGAACGCATGCCTATGTGGCGGCCGCGCGGCGCGTGGGCGGGGCATGGGTGGTGTTGAAGGTGCCGATGGTCGACGAGGAGAACCTCGCCGAGGCCACCGCGCTCCACAGCTATGACGGCGACGGTGCGGTCCGGCTGCTCGATTTCGACCCGGCCAGCGGTGCGATGCTGCTCGAATGGGCCCGTCCGGGCACGGAATTGCTCACCCAGCCGGGGTTCCCCAGCCTGGAGGGGCGACCGGAGAACGCCGACAAGGTGGCGTTCGCCTGCGGGTTGTATCGCCGCCTGCGGCGCCCCCCGACCACGGTTCCCGCCGGTTTCCCGGAACTGCCCGTGGCCACCGACATCGTGACCGGTCTCCGTGCGCGGCTGGCCGATCCGGAACCCGCACTGGCCGAACACATCTCACCGCTGCTGCGAGAACGGGCAGCGCGCGGGTGCGCCGAGTTGAGCGAGCCGGCCGGTGAACTGCTGATCGTCAACCGCGACACCCATCTCGGCAATATCGTGGCCGCCGAACGTGAACCGTGGCTGCTGATCGACCCGAAACCCTGCCTCGGCGAAGCCGCCTTCGACGCGGGCTTCCTGATCATGATCCAGGTTCAGACGACGCCGACCCCCGAACACGCGCGCGCCGTCGTCGTCACGACCGCGCGTCACCTCGATGTTCCGATCGACCGCGCGGGCGCCTGGGCTTTCCTGCGCGCGATCGAGGAGATCGTCTGGTCGGTCGAGGACGGCGACGACGACACCCTGCCGCTGCACGTGGCGGTCGCGACGGCGCTGGCAGGCGACCCGTGGCGATCCGGCGACCCGATCTGAACGGCCGGGGCCACCACGACTCACGGTCGGTGCAGCGCATCCAGCAGGGTCTGCACGATCGGGTTCTCGCGGGCGTCCTCGCGCAGGACCGCCGACACCGGGATGCGAAGGCGGTGGTCAGTGAGGTCGAGGGTGAGCAGGCCCTTGGTAGGGCCCTCGTAGAGGATCGTCCAGGACTCGGGCCGGTTGAGCAGCTCCATCGTGGCGGTGTGATCGGGCGGGATCGGCGGGCCGAAGGTGGGCCCGGTCGGGAGGTCGGCGAAGGCCGAGCGGATCAGTGTGTGCAACAACACCTGCTCCTGCTCGGGCGGGAGCAGCAGGGGGTAGGGGCTCAGATCGGCGAGGGTGACCGCGCCGCGTTCGGCCAGCGGATGATTGCTCGAGATGGCGATCACCAGGTCCTCGACCCACAGCTGTTCCACCGCGAGGCCGGGCTGTTCGACACTGCCGCGGATCAAGGCCAGATCACAGTCGCCGTCGGCCACCGCGGTGATCCGCTGCCGGAACGGCTTGATCACGTATTCGATCTCGGCGTCGGGGTGGGCGGCGCGCGCGGTGGCGATCGCCGACAGCGAGGGCGCGGCGAAAGACATGTTGGCGGCCAAGCGAATTCGCGGTCCGGTGGTGCGCACGGCGGCACGGATCGCCGATTCCAGGCTCAGCATCTGCTTGGCCAGTGGCAGCAGGCGCGAGGTCGCGTCGGTCGGGACGACGGCGCGGGTGGTGCGCTCGAACAGTTGCGCGCCGAGGTCACGTTCCAGTCTCGCGATCTGATGGCTGATCGCGGATTGGGAGATGAAGCAGCGGTTGGCCGCGCGGCTGAAACTGAGCTCCTCGCAGACGGCCACGAAGTAGGCCAACTGTCGAAGTTCCACCAGGTACCTCCTATTGATTAGTTATGCAGATAAGAGTCATCTCTATTATGCGCCCAGGCAGTGGAAACATCTTCGTTCCGCATCGCGTTTACTCATAGGAAAGGACCTATTACCGATCTGGAACGCGATCTTGGAGCGAGTGATCATGGAACACACAGATGTCGTCATCGTCGGCTCGGGCTTCGGAGGCCTGGCCGCAGCCAAGCAACTGGCCAAGTCACGAGTCGGTGTCGTGCTGATCTCGAGCACGCCCGAACACCTGTTCCAGCCGCTGCTGTATCAGGTGGCGACCGGCGTGCTCGCGCCCGAGGAGATCGCGCCGCCGATCAAGAACGTACTGCGCCGCCACCCCGAGATCGACGTCCGCCTCGGCAAGGTCACCGGCATCGACGCGGAGAACGCGGTCCTCACCTACGAGACCGCCGACGGTCCCCGCCAGATCGCCTACGCCTCGCTGATCGCCGCCACCGGCGCCAGCCAGAGCTACTTCGGCCGCGACGACTTCGCCGAGAAGACCTTTTCGCTCAAGACCATCGACGACGCCCAGCGCCTGCGTGACCAGATCGCCCACGTGTTCGCCCTCGCCGAGGGTGCCGACGAGGTGACCAGGCATCGCCTGCTCAGCTTCGTGGTGGTCGGCGCGGGCGCGACCGGTGTCGAGGTGGCGGGCCAGATCAAGGAACTCGCGAAACGGCACTTCCATCAGGAGGTTTCGGTGACTCTGGTCGAGGGCGCCGGCGAGGTGCTGCCGCCCTTCGGCGGCGGGCTCTCGGAGTACGCGAAGCGCTCGCTCACCGACAGCGGCGTCGAGGTGCTGCTCGGCACCTTCGTCACCGACATCGACGAGGGCAAGGTGACCGTCAAGGACAAGGACGGGATGGAGCGCCGGATCGCCGCCGAGACGGTGGTGTGGTCGGCGGGCGTGCAGGTCGGCGGCTTCGCGACCCTGCTCGCCGAGGCCACTGGCGCCGAGACCGACCGCGCGGGCCGCATCCTGATCAACCCCGACCTGACCGTCGGCGGCCACGCCGACATCTACGCCATCGGCGACATGACCTCGCTCAACGGCTACCCCGGCCAGTCGCCGGTCGCCATGCAGGAGGGTCGCCACGCCGCCGACATCATCCGTCGCAAGAAGGACGCGGGCACGCCGTTCGTCTACTGGGACAAGGGCAGCATGGCCGTGATCAGCCGCTTCAGCGCGGTGGTGAAGCTCAATGAGCGCGTGACGTTCAAGGGCACCATCGCCTGGGCGATGTGGCTGGCCGTGCACCTGATGTATCTGGTCGGCTTCCGCAACCGCTTCGCCGCGGTGGCGGGATGGCTGGTCGCGTTCATCGGGACCGCACGACCGGGCTTCGACGAGGCCACCGAGGTTCGAGCCGTCGCCACCAAGACTGACGCCCCGGTCCGGAACGAGGCCGCTCCTGACGTCGTGGCCGAGACCGACTCGCGCGAGCGCGTCACCGTCTGACCCGAAACAGCAACGACCCGTCACCATCGTGGCGGGTCGTTGCTGTCGCCGAGGGCGGCAATCCGGCGGGGAGGCTCAGGCCGTCGCGAACGTGGGCACGCTGGCGAGCAATTTCCGCGTATAGGCCTGGCTCGGATTCCCGTAGATCTGTGCGCAGGAACCGGATTCGACGAGCTCGCCGTGGCGCAGCACCGCCACCGCATCACTGACATGACGCACCACCGCCAGGTCGTGCGAGATGAACAGCATCGTCAGCCCGAGGCGTTCACGCAGATCGAGCAGCAGATTCAGGACCTCGGCCTGGACCGAGCAGTCCAGCGCGGAGGTGATCTCGTCGGCGATGATCACCTCCGGCTCCACTGCCAGGGCACGCGCCACCGCGATCCGCTGACGCTGGCCGCCGGAGAACTCGTGCGGATAGCGCTGGGCGACAGCGGGGTCGAGCGACACCGTTTCCAGCCAGCGCCCGATCGCCTCGGTGTGTCTGCGCGGATTGGCGCGGGCCGGGTCGATGGCTTCGGCGATGGCGGCACCGATGGTCATGCGCGGGTTCAGCGAGGCGTAGGGATCCTGGGAGACCAACTGCACACGGCGCCGCGACTCACGCGACGGCTTCCCCGTCAGTGACTGCCCGTCGAGGGTGATCTGTCCGGCACTCGGTGCCAGCAGTCCGACCACGGCTTTCGCGATGGTCGACTTGCCCGACCCCGATTCGCCGACCAAGCCCAGGGTTTCGCCGGTCGGCACCCGAAGCGTCACGTCGTCGACCACGGTGACCCCGCGTCGGCCGGAGCCGTACGAGACGGTGAGTCCGAGGATTTCGAGTCCACTGCTCATCGCGCGGAGACCTCCTGTGCGAGTGGGGCATTGACAACATGGCAGGCCACCCCGCCGACCTGTGGTGGCAACTCGGCCTCACACCGGGGCACCGCGAGCGGGCACCGTGGTGCGAACGCGCATCCGGCGGGCCTGTCCGCGGGGGCGGGCGGGCGGCCCGGAATGGTCGCCAGCCTGCCGCTGGAAGCGCTGCCGTCGAGAGTGGGGCTGGCCGCCAGCAAGGCCTGGGTGTACGGATGCCGAGCTCGCCCGGCTCGCAGCTCCTCGGCGGTCAGCTCCTCGACGACGCGGCCCGCGTACATCACGACCACGCGATGACACAGTGTGCCGACCACGCCGATGTCATGGGAGATGAACAGCATGCCGGTGCCACGGTCGTTGATCTCGCGCAGCAGGTCGAGAACTTCCGCCTGCACCGTCACGTCCAGCGCCGTGGTCGCCTCGTCGGCGATGATCAGCCGCGGATCGGGCAGCACAGCCGCGGCGATCATCGCCCGCTGACGCATGCCACCCGAGAGCTGATGGGGGTACTGGCCGAGCACGGTCTCGGGGTCGCGCACATGCACGCGCCGCAACGCCTCGGCCGCCGCCGCCATGGCATCGCGTCGGCTCGTCTCGAGATGTACGCGAAGCACTTCGGTGAGCTGACTACCGATGCGCTGCGCCGGATTGAACGACGCCGACGGATCCTGGTAGACGATGCCGATCGCCGTCGCCAACCGCACCGGATCGCTGTCGGCGGCGGTCAGGTCGAGCCCGTCGAGATCGAGACAGGCCGCCCGGGTGCTCAGTTCGTCGGGCAGCAGTCGCGCCACCGCCATCGCCGTGAGGGACTTGCCCGAGCCGGATTCGCCGACGAGGCCGACGATTTCACCGGGCGCCACTTGCAGGGAGACCGAATCGACCAGGCGCACACCGTTGTCCAACTCGATGCTGAGGTCGGTCACCGTCAGCAACGCCTCGGGCGAGGGAGCCTGGGGGGCGAGCGGTTTCGGCACCGCCGTCACGCGTCGCTGCACGGTGCGTTCGCGCGGGTCGAGGGTGGCGGCCAGACCGTCACCGATCAGCGAGGCGAACACGCCTGTCACCGTGATGGCGACGGCGGGCCCGAGCGCTTCCGACGGGGTGGTGTAGAGCGAACGCAGGCCCCCGTTGAGCATCGAGCCCCAGTCGTATTGGGGATTCTGCACACCGAGACCGAGGAACGACAGCCCGGAGAGGGCGACCAGAACCTGCGCGTACGCGGAGGACAGCAGCACCAGTAGCGGCCCGGCGATGTTCGGCAGCAGGTGCCTGCTCATCACCCTCGCCGGTGAGACGCCGAGTAGCTTGGCGGCGGAGACGAAGTCGCGCCCGGCGACCGAACCGGCGAGGTTGGCGGTGAGCCGCGCGAACGACGGTGAACCACCGAGCACGATGGCGATCACCGACGCAGTCGGTCCGGCGCCGAGTACGGTCGCCACCACCAGCGCCATGATCAATGTCGGTGCGGTGACCATGATGTCGATGATTCGCAGTCCGATTTCGCGCACTCGCGGCCCGGACACCCAGACCACGGTGCCGATCGCGATACCGAGTGCCGCCGCCAACGCTGTCGCCACGGTGGTCAAGACCAGGGTGAGCCGGGCCGCGACCAGGGTGCGTGCCCAGACATCACGCCCGAGCGAGTCGGTGCCGAGCCAGTGCTCGGCGCTGATCCCCGCCCGCACGGTCGAGGACATGGCGGCGGCGGTGTCGCCCAGCAGTGGCGGCGCGATCAGCGCGACGAGCGCGACGGCGGTGAAACCGATCGCACCGACCACCAGGGAGGGATGGGGACGAGTCTTCATCGGTTACCTCCGGCCAGCGACGAACGCGGATCGAGGATCGCCAGCGCGATATCGACCAGCAGGTTGAGAACGGCGGCCAGCAGACCGAGGACCAGCACACAGCCCTGGATCACCGGGTAGTCGCGCACCAGCAGCGCGTCGACCACTCGCTGCCCGATCCCCGGCCACGCGAACACCGTTTCCACGATCACCGTGCCACCCAGCATCGAGGCGAGCACCAGACCACTCAGGGTCATCACCGCGGTGAGCAGATTGGGGAGCACGTGGCGGGTGTACAGCCGCAGCGGGGGCAGACGCCTACCGCGCGCGGTGCGGATGTAGTCCTGAGACAGCACTGTTCCGGCTTCGCGTCGCACCACTCGCGCCATCACACACATGCTGGGCAGGCTGATGGCCAGCACGGGCAGGATCATCGATTGGGTCGTCTGTGCCCCACCCGCGGGCAGCAACCCCAGGGTGATCGCGAAGACCACCACCAGGGCGGTGCCGACCACGTATTCCGGTACGGCACCGAGCAATCCGGTCGACAGGGTGAAAGCCCCGTCGGTGCGTCGACTGTGCCGGGCCGCGATCGCGATGCCGAGCGGCAGCGCGATCGCCAGGACCAGGATCAGCGAGAACACGGCCAGCTGCGCGGTGAACGGCAGCCGCGCCGCGATCACGTCCGAGACCGCCTCCCTGGTCTGGAAGGAACGACCGAGGTCGCCCTGCAGCAGGCCCGACACGTAGTCGAAGAAGCGGGTGAGCACCGGGCGGTCGAGCCCGAGTTCGGTCCGGATCCGGGCGATGTCGGCCTGGGTCGCGTTCTGACCGGCCAGTGATTCGGCCGGGTCACCGGGGATGAGCTGGATCATGGCAAAGGTGACCACGACGAGCACCACCGCCACCGCGAGGAGTCCGGCCGCGCGGCGCAGCGCGAAGCCGAGCCACCCTGTCACGAGCCGATCCGGAGGGTGCTGAGGTCGATCTGACCGTTGGGGATATGGGCCCGCACACCGTCGCTGAACACGTAGCGCACGTTCAGCGTCGACAGCGGCACGATGTCGACGGCGCTGAGCAGACCAGCCTGGCCTTGCTGCCAGGCGGCGCATTTGGCCGTCGGATCGGTGGTGACGACGGCCGCGCGCAGACCCTGGTCGAAGGCGTTGTTGTGGGTCGCGCCGTAGTTGCGGCCCTGGGGCGGTTCGGCGCCGGTGAGCAGGTTCGACGCGGTGAGCAGCGTGGTCGACAGTGACGCCATCACATTGATGTCCCAGTCGCCGCTGGGCAGCACCGACGATGCCCAGGTGTTGTTGTCGACATTGACCAGCTTCACCTCGGCGCCCGCCGCGCGCAGTGCCTCGGCGACATAGGTGTTGCCCGCGCCGTCGGCGATCGCGTTGGTGCCCGTCACGGTGATCTTCTTGCCCGTGAGGACTCGGGTGGCCGAGGCGAGATCGTGCTGGGTCAGCAGGGCGTCGTCGGTGTTGGCGCAGACGTTGGCGGTGCTGTCGACATAGCTCTTCAGCAGGGTTCCGGAGCCGCCGAGAACCTTGTCGTAGGCCCTGGCGTCTACGGCCTGCGCGACGGCTTTGCGGAATTCCGCGTCGGCGCCGGGCTTGCCCGCACGCTGGTTGAAGAACAGGAAGTTGCGGATCATCGGCGCGGTCGCGGTCTCGAATCCCTGTTCCAGCCGGGTGCCGTCGGGACCGGTGAAACCGGCGAAGTCGAGCTGACCGGTCTGCAGGAGATTGGCCGCCGCCGATTCACTCTTGACGATGCTGAGCTCGATCGTGGCGGGCGAGCGACCGGACCGGTCGCCGGCGAAGGCGGGAAACGCGTCGAATCCCTCGCGCAGGGACGCGGTGTAGCGGGAGCCGCGTTCGCTCGCGGTGATGACGTAGGGACCTGTACCCGCGCCCGGCACCGAGCCGGTGGCCAGGCCGGTGGGGTCGTCCAGGCCAGGCTTACAGATGATGCCCGCGTTGACCAGGCCCAGCGAGGGGAGCAGCTCCGACCACGGGTTGGCCATGCGCACCGAGACGGTGCCCGCGGCGTCGTCGCCGGTGATGGTGGTCTTGTCGCCGGCGTTGGCCGCGCCGAATGTGTAGGCCGCGCCGGGGGCGGTCTTGCGGAAGTACTCCAGCGAGGCAGCGACCTGGCTCGCGGTGAGCGGGGCACCGTCGGAGCAGGTCAGGCCCTTGTTCAGGGTGAAGGTCGCCTGCGTCGCGGTGACGTCCCAGCTGGCAGCCAGCCGGGGGACGACGACGTTCTTGTCGTCGAGACCGACCAGCGTCGAGTACAGCAGACGACCGAAGGCGTAGTCGGAGGAGCCGGCCGCCCGCGCGGGGTCGAAGCTGCCCAGATCGGAGGTCAGGGCCAGGCGCACGGTCGAGTCGGACGCGGCCGAGCCCGGACCGCTGGTCTGTGATGTCGTGCACGCGGCGAGCGTCGCGGCCGCCGCGACACACGCTGCGGCGAAGAGGGGGCGTTTCATGCGAACTCCTTGATGCGTGAGGTGACATCAAGGAATCAGTGCCGCTGTCAGGACCTGACTGTTCGCAGCTATCAGCCGCAGGAAGGCCGTGGGATGCGGAAAAAGGGCAAGCTCAGCTCATGTGCTGCGGATATTCGCCAGGTCGAGGGGCTCTGGTCCGCCCTGTCCGGTGGCCGAGGCGGCTGGGTGCCGAATTTTATTGTGCGATAGCCTCGGTGACCGAATCGGGGCGACCGCGCAGGAGGTCGACGAGGGCGTCCTCGGCACTGGAGGCCGCGCCGTCCTCCCAGCGCCCGATCGGGATGTGGCGCAGGTGGCGCCCGTGCGGGTCGAGCAAGGTGGCCCCGATCTTCAACGGCCACAACGCCATCGAGCGATCGGCGATGGTCAGTTCCGGCATGGCTTCGGTGAGCCGCGCCTCGAACGCGGGCATGTCGGCCATCGTGCGCAGCCAGACGTTGAAGATCAGATTGCGTGGACCGGTCAGCGAGTAGCACATGCGGGTCTCGCGCATCGCCGCGATCGCGTTGCCGATCTCCGGCACGCGCGACAGTGGCGCCGCGGCCCAGAAGGTGACGCTGAGCGGCCAACCCGAGATGGAGCGGGCCACCTCGCAGCGATAGGCGATGGCATTGTCCTGCTCGAGCCGGGCCAGCCGCCTGCGCACGGTGGTGGGGCTCATCTCGGTGCGTTCGGCCAGCGCGGTGACCGATTGGCGGCAGTCGCGACTGAGCTCGGTGACCAGCGGGATGTCGTCGGCGTGGATCGAGCCGTAGCCGGGGGAGCGTCGGCGCGCAGGGGCGACCAGCGAGGTGTGAGCCATCCGTGCGCGGTCGAGTCGCCAGCGGCTGCCCTCGGTGAACGAGGTGGTCACCACCTGGGAGCGGGTGGTGACCACGCCGTCGAGCGTGCCGAGCCGGAAGGTGATGTAGCGGGCCAAGGACGCGTGGTCGAAGAACACCGCGGTGATCATCAGGTCGCGCGCGCCCGTGGTGAGTTCGACGGTCACCAGGTTCACGTCTAGCGCGAGTTCGGCCGCGACCTCGTGCAGACGTCTCGGCGCGCAGTCGATTTCGATGATGGCCAGAAGCGGCGATACGCCGTCGATGCTGACCGGATAGCAGGTGAGCCAGGCCAGCCCCGCGTTCTGCAGACGCGTCCAGCGGCGGGCAGCGGTGGAGCCGTCGATGCCCAGCGCACGGCCGATCTGCTGCCACTGTGCCCGCGGCGCCACCTGCAACGCGGCCACCAATTGGTAGTCCAGTTCGTCCAGAGTGGCGAAATTCTGCATAGTTTTGCCTTTCGGTGGCGAGATCCGGCGAATTCTATCGGCCCGGTGACTCGGTCGGCACGGTGATGTGGCCCGCCGCTTCCCTGACCCGAAGGACTTCGCAGTGATGAACGAAATCAGCGCGCCGCCACAATCCCTGCTCGCCGGTCTCGGCCGCTCGGTCGTCGCAGCGCCCACCGAGGACCGCTGGCAGCAGCTGTACCGCCGGCTCCACGCGTATCCGGAACTGTCGGGCGTGGAATTCGCGACCGCGAGCTTGGTGGCCGAACAGTTGCGCACGCTTCCCGGCTGGGAGGTGACCGAACGAGTCGGCGGCACCGGCGTGGTCGCGGTGTTGCGAGGCGGGCCCGGACCCGTCGTCTGGATGCGCGCCGATATGGACGCCCTGCCGGTGCAGGAGGACACCGGCGTCGACTACTCCTCGACCGTCTCGGGTGTCATGCATGCCTGCGGACACGATGTGCACGTCACCGCCCTGCTCGGTGCCTGCGCGGAGCTGTCCGCCGACGACACGCTGACCGGCACCGTTGTCGCGATCTTCCAGCCGGCGGAGGAAACCGGCGCCGGCGCGGCCGGAATGCTGAACGACGGTCTGCTGGAACGCTTTCCACGGCCGGATATCTGCCTCGGTCAACACGTGGGACCGACGCCCGCCGGTCTTGTCGTGACCCGCGCCGACATCGTGATGGCGGCCTCGGATTCGGTCCGGGTGCGGTTGGCCGGGGTCGGCGGACACGGTTCGACTCCGCACCTGGCCGTGAACCCGTTGACCATGGCGGCGTCGCTGGTCCTGCGCTTGGAGGCTCTGGTGGCACGACAGGCGGCGGTGGCATCGGGGCCGGTGCTCACCGCGGGGTCCTTGCACGTCGGCACGAGGCCGAACATCATCGCCGAGACCGCGGAACTACTACTCACCCTGCGCACGTTCTCCGATCGATCGCGCGAGCAGATGATGGAGGCGATCAGGCGGGTGGTCGCGGCCGAGGCCGCCGCCGCGGGTGCGCTCGTCGACCCGGAGGTCGAGTTCTTCCACCCGTTCCCGATGACGGTGAACACCCCCGGCGACACCGAGCGGGTGATGGCCGAACTCGGCGCGTCCGGGCTGGCCGTGCTGCCGCTACGCAATCCCCTCAGCGGCAGTGAGGATTTCGGCCTGCTGGGGACCGCGGCGGGCTGCCCGTCGGTGTTCTGGAACGTCGGTGGCTTCGGCGCCGACCGATTCGGCCCCACCGAAGCCGCGTACATGCTGGCAGAAGGCACGTTGCCGCCCTATCTGCCCACCAATCACTCGTCGCGATTCGCTCCCGATCCCGCGGTGACACTGCCCGCCGCGATCACCGCGATGAGCGCTGCGGTACGGGCGGAACTGGGTGTCGGCGAACGTTGCGCAGCCGTGAAATGAACGCTCGGTGTGACTCCCGTCTCGTTCACCGAGCTGGCATCGACACGACACTGAGGTGTCGCCCCGATGCCAGCTCGGACTGGCTTCATCAGCAGTATGACAATTTCGTCCGTGTTGACCGCCCCGGCGCCGGACTCCGGGGTGGGGAAATCTCGGTACTCCTTGGTCGTCGCGTCTGATGCCGAGCACCGGGAAGCCGCACAGCGACTGCGCTATCAGGTGTTCGCCTCCGAACCCGGTTTCCAGATGCCCGAGAACGCCACCGGCCTCGACGCCGACAAGTTCGACGAGCACTGCGACCACCTGCTGGTTCGGGACGAGTTCTCCGAACAGTTCGTCGGCTGCTACCGCATGCTGCCGCCGGACAAGGTCGACGCGGCGGGCGGCTACTACACCGCCACCGAGTTCGATCTGACCCAGCTCGATCCCACGGGCAACCGGATCGTCGAGATGGGCCGGGCCTGCGTGGTGCCCGATCACCGCAACGGCTCGGTGCTCACCCTCATGTGGGCGGGCATCCTGCACTACATCCAGCTCACCGGCTACGACTGGGTAATGGGCTGTGTGTCGGTGCCGATGCGGGATTCGCCGACCGATCCGGCCGGAGTGAATGTGCGCGGCGTGCGCGACCAGCTGCTCGGCCGCCACGCGTGCGACCCCGAGCGTCGGGTGCACCCGTACAACCCGGTCGTCGTCGACGGACTCTCCCTCGATCAGATGACCCCGCCGAGCCGCCCCAAGATGCCGCCGCTGCTGCGCGGCTACCTGCGCCTCGGCGCCGAGATCTGCGGCGAACCGGCCCATGATCCCGATTTCGCCGTCGCCGACTTCGTCGCGCTGCTCGGCATGGAAACCATCAACACCCGGTACCTGGAGCGGCTGCAGAGCGCGGCCGCCAATTTCGACGGGAAGTAAACCCCATGGTGTTCGACGCGCCGCTCGCAACGCACTCTCATTCGTGGATGCCGTCGAGCCCCTGTGGGTCCGGCTGCATCGAGCCGATCGACGAGGTCGGCACCGCCAGGATGTTCGCCCGGCTGGCCGGAATGGCCGGGCTCGTACTCAGCTTCCCGGTCCTGACCGTGGCCACCCCGAAGTCGCGGCGCGAGCAGTTGCAGCGCCGCTACGCCAGGGCGGCACTGAGTTGCCTGGGGATGCGATTACGCATCATCGACAATCGGATTCCCGAGCAGTCCTCGGCGGAGGGCTTCGCCGACACCGGCACCGCGGTGATGATCGTGGCCGGGCACATCGGCTGGGCGGATGTGGTGGCGCTGGCCGCGGTGCAGCCGGTCAGCTTCGTGGCTCGTGCCGACATGGTCGAGTGGCCGCTGCTGGGCAAACTCGCCAAGCTCACCCGCGTGATCCCGATCGAGCGGGCGCGACTGCGGGAACTGCCCGGTGTGGTCGGGCAGGTGGCCGACCGGCTGTCCGCGGGTAACCGGATCGTCGTCTTCCCCGAGGGCACCACCTGGTGCGGCCGGGCCTACGGCTCGATGCGGCCCGCCATGTTCCAGGCCGCCGTCGACACCGCCACCCCGGTCCAGCCGGTGCGGCTGCGGTACCTGGACAGCGACGGAATGCCGTGCACCGTACCGGGTTTCGTCGGCACCGACACCTTCGCCGATTCCGCGAAGCGGGTGCTGCGCAGCAAGGGCATGATCGCCGAGATCGTGCTCGAGCCGCTCGAACACCCCGGACCGGATCGCCGGGATCTGGCCCGGCGCTGCGAGGCGGCGGTGCGTGGCACCGACCGTTCCCGCCACGGAGTGGCCGACACCCAGTGGATCGAAGCGGGCAATACCCGCGTGCAGGACCCCTCGATGGGGGAGCAGGGGGAGGTTCGCCGCCCGGCGAGGGCTACTGCCTGGTAACCATTCCCGGCCGGAATCATCGACGACCGGAGACCGCGTTCGCGGTCTCCGGTTTTGTCGTCTGTGCCGGAGGAATCGTCACGGATGTGCAGGTCGGTGACCGGGCGACGAATAGTGGAAATGTGAAACGTCCCTGTCCGCTCGGAGATGTTTCGTCCGGCGTATGACCTGCGTATGAGCTGTGTAACAAACTGGCCAGTCGGCTATACCCATTGGTGTGTACGTTGAAACGATCAAATTGCCACTGCGCCGAAATTGATGAGATATTTGCGGTACCGTCACGCAGGATTTTTCCGATACCCCGTGTAGCCGAGAGTCCAGGCGATGTTCGAGATGTGCGATCGCAAGGGTGATCCATGGTGAAGGGAAGCCTTTCCGGTGACTGAGCAAGCTTCTGGCGTACGCCGTCGCGCCGCGCGGCGAATCCGCCGCGCGCCCGTGACGTCCACGTTGCCGCGCCTCCTGCTGGCCGCCGTCGAACGTGCCCCCGAGGCGCCCGCGTTGCGATTCGCCGGGCAGACCCTCACCTACACCGAACTGGACCAGTGGTCGTCACGTCTGGCCAGGGTGCTGATCGCCCGCGGCCTCGGCCCCGGTGACCGGTTCGTCCTCGCGCTGACCCGCTCGATCGAATCCGTGGTCGCGGTCTGGGCGGCCGCCAAGTCCGGCGCCACCTTCGTGCCCGTCGATCCCCGCTACCCGGCCGAGCGGGTGTCCCATATGCTCGCCGACTCCGGTGCCGCGTTCGGGCTGGCCACGACGGCGGACGCGGCCCGGCTCGACGCCGGGATCCAGTGGCTCGCCCTCGATTCCGACGAGTTCGGCGCCGAATGCGCCGCGATGTCGGACGAACCCGTGAGCGCGGGCGAACGCATCCGCAGGCTTTCCCCGGACGACCTCGCCTACATCATCTACACCTCCGGCTCGACCGGCGTCCCCAAGGGGGTCGCGGTCACCCACACCGGCCTGGCCGGTCTGTGCGCCGAACAGGTCCGCCGCTTCGGCATCACCGCCGCCTCGCGCACCCTGCATTTCGCCTCGCCCAGCTTCGACGCCAGCATGCTGGAGATGCTGCTGGCGATCGGCGCGAGCGCGACGATGGTCATCGCGCCGCCCGATGTCTACGGTGGCGACGAACTGACCGAACTGCTGCGCGCCGAACGGGTGACCCACGCCTTCATCACGCCCGCCGCCCTGGCCGGGCTCGACCCGGCGGCGCTGCCGGAACTGGCCGCGCTCGCCGTCGGCGGTGAGGCCTATCCGCCCGAGTTGATCGCGCGGTGGGCGCCCGGTCGCGCGTTCTTCAATGTGTACGGCCCGACCGAGACCACCATCGTCTGCGCGATGAGCGATCGGCTGACCGCCGACGACGTGATCACCATGGGCGACACGATCCCCGGGATGACGGCACTGGTCCTCGACGCCCGCCTGCGCCCGGTACCGGATCGGGTGCCCGGCGAGCTGTATCTCACCGGCGAAGGTCTGGCCCGCGGCTACCACGATCGCGCCGGGCTCACCGCGAGCAGATTCGTCGCCGACCCGCTCGGTCGCGGCAGGCTCTATCGCACCGGTGACCTGGTGCAGTGGGTTCCCGTGCCCGGCGGGGTCGGCCTGAAATTCCTCGGGCGCACCGACGCGCAGGTGAAGCTGCGTGGCTTCCGCATCGAACTCGGCGAGATCGACGCGCTGTTCGCCGCCGACGACACGGTGCGCTTCGCCGCCACGCTGATCCGGACGCTGCCCAGCGGGGAGAGCGCGCTCGTCTCCTATCTCGTCGCGGCCGCGGGTGCCACGATCGACACGGCGGCACTCACCCGGCTGGCCGAGCGGCACCTGCCCCAGCACGCGGTGCCCGCCGCGATCGTGGTGCTCGACGAGGTGCCGTTGACGCCGGTCGGCAAGCTCGATCACCGGGCACTGCCCGCGCCGGAACTCGCCGCCCGCGAGTTCGAGGAGCCGCGCGGTGACACCGAACGCACCGTGGCCGCGGTCTTCGCCGAACTGCTCGGCGCCGACCCGATCGGGCGCGGCGACGACTTCTTCGCCCTCGGTGGCAATTCGCTGCTCGCCACCCAGCTGGCCGGCCGGCTCGGTGCCGCGGTGGGTGTGCGGGTACCGGCCCGCACCGTGTTCGAGCACGGCACGGTGGCCGAGCTGGCCGATGCCCTCGACGCGCTGGTCGGTGCCGCGTCGGCGCGGGTGCCGCTGACCCGCCGCGAACGTGGTGCGCACGTCCCGCTGTCGCTGGCCCAGCAGCGCATGTGGTTCATGGCGCGGCTGGATCCCGACTCCAGCGCCTACAACATCCCGGTCGCGCTGCGGCTGACCGGCCCGCTCGACACCGTCGCGCTCACCGCCGCACTCGACGACGTGCTCGAACGCCACGAGGTGCTGCGCACGGTGTACCCCGAGCACGAGGGCGCGGGCTTCCAGCAGGTGCTGCCCCTGGCGCAGGCCGGCCTCGACGTGGTGGTCGACCCGATCGCGGAAGCCGATCTGCCGGGCGCACTGGCCAGGCTGACGTTCGGCGGATTCGATGTGTGCCGTCGAGTTCCCGTGCGCGCGGCCGTCTTCCGGCTCTCCGAGACCGATCATGTGCTGGCGGTGGTCGTGCACCACATCGCTACCGACGGCTTCTCGCTCGGCCCGCTGACGCGCGACCTGATGACCGCCTACGCCGCCCGCGCCGCCGGTGCGGCGCCCGGCTGGGCGCCGTTGCCCGTGCAGTACGCGGACTACACGCTCTGGCAGCAGGAAATGCTCGGCGCGGCAGACGATGCCGGCTCGCTGCTGGCCGAACAGCTCGGGTTCTGGCGCACCGCGCTCGCCGGTGCCCCGGCCCTGCTCGAGCTGCCCACCGACCGGCCGCGTCCGCCGGTGGCGGGCACTCGCGGCGCCGCCCAGGACTTCGCGGTGTCCGCCGAGGTGCATGCCGCGCTGGAAACCCTGGCGCGCGAACACAATGCCTCGCTGTTCATGGTGGTGCGGGCGGCGCTGTCGGTGCTGCTGGCGCGGGTCGCCGGTACCGAGGACGTCACCGTCGGCGCGCCGGTCGCGGGCCGTGGCGAGCCCGAGCTCGACGATCTCGTCGGCATGTTCGTCAACACCATCGTGTTGCGCACCCGCGTCGACGCCGCCGAATCCTTCGCGTCCCTGCTCGATCGGGTTCGCGATATCGATCTGGCCGCCTTCGCCCACGCCGATGTGCCGTTCGAACGCCTTGTCGCCGAACTGGATCCGCCACGTACCCAGGCGCACCACCCGCTGTACCAGGTGGCGCTGTCGTTCCAGAACTTCGGCGCCACGCGCCTCGAACTGCCCGAGCTGACGGTGTCGGCGGTGGATCTGGGCGAGGAAGCGGCGCCGGTGGATCTCCAGCTCACCGTTGTTCCGCTCGAGGACAGTGACGGACCCGCCGGTCTGCGCTGCTCCTGGCGCTACGCCACCGACCTGTTCGACGCCTCGACCATGGCCAGGCTCGGTGCCCGCCTGTCCGGGCTGCTGGCCGCGGCGGTCGCCGCCCCGCACCGGCCCGTCGGCGACCTGCCGGTCCTGACCGAAGCCGAGCTGACCGAGCCCTCGGGCGAGCTCCGGCTCGTCCCCGACGCGACATTGCTCGACGAGTTCCAGGCCCGCGCCCAGCATCGTCCGGACGCACCCGCGGTCACTTTCGGCGAGGTCACGGTGACCTACGGCGAGCTGGCCGGCCGGGTCAACCGGCTGGCCCGGCTGCTCGTCGCCGACGGTGTCGGCCCCGGAAGCACGGTGGGCGTGGCGATTCGGCCGTCGATCGATCTCGTCGTCGCCATGTACGCCGTGTTCGCGGCCGGTGGCGCCTATGTGCCGCTCGATCCCGATTCGCCCGCCGAGCGCCGCGCCGACATCCTCGCCGCCGCACGGCCGGTCTGCATGCTGACCACCACCGGCGACGCGATCGCGGCCGACGGCCTGCCGGTCGTCACCGTGGACCGGGTGGCACTGTCGCACCTCTCGGACGCCTGGCTGACCGACGCCGACCGGCTGCGCCCACTGCACACCCTCGACCTGGCGTATGTGATCTTCACGTCCGGTTCGACGGGCAAGCCGAAGGGCGTCGGCGTGCCGCATTCGGCGATCGTCAACCAGGCCGCGTTCATGGTCGGCGAATACGGGGTGGGGGAGTCCGACACTGTCCTGCAGTCGATTCCGTTCACCTTCGATGCCTCGATGATCGGTTTCGCTTCCCCGTTGCGCGCCGGTGCGCACATGGTCGTGGCCGCCACGCAGGGGCTCACCGATCCCGCCTACCTCGCCGAACTCGTTGCCCGTCATCGTGTGACCGGCACGACCATCGTGCCCTCGGTCCTGCAGATGCTGCTGGATGCCGCGCCCACCGGCGCCCTGCGTTCGCTGCGCGCGGTGTGGGTCGGCGGTGAGGCGCTGCCGAATGCCACCATCGAACGCTTCACCACCGTCACCGCGGGTCGACTGCACAATCTGTACGGTCCCACCGAGGCCACCGTGTCGATCACCGGCGCCGATGTGACCGAGGTGGGCGACGGCATCGTTCCGATCGGCTTGCCGCACTGGAATTCTCGCGCCTATGTGCTCGACGCGCGGCTGCGGCCGGTGCCCGTCGGCACGCCCGGCGAGCTGTACCTGGCCGGCGCGCAGCTGGCCCGCGGCTACCTCGGCAGCCCCGACAAGACGATGGAGCGATTCGTCGCCGACCCGTACGGTCCCGTCGGTGAGCGCATGTACCGCACCGGCGATCTGGTGCGCAGACTCCCGTCCGGTGATCTGACCTACCTGGGTCGCACCGACGTTCAGCTCAAACTGCACGGCCTGCGCATCGAACCCGGCGAGATCGAGGCGGCGCTGCGCACGCATCCGGCGGTCGCGGGGGCGGCGGTCGCGGTGCATCACGAACAGCTGGTCGGCTACGTGACACCCCTCGACGCATCGGTCGACACCGCCGACGTGCTGGCGACCATTCGAACCCTGTTGCCCCCGTACATGATTCCGCACCGTCTGCTGGTGCTCGACGAGTTCCCGCTCGGTGCCACCGGCAAGCTCGACCGCAAGGCGCTGCCCGCGCCCGCTGTGGAGATCCGCGAATACCAGGCGCCGGCCACCGCCGACGAGCAGATCGTCGCCTCGGCGATCGCCGGAGCGCTCGATCTCGACCGGGTCGGCCGTGACGACGACTTCTTCGTCCTCGGCGGCACCTCGCTCGCGGCGATCCGGGTGCGCGCCACCCTCGCCGAGCAACTGGGCATCGAGGTGCCGCTGCGCCTGTTGTTCAGCTATCCGCTGGTCAGCGACCTGGCACTGGCGTTGCGCGACGAGTCGTCGGCCTCGGCCGCCGGTCCCGATCCGGCCGTGGACGCGATCCTCGACCCGTCGATCGACCTCACCGGCTGCGCGCCCCAGCGCACCGGCGCACCGGCCACGCTGCTGCTCACCGGCGCCACCGGGTTCCTCGGCAGCTTCCTGCTGCGCGAACTCCTCGAACAGACGTCGGCGACCGTCCACTGCCTGGTCCGCGCCACCGATGACGCGGGCGCGGTCGATCGCGTCGTCTCCACCGCCGCGAAGTACCACATCGACCTGTGGCCCTATCGCGACCGGATCGTCGGCGTCCCCGGCGATCTCGCGCAGCCGAACCTCGGCATGGACCCACTGCGCTTCGCCGAACTCGCCGCCAGGGCCGACGCGATCTACCACAACGGCGCGCTGGTGAACCACCTCGAACCGTACGCGCGGATGCGAGCGGCCAATGTCTGCGGCACCACCGAGGTGTTGCGCCTGGCCACCACCACCAGGGTCAAGCCGATCCATTATGTGTCGACCCTGTCGGTGCTGGCGGGGGTCCCGCAGGACAACGGGGTGCCCGCCGGTCTGCCCGGTTACGCGATGACCAAGTGGGTCGCCGAGCAGCTCGTGCACGCCGCGATCGAGCGTGGCGTTCCCATCGCCGTATACCGCCCCGGCTTGATCACCGGCGACTCCCGCACGGGCGTCGCCCCCGCCGAGGACGCCTGGTGGACGATGTTGCGGTCCATGCTGGTGCTCGGGGTGGCGGTCGATGTGCGCGCGATCGCCATCGAGATGGCCCCGGTCGACCATGTCGCGGCGGGAATCGTCAGCCGGTCCCGCCAGGTGGCGGCCATCGGCAATATCTTCCGGGCCTCCGGTGCGCAGGTGCCGCTGCAGGTCGTCTACGAGGAGATCCGCAGTCGCGGTTACCGTTTCGACTTCATCGACCCGATGGAATTCGGCCTCCAGCTCTCCACCGCGGCCGAACGCCGGGACGCGGACCCCATCCTGGCGCGGGCTTCGGCACTGAGCGGCAACTACGCGGCCGCGCTCGCCAAGGCGAATCCGGCGGCGGTGCTCACCGGCGTGGAATCGGCCCCCGCCGAACCCTTCCGCGGCCTGCCGATCGAGTTCCCCGCGGTCGACGCCGCGGTCATCGCCCGCTACTTCGACCACTACATCGACATCGGCTTCTTCCCGGCGCCCGGAGCGGACCATCTCGCGCCCGCGTGAGCGGGGGCTCGCCGAGGTTCCCGCAGGAGCACCTGGCTCCTGCGGGAATCAGCATTACTTCGCGTAGTCGTAGAACCCGCGTCCGGTCTTGCGGCCCAGTCGGCCCGCGTCCACCATCCGGCGCAGCAGCGCGGGCGGGGCGAGGTGCGGCTCGGCGAACTCCGCGTAGAGCGACTCCGACGCCGCGAGGGCGATGTCGAGGCCGACGGTGTCGAGCAGCGTCAGCGGGCCCATCGGGTAGCCGCAGCCGCCCTTCATCGCCGCGTCGATGTCCTCGGCGGTGGCGTAGCCCGACTCGAGCATCCGGATCGCCGAACACAGGTAGGGGATGAGCAGCGCGTTGACGATGAACCCGGAGCGGTCACCGGCCTGCACGGCCATCTTGCCGAGGGTGTTCTTCACGTAGTCGGTGACGGCCACGGCCGCTTCCGGCGCGGTCACCAGGGTCGAGATGATCTCGACCAGCGGCATCACCGGCACGGGGTTGAAGAAGTGCACGCCCACGACCCGCTCGGGCCGCTCGGTCGCCCCGGCCACCTTGATCACGGGGATCGAGGAGGTGTTGGTGGCGAGGATGCCCTCGGGCTTGACGATCTTGTCCAGCTTGCCGAAGATCTCGTACTTGAGCGCCTCGATCTCCGGCGCCGCCTCGATCACCAGGTCACGATCGGCGAACTCGTCCATGTCCAGGGTGACGCGCACCCGCGCGAGCACCGCGTCGGCCTCCTCCTGGGTGATCTTGCCCTTGGTCACGGCACGGCCGATCGAGGTGGCGATCCGGTTCTGTGCCGCCTCGGCGAACTCCGGCTTCGTCTCGAGCACGAGCACCGAGCTGCCCGCCTTGGCGCACACCTCCGCGATCCCCGCGCCCATCGTGCCGCCTCCGATTACACCGATCAACTCCACTGGAGAACTCCCAACATCGCATTGCCCTGGCTGTCCCGGGGATTATTTCACCCGGGCTGGCACTCAGTGCCACAGGCTGGCGAGAACGTGAGTTATCGCACCGGCCGGACGCGACCTTGACCAGGGAATTCGTCAGGCGAGCCGGCTCACTTACGGGCCGGGTACACAGCGTCGACTTCGACTTCGACCAGCCACCCCGCCACCGGCAGACTCGCCACTTCCAGGGCGAAGCGGCTCGGTCGTGCCGCGTTGCGGACCAGGGGTGCGGCCGGGGCGGCGCTGCCGAGGGGGACCAGCTCGGTGTCGCCGGTGGTGAGGTTCGTATTGGCGAAGAACTGCCGGTAGGCGCGGTTCCAGCCGGCGTAGTCGGCACGGTCGGTGCCGGGAGCGTTGTCGAGGAACACGCGCATGGTGATGACGTCGTCCAGGGTCAGGCCCTGAGCTTCGAGGTTCTCCCGGATTCTGGCCAGCACCGACATGCCCTGTGCCTCGGTGACGGTGACACCGGCGGGCAGCTTCGCGTCCGCGAACTGCTGGGTGTCGATGAAGGATTCGGGGCTGCCGGTGGGGGCGGCCTTGTTGGTGGCGGTGGGGCCCAGCCCGCTGGTCTTGTAGACGGTGGCGTCGGCGGCGATCGTCACGCCTTGGGCGATCATCGGATTCGCCTGTCCTGCTTCGAGAACCGAGGTACTCGGCGCAGCGGACGGCTTCGACTCGGCCGGGTCGGCCGAGCAGGAGGTGAGGGTCAGCGCCGCGAGGGCCGTCACGGCCAGGGTGATCGTCGTCTTCATGGTCGATACTCCTTGTCGGGGTGAGAGATTCAGGCGGCGACGCGAGCGTGCAGGGCGGTCACCACGTCGCGGGCGGAGGTGAAGGCGCCGTGCTGCCAGGCGATCGCGTTGGACAGGTGGTCCCCGGCGAAGTAGATGTGCTCCACGGGGGCAAGGAGCTTCGTGTACTCGGGGGTGGCCTCGCCGCCGTGGGAGCTGCTGCCCGACCACCCGACCCACGCGCCCTCGGAGTACTTGGTTCGCCGCCAGCTGCCGGAGAACGACGAGGCGATGTCGCGTCGATACTTGTCGCCGTGAATCGCCGCGCCCTCGTCGACCGCCTTCGCCAGACGCTGCCGGTGCGTGAGTGATTCGAAGGCTTGATGACGTTTGCCGGTGTTGTAGTAGCCGACCACCACGCCACGGTCGCCGTTGTAGTGGTCGTACGGGAACATGATCTGCGAAATGTCTTTGTCGGTATTGCTCGCGCCGCCGTAGATCCGGTCGTCGAGCTCCCACCAGCGGCGCGAGTACTCGATGCCGAGCTTGCCGGACGACACCGGGATCGCCGCCTTCAGCGCGGTGAGTACATCGGCGGGCAGGTTGTTGGCCAGGCGACCGACGAGATGGGGCGGCAGCGTGCAGATGCAGTAGTCGGCGTCGAGGGACTTGCGCGCGCCGTCCTGGGTGTATTCGATCCGCACACCGTCGGGGGTGTTCTTCATCGCCGACACCTCGGCGCCGAAATGGATGCGCTGCGTGCCGATCTCGCGCTGGAAGGCAGCGTAGATGCGGTCCATGCCGCCGACCGGGGTCATCATCATCATGGCCTGGTCGTAGCCGAATTCGAAGCTGAAGTTGCGGCCGAGACCGCTGCGGATCGTGTCGGACATCGGGAACGGCTTCGGCTGTTCGCCGAAGTTCAGACCCGCGCCGGGTTCGGCGGTGTAGCCGCGCCGGGTCGAGCCGAGATAGCGGCCGTCACTGGAGAGGTCGCCGAAATCGCGCAGGAACGACGACAGCGCTTCCTTGTCGGCGCCGGAGAGCACGTCGTCGAGTGCGCCCCGCGTCGCGGCCTTCTGCAGCAGCTCGGACATGTAGCCGTACATGTCGGCCTTGGCGGCGCGGTATTGCACCGACTGCCCGGAGATCGAGGTGCCGCTCTGATAGTTGACCAAGGTGGACGCGTTCTGATTGCCGAACGGCTGGATCTCGACACCGAGTTCGCGACAGTAGTCGAGGGTGATGTGGCCCTGCGGAATTCGCGTGGCGCCCAGATTGAAGTAGTGCCCTTCGGCGAAGGTACAGCTCTGGGTTTCGCCGTTGAGATCGGTTTCGGTGGTGCCGTTGCGCACCGACCACACCCGTCCGCCCGCGCGCTTCCTGGCTTCGAGCACGGTCACGTCGTATCCGGCCTTGCCCAGTTCGTAGGCCGCGCACAACCCCGCGGGGCCCCCGCCGAGGATCGCCACTTTCGCGCCACCGTCGCTCTTGCCGATGAGGTCGCCCATGGCGGGCGAGCGGAACGACACCTGCGCCGTGGCGGGCGCGAGGCCGAGGGTCGACATCGCGCCGTAGGCGAGGCCGGCCCCGCCGGTGATGCCGAGACTCTGCATGAATGATCTTCTGGTGACTGCCATGGGTAGCTCCGTCCGCCGCGATATCCGTTCTGCGACAGCGTCCGTCGACGGTGGGTCGGTGCCGCTACGCCGCGGAAAACGTTCACCGGTCGGCGAGTGGGATCGCCCGCCGTCACTTTCTCGCTCGGTTGCCACCGGTCGACTCGCGCCCGCAATACCGCCGAAACCAGGTCTGGATATCCTCGCCCGCACCGACAACGCTGGGAGGTGTGGGATGACGGCACTGGCCGACGCGGTCGCGCGCTCGTTCGCGGCCGGGGAACCCGAGCGCCCCGCGGTGTCGCCGTTGCGGGCGCTGGGGCGCAGGCAACTGCCGGGTGTGGCGTTGCTCGGCCAGTCGATCGCGACCACCGCGCCCGCCGCGTCGATGGTGCTGTTGCCGGTCACGATGCTCACCCACAACGCCCTGCTGCCCGGCCTGGTGACGATCGTCATCGCGACGCTTGTCATCACGCTGATCGCGTACTGCGTCGCACAGTTCACCCGGCGCCTGTCCGCGGCGGGTGGGCTCTACACCTTCGTCAGCCACGGCGCCGGACCGCGCGCGGCGCTGACCTGTGGTGTCGGAATGCTGGTGAAGTACCTGGGCAGTGCGTCGCTGACGATGTATCACGGGTCGCAGACCGCTCTGGCCATGGCAGCGCAGCTGGGAATCACGCTGCGCGGCTGGCAGATCGGGGCCGTCTATCTCGGCATCGCGGTGCTGATCGGCGCGGTGCTGGTGCGTGGTGTGCGGTTCGCCGCGATCGCGATCCTGGCGGTCGAGGCGTGTTCGCTGGCCTTCATCATCGGCCTCATGCTGGTGTCGGGGCCTGCTGTCGCGATCACCCCGGCCGCACCGAATGTTCCCGCGGTGCTGGCCATCGCGATGTCGGCGCTGTTCGCGCTCGCGGGTTTCGAGAGCGCCACGTTCTTCGCACCGGAGACGCGGCGTCCGCTGGTCACCGTGACCCGGACGGTGCTGCTCACCCCGGTGCTGTGCGGGGCGCTGTTCATCTTCGCGTCGTGGGCGGCCTGGTCCGGGCATGCGGGGGCGGTGGTGAACGCGTATCTGCACGGGACGGCTAGTGGGTCGAGTCTGCTCGTGGTGATCCTGCTCGACGCGGGGCTGACGTGCTCGTGGCTCGGGTCGTCGATGGCTTCGTCGAACGCCGCGTCGCGACTGATGTATTCGATGAGCGTGGAGGGTGTGCTGCCGCGGCTGCTGAGCCGGGTCGGTCCGCGGTTGCGGACCCCGCACGTGGCGTTGGTGCTGATCATCGGCATCGTCGCGACGGTCGGTTCGGGCTTCGTCGCGCTCGACGGTGTGCCCGCCGCGGCCAAGACCGTGATGCGCACGGCACTCGCGCTGTCCTACATCCTGGTCGCGGTGGGTGCTGTGCTGTTCCTCGGCCGGATCCGCGAGCGCAGCCGCGCCGACCTCGTCGCCGGCTGGGTCGGCAGTGGGGTGCTCGCCGCGGTGCTGGTCTGTCTGACGGTGTCGGATGCGAGCGACGGTGTGGTGGTCGCGCCCGCGACGGTGCTCGCGGTGCTGCTGGCCGGTGCCGGCTGGTATCGCTATCTGCGCGACAGCTGTCCCGGAAGTCTCATGGCCATCGGTGTTTTCGACAGTCCCGAATCCGCGGACGTGCTGCCCGGCGCCGGGGTGTTCGCCGTCAACGCCCGCGGCGCGATGGCCCTGGTAGGGGCGGACCGCGCCGAACAGTGACAACGACGACCCGCCGCGACGGCCCGACCGGGCACGAGCCGAGGGCTGTCCAGAAGGCCCTCGCGCTGCTCGAGGCCGTGGCGCGACTGGGTTCGGGCGCCACCGCGAAGGACATCGCCGCGCAGACCGGCATCGCCCCCGCGACCGCGTACCGCCTGCTGAATCTGCTTGTCGCCGACGGTTACCTGGTGCGGATCGAGGACCTGTCCGGTTTCGCCCTCGGCCGCCGTACCCGTGAGCTCGCCGGGGCCGCCGCCCCCGAGCCCGTCTCCGGCAACCACCGGATTCTCGGCGAACTGCGTGCCCAGCTGCGTTTCGGCATCCATCTCGCCTCGTTCGCCGGCGGCCGGATCAGGATGATCGACAAGGACCCCGACCACGAGCTCAGTGGTGAGAAGGTGCTGCTCACCTGCCCGCACGCCTCCGCCATCGGCAAGATCCTGTTGGCGCGGCACCCCGAATCCGTGGTCGAGGCAACGTTGCGCAAGGTCACCACCTCCACCATCACCGACGCCGCCGATCTCGCCGCGGAGCTGCGCCGAGTCGCCGTGGACGCCGTCGCCGTCGAGGTGAACGAATGCCGCCTCGGCCGCAGCGCTGTCGCCGTCCCGATCCGCACCGCCGACGGCACTGTCACCGGTGCCCTGGCCGCGATCGGCAAGACCGGCCGCCTGCCCATGCACGATCGCGACCTCGTCGGCTTGCTCACGTCGGCGGCCGGTCAGCTGACACTCTGACCGCACACCCGGGGCCCGGCGATCCCACCGAATCGCCGGGCCCCGGGTGTGCGGTGGGTCTATCGGACCGGTGTCAGCTCCGGTTCCGCGGAATCCGGTCGCCTGCGACCGAGGACCGAGTGCCTGCGACCGTAGGCGAAGTACACGATGACACCGAGTGCCATCCAGATCACGAAGCGCAGCCAGGTCTCGATCGAGAGGTTGACCATCAGCCACACGCAGGCCAGCGCGCCGAGAACGGGAACCACCGGGACGAACGGGACGCGGAACCCGCGCGGCAGATCCGGGCGGGTGCGACGCAGTACCAGCACCCCGATCGACACCAGGACGAACGCGACCAGTGTGCCGATATTGACCATTTCCTCCAGCGTGCCGAACTCGACGAATCCGGCCAGCAGCGCGCACACCACACCGACGAGCACGGTCAGCCGCACGGGTGTGCCCTTCTTGCCGGTCTGCGCCAGACCGCGAGGCAGCAGACCGTCGCGGGCCATGGCGAACAGCACCCGGGTCTGGCCGAGGAACATCACCATCACCACGGTCGAGAGCCCGGCCAGCGCGCCGATGGCGATGATGTTCTTCACCCAGGTGGCGCCGTGGATGGCGAAGGCGGTGGCCAATGTGGCGTTGCCGTCGGCCAGTTCGGTGTAGGACACCATCCCGGTGAGGACCAGCGACACCGCGATGTAGAGCACCGTCACGATCGCCAGCGACGCCAGGATGCCGCGCGGGACGTCGCGCTGTGGATTGCGCGTCTCCTCGGCGGTGGTGGCGACCACGTCGAAGCCGATGAAGGCGAAGAACACCAGGCTTGCCGCGGCGAGCAGGCCGTACCAGCCGTAACTGGTGCCACCGGAGCCGGTGAGGAAGGCGAACAGCGACTGGTGCATCCCATCGGCCTTCTCCGACGGTTGCGCCGGCGGGATATAGGGCGTCAGGTTCGACGGCTTGAAGTAGGTCGCACCGACCACCAGCACCAGCGCGATCACACCTAGCTTGATCGCGACGGCGATGGCCGAGACCCGCGAGGACAGCTTGGTCCCGGTCGCCAGCAGCACGCCGACCACCGCGATGATCAGCACCGCGCCCCAGTCGAACTTCACCGTGCCGAGGTGAAGCACCGGCGCCGATGATCCGAGCACTTCGCCGAGGTACTGCGACCAGCCCTTGGCGACCACCGACACCGCGAGCGCGAACTCCAGGATCAGATCCCAGCCGATGATCCAGGCGATCACCTCGCCGAAGGTGGCGTAGGCGAAGGTGTACGCGCTGCCCGCCACCGGCACGGTCGAGGCGAACTCCGCGTAGCACAGGGCCGTGAGCCCGCACGCGATCGCCGCGAACACGAAGGCCAGTGAGACCGCCGGTCCCGCCACGGTGCCCGCGGTGCGCGCGGTGAGGGTGAAGATGCCCGCGCCGATCACCACGGCGACACCGAAGATCGTCAGGTCTTTGGCCGTCAGATCCTTCTTCAGCTTGGCATCGGGATCGTCGGTGTCGCGGATCGACTGCTCGACGGACTTGGTGCGGAACAAGCCGCTCTTGCTCGTCATGAGAGAGACCGCGGGATGGCATCGAGACGGCGCTCGGCGAATCGGTTGGCGGCGGCGCCGGTCCCGATCCCCTCGGTGATGGCGGCGGCGATGATCTCGCGGCAGCGCGGGTAGATGTCGGCGACCTCGGCTTCGACCTCGGCCGGCGTGGCGGCGCGCAGCTCACCGGCCACCTGGATGAGGCCACCGGCATTGGCCACGAAATCGGGCACCCAGGTGATGCCGCGGTCGGTGAGCGCCTGCTCGACCTCGGGTGTCGCGAGCTGATTGTTCGCCGCGCCGCAGACGAGCTTCGCCTCGATCGTCGCGGCGCTCGCCGCGGTGAGGGTGGCGCCCATCGCGCAGGGGGCGTACACGTCGACCGGCGCGGTGGACACTGTCGACAGCAGGCGGACGGCGGGCAGTTCGTCGGTGATGCGCCGCAGCGCCGCCTCGTTCACATCGGTCACGCAGACCTCGGCGCCGTCGGCCAGCAGCAGGGCGGTGAGTTCGCGCCCGACCTTGCCGACACCCTCGACGCCGACCGTGCGACCGGCCAGTGTCGGTGCGCCCCAGACGAATTCGGCTCCGGCGCGCATCGAGTGGAAGACGCCGAGCGCGGTCAGCCGGGCACTGTCGCCGCTGCCGCCCGCGCCGACACTGCGGCCGGTGACGTGGCGGGTGTGCCGACCGATGACATCCAGATCGTCGGTGTTGGTGCCCACATCACCGGCGGTGATGTAGCGCCCACCGAGGGTTTCGACGAACCGCGCGTAGGCGGCGAGCAGGTCCTCGCTCTTGAGGGTGGCCGGATCGCCGATGATCACCGCTTTGCCGCCACCGAGGTCGACACCGGCCGCGGCGGCCTTGTAGGTCATCCCCCAGGACAGCCGCAGCACGTCCTGCAGGGCCGCGGATTCGTCGGCGTACGGGTAGAAGCGGGTTCCGCCGAGGGCCGGGCCGAGTGCGGTCGAGTGGATCGCGATGATCGCTTTCAGCCCGGACCTGTCGTCCTCGCAGAACACGACCTGCTCGTGGGCGCGGGCGCTCAACTCGTGCGATCGGCCGAAGACTCCTGCCTCGGTGTGCGCAACGGTCACTGTCGATTCCTTTCCGGTTTCCGCGCACCAGGGTTGTGCCCTGGTGCGCGGGGTGGTGATGCCGCGGGTACGCGGCGGTTCCGTTGTGCCGCTGGTGCGGCGACGTGGTGGTACCGCGGGGCGCTCGGCCGTGGGTCGTGGCAGCCGAGTGGCACCGTGGGTTCGGTGGCAGCGTGGTTCGGTCAGTCCTCGATACCGAGCTCGCGCAGCCCGGCGCGGTACAGCTCGACATTGCCGAGCTTGATGTCCTCGTAGCCGCGCACGACATCGGTCAGTGCCGCTGCCGCGGTGGCTGTTTCGTAGTTCTCGGTGGTCAGATCGTGTGCCAGCCGGCGAACCATGCCGGTGTAGTGGGCCAGCAGTTCGCGTTCGACCTTGCGGACGTGGGCGTAGCCGAAGGGGTCGAGCTTGGTGCCGCGCAGGAACTTGCCCTTGGCCAGAACCTTCAGCGCCACATGCGACTTCGGCCGCAGACCGATCTTCTTGTCGCGGCCCAGCGCACGCAGCATCGGCGGGTGCAGCTTGTAGGTGAGCTTCTCGCCACCGGGCACCTGGGCCTGCACGTCGGCGAGGAAGTCCGGGTCCACGAGCAGCCGGGCCACTTCGTACTCGTCCTTGTAAGCCGTGAACTTGTACAGCCCGCGCGCGACCGCCGCACTGAATTCGGTGCGCTCGGTGACCGAACGTTCTGCCGCCCAGACGGATTCGACCGTCTCGAGGTAGCGGTGCGCCACCTTCGCGTTCTGGTAGCCGATCAGCTGAGCCGCTCGCAGCTCCACGATCCGGCGCACCTCGCCCTCGACGCTGGTGTTCGCCAGCAGCTCCGCGGGCGCCACCGGCTGGGTGCGTCGCGGCCGACGTGAGTCGACCGCCGCCGCGAACGCCGCCGGATCGGCCACGGCGACCCGCCCCCACCGGAACGCCGCGATGGTGGCGTTCACCGCGACACCGTTGATCCCGATGGCCTCCTCGATCGCCGCGACCGGCAGGCGCAGCCCGCCGTTCTGGACGGCCGCGCCCACGATCAGGAAATTGGCCGCCGCCGTGTTCCCGAACAGCGTCAGCGCCGCCGCGAGCGCGTCGAAGTGACTGATCGAATGCGTCACCGTGGCAAGCCGATCCAGCAGGGTGTCCGTCGCCGGGTAGGCCACCGACTTGTCGAAGACCATGTCGCCGGTCGGGGTCTGGCTCGTCGACGCCACCGCCACGGTGCTCGCCGCGTCGCCGTACTGGAGGTAGCGGGGGTCGGTGGCGGTGAGCAGGTCGACGGCGAGCAGGCAGTCGGCGCTGCCGGGAGTGAGCCGATTGGCCGGCTCCAATTCCCCTGTGGAGAACCGCAGGTGGGACAGCACCGGGCCGGCCTTCTGGCTCAGGCCGATCTGGTCCAGGCTCTCCACCTCGTAGCCCGCGCGCAGGGCGGCGGTGGCCAGGACCTGGTTCACCGTGACGATGCCGGTACCCCCGATTCCGGCGATCAGCACGTTCTGCGTGCGAGTCGGCGCGCCCACGCCCGGATCGGCCACGGCGGGCGGCTCGACGGGTTCGCGCCGCCGGGACTTGCCCTCGGCCGGATCCAACTCCACCGTCACGAAGGACGGGCAGTCGCCGTCCAGGCAGCTGTAATCGGTGTTGCACGAGGTCTGATCGATACGGGTCTTGCGCCCGAACTCGGTCTCGACCGGCTGCACCGACAGGCAGTTCGACTTGGCGCCGCAATCACCGCAGCCCTCACATACGGCCTCGTTGATCACCACCCGCGTGTTGCGGGTCGGCAGTGTCCCGCGCTTGCGCTGTCTGCGGGCGTCGGCGGCGCAGTGCTGGTCATAGATCAGCACCGTGACGCCCTCGATCTCGCGCAGCAGTTTCTGCGCCTCGTCGAGCCGGTCGCGATGCCACAACAGCGTGCCCTTCGCCAGCGCTCGCTTGCTGTGCCGCTTCGGCTCATCGGCGCAGATGACGACCTTGCGGACACCCTCGGTGGTGAGTTTGTGGGTGAGCTGCGCGACGGTGATCCCGCCCTCCACGTCCTGGGCGCCGGTCATCGCGACGACCTCGTTCCAGAGCAGCTTGTAGGTGATGTTCACCCCGGCCGCGACGCAGGCCTGGATCGCCAGCTGACCGGAATGGAAGAAGGTGCCGTCGCCGATGTTCTGGAACAGATGCGGCACATCGGTGAACGGCGCCTGCCCGATCCACTGGCTGCCCTCACCGCCCATCTGGGTGAGCCCGGTGACCGCGCTGTCGGTGCGCCCGGACATGGTGACCAGGGTGTGGCAGCCGATGCCGCCGCCGCCGATCGAGCCGTCGGGCAGGGCGGTGGAGCGGTTGTGCGGGCAGCCGCTGCAGAAATAGGGCGTCCGCTTGGCGGAGAGAACTTCCAGCGGAAGTGCCGGTGGCGCTGCCCTTTTCAGCTCCACCCGTCCGCGTAGCACCCGGCGCAGCGGCGCCAGCAGCCGTCCGGCGGTGAGTTCGCCGTCGACCGGCATCAGGCGCGCGCCGCGCTCGTCCTGCTTGCCGAGCACGCGGGGCGCGTCCGGGGTGCCGTAGAGGATCTCGCGGACCTGCGTTTCGATGAACGCGGTCTTGTCCTCGACGACGATCAACTGCTCGAGCCCGCGGGCGAAATCGGTGAGCGCGGCCGTGCCCAGCGGATAGGGCATGCCGATGCGCAGCAACCGGATTCCGGCGCGGTGCATGGTCGCCTCGTCGACACCCAGATCCAGCAGAGCCTGGCGGACCGCGTCGAAGGTGGTGCCGGTGGCCGCGATCCCCACCTTCGCCTCGGCCGGGTCCACCTCGACGACGTCGAGAGCGTTGGCCGCACCGTACGCGTGCACCGTCGCCCAGCGCGGCCCGTACAGGTCCGCTTCGGCGAGCACGCTGTCGGTCGGAGCCGCCATCGGCCGCTGCCGGTAGACGAAAGTCGTTCCCTCCCACTGTACTTCGGGCACCGTCAGGGCGAGGTCGGCTACATCCGCGTCGACCGTCCACGCCCCGTCGGCGACATCGGCCACGATCTTCAACGCCACCACGCAACCCGACGCCCGCGACATCGCGATGCCCTGCATGCCGAGGGTGATGATCTCCTCGGCATTGCGCGGGAACAGAACGGGCACACCCATGGCGGCCAGCGAGCGTTCGCTCACCGCGGGCACGGTCGACGACTTCGAGGCCGGATCATCGCCCACCAGCAGCAGCACGCCGCCGCGCGGATTCACGCCGTACATGTTGGCGTGCCGGATGGCGTCGGTCGCGCGGTCGACGCCGGGACCCTTGCCGTACCAGACTCCGACCACGCCGTCGTGGGTCGGCCGCCCGGCGGGCAGCTCGGCCTGGCTGCCCCAGACCGCGGTGGCGGCCAGTTCCTCGTTGAACCCGGGGACGAAGGTGATGTCGTGCTCGGTGAGCACCTCGGGCATGCCGAGCAGCATCTTGTCCACCCCGCCCAGCGGGCTGCCCTGGTAGCCGGAGACGAACGTCGCGACGCGGCGACCGGCGCGGATATCGCGCACGTGCTGTTCCACCAGCAGCCGGGCGATGGCCTGGACCCCGGTCAGCAGCACCGGGCCCGCGCCGGAGCGGTAGCGATCGGCGAGGTCGTAGGGCGCGGCCGGCTCGGCCGACGGTCGGGCAGTCGCACAGACGACGGTGGTCATGAACGCCTCACCACACTTTCCACAACCCAGATCGTGAGCTGCGCAACGAAGGAACTTGCTATCGGTGCTGCGAAATGTGCCGTGGAGCGGCAATCGGTGTCAACAGTCAGTCGAATAGTTGATCAGTCTGCTCAAAAGTGATCTGTACCACTGGGCTGGATGTGTCAATCTGCTCGAGGACGAGAGACCTGGGTCACATCACGGCTGATTCGTCCGGTTCGTCAGGTGCTCGACCAGCGGCAGGCTCCGATACCCGATCGGGGTGGCCAGGGCGAGCATGGTCTCGGTGTGGTTCACGCCGTCGATGGCGTGCACCCGCTGGATGATCTCCAGGAGATCCTGCTGCGATTGCGCGGCGATGCGCACCAGCAGATCGGCGCGGCCGGTGGTGGCGTGCACCTCGAGGACGTGCGGGAACCCGCGCAGTGTCTCGATGATCGGATCCATCTTGTTCTGATCGAGTTCGATGCCGAGGAAGGCGTGCACCGCGAACCCGATGGCCTGCACATCGATATCGGGCGGATAGCCCCGCACGGCACCCGATGCCTCGAGCCGTTTCATCCGCGCCTGCACGGTATTGCGGGCGACCCCGAGTCGCTGCGCCAGCTCGAGAATCGGCGCTCGCGGGTCACGGGCCAGTTCGGCCAGCAAGGCGGCATCGAGCGCGTCGAACTTGATGGTCATGGGCGCATTCTGACACGCACCGAACCCGGGAACTGCACACCTGATCTCAGCCGTGCAGGGTCGGCCGGTAGACGAGTTCCTGGATGTCGCCGTCGAGCGTCCGGCTCTCGAGCAGTTCGAGGTCGAAGTCGGCCGCACCCCGGAAGATCGGGTCGTCACCGGTCTGTCCGGTGATCACCGGGAACACCGTCACCTGGACGCGGTCGACGAGTCCCGCGGCCATCAGCGCCCGGTTCATCGACAGGCTGCCGTGGGAGCGCAACGGCACGGCGGACTTCTCCTTGAGCTCGGCGACCACGTCGACGGCGTCACCGCGGGCGATCGTCGCGTCCGGCCAGTCGAGCGGCCCCTCCAGCGTGCTCGACACCACCGTCGCCGGGAGATCGCGCATCCGGGTGACCCAGGGGTCACGCACCTCCGCCACGTCGCCCGAAGCCAGCATCTCCGCGAATGCCCGATAGGTCTTGGGCCCGAACACCATCCGCTGATCCACCTCGAACAGAGCCAGCCGGTGGCCGAGCAGCTCGGGCCCTTGCTTGCCCCAGTACCCACCCCAGTCGCCCCCGCTGACGCTGCCATAGCCGTCGAGGCTGGAAAAGACATCGAATGTGTACGTGGTCGCCATCGGATTCTCCTTGTCGTCTGGATGTATCGATGCAGACGACGTAGGCCCGGAAAACTCATCGCGCCGACCGGGGAGGGCAGGTGGTCGTCGCCTTCGGTGTATCCGGCCGCGCTTTCTCGCTGTCGCCCCTTACCTCGCCTGCGAAAAAGGCGCACAATTATTCCGTACACCGGCTTCACGTTTGCGCCCGGTGGGGAGTCGAATGCTTGCCGGGCAACTTCTGGGGCGGGCATCCTCCGTGATGGCAGCGTCCTCGTATCGGGTTGTGACGGCTGGATTCCGTCGGCATCGGGGCTCGAACGTCACACCATGCTGAACGCCGGGCGCGGCGAAGGCTGCCTGTAGTGACGAGCCCCTTCGCCGGTTCGGCGTCACTACCAGTTAGGAAACGCCATGTCAGAGCAGAACAAGGCTTCAGCCAAGCGCATTTTCGACGCGTGGAACTCGCGAGACCTCGATGTCTTCGACGAGGTCATGGCCGACGGCTGCATCAACCACGATCCGCAGAACCCGTTCGCCGAGGTTCATGGCCCCGAAGGCCTCAGGCGGCTCGTGCAGATGTATCTCGCCGCTTTCTCGGATCAACGGTTCCTGATCAACGAACAGATCGCCGAAGGCGACTTCGTCACCACCCGATGGACGGGAACCGGAACCAATGACGGCGAGATGATGGGTATGCCCGCCACCGGCAAATCGGCAGTTGTTCAGGGAATTACGATCAATCGTTTCGAGGACGGCAAGATCATCGAGAGTTGGGCCTCCTGGGACACGCTCGGGATGATGCAGCAACTCGGCGTAGTCCCGTCGGCGCACTCCGCGACAACCTGACCCGTGATGTGGCAGACCGCACCCACGCAATGACGCACGGAGGGAGCTGAGGTCGTCTGATCGAGCGGATTCCCGGCGTCTGTACCGTCGATCCGGGAATACCGATCGGTGATGCCCGCGTTGAGGATCCTGGGTAAATCGTCGAAAAATCGTAGGAAGCAGGGGTGGACCCCGAAGATGACCAGGTCAGCGGTGGTATAGGCTTTGTCGGTCATGAAGTCGGCTTATTCGGGTCCGGTCAACGGTGCGCCCAAGACGGTCTACCTCGATCACGCGGCGACCACTCCGATGTTGCCCGCCGCCGTCGAGGCGATGACGGCTGCCCTCGGGGCGGTCGGCAACGCGTCCTCGCTGCACGGATCGGGGCGGGCGGCGCGGCGGTCGCTGGAAGAGGCGCGCGAGTCGATCGCCGCCGATCTGGGTGCTCGGCCGTCCGAAGTGATCTTCACTTCCGGGGGCACCGAGAGCGACAATCTCGCCGTCAAGGGGATCTTCTGGGGGCGCAGGGCGGCTGATCCGCGGCGCACCAGGATCGTCACCAGCTCGGTCGAGCATCACGCGGTGCTCGATGCCGTGGAGTGGCTGGAGAAGCACGAGGGCGCGCAGGTCAGCTGGCTGCCGGTCGACGCGGAGGGCGTCGTCTCGCCGCAGGTGCTGCGCGAGGTGCTCGCCGCGCACGCCGACGAGGTGGCGCTGGTCAGTGTGATGTGGGCCAACAACGAGGTCGGGACCATTGAGCCGATTACCGAATTGGCTGCTGTAGCACAGGAATTCGACATCCCGATGCACAGCGACGCCATCCAGGCGGTGACCCAGATTCCGGTCGACTTCGCCGCGAGCGGGCTGGCCGCGCTGAGCGTGGCCGGGCACAAGGTCGGCGGTCCGCACGGGATCGGCGTACTGCTGCTGGGCCGAAGTGTGCCGTGTGTGCCGCTGGTGCACGGCGGCGGGCACGAACGCGACCTGCGCTCCGGTACCTCCGATGTGGCCGCGGCGATCGGGATGGCCGCCGCGTTGCGTGATGCCGTCACCGACCTGCCCGCGCGCGCTCAGCGGTTGCGGGCGTTGCGCGACGAGCTGATCGACGGTGTGCGGGCCGCGGTGCCGGATGCCGTGCTCAACGGGCCGGCGCAACGACTGCCCGGCAACGCTCATTTCACGTTCCCCGGCTGCGAGGGCGACTCGCTGCTCATGCTGCTCGACGCCGCCGGTGTCGAATGCTCCACCGGTTCGGCCTGCAACGCGGGCGTCGCCTCGCCCAGTCATGTGCTGATCGCGATGGGTGTGCAACCGTGGCAGGCGCGCAGTTCGCTGCGCTTCACGCTCGGTCACACGTCGACCGGAGCCGATGTCGAAACACTGTTGACCGTGCTGCCGCAGGTCATCGATCGGGCCAGGGCCGCAGGCCTGGCCGGCGCTAGAGGAGGTGCCTGATGAGAGTTCTCGCCGCGATGAGTGGTGGTGTCGATTCCGCGGTGGCCGCGGCGCGGGCCGTGGACGCCGGGCACGAGGTGGTCGGGGTGCATCTGGCGCTGTCGGCGAACCCGGGCACGCTGCGCACCGGGTCGCGTGGCTGCTGCTCGAAGGAAGACGCCGGTGACGCGCGTCGCGCCGCCGACGTGCTCGGAATTCCGTTCTACGTCTGGGATTTCGCCGATCGCTTCAAGGAAGACGTGATCGACGACTTCGTCGCCGCCTACGCCGCGGGGGAGACCCCGAACCCGTGCCTGCGCTGCAACGAGAAGATCAAGTTCTCCGCGCTGGCCGATCGCGCGCAGGCGCTGGGCTTCGACGCGGTGGTGACCGGGCATTACGCGCGGCTCGACGAGGGTGTGCTGCGTCGTGCTGTCGACGCGGACAAGGACCAGTCCTACGTGTTGGCGGTGCTCACCGCCGAGCAGCTCGCGCGGGCGATGTTCCCGGTCGGTGACACCCCCAAGCCGCGGATCCGCGAGGAAGCCGCCGAGCGTGGGCTGGCGGTGGCGAACAAGCCCGACAGCCACGACATCTGCTTCATCCCGTCCGGGGATACCCGCGCCTTCCTCGGTGCCAAGATCGGCATCCGGCCCGGTGCGCTGGTCGATTCCGACGGCACGGTGCTCGGTAGTCACGAGGGTGTGCACGGGTTCACCGTCGGTCAGCGCAAGGGCCTCGGCCTGAGCCATACCGCCGCCGACGGGAAGCCGCGGTATGTGACCGGGATCGATCCCGATTCGGGGACCGTGAAGGTCGGTTCGGTCGAGGATCTGCAGGTCGACATCGTCACCGCCGACCGCGCGATCTGGACGTCCGGCGTGCGCCCGACCTCGTCGATCGAGTGCGTCGTGCAGGTGCGCGCGCACGGCGGGACCGCGCCCGCCGTGGTCGAGCCCGAGGGCGACGGCTTCGTCGCCAGGTTGCGTGAGCCGCTCACCGGCGTCGCCAAGGGTCAGGCCATCGTGCTGTACCTGCCCGACGACGACGGCGGCGACACCGTGATCGGCAGTGGCACCATCAACGGCACCGACCGTGCCGCGGACGTCGAGTCCGGTTCGTCGGCGGCGTCAGCCTGATCGTGTCGTGGTGGGTGCGCCGGCAGTCGGCGCGCACGGCAGGATGACGGGTGACGGCCCGCGCCGTGGTGCGGCGCACGGTTCGTGGTGGTCGACGCCGATCCGGTGCGGACCACTGACCCAGACGACACGAAAGGTGTTGAGCGCGTGACGTTGTGGCGTGGTAGTGAGCAGTCCGACGACCGATCCGCGGCGGAGCGGGTGGACTTGCTCGCCGGGGCGTTCGCCACCGGCCTCGGTTCCTGGCCGGGCACCGATCCACTCGAGGCGGCGACCACCATTATCGGTGAACTGCCGGAACTGCCCCACCTCGTCGAACTTCCCGATCGCGGGATCGGCGCCGACATGATCGGGCGCGCCTCCGCGCTCCTGGTCGATCTGCGGTTCGACGCGACCACCCGCGGTTACCGGCTCGCCGACCGCCCGGGTTCGGTCTCGCGCAAGGCCCGCGACTTCGTGCGCGTAGATCTCGACGCGATCGAGGAAGCCTGGGAGACAGCGGGTCTCGTCGGTTCCGGCCGGGCGATCAAAATCCAGTCGGTCGGGCCGCTCACCCTCGCCGCCGAGGTCGAACTGCCCGGCGGCCATCGCATTCTCACCGATCGCGGTGCGCTGCGCGACCTCACGGACTCGCTGGCCGAGGGCCTTGCCCTGCACGCCGCCGAGATCGGTAAACGACTCGGGGCGAAAGTGGTTGTGCAACTGGACGAACCGCAGTTGACAACGGTTCTCGACGGATCGCTGACCGGCCCGAGCGTGCTCAACACCGTCCGTGCGCTGCCCGGGCCGGAGGCGATCCACTTCCTCGACGTCGTGATCAACGCCCAACCGGGCCCGGTCGTCCTGCACACCTGCGCAGCCCGCCCGGCCCTGCCCACCCTGCGCCGCACCGCGGCCGCCGCCCTGTCCTTCGACGCGTCGACCATCACCACCGCCGACTTCGACGACATCGGCGAAGCCGTGGACTCCGGCAAGAAGCTGGCCCTCGGACTCATCCCCACCGAACCGCCCACGAGCCCGCTCACCTGGCGCACCGCCGCCGAGCCCGCGGTCCGGCTCGTGGACGACCTCGGTTTCCCTCGTGCGGCCCTCACCCAGGTCCTGGTCACCCCCACCTGCGGTCTGGCGGGCGCTCCGCTCGCGTGGTCTCGCAAGGCCCTCGCGGTGGCCGCCGACGTCGCCCGCGCTTTCGCCGAGGACCCGGAGTCGCTCACCATCGAGCGGCCGGAACAGTCGCGGTCGGGCCGCGGTCATCGGTGACGTAGTTCCCGCCGATCTCCACGAAATCTCGTTCCCGCACGGCTGCGACGTGCGTGGATGTGTCGGTGTGCTCGACTAACCTCGGGTGGGTGAGTGACAGCGACAGCGCGGTTTCTGTGAGTGCCGAAGCCGCTACGCCCGAGCAGCGGGTGCAGTGGCAGCAGTTGGCCGACGAGGTGCGTGGGCATCAGTTCCGCTACTACCTGCGGGACGCGCCGATCATCACCGACGGTGAGTTCGACGCGTTGCTTCGCGAGTTGCAGGCTCTCGAGGACGCGCATCCGGATCTGCGGACTCCCGATTCGCCCACGCAGCTGGTCGGCGGTGGATTCGCGACCGAGTTCACCGCGGTCGACCATCTCGAGCGGATGCTGTCGCTGGACAACGTGTTCGACTACGACGAGCTGCGCACCTGGGCGAGCAGGGTCGAAGCCGAAACCGGGTCCGGGCTGCACTATCTGTGCGAAGTCAAGATCGATGGCGTCGCGTTGAACCTCGTGTACGAGAACGGCAAGCTGGTGCGCGGCGCGACTCGCGGTGACGGGCGCACCGGGGAGGACGTCACCCTCAACGCGCGCACCATCGAAGACATCCCCGCAGAGCTCACCCCCACTGAGGAATTCCCGATCCCGGAGCTCCTGGAAGTTCGCGGCGAGGTGTATTTCCGGCTCGAGGACTTCGAGACGTTGAACGCGCAGATCGTCGCCGAGGGCAAACCGCCCTACGCGAATCCGCGCAATACCGCCGCCGGTTCGCTGCGCCAGAAGAATCCCGCGATCACCGCCCAGCGTCGGCTGCGGATGATCTGCCACGGGTTCGGCCGTATCGAGGGTTACCGCCCGGCCTCCCAGCACGAGGCCTACCAGGCACTGGCTGCCTGGGGCCTGCCGGTCTCGGCCCACACCCGCCTGGTCGAGGGCATCGACGCGGTCATCGAGCGGGTCGCCTACTGGGGCGAACATCGCCACGACATCGAGCACGAGATCGACGGTCAGGTGATCAAGGTCGACGAGACGGCCCTGCAACGCCGCCTCGGCTCCACCTCACGTGCCCCACGCTGGGCCATCGCCTACAAATACCCGCCCGAAGAGGCCACCACCACGCTGCTCAACGTCGAGGTCAACGTCGGCCGCACCGGTCGGGTCACCCCGTTCGCGGTGATGTCGCCGGTCTCGATCGCCGGCTCGACCGTGTCGATGGCGACCCTGCACAATGCCTCGGAAGTGAAGCGCAAGGGCGTGCTCATCGGCGATACCGTCACGATCCGCAAGGCCGGTGATGTGATTCCCGAGGTCCTCGGGCCCGTCGTCGACGCGCGCACCGGTACCGAACGCGAATTCGTCATGCCGACGCACTGCCCCGAGTGCGCCACCGAACTCGCCCCCGCCAAGGAGGGCGACGCCGACATCCGCTGCCCCAACCAGCAGCATTGCCCGGCCCAGCTGCGCGAACGCGTTTTCCACCTGGCCGGTCGCGGCGCCTTCGACATCGAGGCCCTCGGCTACGAAGCCGCCAACGCCCTGCTCACCTCGGGCGCGATCACCGACGAAGGCGACCTGTTCGCCCTCGACGCGCAGGATCTGCTCGGCGTGCCGCTGTTCACCAAACAGGACGGTGCCCTCTCGGCCAACGGTGCCCGCCTGCTCGAGAACCTCGAAGCGGCCAAGGACACTCCGCTGTGGCGGGTGCTCGTCGCGCTGTCCATCCGCCATGTCGGTCCGACCGCGGCCCGCGCGCTGGCCGCCGAGTTCGCGGACCTCGCGCGCATCGAATCCGCGACAGGAGAAGAACTGTCAGCCACCGACGGTGTCGGCCCCACCATCGCCGCGGCGGTCGTGGAATGGTTCACCGTCGACTGGCATCGTGCGATCGTCGACAAGTGGCGTGCGGCCGGGGTGCGGATGGAAGACGAGCGCGACGAATCCATCGAACGCAACCTCGACGGTCTGTCGATCGTCGTCACCGGATCCCTGCAGACCTTCAGCCGCGACGGCGCGAAGGAGGCGATCCTCGTTCGCGGCGGCAAGGCGGCGGGCTCGGTGTCGAAGAAGACCGCGTTCGTGGTGATCGGCGAGGCGCCCGGTTCGAAGGCGGCCAAGGCGGAAGAACTCGGCGTCCAGATCCTCGACGAAGACGGCTTCCGGCGGCTCCTGGAGGGTGGCCCCGACGCGGTCAGGGTCGCACCGGACGAGGATCCGGTCGTGGCGGACTAGCCGAGCCCGAACACCCCGGCGTCAGTTCGGGGTGACGGTGACCGTGTTGCCGATCTGGGTCTTCATGTCGAACGACGCGCACTGCCCGTTGCTGAGCTCCTGGGTGCGCAGCGGCCGCTTCTTGATGTTGGTCTGGATCTCCACCGTCACATCGGTGCTCGTCATCGAGCACACCTTCGACACCGGAGCGTCGGTGTAGGACACCGACCCCGCACCCTGACACGAGTTGGTCGAGTTCCCCAGGAACACCCGCGCGGTTCCCGCCGGGCACGGATCGGCCAGTGCGCTGGGCGCACTCACCAGCGCCGCGGGCACGAGCGCTCCCGCGGTCACTGCGGCAACGACAACTCCGCGAACAATCACCCGAACCGCCACTGTTCCGCCTCTCCGTGAATTTCAGCCAGACTACGGGACGGGGAGGCTTTGTCGCGCGGCAAGCTATGAAGTGGTAGTCGCATTTGCCCGTGCCCGGTGAGTTACCCATGTCCTGACGAGATCAGGCGGGATTCGGCAGTGCTGCGAGGCGAACGGGGGCTGGTCATCGCGCACGGTCGGCTTGCGATTCGGCCGAGAACGCTGGAGCCGTGGACCAGCCTGTTGTGTCGGCGGACACCCTACGTCCCTTAGTCTTGCCAAGAATCTCGGAGAGGCGGACCCTTGCTGCGCAGTTTTCAGGTGACCAATCATGGATCGCTGGCGGAGGCTCAGCAGTTGCGGCTGACCAAGGGGGCCGGCGGGCCGTTGGCGGTGCCGGTGACCGCGGTGCACGGGGTGGCGGCGGCCGGGAAGACGAGCGTGATCGACGCGATCGGGCAGATGCGGGACGCGGTCCTGAATTCCGTGAGCGGATGGGATCCCTACGCGGGCCCGGTGCGGCGACCGCATCTCGGGTTCGCCGAGCGGCCGACGGAATTCGTCGCCGGATTCGTCGCCGAGGGCGTGCCCTATACCTACGGGTTCCGGCTCGACAACGCCGACGTGGTCGCGGAGTGGCTCTACACCCATCCTCGGTCGCGCAAGCGGATCGTGTTCGAACGCCGGGGTGACGAGGTGAAGATCGGGCCGATGTTCGAAGCGGCCCGGTACGGGGTGGCGGCGCTGGTGCCGTTGCTGCGGCCGAACGCGCTGCTGCTGAGCTTGGCGGGGCAGATGTACGCCGAGGCGCTCGTGCCCGCGTACCGGTGGTTCGCGGCGAATCTGACTGTGCAGCAAGGCGATGTCGACACCGACGCGCTCGCGCACGACCTCGGCAGCCATATCTCCCGCTCGCCCGACAACGCGGCGCGGCTGCTGATGCTGCTGCGCACCGCCGATCTCGGGATCGAGGATCTGCTCGTCGCCGAACACGATCCGATGTACGCGGACTACCTGCGTGATCTGGACGCCGAGATCGGCGCGCTGGCAGGCCAAATCGACCACCCCGAGCAGATTCTCGTGGAACGCGAGCTGAGCACCCTGCGTGCGGCACGTGACGCGCTGTACCGGCGCATGGTCGAGCGCCGCGGCGCGGGGCTGAGCCTGGTGCACGAGGGCATCGACGTCCCGTTCGAACTGGCCGACGAATCCACCGCCACCCGTTCGCTGCTGCGCGTACTGCCCGCCATGCTGGAAGCCCTCGACACCGGCCAGGTGCTCGCGGTCGACGATCTCGGAGTCGGCCTGCCGGTGGAGGAGACCGACCGCCTCGTCCAGTTGTTCCAGAACCCGGAGACCAATTCCCGTGGCGCACAACTGATCTACACCACCGCCGATCGAGCGCTGATCGACCGCGGCAACGGCCGCTCCCAGCGCACCCGCACGGCGGTGTGGCAGGTGCGCCGTGCCCTGGGGGTCAGCGAACTCACGCCGCTGTGAGCGGGGCATAGCATGGGCGCATGCTCGAAGTGGTGATGGCGGTAGCGCTGGTGACGATGCTGGTGGTGACGATCGCGGCCGTCGTCTCCGGGCGGACCGGCCGGGGCAGGGCGAACCTCGAACACGGGTCGCTCTACGTGACCGGTGTCAGCCCGCTGCCCGCGATGACCGGTGAGCACTACGTGACGATCACCGGCACCGTCACCGGCCCGTCGATCACCGGCAAGGTCGTCTACCGCCGCTTCGCCTGGGACGCCGCACACTGGCCCGCACCCGGCGACCACCTCGCCGTGGCCTACCCACCGCACAATCCCGACGACTGGCACACCGAGCACCCCGGCTTGCGCCCCTACCTCGGCTCCTGAGCGACCTCACCGGCCTCGCCGGGCATGGGTGAGTCGGAGCTCACAAGCGTCCGGATGGGACCATTCGGGGATGCACGGTACCGACGACCAGACCACCGGACTTCTGATCCGGCCCGCCCACCCCGACGAATACGACGCGGTCGCCGCGCTGACCGTCGAGGTGTACGTGGGCGACGGCTATGTCGCCGACGGGGACGACTACGTGCGCGAACTCGCCGACGTGCCGCATCGGGCGGCCGAGGCCGAGGTCCTCGTGGCCGTGCACGACGGGGAGGTCGTCGGCTCGCTCACGGTCGCGAAGCCCGGCACGCCCTACGCGGAGATCGCTCAGCCCGGCGAACTCGAGTTCCGGATGCTCGCGGTGTCGAAGCGGGCCCGCGGACTCGGCGTCGGCACCGCACTGGTTCGCGCCGTCGTCGACGAGGCGCGATCAGGCGGTTTCGACGCGGTCGCGCTCACCACGATGTTCTCGATGGTCGACGCGCACCGGCTGTACGAGCGGCTCGGCTTTGTCGGTGTCCCCGAACGTGATTGGGCCACCCACGACGGACTGCAACTGTTCGTGATGCGGCTCGCGCTGCGCTGACCCGATCAGTTCAGCACGGTGGCGACGATGCCGGCGAGGTAGCCGAGCCGCGCCACTTCCGACGGGCGGAAGTCGGGCCCACCGGGGCGACCGAGGAGCAGTGCCCGGCCGGTGTTGCCCAGCGGTGCGGCGGCGAGCTTGGTGTCCATGTCGCGCCAGATCTCCGGCACCCATTCGGCCTCACCGTCGAGCCACATCGGCTTCTCGATGGGCATCCACGGGGCCGAACCCGCTTGTGTCTCAGGGGCACTCGGGCTGCCGACGATGCGGTAGGCGCCTGCCGGGCCGAGGCCGATGATCGTGGACCAGCCGACGCGCAGCACCCGCGGGCAGCCGTCGACGAGCACCTGGAGCCGGTCGTCGCGAGCGCTGGCGACCTGGTCGATCAGCTCGAGCTCGCGGTGGGTGTCGAGCACGCCGGAGTACGGGCGGATGGAGTCGACGCTCACATCGCGCACCGATTCCGCGGCGGTGATGAGGGTGTCGGGAAGTGCGCCCGTGGGGACTTCGACGACGAGATCGTCGATCGCGAAGCCGGCGCCGCGTTCCACGACATCGAGCGAGAGAATGTCCGCGCCGACCCCGCCGAGGGCGAGTGCGAGGGAGCCGAGGCTTCCCGGTCGATCCGGAAGTTGCACGCGGAGCAGGTATGACACGTGCGTTCCTTTCCATAACGGCCGGGGTTGTTCGAGACGAATACCCGGTGAAGCAATACTTACACCCCTGAACGCGGGTTCTCGACCCGAAGTATGACCCCATCGGCGCGACATGCGCGAACTTTCGTGTGCGGCGGGTGCGTCCGACGTGCGGGGACGGGCGCGTAAAAACCTCTGGGCCCCGCCAATTAGGCTGTACCGAATACTGCCCACCGAAGCCGAAAGGGGTCCCGCGGTGCCCGCAATCTCCCGCGACGAGGTCGCTCACCTCGCCCGGCTGTCCCGGCTGGCGTTGACCGACGCCGAACTCGACCAGTTCGCCGGTCAGCTGGATTCGATCCTCAGCCACGTGCAGACCATCACCGAGGTCGCCGCCGATGTCCCCGCCACCGCGTCGCCGAATCCGACGACCAATGTGACCAGGCCCGATGTGGTTACGCCCAGCCTCACCCCCGAGCAGGCGCTGGACCAGGCGCCCGCCGTGGAAGAACAGCGTTTCCTGGTCCCGCAGATCCTGGGAGAGGGCGAATGACTGAGTTGACCCAGCTGTCGGCTGCGGAGCTGGCGAGCAAGATCCACGGCGGCGAGGTGTCCTCCACCGAGGTCACCCAGGCGCACCTGGATCGCATCGGCAAGGTAGACGGTGAGCTCAACGCCTTCCTGCACGTGGCGGGCGACGAAGCCCTCGCCGCGGCCGCCGTGGTCGACGCCGCGCTCGCCGCGGGCGAAACACCCGCCTCGTCGCTGGCGGGAGTTCCGTTGGCGCTCAAGGACGTTTTCACCACCACCGACATGCCGACCACCTGTGCCTCGAAGATCCTCGAGGGCTGGATGTCGCCGTACGACGCGACGGTCACCGCCCGGCTGCGGGCCGCGGGCATCCCGATTCTCGGCAAGACCAACATGGACGAGTTCGCGATGGGCTCGTCCACCGAGAACTCCGCCTACGGTCCCACCCGCAACCCGTGGGACACCACCCGCATCCCCGGTGGTTCCGGTGGCGGTTCGGCGGCGGCGCTGGCCTCGTTCCAGGCACCGCTGGCGATCGGTACCGACACCGGTGGCTCGATTCGTCAGCCCGCCGCGGTCACCGCGACGGTCGGGGTGAAGCCCACCTACGGCACCGTCTCGCGCTACGGCCTGATCGCGTGCGCGTCGTCGCTGGATCAGGGTGGTCCGTGTGGTCGCACCGTGCTCGACACCGCGCTGCTGCACGAGGTGATCGCCGGGCACGACCCGCGCGACTCCACCTCGCGCAATGTGCCGGTGGCGCCGGTGGTGGCCGCCGCCAAGCAGGGCGCCAACGGTGACCTGACGGGCGTGCGCGTCGGCGTGGTGCGCGAATTGCATTCCGACAGTTACCAATCCGGCGTCATCGCCTCCTTCGACGCCGCCGTCGCGGTGCTGAAGGAACTGGGCGCCGAGGTGGTCGAGGTGTCGTGCCCGAGCTTCGAGTACGCGCTGTCGTCGTACTACCTGGTGATGCCGTCGGAGGTGTCGTCGAACCTGGCGCGCTTCGACGCCATGCGCTACGGCTTGCGCGTCGGTGACGACGGCAGCCACAGCGCCGACCAGGTGATGTCGCTGACCCGTGAGGCCGGTTTCGGCCCGGAGGTCAAGCGCCGCATCATGATCGGCACCTACGCGCTGTCGGCGGGCTACTACGACGCCTACTACGGCCAGGCGCTCAAGGTCCGCACGATGATCGCGCGCGACTTCGACGCCGCCTACGAGCAGGTCGACGTGCTCGTCTCGCCGACCAGCCCGTTCACGCCGTGGAAGCTGGGCGAGAAGGTCGACGACCCGCTGGCCATGTACCTGTCGGACCTGTGCACCCTGCCGACCAACTTGGCGGGTCACCCCGGCATGTCGGTGCCGTCGGGTCTGTCGGCCGACGACAACCTGCCGGTGGGTCTGCAGATCATGGCCCCCGCGCTGGCCGACGACCGCCTGTACCGGGTGGGCGCGGCCTACGAGGTGGCTCGTGGCGCGCTGCCGACCCCGAGCGCGGTCTGAGAAATTCCCCGAGCGGGGCGCGCTGGTTCGAAAGAGCCGGGCGCGCCCCGTTTTTGGTGAGTCGCGGCCGGGGGTTGCCGTGCAGGCGGCCGCCTCGGTGTTGGCCGGACGGTACCCGAACGAGTGCGCTCAGGCCGCCGCGCGCTGGCCGACGCCCGCTGTCATCGCGGTGAAGCCGGCTCGCAGATCCTTGCCGAGCGCCAACTTCACCACGGGGCTGAGCCAGCCCGCGAGGGTGAACCGGGACTCGTAGCGGCAGCGGTCGGGGCCGAGGGGGACGACGGTGTGCGAGCGCAGGCTGTGCAGCGCGCCCAGCGGCACCGGCTTCATGGTGTAGCTGAACTCGACGCCCGGGGTGTGGCTGCGGATCCATTCCCGCTGTGGACGGCGGTTGCTGCCCAGCTGGACCCGCATGTCGATGGTCGAGCCCGGTTCCAGCGTGCTCGACGCCTCGTAGCAGAAGGTGTTCCACTCGCCGTAGCGCTCGAAATCTGTGAGCACCTCCCACACCTTCGCGGCGGGGGCGTCGATCTCGATCGTTTCGTCGATGACTAGAGACATGTGTGAAAACTAGGACATGTTCTAGTTTTCGGCAACCGCATCAGACGAAGCGCCGGCGGAACTTGCGCAGCGCGTCGATGATCACGGCCGAAGCCGCCGTCACCGCGAACAAGCCGAGAACGGTGCGGGCGAGCGGCCAGAGGTTGGGCCGGTCGGCCGGGTCGGTCTGGGCGAAGACGTTCTCGACCACCGGTGCGCCGTACTCCTGACGTCGCGAGTTCACGTCCACGGCGGTGAACGCGATATCGGCCATCACGCCGCAGCGAGCACGGGAGAACTCGTCGTCGCGCTGCTGACACGAGGCGTGGATACGCCGGTTCAGCGCCGCGTCCACCGAGCGGCGCGCCCACCCGCCGAGGGGTTCGTCGACCCGCTCGGCATAGCGCAGCACGTCGTAGCCCAGGTCGTGCGCCTTACACGCCGACTCGAACTCGGCGGGCAGCGTCACCGGTGAGGAGCAGCCGCCGTTCGGGTTCACCAGCAAGCCGTCCAGCTGGACGGGGTCGTAACCGAACTTGTAGCCGAAATCGCGGGGGATGAGCGAGGTGGCGTCCGGGCTGTCGTCGATGAGCGCGCGCACCGCGGCGGCGGCCGCGACGTTCTCGCTGCCGGTCGGGGTCGTACCGCCCATGGCGCCCGGTGCCGACATGACCACGGCGGCGGCCATGGCCAGCCCGGCCGTGCACAGCGCGACACCGCTACGACGGCGGTGCTGCGCGGAATCGGGGGACGGCGCGGAGGCGGCGGAATCTGCGGTACGGGCCCGAGCGGCGGCGGGTACCGGGCGAAGCGGGGTGTTCATGGCCTCCGACGGTAAGGAGCGGGTCACGCGGCGGGCATCCCGCTACGGACTTGTTTATCGGGGCGCGCGGGTGGCAGGCCCGGCGCCGGGGTCACACCAGGGTAGGGGGTCGTATTCGGTTCGTGGGTATGAGGTCCGCTGACCGGACGGTTCGTAGGCTCACTGTCATGACCGCACCACTGCGCCCCGCCGCGCGAGGAATACCCGCGCGCACCTGGTTCGACTTCGCAACGGTGCTGGTCGCGCTGATTTTGTACAGCATCGCGTGGCCGACGTTGTTCGTCACCCACGAGGTCTCGCCGGTCACCGCGCCGCTGCTGTCGGCGCTGGCGGCCTTCCCCATCCTGTTCGTACGGGTCAACCCGGCGATGGGGTGGGCGATCTCCGCCGGGGCCGCGCTGCTGTTCTCGATCGGCATGCAGCCGGGCGCCGACAACGATCTGCCCTTCCAGGTGGTGCACATCATCGTGCTGTTCGTGCTGTTGTTCGCGGTGGCGCTGCGGGCGGCGGTGCCGATCGTGGTCGTCGCCTGGGCGGCCACCTCGATGCTGTTCGCCACGACGATGCCCGGCTCGGACACCGGTCCGCTGTGGGGCTGGGCGATGGGGTTCGGCGCGCTGGCGCTGTTCGGCTATCTCGTGCGGATCTTGCTGGCCTCGCGGCGCAAGCTCGAGCGGCAGGAAGAGGTGACCGAGCTAGAGCGCGCGCGCCGGGCGATCCTCGAGGAGAAGGCGCGCATCGCCCGTGACCTGCACGATGTGGTCGCCCATCACATGTCCATGGTGGTGGTGCAGGCGCAGACCGCGCCGTACCGGATCACCGACCTCGACCCCGCCTCACGCGCCGAGTTCGAGTCGATCGGCGCCACCGCCCGTACCGCGCTCAACGAGATCCGCGGCCTGCTCGGGGTGTTGCGCAGTGATGGCCAGCTGCCCGAACACGCGCCGCAGCCGCGCGCCTCGGACGTGCCCGCCCTCTGCGCGTCGGCCCTGCGCGCGGGTCTGCCCGTCGACTGGACGGTGACCGGGGATCTGGAATCGGTGCCGGAGACGACCGGGCTCGTCGTCTATCGGGTGGTGCAGGAGTCGATGGCCAACTGCGCGCGGCACGCACCGGGTGCCGCGGTGCACGTCGCCGTGGCGGTGGGCCCCGGCGAGGTGAGCGTGACCGTGCACAACGCGGCGACCGCCACGGTGCCCCAGCCCGGTGCGGGCGGTGGGCACGGCATCGACGGCATGCGCACCCGCGTTGTCGCGGTCGGCGGTGAGCTCCACGCGGCACCCACGCTCAGCGGCGGATTCGAGGTCTCGGTGACACTGCCCACCCACTAGGGTGGTCGGGTGGCTATTACCGTTTTGATCGCCGACGACCAGGCGATGGTGCGCCAGGGTTTCGGCGCCCTGCTGGGTGCGCAGACCGATATCAGCGTCGTCGGCGACGCACCTGACGGCAAAGTGGCGGTGGCCGAAGCCAAGCGGCTGCGTCCCGACGTGGTGCTGATGGATGTGCGGATGCCGGAGATGAACGGCCTCGATGCCGCCCGCGCGATCCTCACCGCGAATCTCGATCCGCCGGTGCGGGTGCTCATGCTCACCACCTTCGACATCGACGACTACGTCTACGAGGCGCTGAGCATCGGGGCGAGCGGGTTCCTGCTCAAGGACGCGCCCGCCGAGGAATTGGTGCGCGCGGTGCGGGTGGTGGCCGACGGTGAGGCGCTGCTCGCGCCGACGATCACCCGCAGGCTCATCGCCGACGTCACCCGCAGGCGCAATACCGTGCGTACCGCCCCCGCGCCCGCGCTCGGCACCCTCACCCCGCGTGAACGCGAGGTCCTCGAACTGGTGGCCAAGGGGTTGTCGAACACCGAGATCGCCGCGGCGCTGTTCGTGGCCGAGCAGACCGTGAAAACCCATGTCTCCAAGGTCTTCTCGAAGCTCGGGCTGCGCGACCGCGCCCAGGCGGTGGTCCTGGCGTATGAATCCGGCCTGGTCGTTCCCGGCTGAGCCGGTGCGCTCAGCGCGGGCAGACGCCGCCGCGCAAGTTCGGCAGGTGCCGGGCCAGCAGCAGCGCCATCCGGTCGAGCAGCGCGGTGGTGTCGTCGAACGAACCCGAATCGGCTTGTGCCGCAAGGGCTACCGCGAGCTGCCCGCTGCCCACGGGCACCAGTCCGAACTGGCGCACGGTGTAGACCCCGGTGACGTCGTCGGGACCCCAGCCACCCTTGAACTCGGTATCGTCCAGCAAGCCGAGACCCCACCCCTGATCCTCGGTGATCTCACCCATCAGCGAGGTGACGACCTCCGCCTGCGGCAGGCACGGCAGCCGCGACGCGAACCGCACCTGGTTGGCCAGCGACCATTCGGTGCCGCCGAAGGAGGTGCCGTCGAGTTCGGTGCGGGTGCCCGACTTGCCGGTGGCCGCGTCGCCCGCCTCGTCGAGGATCTGCTGCACGGCGTCGGCGGCTTCCGGTGCGTCACCGAGGGATTCCCACAGGCCTTCGGCGGCGTCGTTGTCCGACACCGTGATCGCGGCCTCCACCATCTCGAAGATCGACTGGTCGGAGTCGTGGCGCAACGCGGCGACCGCGAGCGGGATCTTGATCGTGGACCAGGCGATGCCGGTGGTCCAGTCGCCGTAGATCGTCATCCGGCCGCCGCCGACCGGCATCAAGGCCATGCCGACCTGGCCCGGCAGCTTCGACTGCAAGAGGGTGAACTCCGCGGCCAGCGAATCGGGCAGCCCGATGGACAGGCCGGGATGCCAGGCGTCTTCGCTGTTGACGGTGACCGTGGGCGCGCTCACCGCCGTCGGGGTGCCCGGCGTGGCGCACGAGGTGGACAGTGCGGCAGATGCCAGCACCCCACAGAGCAGCAGCCTGCGACAGGCAGCCGCCGTTCCGGTCGACTTCACCACCGAATCCTCCCCACCACCCATTGCGCGTGCTCCGGCGGTGCAAACTTCTCGTCGAACGCGTCCGGTCACACCCGGACGACTGTTAGCAAGTTTCACCGATTTTCGGCGAGAATTCGAATGAACGTGGTCACACGGTCGGAAGGGGGTCGTAGTGCACGACATCGGTGAGGTGTTCGCGGGGTTCACCATCGAGGCGATGCTGGGCCAGGGCGGCATGGGCACGGTGTATCTGGCCCGGCATCCGCGCCTGGACCGGCTCACCGCGCTCAAGCTGCTCAACCGGGATCTGTTCGCCGACGAGCGCGTTCGCGCGCGGTTCGAACGGGAGGCCGATCTCGCCGCAGGGCTCGACCATCCCGGCATCGTCACCGTCTTCGACCGGGGGACCGAGGGCGAACAACTCTGGATCAGCATGCAGTACGTCGACGGGATCGACGCCGCGACGGTCGACCCGATGGCGCTGCCGCCCGAGCGGGCCGTGCAGATCATCGAAGGGGTCGCCGACGCGCTGGACTACGCGCACGGCAGGGGAGTGCTACACCGAGATGTGAAGCCCGCCAACATTTTGCTGGCCCGCTCCACCGGCGGCCAGGGCGAGCGGGTCTTCCTCACCGACTTCGGTATCGCCCGTCTTCGCGCCGACTCCACCCACCTCACCCAGCAGGGAATGTTCACCGCGACACTGGCTTACGCGTCGCCGGAGCAGATGACCGGTGCCGAACTCGACCATCGCTCCGACCAGTACTCGCTGGCGTGTTCGCTGTACTGGTTGTTCACCGGACTGGCGCCCTTCGACTCCGCCGATCCGAACGAGATCATCCGCGGCACCCTCTACGCCGCGCCCCCGCCCCTGGCGCTGCGTCGCGCGGGTCTGCCGCCGATCATGGATGCCGTCCTCGCCGCCGCGATGGCGAAACATCCTGCGGCACGGTTCGATTCCTGCGCAGCGTTCGCCAAGGCGGCCCGCCAGGCGCTGACCTCCAAGACCCCACCGGTCCTGCCACGCCCGCCCGCGAACCCGATGCCGGGTTACTACCCGCCCGCCCCGCAGCAAGGACCTGCCGCGCCTTACGTACCGCCCGGTATGGCACAGCCAGGGTACCCGGGTCCCCCCGGACAGCCTGCGCCACAACCTGATTGGCAACCGCCCTCGCGGCCTTTCGGGGCTGTCCCGCCGGTTGCCCCGCGCCCGGCCGCGCCGAGCGGTGCGGTGCCGCCCGGCGAAGTACCTCCGGTGGTCCAGCGTCCGGCCGCGAGTCCCGCTGCCGGAGAGCCGAATGCGCGCCGATCCGCGCCCGCTGCGCCTGGTGCGGCGCCCATGGCTGCCGCTGCGCCCGCGGTCGCGGCCTCGGCTGCCGTGCCGCCATCCGCGGGCCTGCAGGCCCCCGCGCCGGGGGGCGCCGAAGCTGGGGCCGTGCCCGTGGGCGATGCCGGAATATCCGCCAGCCCAGTGTCTCTCGACAAGCCGTCATCCACGGTGGCTCGATCGGATGGCGACGCAGCGACCGGCGGTGCGGCGTCCGGCGAGGTATCGGCCACTGCGGCAACCGATGTCGTATCGATGCGCGACGCGGGCGAGCTGAACGCGGCGAACGCGGCGGCCCTGACCGAGGTGACGTCGATCGCTGGGGCCTCGAACACGGCCCCAGCCGGGCCTGTGGCGCCGGAGGGGGCCGCAGGGCAGTCCAGCCAGCCGGGACAGCCTGGCAGCGCAGCACAGAGCAATGCGGGTCAGCCGAGTAACGCGGGTCAGCCGAGTAACGCGGGTCAGCCGAGCATTGCCGGACAGCCGAGCATTGCCGGACAGCCGAGCATTGCGGGTCAGCCGGGCAGCCCAGGCCAGCCTGGTGGTGCGGGGCAGCCGGGTGGCGCGGGGCCTCAGGTAGACGCGGGCCAGTCGGCGGCGGCGGGGCAGTCGGGTGGCCCGGTTATGCCGGGTGGTGCGGGGCAGCAGCACGGGCCCCCGCGGCCCGGGCCGCGGGGGCCCTGGATGGTGCCGCATCGGGGGTATTGGCCGGTGCCTCGACGGGTGTCGGGGATGCAGCGGTTCGGGTGGGTTGTGTTGGTGGCACTGGTTCTGGTGCTGGTCGCGTTGGTTGTCGCGTTGGTCGTGGTGGTGTTGCCGGGGGACGACGACGGTCTCGACGTGGAAGACGGCGCGAGCGGGCCGTCGAATTCGGTGACCGAGATGGCGGATTCGTTCGCGGAGAGTCGGCGGGTTTTCCCGACCTTGGTTCCGCAAGGGCAGATGAGCGACGGTGTGGGGTATCGGGGGGCGCGGTGCGTGGGGGTGCGCAATGTCAGCGAGCTGGCGTGGAAAGAGCCTGCGTTGCAGTGGACTCCGATCACGACCGGGTGGCAGTGCGAGCGGCTCGACAATCAGGCGGGTGCGGTGAGCTACCTGGTGCTCGAATACGCGAACGCGAGCCAGGCGCGGTCGGTGCTGGAGGCGCTGCCCGCGACCGTCCGCTACGTGGGGAACAAGGACGAAGTGCCGTTCTCGCTGCAGCGGTGGGTGGTTCCGGATCCGGCGAGCATCCGCATCCAGACCGCGCACCAGGTGTTGAGCTTCCCCGGCGACTCCGCCCGCGCGAATTACCTTGTGGTGGTGAGTCGCCGGGGCAGCAGCGGCACCGGCGGGGCCACCCGCCCTTCCGCGCAGGACGAGGTCATCGCGTGGTGGGACGAAGTTCCGCTCTGAGCGATGACAGGGCCGATTCCGGGGCGATCGACCTGCGATACCGAGGTGGCGGTGTCAGGGAAGGCGTCGCCGCCGCGGCGCCGGGCTGAGATGCCGGGCACCGCGGCGACCGAGGTCAGTCCACGGCCAGCGCGGCCACGATCGGCATCCGCGCCGCGCGCAGTGCGGGCGGGATCGAGCCCAGCAGGGCCAGGCCCAGCGCGACCGCACCGTAGACCGCGATCAGCGGGCTCGGCCGGTAGACGATGTCGATGGTCATCGCGTGCCCGATCGCCACCGTGGCCAGATACTGCACCGCGACGCCGACGAGGAGACCGATGGCCGCGCCGATGAATCCGATGCCCGCGGCTTCGGCGAGCACCGAGCGCAGGAGGAACTTGCGGTTGGTGCCCATGGCGCGCAGCACCCCCAGCTCCCTGCGTCGCTCCAGGACCGACAGCATCAGGGTGTTCAGCAACGCCACCGTCGCCACCAGGACGACGATCCACAGGATCATGTTGCTCATCGCCGCACCCTGCTGGACGCTCGAGGAGATCGCGTCGACCATGTCGGCGCCGGTGTCGACGTGGATTTCCCGGGGAACCATCGCGCGGACCGCGGCCTGCACCGCATCGGGGTCGGCACCGGGCGAGTAGTGGATCGACAGGATCGTCTCGCCGGGTCGCTGATACCACTCCCGCATCTGGTCGAGGTTCATCATCACCACACCGGAGACGGCGGTGAAGTACGGGATAACCTGCAGCACAGCTGTTTTGCGCTCACCGGACGGGGTGGGCATGGTGATCTCGTCGCCGACGGTCAGCGAGAGCGACCGCGCCACATCACGGGTGATGACCACACCTTCGCGCCGCTCCATCCGGTCGATCACCGCCCGATCGACCGCGCCGAGACGGGTATCGGCGGTACTCGGCGGATAGCCCTGCAACATCACCCGACCGCTGCCGATGGTCGCGAAGGCCATCTGGGCGGGGCTTACCCGTTCCACGCCGGGGACGTTCGCGACCCGTGCGGCCAGCCCGTCGGGCAGCACCGGCCCGGTCGGGAACTGCTCGACGGGGCTCGGACTCACGTAAAGGTCGGTGTCGCCCAGACTTTGGAAAGAATCGGTCGCCGACTTCACCATGTTGCCCGACGCGCCACCGAGCGCGACCACCGCCGCGACGCCGATCATCACCGTCATCGCGGTGGCCCAGACCCGGCGCGGCGCGCGTTCCAGCGTTGTCGCCCCGAGCGCGCCCGGCGCACCGAACCAGCGGGCGATCGCCGCGGATCCACGCACGATCGGACCGGTGGCGGCGAAACACAGGAACACCGTCGCGGTGAACGACGTGGTGATCGCGGCCAGCGACAGTCGCCCGAGGTCGACGAAGGCGATGGCCACCGCCGCCGCACCGAGAAGCACACCGGCGGCCAGGGCGACCCAGCGCAACGCCGAGTTGGTCGCCGCGGCATCGCTGGCCTCCACCGGCGCCAACGCCTCGACCGGGGCGACCTTGTACACCTGTCTGGCCGCGATCGACGCCGCCAGCACCGTCGCCACCACACACGCGGCGATCGCGACGGGGATCGCGTAGTTCGGCACCTGGAATTCGGTGCGCGCCTCGACCGATTGCACGATCGCGGCGGGCAGCCTGTCGATCGCGAACCGCCCCATCAGCGCACCGATTCCCGCGCCGATCGCCCCGCCGATCAGCCCGAGCATCGCGGCCTCGACGAGCAGATCACGCACCATCGGGGCCCGCTTGCCGCCGATCGCCCGCAACAGCGACAGCGTCGGCCTGCGTTGCGCTACCGCCATACTCATCGCGTTGTAGATCAAGAAGGCCGACACGATCAGCGCCGCCGCCGACGACATCAGCGTGGAGTACCGCATGATCTGGATCGCGCCACCGGCCTGCGCGGTGCGCAGACTCGGCTCGGCCACCACCGCCCGGCCGTCCACCGCTTCGGTGAGGGCGGTGCGCAGCGCGGCCACATCGGTGCCGGGCTTCACCACGATCTGGACCGAATCGAGCTTGCCGACCCGGTCGGTGAGGAATTGGATCAGCGGCAGCGGACCCGCCACGACGTGTCCGCTGTTGAGCCGGTCGGTCGCCTCGGAGTCGAGGACCGCGGCCACCTTCGCCGTGCCCGCCCCGATCGGTACGGGGTCGCCCTCGCGCAGGCCCATGGCCGCGCCGACCAGCACGCCGCGCTCGGTGCTGAGCAGCTTGGTGGTGTACTGCGACATCGGCCCGGCCAGATCGCTGCCGAGCGCGCCGATATTCTGATCCGCGCCGATCAGCAGTGCCCGGTCGGGGCCGGCACCCAGCGTGCCGCGCAGCATCGGCACCGCCGTCGCCACTCCGGGTGTCGCGGCGATCTGGGGTAGCAGTGATTGTTCGAAGCCCGCGTCGGTGATACCGGTGATCTCGAGTTCGGCGGTGCCCGCCAGACCCTTGGTGAGCTTGTCGACCGACCCGGTGACCGACCCGGAGATGCTCAGCACCGCGACGATCAGCGCGGCCGAGACTCCCATCACGGCTCCCGACATCAGGGTGCGGCCGGGATGGCGGAGCAGTTCACCGAAGTTGAACAGCCGCAATCGATCGATGGCGGCGGCGATCATGCGTCGACCCGCGAAGCGACGCGCTCGTCCGCGCCGATCTGACCGTCGCGCAAGGTGATCACCCGGTCGCAGTAGTCGACGGAGCTCATGTCGTGAGTCACCATCACCACCGAGTTGCCCTGCGCCGTGATGTCGCCCAACAGCGCGAGGATCGCGGCGCCGGTCTTGGAATCGAGGTTTCCGGTCGGTTCGTCGGCCAGGATCAGCGGCGGATCCATGATCAGTGCCCTGGCCACCGCCACGCGCTGCATCTGCCCACCGGAGAGCTCCGCGGGCCGGTGCTGTGCGCGATCGCCGAGGCCGACGAGATCGAGCAGTTCCAGCGCGCGCGGCTTGGCCTTACGTAAGCCGGTGCCGTCCAACAGCTTCGGCACGGCGACGTTCTCCCAGGCCGACAGCGTGGGCAGCAGGTTGAAGAACTGGAAGATGAAGCCGACCTGCTCGAGCCGGAACGCGGCCTGCTGGTCTTCGTCGAGATCGCCGATCTCGGTGCCGCGGAAACGAATCGAGCCCTCATCGGGACGATCGAGCGCACCGAGCAGGTGCAGCAGGGTGCTCTTGCCGGAACCCGACGGCCCGATGATGGAGGTGAACTGGCCTGCTTCGATGCGCATGCTCACCTCGTCGAGCGCGCGGACTTCCTGATCACCGACGCGATACTGCTTGACCACCCGGGTCAACTCCAGCATCGGCTGCTGTGGCGATTCGATGTCGGGCATATCTTGTCCCCCAGGGAGTTTCGGGTTTCAGCGTGCGAGTGCGCGGTCGCGGGTAGTCTGCCCGATCGCCGGGCGTGCGTCGAGAAGCCCACGCAGGGCCGGTTGTTCGGCGGCCAGCTCGAGATAGGCCTCCATCGGGGTGCGGCCGTCGATCTCGGCCAGTTCGAGTTTGACGCGCAGATGATTGTCCCAGCGGTTGGCCAGCGCCTGCAGCAGGCCGTCGACTCCGCCGAAGAGCGTGTCGAGCTCGGCGATGCCGGCGAACAGGGCCGGGTCGTTCGGGTCGACCGCTGCCCTGGCGAGCACGGTGTGCACGATCTCGGTGCGGTGGTGTAGATCGGTCCAGGTCATGGGCTTCACCTTCCGTGAGCGGGTGAATCGAACGTTACGGGCGGCGAACGGCCGAATCGTCGTCCCGGGGACCCGACTTCTTCTCCTACCCAGGTAGGAGATCGGTACCGTTCGCGGGACGATGCTCGCCCGGTAGGCGGCGACTAGCCTTACATCATGGATGTGAGCCACGCCATCCCCGCGAAGGCGCCGGGCCGAGTGAGCCTGCGGCAGCGGTTCGCGGCCAGAGCCGCGGTGCCACGATTGCTCACCACCGTCCGCGAACGCATCGAATCGTTGCCCTACGACTATCCGCCCGCGGTGATCCTCACCGCCGACCTCGCCCTGCTGGTGGTCACCGGTGCGGCGGTGATCCAACGGCACGCGTATTTCCCGAGCGTGCTGCCGCTGCTGGCGATGGCCACCGCGTTCCTGCCGATCCCGTTGTTCGCGATCTTCCGGGTGAATCCCCACCCCGTGCTGCTGAAGGGGAGCGCACTGGCTTCCTGCGCCCTGTTCCTGTTGCAGCCGGTCAACGCCGATTTCGCGCCGTTCGTGCTGGTGATCGTCGCCGGTGAGGTGGCCGCGGTCGCCTCGCGCGGGTGGACGATCGGATTCACCCTGCTCGCGATCCTCGAACTGGTCGCGTTCGACGTGGCCGGGCACGTGCACTGGGGTGAGCAGCCGCTGCAAGGACTACCGATGTACATCATCGGCATCCTGCTCGGCATGTTCGTCGGGGTGATGCTGCAGTATCAGCGACGTTTCCTGTATCAAGAGCGCGAGAATCAGGCGATCCGCTCCGGTCAGGCCGCCGACGAGGAACGACGCCGGATCGCCCGCGAAGTCCACGATGTGATCGCCCATTCGCTCTCGATCACCCTGCTGCACCTGACCGCCGCCCGCCGCGCGCTCCAGACCGACGACGACGTCACCGAGGCGGTGGAAGCGCTCGTCGAGGCCGAACGCCTCGGCCGCCAGGCGATGGCCGACATCCGGCGCACGGTCGGCATGCTCGACGCGGGCCCGGCGCAACTGGCTCCCGAGCCGGGCGCCGCCGATATCGACGAACTCATCGGCGACTTCCGCCGCGCCGGGCTCACCGTCGACTACGCGCGCACCGGCGACCTGACCACCGTCTCCGGTGCCATCGGCCACGCGCTCTACCGGATCGGTCAGGAATCGCTGGCCAACGTCATCAAGCACGCGCCGGGCGCCCCCGCCACGGTGCGCTTCGATGTCTCGGCCGAGGCGGCCACGCTGGTGGTGTCGAATTCGCTGCCGCCCGGGCCCGCGCCGCGCCGCGATACCGGGATGGGACTGCGCGGCATGCGCAAACGCACCGAACTGCTCGGTGGGAAGATCACCGCGGGCAACCGCGACGACGGCTGGACCGTGGGGGTCGGCTTCCCCCTGCGAACCGGCTCGTGCGCCACCCTCTCGGCCGTGCTGCCGGGCAAGCTCTGGAACAAACTTCAGGAGGACACGTGACGACCGCTTCGCCGATCGAGCAGCTGGTGACAGTGCTCGTGGTCGACGACCAGGAACTCGTGCGCGGCGGATTGCGTCGCATCCTGCGGCGTCGCGACGGTTTCACCATCAACGAGTGCGCCGACGGCGACGAGGTCGCGGCCGCCGTCGCCGCGCAACGACCCGATGTGGTGCTGATGGATCTGCGGATGAAGCGGGTCGGCGGCATAGATGCGACCCGGTTGCTGCGCGCCCGCCCCGACGCCCCACCGGTGCTGGTGCTCACCACCTTCGACGACGATCAGCTCCTCTCCGGCGCGCTGCGCGCGGGCGCCGCGGGCTTCCTGCTCAAGGATTCGCCCGCGGAGGATCTGATCCGCGCGGTCCGGACCGTGGCGGGCGGTGGCGCGTGGCTCGATCCCTCGGTGACGGGACGGGTGCTCACGGCGTACAGAACAGTGAAACCGGTCGGTACCCGAACCGATCGCCGGCTCGGCGAACTCACCGCCCGCGAGTACGAAGTGCTCGAATTGATCGGCTCGGGCCGGGTCAACAGCGAGATCGCCGCCGAACTCGGTATCTCGGAAGTAACCGTGAAAAGCCACGTCGGACACATATTCGGCAAGCTCGACCTGCGCGATCGAGCCGCCGCGATCGTGTTCGCGTTTGACCACGGCGTAGTGACACCGGGAGAATCTTCCTACTGAGAAGCAGGTCCACGGGCCTGCCAGAAGTGGGAGGCGGACGCTGGTGCAGGCACCTGGGTCACGGACGGGGAGCAGATTCGGCCCGTACGAGTTGCGGTCGATGCTGGGTAAAGGCGGGATGGGCGAGGTCTACGAGGCCTACGACACCGGCAAGGACCGAGTGGTCGCTCTGAAGTTGCTGGCCGAGGAGCTCGCGCAGGACCCTGCCTACCAGGTCCGGTTCCGGCGCGAATCCCAGGCCGCGGCCAAGCTGGCCGAACCGCACGTGATCCCGATCCACGACTGGGGTGTGATCGACGGGGTCCTCTTCATCGATATGCGCCTGGTGCCCGGCTCCGATCTGCGGACCGTGCTGCGCGGGGGCGGGCCGATGAGCCCGGAACGCGCGGTCGCCGTCGTCGAGCAGATCGCCGCCGCGCTGGACGCCGCGCACGCGGGTGGGCTGGTGCACCGCGATGTGAAGCCCGCCAACATCCTGGTCACGCCCGCCGATTTCGCCTACCTCGCCGACTTCGGCATCGCGCACACCGAGGGTGACAGCGCGGTGACCCAGGCCGGGATGGCGGTCGGCTCCTACATCTACATGGCACCGGAACGCTTCGATGTCGGCCCGATCTCGCATCGCGCCGACGTGTACTCACTGGCCTGTGTGCTGCACGAATGCCTCACCGGCGCTTCGCCTTTCCCCGCGGCGAGCATGAGCGTGCTGGTCCGCGCGCACCTGTCCGAGGCCCCGCCGCGGCCGAGCGAGTTGTTGCACGGTATCCCCGGCGCGCTCGACGACGTCATCGGCACCGGCATGGCCAAGGACCCGGCCGATCGCTACGCGTCGGCCGGTGCGTTGGCCGTCGCCGCTCGCCGAGCGCTGGCTTCGGCCGTGCGGGAAGCCGGCGCGCCGGCGCCATCGGGTGCTTTCGCGTCGTACGACGGGGCCCGCCGCGTCCCCGGTGGCCATGATGTGACTCCAGGTTCTTCGTCCGGTCCCACGCTCCGCAGTGCCGCCGGCGCGCCATCGGGTGCCCCGCAAGGTAGCCCGGGCTCGGCTCCCGGGCGCGGTTTCGCCGCCGCCGCCGGTTTCGCCGCCGGTGTGGGACGCGGTGCCGCCGGGGCGCCGACCGGTGCTCCTGGCGGACCGGCCGGTGCCGAGCGTGGCGGCCCCGCGGGGTCCGCCACCGGGCCGGCGCGTGCGGTGCCCATCGGTGCCGCGAGTGGTGCCCGCAAGGGCGTCCCCGACTCGCAGGATCCCGCCGACGTCGAGCAGGTGCCGACGCCGACCGGGGAGTTCCGGGTGATCGGCGCGGTGACCGCCACCGGTGGTGTGGAGACCTCGCGCAGTCAGTCGACCGCGACCGGCGCCCAGCCGACCTTGATCATCCGTCCGCCCGAGGCGCGCCCCGGAGCATCGGATACCACCGGTTTCCGCCGTGTTCCCGCCGAGGGCACCGGCGAGATCTCGATACCCGCGGTGATCCAGCCGACCGGCCCCGCCGAAATCCGGCCCGCCGACACCTACTTCGCGCCCCTCCCGTCGGCCGATGAGCCGGAGGCCCCCGAGCCGCCCCCGGCCTACACCCCCGACCAGGGCCTCCCACGGATGCGCCCCTTCCCCGACGCGCACCTCTACGACGGTGCGCAGCCGGGCGAAACATCGGCTCCCCTGCTGCAGCCACAGCGTCCCGCGTCGGCCACCCCTTACCCGGCGCCCACCGGCCCGCACCGTCTCCCGCCGCAGCAGGATCCCCAGCGAGGCGCCCCCACCCAGCGCTACTCCGGCGAACATCCCCTCCCGGCGGCATACACCCCGCCCACCGAGCAATACCTCCCGCCGGCGTCGAACCCCAACCCCCGGTTCCCCGCTCCCACACCGGAATTCGACGCACCCCGCCCGAACTCGCCTGCCCCCTTCGCGGCTCCGACCCAGCGGTTCGGTGCGGAACAGAACGCCCCCGACGACCGGTTCGACAGTCCCGCAGGACCTTTCGGCGGCCCGCCGGATGCCGGATTCGACGGCCCTTCCGGCCATGGCCGAGGCGACGCGTTCGGCCCGCCGACCGAGCAGTACAACCCCGCCGCCTTCGCGCCGCCGACGCAGAAGTTCGGCGGCGATCTCGACGATCCGCGAGATCGATTCGGTGGTCCCCCCGAGCGTTTCGACGAGGACGCCGACGACCGGTTCGGCGGCCCGCCCGCGCAGTACGCACCGGCGACCGAGCAGTACGACCCCGCCGACATGCAACGATCGGCGCCGACCCAGCACTACGGCGCCGACGGACTCGATCCGCAGCGCTCGCAGCCGACACATCAGTACCGTGGCGGTGCCGCGCCTTTCGCTGCCCATCAGGCCCCGCCGGAGTTCGAGGATCCGGCCAGGTCGGCCGCGACCCGGCAGTACGTGGGTCAGGAGAACGCGTACTCCGACTACGACGAACCGCCCAGTGCCTACGGTGATCACGCCTACCGCGATCCGGCATACGACCCCGGTTACGGGCCTGACCCGGCCTATGGACCGGATCCCGCGTATGGTTCCGATCCGGCCTGGGCGCACCAGGATTCGGAGCGTCGCCGATCGGTTCTGCTGCCCGTGCTGGCCGGTGTCTTCGCCGTTCTGGTACTCGCGGTCGGTGGCGCGATCGGTTGGCGCATGATGTCGGCCGCCGATCCCGCCGAAACTTCCACGGCCGCACCGATTTCGCAGGCGCCGGGTGGTTCCGGCCAACCCGCGGGCACGACTGCGCGCGCGACCACGGCCGCCCCCACCACCTCGGCGGGACCGGTCACCCTGCCCGCGGGCGCGCAGCCCTGTGAAACCGGCACCGCCACAGGCTCTTACAACAAGGTCGCCGTCGGCAGCGCGGTCACCAGCTGCGGATTCGCCGAAGCGGTCCGGGAGGCCTACGCCGGCGGCGGGACGGGCGCCCGCTCGGTGGTGGCGACCAGCCCGGTGACCGGCCGCACCTACACGATGACGTGTGCACCGGAGGGCAAACTCGTCACCTGCACCGGCGGTGAGAACGCCGTGGTCTACGTCTACTGACCCGAAAACGACTGCGGCTCCCGATAACTCGGGGGCCGCGGTCGCGTAGGGAACCTCAGCTCGCCGAAGCGACCGCGACCACCGTGTCGCCGAGCCGGGCCACGGTGTCCGGGTCACTCCACGATCCGGTGATCGACACACCGTCGGCCACCACCTCGGCGCCCGCCTTGCGCAACCGATCGGCCAAGTCCTGATTGATCACCTCACCCGGCCCGACTGTGATCACCGCGACCGGCTTGCCCCCGACGGTCGGCGCCGACTCCGGATTGGCCAGCCACGCGATCACACTCGCCGCCAGCGGCGCCACGGACTCGCCCTCGGCCGCGAACAGCAGCACACCGTCGGCTTCCAGCGTGGAGCGGCGCAACTGGTTGGCGATCAGTGGCCGCCCGTCCTCGGTGTCGATCGCGGCGCTGTAGGGCGGCAGGGTGTCGAGCTCGGCCAGGCTCACCACGTCGATACTGTTGCGGATCGCGACCCGCTGGGCCTCGGTCGCCAACTGCTGCGCCGGGGACTTCTCGCCGGGTTCGGCGATGAGTGCGAGCAGATATGACATCGGTTGTCCCCCTACTTCGCGGCCTCGAGGATCCGCTGAGCCGCGGCCTCGAGCGTCGCGTCGTCGGCCGCGCTGAGGTCGATCACGCCGACCCCGGCAATCCGCTGGGCGAGTGGGGGATTGATCTCGCGCAAGCGCTTCACGAAATCATCGGCCACATCGGAATTGCCGCGCCCGTGCCCGAGCAGCACGAAATTCTCGGTGCCGATCGACTCGATCAACGCCACCGCGAGATCATCGAAATATTTGATGAACACCTGCTGATCGTCGTGCCCGGTGTGACGCTCGACCGTGCGGAGATGGTGGGCGACCTTGTCGTGGTTGGTCACATCGCGTTCGGTCTCGGCGACCTCGGGAGTGTCGAGGTCGAAATGCAATACCCGCGCTCTCTCGCTGTCCATCGCGACCACGAACATATCGCCCGAACCTTTGAGTACCGGTGTGTCCTTCAGCAATTGGCGCGCGCGCTCGATATCGCCGATCGATACCCGCCCGTCGTGCGGGCGATGGAACACCTCGCGATGCCCGTTCATCTTCACCGCCAGCCGATCACCGTGCTCCTGCTCGACCTCGTCGGCGATGTCGTCCCACATGGTGATGAACTGCGTCCATTCGATATCGCGCGGCGCCGGATGCCCGACGATCGACGCCAGTGTCTTTCGCGTGTGCTGGTTCATTGCCATCTCCTCGAATGAGTTCAACTCGACGGTGTGACAGTCACTTTCACGCTCTTCATCATCGGCTGATCGCTCTCGGTGCTGTAATCGCCGATCGCGCACAGCACATTCATTTCCGGCATGTACCCGGCGGCGCAGCCCGGCGGAATGTCGTAGGTGACGACCTTGTACCTGTAGAGCGACCGCGTCGACCCGTCACGGGCGGTACTGGTGATGTCGACCTCGTCGAATTCCTTCAGGCCGCGGTCGCGCATATCGCGAGAGTTCATGAAGACCAGCGTGCGCAGGTTCTTCACCCCGCGATAGCGATCGTTGTTGGTGTAGATGGTGGTGTTCCACTGATCATGGGAGCGCTGCGTCGCCAGGGTGAGCACCCCGGCCGGGTTGGTCGTGTCGGGCAGCGTCGCGGCGGAGAACTCCGCCTTGCTGGACGGGGTGAGGAAGATCAGCTCACGCGCGGGCTGGCGGATCCGGAATCCGAGTCCCAGCCGCACCCGCCGGTTGTAGTCCTCGAAACCGTCCAGCACCTTCGACATGGTGTCGCGGATGCGGTCGTAATCCTCGACGTAGTACTCCCACGGCGTCTTCGTCTCGGGCAGTGCGGCTTTGGCGATACCCGCCAGGATCGCGGGCTCCGACAGCAGATGCGGCGACGCGGGCTTCTTCATGCCTTTGGACAGGTGCACCACGGCCATGCCGTTCTCCATCGAGACCACCTGCGGGCCGCTGCGCTGCTCGTCGTATTCGGTGCGCGCCAGGCAGGGCAGAATCAGCGCCCGCTTGCCGTGCACGACGTGGCTGCGGTTGAGCTTGGTGGAGACCATGACGGTGAAATCGGCCTTCCGGAACGCCTCGAAGGTGTATTCGCTGTCGGGCGCGGCCTGGACGAGGTTGCCGCCCATGCTCATGAAGAACTTCAGCTTGCCCTTCTGCAGCGCCTCGATGGCGGAGACGACGTCGTAGCCGTTGGCGCGCGGCACGTCGATCTCACATACCTCGGCCAGCCGGTCGAGGAACGCGGCGGGCGGATTGTTGTCGATGCCGCACGTACGGTTGCCCTGCACATTGCTGTGCCCGCGCACCGGCGACGGGCCCGCGCCTTCGCGACCCAGGTTGCCGCGCAGGAGCAGCAGGTTGACGATCTCGCGGATCGTCTCCACGCCGTGCTCGTGCTGGGTGATGCCGAGACACCAGCTGATGATGCTGCGGTCGGAGTCACAATAGATGCGGGCGGCCTTGCGGACCTCGGCCTCGCTCAGGCCCGACTCGGTCTGGATATCGGCCCACGTGGTCGCCTCGACTTCGCGCACGTACTCGTCGAAGCCGACGGTGTAGCGCTCGATGAACTCGTGGTCGAGAGCCTTCTCGTCGGTCGCGGACTCTTCGAGGACGGCCTTGGCCATGCCGCGGATCAGCGCGAAGTCGCCGCCGATACGCACCTGCAGGTTGAGCGTGCCGGTCTTGGTCGGGTGGAAGGTGGCCATCGCGAGGAAGTCGTGCGGGATGATCGTGTTGCGCGAGCCCGCTTCGATCAGCGGATTGACGTGCACCACCTGGGCGCCGCGCTTGTAGGCCTCGGCGAGCGAGGTCAGCATGCGCGGCGCGTTCGAGGCGACATTGAGGCCCATGACGAACAGCGCGTCGGCCTTGTCCCAGTCCTCGAGGTCGCAGGTGCCCTTGCCGGTGCCGAGCGAGGCCTGCAGAGCTCGGCCGCTGGCTTCGTGGCACATGTTGGAGCAGTCGGGCAGATTGTTGGTGCCGTACTCGCGCACCATCAACTGGTAGAGGAACGTCGCCTCGTTGGCGAGTCGGCCCGAGGTGTAGAACGCGGCCTCGTTCGGGTCGGGCAGCTCGCGCAGCGCCTTGCCCACCATCTCGAACGCGTCGGCCCAGCTGATCGGCACATAGTGGTCGGTCTCGGGGTCGTAGACCATCGGCTCGGTGAGCCTGCCCTGGTCCTCGAGGTCGAAGGAACTCCAGGTTGCCAGCTCGGTCACGGTGTGCTGGGCGAAGAATTCAGGAGTGCACCGCTTGTGCGTCATCTCCCAGGTCACGTGCTTGATGCCGTTCTCGCACACGTCGAGGACCAAGCCGTCGGTGGCGTCGGGCCACGCGCAGCCCGGACAGTCGAAGCCGCGTTCCTGATGGTTCATCTTCAGGATGGCCTTGGTGCCGATGAACGGCTCGTGTTCCTTGCCGACCATGAACTTTCCGACCGCGATCGCCGCGCCCCAGCCCGCCGCCGGATGGTGGTAGGGCTTGGCTTTCGGCACGGCTGCCCGGTCTGCTGCTTCGCTCGGGCCCTGATCGGGATCCCAGATGGTGTGCGGGCCGTCAGCCATGTCAGATCTTCCCTTCGCGGTGAATGCGGGTCGAGAAAGATGTGCTCTGTCCAGTGCCTCGGTTGGATTCTCTACCGTCGAGATCACGGAAGGGCGTAGGTAACTTTCGTCGTGTCGGTCGGCGACGTCCAAGACCGATTTCCGACCGGTCGATCGGTCGCGCTTATCACCCCCGCCAGAGCGCCGTTTTCGCCGGTGCGACCGGGATCACCGCAGGTTGACGGCGTGCGCGCGGATCGTGCAGGCTTGATCATCGGCCCTACGGGCATGTCCCGCGACCGACTTCGGAGGAACCCTTGCGCACCACGCGAACACGGGCGCGCCAGATTTATCACCGGTTCGTCACCGAGATCGATCATCTGCCCGCCGCCCGCGTTTTCGTCGGTCTCGCGATTCCCGGCCTCGTGCTGATCGCGGTGGGCCGCACCGACCTGCTCATCTACGCCGTCTTCGGTTCCTTCACCGGGATGTACGGCTTCGCGGAATCGCCGCACCGGCGCTTGATCCACCAGAGCGAAGCGGCGGTGATGCTGGTCGGCGCCGTCGGCGCCGGCATCCTGCTCGCGCGCCTGCACGCCCCTCCCGCGGTGCTGGTGTCGGCGGTGGCGGTGTTCGCCGCGGTGGCCTCGCCGATCACCGACCGCCTCGGCTTGCGGCCGGAGGGGCCGTTCTTCGGGATCTTCGCGTTCGGCGCCATCGCCATGGTGGCCGGGGCTCAGCGCGATCCGCTCCTGGCATCGGTGCTGTGTGCGGGCACCGCGGCGTTGTGCGTGCTGGTCGGTTATCTCGAGTCGACGCGGCGAGTCCGCCGGGCAGGCATGTGTGCGATGCGGGTACCGATCGCGCCACATCGCACCGGAGGAGTGTCGTACGTGCAGGCGGGACGCTACGCGCTGGCGATCTCGATCTCCGGCGGGATCGGGCTGCTGCTCGGCGTCGGCCATGCCAATTGGGCGATGGCGGGCGCCGCGGTGCCCCTGGCCGCCGCCAGCTCCCGTGACCGGATCACCCGCGGCATGCACCGGGTGGTCGGCACGTTCATCGGACTCGCGGTCACCGCGCCGCTGCTGATCCCGGGTCCGAGCCCGGCGATGCTCGGCCTGGCGATCATCGCGCTGCTCTACCCGACCGAATTGTTCATGGCCCGCCACTACGCCGTGGCGATGGGCTTCTTCACGCCGCTGATCATGTCGATGACCGAACTGGCCGATCCGTCCGATCCGCTCACATTGCTCACCGAACGCGGGGTCGACACGGTGATCGGCGTCGCGGTGGGAATCGCTGTCGCCCTGCTCATTCGCGAACCCGCTACCCCCGCGTTACCCACCTACGAGACGCCGGTATGCGAAACGTTGCATACTGTCGGCATGGCTGACGACAACGAGTGGTACTACTGCCTCAAGCACCACAAGGCCGAACAGGGCAAGGCCTGCTGGTACGGCGACCGGATGGGCCCCTACCCGGACCAGGCCACCGCCGAGAAGGCGCTCGAGATCGTGAAGGCGCGCAACAAAGCGGCCGACGACCAGGACGACTGACCCGATCGCCGAATGCTGTTCCGTCAGCTCGAATACTTCGTCGCGCTCGCCCGGGAACGGCATTTCGCCCGGGCGGCGAAGGCCTGTTACGTGTCGCAGCCCGCGCTGTCGGAGGCGATCCGCAAACTCGAACACGAACTCGGCGTGCCGCTGGTCCGCCGCGCGCGCACGTTCGAGGGTCTCACCCCCGAGGGGGAGCGGCTGGTGCTGTGGGCCCGGCGGATCATCGCCGACCGCGGGGCGCTCGAACACGAGGTCCGCGCGCTGCAAACCGGTCTCACCGGTGAACTGCGGATCGGGGTGGTGCCCGCGGCGTCGAGCACGGTCGCGCTGCTCACCGACCCTTTCTGTACCGAACATCCGTTGATGCGGGTGCGGGTCGAGACGAGTCTGCGCTCGCTCGACATCGTCGAACGGATTCGCCGATTCGAGCTCGACGCCGGCATCGTCTACGCGCAGGGTGTCGATACTTCCGGCCTCACCCTCACCCCGCTCTACGCCGAACGCCACGTTCTCGTCGCGGGGAGCGCGCTCGTCGCGGGCCGTACCGAGATCTCCTGGGCAGACGCGCTGGAACTGCCGATGTGCCTGCTGCCACCGGGGATGCGCGGTCGTCAGCTGATCGACGACGCGCTCGCGACGCTGGGCCTCACCGCGGCACCGCAACTCGAGAGTGACTCGGTGGCGACGTTGCTCGAACACGCCCGCACCGGGCGGTGGGCGTGCATCGTGCCGCAGCCGTGGGTCGCGGCGCTGGGACCCACCGCCGACATCCGGGTGTTCGAACTCACCGACCCGGTGGTCACCGCGCAGATCGTGCTCGTCACCGCGGCGGTCGAGCCCGGATCGGTGCTCACCACCGCGCTCATCGGCACCGCACGGGCCACCGACTTCGCTGTCGCGCCGCGCCCGGCCACCGGTTGATCCCGTTCAGCTATGACCGGGCAACCCGTTGGGTACTGTGCACGACCATGAGCACCCGGTTGCTGCTGTCGGCTGTCACGCGCCTGGTCGGCTCGGCGGTCATCGGCGTGATCGTCGGACTGGCCGTCGGGCTGGGGCACGAGGCGCCGCTGGGAATTCTGTCGGGAATCGCTTCCGCGGCAACAGTATTCGTCATCGCCGGGTGGTTCGTGTTGTGGCCGATGAGCCCCGGGGAAACCGAGCGGGTCGCGCGGCGGGAAGACTTCCAGCCGTTCATCGAGGAGCTGTCGGTGGTGGCCGCCGCGCTGAGCGGACTGGTCGGCATCGTGGTGGTCCTGGTCCTGCGCCATTCCACCGCGTCGAACATCGCGGCAGCGGTCGCGCTGGGCGGAGTGTTCATGGCGTGGGCCTCGGTGCACCTGATGTACGCGGCGCGCTACGCCTACATCTACTACCAGCAGCCGCGCGGCGGGATCGACTTCAACATCACCGCGCAGCCGGACTACCGCGACTTCTTCTATTTCAGCTATAACCTCGGCATGACCTACCAGGTCTCCGATACCAATGTCTCCAACGAGAAGATTCGCGCCATCGCCCTTCGGCACTGCCTGTTGTCGTACATTTTCGGGACGGTCATTCTGGCGACGACGATCAATCTCGTCGCCGGACTCGCCACCGGTTGAGTGTTGATCCATCGCGCCGATCACCTGATCGGCAACCCGTGTTTGATCAGAACCCGCACAGTGAGCAGAGTCATGGGATGAGCAGAGTGACCGCACGGCGCAAGACGACCCGCCTGTCCCCGGCCGGGCGGATTCAGCGACCCGACACTCTCGCCGTCGAGGAGCCGCTCGAGATCCGGGTCGACGGCCGATCGCTCACCGTCACCATGCGCACCCCCGGCAACGACATCGACCTGGTCCACGGGTTCCTGTTCGGCGAGGACATCATCGGATCGGCCGACGACATCGTCACCGCGCGCTACTGCGCAGGCACCGACAGCGACGGCCGCAACACCTACAACGTCCTCGATCTGCGCCTGCGTAATCCGGCGCCGATCCACACCCGCAACTTCCTCACCACCGGCGCCTGCGGCCTCTGCGGTAAGACCGCGCTGGACGAAGTACGCACCCACACCCGCTTCCCGATCCCGCACGACTCGGTGTCGATCAGTACCGACACCCTGACCGACCTGCCGAAACAGCTACGCGCCGGGCAGAAGTTGTTCGAAGCCACCGGGGGCTTGCACGCGGCGGGCCTGTTCACCGCCGACGGCACGCTGCTGGCCCTGCGCGAGGACATCGGCAGGCACAACGCCGTCGACAAGGTGATCGGCTGGGCGGTGCGCGAGAACCGGGTGCCCGCGCACGATCTGGTGCTGGTGGTGAGCAGTCGCGCGTCGTTCGAGCTGGCGCAGAAGGCGGTGATGGCCGGGATCCCGATCCTGGCCGCGGTGTCGGCGCCGAGCGTGCTCGCTGTCGACCTGGCCGCCGAGTCCGACCTCACACTCGTCGGCTTCCTGCGTGCCGAAACGATGAATATCTATACGGGCGAACACCGTCTGACCTGAGGGTTCGGTGCTCGAAGTGGGCGATCGGCATATGTCGCAGTACGGTAACGGTACGGGTCGCCAGCACCGAACGCCCCGGGGGAGTTTACAAACAAAAATGCTTCACATAATGAATAATGAACGACGCCATCACGTCCGGGTGGTGCTGTCCGCGTTGCTGGGCGTGGTCGTGCTCGCGACCGCGGGTTGCGGTGCCGAGCCGAAGGCCGCCCGGCCGAGCGTGACCACCACGGTTCCCGTCGCCGATCCCGGCGCCGACAACGGCACGATCTCGATCGCGGTACCCGGCAGCCTCGCCGCCGATTTCAGCGAGCTCCAGCAGGGTTTCCGCGGGAGCGCGGGGCTGGCGATCATGCCGGTGGGCGGCAAGAAGATGGTCACCTTCGGCAACTGGTCCTCCGGGCCGGCCTGGTCGACGATCAAGGTGCCGCTCGCCATCGCGGCCCTGCGTAACAGCGCTTCCTACTCGTCGTATGCCTCCGCGGCGATCACCGCGTCGGACAACGGCGCCGCCGACACCCTGTGGGCCTCGCTCGGTAGCGGTGCCGACGCGGCCGAGGCGGTGGAGGGCGTGCTGCGCGAAGGCGGCGACACCCGCACCACCGTGCCGACCACGCGCACCCGCGCCGACGCGTCGGTCTACGGTCAGGCCGAATGGACGCTGGCCGACCAGGTGCGCTTCGCCTCGCAGCTGCCGTGCATCCCGCAGAGCGAGCGCGTGGTCGGGCTGATGCAGCAGATCATCGCCAGCCACCACTGGGGTCTCGGCGCGTTCGGCAGTGCCGAGTTCAAGGGCGGGTGGGGGCCCGACCCGGCGGGTAAGTACCTGGTCCGCCAATTCGGTCTGATCGACTCGCCCACCGGGCGGATCGCGATCGCCTTCGCCGCACAACCGGATTCGGGCAGCTTCAACGACGGTATGGCCATGCTCGACAAGATGGCGACGCTCATCTCGGGGCACCTGAGCGAGCTGGCCGGAGGTCACTGCCCCTGATCGGGGCCGGTGCGGCAAGATGAACGCCATGCGCATCGGAGTCTTGACCGGAGGCGGAGATTGTCCAGGTCTGAACGCGGTGATCCGGGCTGTGGTCCGCACCGCGAACGGACGCTACGGCGATGCCATCGTCGGCTTCGAGGACGGGTGGCGCGGCCTACTCGAGGATCGAAAGATCCGCATTCACAACGACGATCGCACCGACCGCCTGCTCACCAAGGGCGGCACGATGCTCGGCACCGCACGCACCAATCCCGAGGTGCTGCGCGCCGGCCTGCCCAGGATCCAGCAGACCCTCGACGACAACGGCATCGAAGCGCTGATCCCCATCGGCGGCGAAGGTACCCTCACCGCCGCGAGCTGGCTCGCCGACGAGGGCGTGCCGGTGGTCGGCGTGCCCAAGACCATCGACAACGACATCGACTGCACCGACGTCACCTTCGGCCACGACACCGCGCTGTCGATCGCCACCGAGGCCATCGACCGTCTGCACACCACCGCCGAATCCCATCAGCGGGTGATGCTGGTCGAGGTGATGGGCCGCCACGCCGGCTGGATCGCGCTGAACTCCGGGATCGCCGCGGGCGCCCACTTGACCCTGGTGCCCGAGGAACCGTTCGACGTGTCCCAGGTGTGCGCGATGATCAAGGCCCGCTTCCAGCGCGGTGACAAGAGCTTCATCTGCGTCGTCGCCGAGGGCGCGCATCCCGCGCCGGAATCCGGATTCGCGTTGCGCGAGGGCGGGATCGACGAGTTCGGCCACGAGCGGTTCACCGGCGTCGCCCAGCAGCTGGGGTCGGAGATCGAACGCCGCATCGGCAAAGAGGTGCGCACCACGGTGCTCGGCCATATTCAGCGCGGTGGCAGCCCCACGCCCTACGACCGCATTCTCGCGACGCGGTTCGGGGTACACGCGGCCGAGGCGGTGCACGCGGGACATTTCGGTCAGATGGTGGCGCTGCACGGCACCAATATCGGGCTGGTTCCGCTGTCGGAGGCGACCAAGCAGCTCAAACGCGTTCCGCCGGAACGGCTCAGCGAGGCGTCGGCGTTCTTCGGCTGATACCGGCGCGGGTTCCTCCACCATGGTCGGTGCGCGTCGGTACCGTGGGTTCATGCGCACCGGTCGAGTGATCGTTTCGGTTCTGTTCGTCGTCACCGCGCTGGTGGCGGGGTGTTCGCAGTCCTCGGACGACGCGGCGGCCCCCACTGTGCGGGGCAGCTGGCACGGTGACATCGAGGTGCCGGGGCAGCCGATCGCGATCGGGGTGAATTTCGCCGAGGACGGATCGGCCACCATCGACATCCCGGCTCAGGGTGTGAGCGACGCGCCGTTGAAAGACGTTCGCACCGAACCGGACCGGGTGGAGTTCACCATCCCCGACGCGCCGGGTGACCCCGGCTTCCGCGGCAAGCTCGACGGCGACCGGCTCACCGGTGACTGGGTGCAGTCCGGGGAGAAGGCTCCGGTCACGCTGCAGCGCGGCAAGATCGAGAACCTGCCCCGCCCGCAGGACCCGAAGCCGCCGTACCCGTACCGCAGCGAGGACGTCACCTATCACAACGGCGACATCACCATCGCCGGCACGCTCACCGAACCCGAAGGTAGTGGCCCGTTTCCGGCGATGCTGCTGATCACGGGTAGTGGCCCGCAGGACCGCAACGAAGAGCTGATGGGTCACCGCCCGTTCCAGCTGCTCGCCGACACCTTCACTCGCGCAGGCTATGCCGTGCTGCGCACCGACGACCGTGGTGTCGGCGGCACCAGCGGCACTCTCGACGACGCCACCTATCCCGACCTCGCCGCCGACGCGGCCGCGGGCCTCGCGTTCCTGCGTGCCCGCCCCGAGATCGATCCCGCCCGGGTGGGTCTGTTCGGGCACAGCGAAGGCGGCTACCTCGCCCCGATGGTCGCCGCGCTGCCCGGCAGCGATGTCGCGTTCGCGGTCCTGATGGCAGGTCCGTCGGTGCCCGGCGCCGACGTGCTGATCGAGCAGAACAAAGTGATCATGGCCGCGACGGGCGCACCGCAGGACCAGATCGACCAGCAGGTCGCCTACGTCAGTGAATGGTCGAGGCTGTTGCGCGCGGGCGATATCGAGGGCGCGCGGGCTTTCACCCAGCGGCACAACGACTCCCTGCCCGTGGCCGAACGCGCGCCCCAGGAGGTGGTCGACGGGTTCAACACCCCGTACATGACCTCGTTCATCACCCACGACCCGAAACCGACGCTGCAGGCGCTGCGCGTGCCGGTGCTGGCGTTCTTCGGCGACAAGGACCAGCAGGTCGTCGCCACCCAGAACGAGGGCCCGATGCGCGAGAACCTCGCCGCCGCTCCCGACGCGGCCGTGTACACCTTTCCCGGCCTCAACCACCTGATGCAGCCCACCGCGACCGGCAAGCCGAGCGAGTACGCGACCATCGAGACGACCATCGACCCGGCGGTGCTCACCTACGTCACCGGCTGGCTCACCCAGCGCGTCCCGCCACGCTAGGACCACCGGCCGAGTGCGTCAGCGGGCTTACCTAGACTGGGCGTCATGAGTGCACCCACGGTCGAGTTGATGGATTACGCCGATGTCATCTCCCGGTACGAGCCGGTGCTCGGCATGGAGGTCCACGTCGAGTTGTCCACGGCGACCAAGATGTTCTGCGGTTGCCCCACCGAGTTCGGCGCCGAACCCAATACCCAGGTGTGCCCGGTGTGCCTCGGCCTGCCCGGCTCGCTGCCCGTGGTGAACGAGAAGGCCATCGAATCGGCCATCCGGATCGGTCTCGCGCTGAACTGTTCGATCACCCCGTGGGGCCGGTTCGCGCGCAAGAACTACTTCTACCCCGATCAGCCGAAGAACTACCAGATCAGCCAGTACGACGAACCGATCGCCACCGAGGGCTACCTCGACGTGACACTCGACGACGGGTCCATCTTCCGGGTGGAGATCGAGCGCGCGCACATGGAGGAAGACACCGGCAAGTCCCTGCACGTCGGCGGTGCGACCGGACGCATCCACGGTGCGAGCCACTCGCTGCTCGACTTCAACCGCGCGGGCGTGCCGCTGATCGAGATCGTCACCAAGACCATCACCGGTGCCGGCGAGCGTGCCCCCGAGGTGGCTCGCGCGTACGTCACCGCGCTGCGCGAGGTGCTGCGCTCGCTGCACGTCTCCGACGTGAAGATGGAGCAGGGTTCGCTGCGCTGCGACGCCAACGTGTCCCTGATGCCGATCGGCGCCAAGGAATTCGGCACCCGCACCGAGACCAAGAACGTGAACTCGCTCAAGAGCGTCGAGGTCGCGGTGCGCTACGAGATGCGTCGTCAGGCCGCGGTGCTCACCGCCGGCGGCGAGATCGTCCAGGAGACCCGCCACTTCCAGGAGGCCGACGGCTCCACCGCCGCCGGTCGCCGCAAGGAAACCGCCGAGGACTACCGCTACTTCCCCGAGCCCGATCTCGAGCCTGTCGCCCCGGCCGCCGAATGGGTCGAGGAGCTGCGCGCCACCATCCCCGAATACCCGTGGCTGGTGCGTGCCCGGATCCAGGCCGACTGGGGCCTGTCCGACGAGGTCATGCGCGACCTCGTCAACGCGGGCGCCCTCGACCTCATCATCGCCACTGTCGACGCGGGCGCCCCCGCCAACGAGGCGCGCTCCTGGTGGGTCGCCTACCTGACCGAGAAGGCCAAGGAACGCGACATCGCCCTCGCCGACCTGCCCATCACCCCCGCCCAGGTCGCCGCGGTGATCGCACTGGTGGAAACCAAGACCGTCAACAACAAGGTCGCCAAGCAGGTCGTCGACTTCGTCCTCGCCGGTGAGGGCGAGCCCGCCGCCATCGTCGAGGCCAAGGGCCTCGGCATGGTCAGCGACGATTCTGCCCTGCAGGCCGAGGTCGAGAAGGCCCTCGCCGCCAACCCCGACATCGCCGAGAAGATCCGCTCCGGCAAGGTGCAGGCCGCGGGCAAGATCGTCGGCGACGTCATGAAGGCCACGCGCGGCCAGGCCGACGCCGCCCGCGTACGCGATCTGGTCATCGCCGCCTGTAGCTGAGGATGCGAAGCGGCCGCCCGCACTGCTTTCGCAGTACGGGCGGCCGCTTCATCTCCTAGTCCGGGCCGCCGGCTCCACCCTGCGGGGGCGGGATGCGCACGACGCGGTCGTCGAATTCACCCGGCTCGCCGTCGGTCTTGTTGGTGGTGGTGACCCAGATGCTGCCGTCGGCGCTGGCGGTGGCGCCGAGGAACCTGCCGTACTTGTCCTGCGCGATCAGGGTGGGGGCGGTGGTGACGGCGAACGTATTGGGGTCCGCGGCGACGGCGGCCAGCGCCTTGCCCTCGCTGAGCGCGATGCCGACGCCGTCACCGGTGGCCGTGCAGCCGCCGACGCCGGGACGGTCGGGCCAGGTCCAGGAGACGCTGAGGGTGCCGTCGGGGCTCAGGTGCTGGAGCCGGTCCTCGGCGGCGGTGCGGTCGGTGACCCACATGCCTTCCTTGCCGTCGCGGCAGATGTCGCCGGCCGAACCGATACCCGACGCCACCACCTGTGGGTTGTTCGCGCCCGCCGACGGGGAGTCCAGGCGAAGCAGCTTGCCGCCGAGCGAGCCGGGATCGGCTGCGGCGCCGGGGTTTCCGGCGTCACCGGTGAGGATCATCAGCTGCGTCGGCGTGGACCATTCCAGTGCGCCGCGATTTCCGTCGGCGCCCTTGGGGATTCCGGTGAGGATCGGCTTGGCGGCCCCGCCCTTGGACAGCCGCACGACCCGATTGTCGCTGCCGGTGGTGATGTAGGCGTACATCAGCCCGTCCTCACCGAAGGTGGGGGAGAGCACGATATCGGAGATGCCGCCGTCGGCCGACCCGTCGACGGGCACGCTGGCGATCTCCACCGGCGTCTCCTGCGGTGTGCTCGCGTCGACCGGCTTCACCTGCAGGATCCGCCCCGTCTTTCGCTCCGCGACGAAGGCGCCCTCGCCCACCGCGATCAGCCCGGCCCCCGATTCCATGCAGGTGGCGATGACATTGGGATCGGGATCGATACACGGTCCGGTCGGTCGCGGCGGCTGCGAGGGGTCTTCCTGCGGCTTCTTCGGTTCCGCGCCGGACCCACCCAGTTGCGGTTCGGTGGTGAACGGACTCGACGCCGACTCGTCGAAACGGGCGCACCCGGCTAGCAAAACGGTGCTCAGTGCCACCCCGACTGCCACGCGGCCCGCGATTCCCGAACTCATAGGTCAGACGTTACCGGCAGCGGTGCGGGCCTGACACGCCCGTCGCGTCCGAATGCGGCTGCCCCGACGCGACCGGAAGTCGAGCGGGGCTGACACGCCCGTTGCGAGGAAGGGCGGCACACCGGGACGGCACGTCATAAGGTGAGTCGGTGACCGACAAGTCGAATGACACTCCGAAGGCCGAAGGTTCGGCACCGGCCGGGCAGGGCGCGTCGGCGGCGGGTCGCCCGGTGACCAGCCCGTTCGATTCGCCGACGACGCAGATGCGTAAGCCGGATCCGAAGGACATCCCCCGTACCGACGAGGATCTCGGTCTCGACCCCGGTGATGAGGTTCCCGGTGCGAGTACCGCGCAAACCGGTCGTGGCGGCGGCGACGAAGATTACGGGTACGCGACGATCCCGCCCGCGTCGGCGGCCTCGGCGGGCACCGTCCGCTTGCAGCGCCGCAACCGCGAGGCTCGCCGCGGCACCCTCGACCTCGGCCTGTTCGTGCTGCGCCTGGTGGTCGGCTACACCTTCATCTACCACGGTCTGCAGAAGCTGACCGGCTGGTTCCACGGCCCCGGCCTCGACGGCACCAAGACCATGATGGAAAGCGGCGGCTGGGACTACCCGTCACTGTCGACCGCGCTGGTGATCGCCGGTGAACTCGGCGGCGGCATCCTGCTGGTGATCGGCCTGGCCACCCCGCTCGCCGCGGGCGCCGTCCTGGCCACGATCCTGAACGCGTGGATGTGGAAGCAGGGCATGGTTCCCGGCTTCCAGTACAACGCGGGCACCCCCACCGGCGTCGAACTCGACTCCGTCCTGGCCGGTTCCGCTCTGGCGATCATCCTCACCGGCCCCGGCCGCTGGTCTTTCGACCGCACCCGAGGCTGGGCCACCCGCCCCTCCTACGGTTCCTTCGCGGTGGTCGTCCTGGCCGTCGCCGCTGCCATCCTCACCTTCTGGTTCCTCCACGGCGGCAATCCCTTGAAGGGCATCGGCCCCTTCTGATCCGCCTCTCCGCGTCTTTGAGCCAGACCTAGGGGCGCGGTGCGTCGATGACGCGGCGGGCGGTCGCGCGGCAACTCGGTGAGCCGGTACCCGGTGAGTTACCGATGTTCTCACGACATCAGTGGTCGCGATGGTGCGGGTTCAGTCAGGTGGGCGGTCATGGTGGCGTGCACGTCGGCCAGGAACGACTCGAATCGTCGCAGCTCCTCGGGGGAGTATTTCCCCATCACCGTGTCCTCCACCTTCGTGCCGAGCGGGCCGAAGAAGTCGTTGGCGAGGGTGTGGATGCGGGGTGTGCTGCGCAGTGTGATCACGCGACGGTCGTCGTGTTCTCGGCTGCGCACGATATGACCGGCTTGTTCCAGCCGGTTCAGCAGCGCGGTGGTGGCGCTGTTGGACAACGAGATCCGTTCGCTGAGGCGTGCCGGTGACAGTGTGGTCCCGCGTTCCTCTGCGGTGAGGATCTCGATCAGGGCCTCGGCATCGGTCGAGTGCAACCCGAGCCAGGTCGCGAATCGGCGGGCGAGTTCCCGGTAACTCGCGCCGTAGGCCCGCATGCCCTCGTGGATTCGTTCGTACTGGGCGCGAGCGTCCGACTGGCTCATAGGTTCCTTTCGCATCGTTTGACATCCTATTGCCCACAATCTACTTTGACCATGGAAATATTCCACCATGGAAATAGGAGTGTGTGCGATGAGTCAAGAGTCGTCCATCCGCCGATGGCTCGGCTTGATCGCCATCGCCCTCGGCGTGGCGCTGATCGTGGTCGACACCACGATCGTGAACGTGATCATCCCGTCGATCATCGAAGACCTGGACACGGGTTCCACCGAGGCGCAATGGATTCAGGAGTCCTACGCGATCGTCTTCGCGGCCCTGCTGCTGGTAGTCGGCCGCCTCGCCGACATGGTGGGGGCACGCCGGGTGTTCGTCGCCGGTGTCGTGGTGTTCGGCGCGACCAGCATCCTGGCCGGGCTGGCACCGGACGGCGGACTGCTCGTCATCGCCCGATTCCTGCAGGGCGCGGGCGCGGCGATGATCCTGCCGACCTCGCTCGCCCTGCTCAACGCCACCTTCACCGGCAAAGCCCGTGGTCAGGCCTTCGCGGTATGGGGTTCCACGATCGGTGCGGCCGCCGCGCTCGGCCCGCTGCTCGGTGGCTGGCTGGCCGAGCATGTGTCGTGGCGCTGGGCGTTCGGCATCAATGTGCCCCTGGCTGTGCTGATCGTGGTCGGTGTGCTGGCGTGCATCGCGCCGTCGCCGAAGGTCGCCGGTCGACTCGATGTGCTCGGCTCGATCCTGTCGGTGCTCGGCCTCGGGCTGCTGGCCTTCGGGTTGGTCGAGGGCCGCACCTACGGCTGGATCACCACCGTCCATCCGATGGGGATCGCCGGCTTCACCTGGGCGAGCGGACCTTCGCCGGTGCTGGTCGCGCTCGTGCTGAGTGTGCTGGCGCTGGGCGGGTTCGTCATCCGGCAGGTGCTGTTGCGCCGCGGCGGCAATGCCGACAAGGCGCTGATGGACCTGAGCCTGTTCTCGCTCGCCTCGTTCCGCAACGGCAATATCGCGACGCTGATCATCGGCCTCGGTGAGTTCGGCATCGTCGCTGTGCTCCCGCTGTGGCTGCAGTTCACCCTCGGTTACAGCGCCCTGCAGTCCGGTCTGGCCCTGGTGCCGATCGCCATCGGCAGCTTCATCGCCAGTGGTGCCAGCTTCGGGATGGCAGGGAAGGCCTCGCCGCTGAACATGGTCCGCCTCGGTCTGGGGCTGGAGGTCGTCGGCCTGGCCGCACTGGGCTTCTTCGCCGCCACCGACAGCTCGTGGTGGTCGATCGCGCTGGTCCTGTGTGTGTACGGCATCGGTGTCGGTTTCGCTACGGCTCAAGTGACCAACGTCGTCCTCGCCGACATTCCCGAAGCCGACAACGGCCAGGCATCCGGCATCCAGAGCGCCTTCCGCCAACTGGGTTCCGCCCTCGGCATCGCACTGCTCACGACGATCTTCTTCACCACGCTGAGCTCGAATGTCGAAGACGACCTCACCTCGGTCGGTACGCCTCCGGCGCAAGCCCAGCAATACGCGCACGCCATCACCGGCAGCGCGGGCGCGGCGATCGAAGGCTTTGCCACCCAGCCGGATACGCAGGAAGTAGCCACCGCCGGTCGATCCGCCATGACCGCCGGCGTCAACCTCGGCGCCTATCTGGCCGCGGGCTTCGTCCTGCTCGGCCTCGTGGCCACGGCCCTGATTCCCTCCCGAACCGGCCGCGACGACGAGTCGTCGACGTCGACAACACAACCCGCGCTCGTCTGACAGCAGGGCAGTCCGCCCCGCCCGCGAATCGCAACCCGTGATTTCGCCAGAACATGGGTAACTTGCCGGGATCGGGCTACCCGATAACAGGCTCGCCGCCGGTCGCATCAACGA